>NZ_JAKUGK010000001.1:0-1111394 GCF_022663885.1 Bacillus cereus group sp. BfR-BA-01330
AATTTTTTCGTCATTTTAAAATTTCTCCGATTCTCATTTTTCTCTCATTATACAAGAAATACCCTATAGAATAGACTTTTTTTAAGTGTCTATTCTATAGGGTACATTTTAAATTGGGACATCTCTTTTTTAAAAGGAATTTGTAACAAATTGTAGAATATAAGGAGCTGAAAGGGTGTGATTACGATATTTATCGCTAAAAGAGAAAACGGTGAAAAAATTCATTTACTCTATAATTGTAATGAAGAGCTTTTGCGCCGTATGCGTCAACAAGAACGATTCTTTTGTGTAGCTTGCGGAAAGGAAGTGCAAATGAAATTAGGGAAACAAAAAAGTTGGCATTTTGCTCATAAAAAAGTGGATTCATGTCTTGCCTTTTATGAAGCGGAATCAAAGTATCATATGCATGGTAAAGAATTGTTATATAGATGGTTCAAACGTCAAAACTTTCAGGTGGATATAGAGTACTACCTCCCAGAAATTAAGCAACGACCAGATGTTTTTGTAGAGAGGGCGGGTAGAAAAATTGCAATTGAATACCAATGTGCAAACCTCGCTATAGAGCAGCTGTACAAAAGAACATATTCGTATTGGCAAGCTGGTATACAGGTCATTTGGATCGTTGGTGGAAATCAATTGAAAAAGCAATCTGCATATTGGATGAAATTTTCCTCACTTATGGCTTTCTCCTTACAATCTTATCCTCAGCCACTTCTTATTTTCTTCTGTCCGAAACAAAAATCATTTATGAAATGTGCATTTGTCACTCCCTTTTCTACAAATGTTTTTTTCTCACATACTATATATTTACCAACTGATGCGACTACTTTTGAAATGCTTTTTTCTCCTGTTCCTTTCGGGAAAGAAAGATTGGGTGAAGAGTGGAAGAAGAGAAAGAAAAACTTTCGCCAAAATGCCTTACCGATTTGGAATTATAATTATAAGTCATTATTACGCCTCTTATATCAATTTAAATGTACCCCAGCGAGCTTTCCTTCTGAAATTGGTGTTCCACTCCCTTCTGCATTTGCTTTTCAAACAAACCCATTTATATGGCAAGCTTTTCTATATATGAAGTGTATAGGGGAGCTTGCAGTGGGAGAGTGTATTTCTCTTCAATACGTGTGTAGTTATGTAAAAAGGTATACGAAAAGGCGGATACTTCCGTACTTTTCGCAGCACATATGGAAATTGGCAGTTACTGAATATATGACATTTTTATGCTATATAGGTGTTTTACGTAAAGTGGGAACTTATACGTACCGAAAAATAAGGGATGCCGTGATGTTAAAAACAGAGGAGGAAATTATGAAACATGATGAGATTTGCTTAATACATGCGCTATCTTTATTTGAGGCAAATTTTAACATGAGAGGAGGAAAAGCGGATATAATAAAGAATGATTGTGAAGGAATTACATAAGAAAAAACGAATTGTACTTAAGTAGAGATATTTAAAGGAGGGCTTAAAGAATGTCTGAACAAAACAAAGCGAAAGCATTACCAGATCGCAACGAGATTGAAGAAGCAAGTACGTGGCGATTAGAAGATATTTTCCAAACGGATGCAGAATGGGAAAAAGAATTCCAAGCTATTAAAGAGCTATTACCGAAGTTAACTGAATTTAAAGGGAAACTTGGTGACTCTGCGGACAATTTACTTGAGGCATTGCAATATGAAGATGAAATATCAATGCGATTAGGTAAGTTATATACATATGCTCATATGCGTTACGATCAAGATACAACAAACTCTGTATATCAAGCATTAAATGATCGTGCAACAAATTTATATTCACAAGTATCTAGTAGCACAGCGTATATTGTGCCTGAAATTTTATCGATTTCAGAAGATACACTGCAAACATTCTTGAAGGAAAATAGAGATTTAAGTGTATATGAACATGCATTAGAAGAAATTACACGTCAACGCCCGCACGTATTATCAGAAGCTGAGGAAGCTTTATTAGCGGAAGCATCTGAAGTAATGAGTTCATCAAGCAATACATTCGGTATGTTGAATAACGCGGATTTAAAATTCCCATCTATTAAAGGGGAAGACGGAGAAGAAATAGAAATTACACATGGCCGTTACATTCAGTTTTTAGAAAGTGATGATCCTCGTGTTCGCAAAGATGCATTTAAAGCTGTATATGAAACGTACGGAAAATTTAAAAACACATTCGCAAGTACGTTAAGCGGAGCAGTAAAACGTAATAATTTCAATGCGCGTGTTCGTAAATATGATTCTGCTCGCCAAGCTGCACTGAGCAATAATAATATTCCGGAAGCAGTATACGATCAACTCGTTGAAACAGTAAATGACAACTTACATTTATTACACCGTTACATCGATATTCGTAAGCGTGCACTAGGACTTGATGAGCTTCATATGTATGATTTATATACACCACTTGTACCAGAAGTGAAAATGAATGTGAAATACGAAGAAGCGCAAGACCTTTTATTAAAATCTTTAAACGTACTTGGTGATGAATATGTTGATATTTTGAAAGAGGCATATGAAAATCGCTGGGTAGATGTGTATGAGAATAAAGGAAAACGAAGCGGGGCATATTCATCTGGTGCATATGGAACAAATCCGTATATTTTAATGAACTGGCATGATAATGTAAATAATTTATTTACACTTGCTCATGAGTTTGGTCATTCGGTGCATAGTTACTATACAAGAAAAACACAACCGCACGTATATGGTGATTATTCCATCTTCGTAGCAGAAGTGGCATCTACTTGTAATGAAGCGCTTCTAAATGATTATTTATTAAAAACGACAGAAGATAAGAAAGAGCGTCTATATTTATTAAATCATTATTTAGAAGGGTTCCGTGGTACTGTATTCCGTCAAACGATGTTTGCAGAGTTTGAACATATTATTCATAAGAAAGTACAAGAAGGACATGCTGTTACGCCAGACATGTTAACGGAAATTTACTATGATTTAAATAAGAAATATTTCGGTGACGCTTTAGTAATCGACGAAGAGATTGGTTTAGAATGGTCTCGTATCCCACACTTCTACTACAACTATTACGTATATCAATACGCAACAGGATTTAGTGCAGCGACAGCTCTATCTAAACAGATTTTAGAAGAAGGACAACCAGCAGTAGAACGTTATATTAATGAGTTCTTAAAAGCAGGAAGCTCTGATTATCCAATTGAAGTGCTGAAAAAAGCAGGAGTAGATATGGCATCTCCTGAACCAGTAAAAGAGGCGCTACAAGTATTTGAAGAGAAATTAAATGAATTAGAAGCATTATTATTTGAAGAAAAGTAATGAAAAAAGACGAGGGATTGTATCCTCGTCTTTTTGTTGAATAGATTCAATGTCGATATTTGTCGAAAAGAAAGGTGAATTTCTTTGTTTTTCTAACTGAAAGGATAGTTTTACGACTGATTTTTAAAATTAAAACCCTTTGAATCGTTTTTTATAATTGAAATAAGAGAGAGTGATAACGATGATTCCGAATAAAAGAGGTAAGGCAATAATTTTAGGAAAAGCTTGTAGTAGAGAGAGGATGTACAAGAAAAAAGAAACGATGACAGCTAGAAAGAGAAGAGCAATATAAGATTTTTTCATAAATAAACCTCCTAAATGACCTTTTTTATAGCTTATTCAAAAATGAAAACGTTTAGAATGTGACAAAAGTGTGAAATTCGACAAAAGGGGTTGTCATCTGACGTCGAATCTTGTAATATAATAAGCGTGAACGAATTCACATACAAACATATACCCCTTTGTTTGAACGTGAAAATTTCTCCCATCCCCTTTAATATTTTTATAAGCCGTAAAGAAGAAGACCTGGTGTTTACACCAGGTCTTTTTCTTTTGCTATCCATTTCCAATAACGTTCGCATTTTACTTCTATCATTTGTACTTTTCGTTTCAGTTGTAATTTTTTTAGTTCGCGTTCAATTTCTTGTTGCGGACAATCATAAATAAATGCTACTTCTTTTGAAGATATAAATTGTGTTGCTTCTAGTAACACTTCTAAAGGTGGTAATGGTTCTGGCTCAATTTCACATTTTACAAGTTCTTTCAATAATTGTACGTATACATCGTAGGAATAATTTCCAGCGATTTTAATACCTTCTTCATCTGAGTTCGCATGAAAAAAGACGAGGGAAGGTATTTCTGTAATATGCATTTCATTTGTGAATTTCAAGTCACATTGGAAAGCTTTTTTTGCACTAGCAGAATGTAGATCTTTTTTAAATTCTTCTACATCAATATTGCTATCTTTCGCACATGCAAGTAATAGTTCGCAGTCAGGGTTTGATACATTTTCAAGGAAAATGTATTCTTGGAGTTTTCGCAAAAACTTCGAACCTGCTTTTCGGCCTTGCAACTCCGCTGCCTTAATTGCCATCGAAACTAAATATGGTGTTGACGATGCTTCTTGCATATGTACCTTTCCATCACATGAAAAACCTTGTAAACTGGTTGTCTTTTCCCACACAAATCGAATATTAGCAGGTTTATTCCATTTGTGTGAGGAAGCGTTCGTTCCATCCACTTTTCCTGTTACGATATGACGAATAGAGAAGTATTTCCCGTATTCAAGCCATAGTTTAATAATAAAAGGCTCAATTTCCCAGCAATCTTTACAAAGTGGATCAATAAATAAATATGCTTCTACAGACTTATGCTCGCATGCGGAAGGAGATGGCATATTTATATGCTTTGCTTCCTGCTTATCCATTACACTTCACCTGTTTCGTTTGGAGTATTAACCATATGCTGAGCGGTTAATGCTAAACGTTCAAAAACAAACTCTCTTATATGACCATGAACTCCAGTATCATCCATTGCTTGCTCCATACATGATAGCCAAGCCTCTGCTCGTTTTGGAGTAATCTCAAACGGAAGATGGCGTGCCCTTAACATAGGATGACCATGTTCTTCAGTGTACAAATTAGGGCCACCTAAATATTGTGTTAAAAATTGCTTCTGCTTCCTAGCGGTTTCTGTTAAATCTTCCGGGAAGATGGGAGATAAGTCAGGGTGTTTACTGACATAGGAATAAAATGTATCTACTAATATTGCAATGCATTGTTCACCGCCAATTCCTTCAAATGGTGTCATCGGTTGCTTGCTCATCCTTTATAAACTCCTTTTTCCATGAAATGTATATCTATTGTAGCAATGGAATGTTCGAGAGGGCAAATAAACAGCTTTCTCAAAGATTCTTTGCTTATTCTACGGGTGTAAACTTTTTTAGTGAGATGTATCCACTAGTGAAACATATTCACTAGTGGAATTTTCACTTTAGCGTGCTTTTTTTTGTTTGGCAAGGAAAAAGCGTTTTACTTTGTTATTTGTATGGCGAACAGGTATGTTATGTTGCGTTAATAAATGAATAAATGCAGCTTTTCCTGTTTCTTCATCTTGTACTTCAAATTCAATTTCATAATCATCGTGATTGTAATAGAAACTATGATCAAAGACAAGCGTTCCGCCTTTAAATAATGTTTCTGCTCTTTCTGTTGTTAAACTACCCATATATGTTAAAGCAGAAACAGGAATTTGTAATTTGTGTAATTGATCTACTACTGCTCCTTGAATGATTGTGTTTGTTTTCATCATCATTTTTGCTTCGTCTTCTGTTACGACTTGATGCGTTTCTAATAAACCGATTTCTGCAGGTTGTTTCAACGTTAACGTATAAGTTGCTCCTTTATGACGAATACGAAGTGCAGAGCCAGCTTCTTTTAACGAGAAGTCAGGTGTTTCAAAGTAGTGATTCACTTGTTTTGTAAATGCTTCAATAGAAAACGATTTACATAATGTATCGAATTCTTCTTTTGTAACGATATTTTTGAATTCAATTTCAATTTCTTGTGTCATTGTATAATCTCCTTTTGAAAAATAATTCTTTACACATTATCGCTTTTTCATAAATTTGGTTCAATGTTTTATTTGTTTGCGTCCATGTTATGATACAATAATACTGTTAAGTAAGACAGGAAGTTGAGATGGAGGAGTTAGAGCATGCAAAATAAAATCCAAGTTAAGAGCGTAGAAAAGAGAGAGAATGCTCTTATTTTTTGTGCGGAAAATAGTGAAATAGAGGTAAAGGAGTTAAGTGCGCGTAATCACGTACTTGTAGACTCAGACAATTTATCATTTTTATATATCTTAGAAAATGAATCATCTTTCATTTATATAAGTATTCCGCACACATGCTGGGAAGCAATGCATGAAGCGATGAATAACGATGTGGTTATGTTCGTTCGCGTGAATGACATTGAAATGGAATTAGAAGGATTAAAAGAAGAAGTAGAATATTTAGTTGAAAATATTGAAGGTAATGCAAATTACGGAGAAGAATTAGTAACTGCTGTAGAAAAAGTATTTCTATAAGCAAATGGATTGATTTTGGTGGTGGTTGAAATGAATCGAAATTGGGAAGAATTTTTAGCACCTTACCACCAAGCGGTGGCAGAGCTAAAAGTGAAACTAAAAGGAATGCGTACTCAATTTGCAATGTTAACAGAGCATTCTCCAATTGAGTTTGTAACAGGAAGGGTAAAGTCGGTTGCAAGTATTATTGATAAAGCGGAGAAGAGAAATGTACCGCTAGACCGATTGAGAGAAGATATGCAGGATATTGCTGGGCTTAGAATGATGTGTCAATTTGTTGATGAGATTAAGCCTGTTGTAGAATATCTTCGAAAACGAAATGACTTTGAAATCGTGGAAGAACGTGATTATGTCACGCAAAAGAAAGATAGCGGTTATCGTTCTTATCATGTTGTCATTAGTTATCCTGTTCAAACGATTCAAGGTGAACAAAAAGTATTGGTAGAAATCCAAATACGCACGCTAGCAATGAACTTTTGGGCAACAATTGAGCATTCTTTAAATTATAAATATAGTGGACGTTTTCCTGAAGATATTAAAATACGATTGCAACGTGCAGCTGAAGCGGCGTTTTTATTAGATGAAGAAATGTCTTCTATTCGTCTTGAAATTCAAGAAGCGCAAAAGGCTTTTTCAAGAAAGCAAGAAACGAAAGATTCCGAATCATAAACTAAAGGGTGTTGGGCGATGAAATTTACAATTATGTCAAAGGGAGATCAATCATCAGATACACTGGCAAGCACGATGAAAGAGTACTTGCTAGATTTTGGATTTATAATGGATGAAAAGGAACCCGATATTGTAATTTCTGTTGGGGGAGATGGAACGCTTTTATATGCGTTTCATCGTTATTATAATCGATTGGATGAAACAGCATTTGTTGGTGTACATACAGGACATCTAGGTTTCTATGCAGATTGGTTACCAACAGAAGTAGAGAAATTAGTAATTGCGATTGCGAAAACACCATTCCAAGTGGTGGAATATCCGCTTTTAGAAGTTATTATTCGCTATGTGAATGGAAGTAAAGAGTCACAGTATTTAGCGATGAATGAGGCGACTGTAAAAAGTGCAGAAGGTACATTAGTAACAGAAGTAGAAATACGCGGAGAATATTTTGAAACATTCCGCGGAGATGGCCTTTGTATCTCTACTCCTTCAGGAAGTACCGCGTATAATAAAGCGCTTGGCGGAGCAATTATTCACCCATCTATTGAAGCGATTCAAATTGCAGAAATGGCGTCCATTAACAATCGTGTATTTCGTACTGTAGGATCGCCACTCGTATTGCCGAAGCATCATACATGTGTGTTAAAGCCAGCTGCAGGAATGAACTTACAAATTACAGTGGATCATTTAACGATGGTTCATCAAGATGTGAAATCAATCCAGTATCGCGTCGCAAACGAGAAAGTACGATTTGTTCGTTTCCGCCCATTCCCGTTCTGGAAACGAGTTCGTGACTCGTTTGTTGCAGATAAATAGAAAGGGTTATATATTTGAACAGATTTACATTGAAATGGGATATAGGGCCGGCTGAAGAGGGAACTTTAGTTAGGGAATTTTTGAAAACGAAAGGTATTTCTAAAGCCGCTTTAACGGATATAAAGTTTCATGGCGGAGCAATTGAAGTAAATGGTCAACATGCGAGTGTTCGTCATCAGTTGCGTGCTGGTGAAGAATTACGTGTCTTTTTTCCAGTGGAGGAAAGAAGTGAAGGGATGATGGCAGAAGATATTCCTTTATGCATTATATATGAAGATGACGCGGTTCTTATCATTAATAAAGAGGCGAATATGTCAACGATTCCGTCTAGAGAACATCCGGCAGGAAGTGTTGCCAATGCGCTGTTATCTCATTATGATAAGCAGCATCTTGCAAGTACAGTGCACATCGTAACACGTTTAGATCGTGATACTTCGGGGCTTATGCTTATTGCAAAAAATCGTTTCGTGCATCATCTTTTATCGAAGCAGCATCAACAAAAAGCTGTGAAACGAACGTATGAAGCAATTGTTCACGGAAAGATTGTAGAACGAGAAGGAATGATTGATGCACCAATTGGTCGAAAATCTGATAGCATTATTGAGCGAATGGTTTGTGAGGATGGACAAAGGGCAGTTACTCATTTTAAAGTAATTGATAGTACATATCATAAGACACATGTAGCGCTTGAGCTTGAGACAGGAAGAACGCATCAAATTCGTGTGCATATGGCTCATATAGGACATCCATTACTTGGTGATAGCTTATATGGAGGGAGAAGGGATGAAATGAAACGGCAAGCACTTCATAGTAAATCTTTGACGTTTTATCATCCTATTTTAGAGAAAGAGATGTCTTTCACTATAAAGCTTCCAAGCGATATGCAAGAAGTGTTGCGGCATACTTAAAAAGGGAACAAAATTCTTATATTATACAGAATTTTGTTCCCTTTTTTCTTAGCGGAATAATATTAAAATTTGGTTTTCACCCGTACGCTTTATAACGAAAAATCCATTTTCGGCTTTTGTAGCAATGCCATTGTCATTTGGAAGACAAAATCCATGTGCTTCGCAAGTGCCGTCATCACGTACTAACATTTGTCCAATTAATCCGACAGGAAGCCACTCAGCGCGATCTTTTCTTGCTACATATTTGCGAGTTGGATCCCATTCTGTATTTAAAAGAGGTTGTATTTCTTCGGTTTCCGTCCATACATATTGGCGTTTTCCAAAGTTATCTGTTTTATAACGTTTTTCCCAACTTAAAGCCCCGCTATTTCCTATAAGGGCAGGGGTTGCACTAGATATTCCTAAAATGAACGAGTCGTGTGAAGTAGCTATCCGAATTTTTTCTTCGCTACTAAATGTAACGAAATAACCGACATCAATAGGTTTATGATCTTCGGTTTCAAACATTTGTGCAAAATCCGTTCCACTTGCATTGTAAGACGCACCCTCAATGTACATTTCTCCATTATGGGCAAGCCATTTAGCCCCGATATTATGGTCGGTGTCGCTTACACCATTTGCAATAAACCAAGAATAAGCTTCTTCTGCAGTGCCGAAGCGCCCCATAATATGGCTACCTGCAAAATGAGCTGTTGATGTATGATGACCTTCCGCATGAGAAGAGGATCCGTTAGCGATAGTTGCGGTTCCTTCTGCGTGTGCTGCTTCGCCTAAAGCAATCGTCTGTTTACCCTCTGCATGAGAATAAGCTCCGCCTGCTGTCGTTTCACTTCCCTCACTATGCGAACTATGTCCAGTTGCTTTTGAGTTTGATCCCTCTGCATGAGAGAAAGAACCTTTTGCGTGTGTTAATAAGCCTTCCGCATGTGCTGCCATGCCCTCCGCATGAGAGTGAAGCCCTTCCGCATATGCATATCGGCCGCCCCTTTTAACTTTTGTATTTTCAGGTGTAGGTGTCTCAATTATGAGTGGTTTTTCAGTTTGTATATCATTCGATGAAGCCAATGCCTCTTTTATTTTTTTTACTTTGTTTATAATAGCAGCTGGAATTTCTGGTTCCACTTTTTTATTTATTGCTACAGAAATATTTTCTTCCGTCTTTTCTTCTGTTTGATTAGAATGTATTACCTGTTCATCTTGATTTGAGAGCTGTTTATTTTTTTGTTGCATCTTTATTTTTCTGCGATCGATTATGCGGCTCATCACAGCATTTTCTAAAGAGACATATGTTGGTTTTACTTTGCTTTTTTTTGATGACTCTTGTTCTTCCAGTTCTTCTATCGCTGCAGCCCGAATACTACACCAGTTGTTAATTCCGTACATGGGCAGATATAAAGGGGGAAATTTTCTTTTTTGTTTAGAAGATTTTTTCTTCATTCTGTCACCTCCTGCGACATTATATGTAGTGTAATTAAAAAAAGATGCACTTTATTGCATCTTTTTTTAATTACTTTACCTAGTTTTATATGAAATCTGCCTAAATAATACGGTAATCTTTCGCTAAGTAAGGTAGTTATGAAATTGGACGGAATTTCTCAGCGACAAAAGGTAAAGAAGAAGGAACAGAGATAGTCTCCATTTCAGGATAACGTAATCCGGTTAATTTGCCACCAAATACAGCACCAGTATCAATATTGACTGTCTGATTGACGAATCGAGGTTCTGCTACTGGTGTATGTCCATATACAATCCAAGCTTGCCCCTTGTACTCTTGCGCCCAATCGCGACGGACAGGTGAGCCATCGGCATGCTTTTCTCCTGTAATATCGCCATATAATACAAAGGTTTGTACTTTTTTATCTCGTCTTCCTATGTAATCTTGCCGAATCCCAGCGTGACATACGATTACTCTTTTTTCATCTAGTATGTGGTAGAGCGGTGATTGTTCATAAAGAGTGATAAACTTTTCTTTTATAATGTTTTGCTTATGAGAAGGGAGTGCCTCATATTCAGCAACAGTTGTTTCAAGTCCGTGAGCGACTGTTACATTACGCCCAAGGAAAAATCGATATAGTTTATTACAGTGATTTCCAGGAGCGTAATAAGCTTCTTTTTTATGTATGACAAGTTCCCATACAATTTCAATCATACGTAATGAATGAGGACCACGGTCTGTAATATCGCCAACGAATGCAAGTTTACGTTGGTCAGGGTGAACCGGTAGACCGCTACTCCAGTTATATCCTAGCTTCTCTGTTAAATTTTGAAACTCTTGGAAGCATCCATGAATATCTCCTATAATGTCATATTTCATATTTAAACCTCCATCGTATTTTTCATTAGTATATCTAAAAAAGGATAGAGATAAAAATATAGCGTTTTTGTGTTGTTCATTTAAACATAAAGATTTTCGTTCTTGAGCGAACATTTAAAATGAATCCAATCGCAATCATGTATGTAAGCAGTGAACTTCCTCCGTAACTCATAAGAGGTAATGTTATCCCTGTAATGGGAAGTAATCCGATTGTCATCCCGATATTTTGGAATACTTGGAAAGTAAACATTCCGATTGTACCAGCGCAAATGTAACTACCGAAAGGGTCATTACTTTCTAAAGCAATATGAATCATTCGAAAAATGAGTAAGAAAAAAAGAGAAATAATGACACTTGCGCCTAGAAAGCCAAATTGTTCAGCGACATTAGTGAAAATAAAATCTGTATGTGGTTCTGGAAAATATACTTGTCCATTTTCCCACCCTTTTCCTTGCATTTCTCCGGATCCAGTCGCTAAGAATGCTTGTCTTAATTGATAGCCTTGTGCATCATATTTGTAAGGTGCTAACCATCCGTAGAAGCGATTTAATTGATACTCTTTTAAAATGTGTGCTTTAAAGAAATCTGTGTGAGTAAAAAAAATATATATTAATGTAGATCCAGCAACGAAAGTACCTGAAACTAATCCAAAAATAAAACGCCATCGTATGCCAGAAACTAGTATCATTGCTGCAAGCATCGCTGAAATGACCATTGTGTTTCCTAAATCTGGTTCTTTTGCAATAAGTAGTAGTGGTGGCAAGCTTGTCGCAAATATTTTTCCAAGTAGTAAAAAATCGTCATGTATCGTTTGGGAAAAATATTTCTCATTATGATTTGCTATAATTCGTCCAATGACGATAATTAAAAACAATTTCATAATTTCAGAAGGCTGAAAATTTCCGATGCCTGGGAGCCTGTACCAAGCGGTAGCGCCTTTAATTGTAACGGCACCTGGTACTTGAAGTTCTAGTCCAATAAGTAGTACCATTGCAAAGCTGTACAAATACCAAGCAATTTTTTGATAACGATCGAAGTCGATAATCATAATAACACCAATGGCTATAAATCCAATGAAATACCATTGGATTTGCTTTAGTACAAAATTGACGTTTTGTAAAAATGGCGGTAAAGAGGCTTGCGCACTTGCAATAGCACAACAACTAACAATCCCAATGGCAAATAAAATAAATAGTAATACGTAGTCTATTTGATATTGAGAATTTGGATCTTTCAATGTAGGTATTCCTTTCTACTGCTCTTTATAGTAATGGATTTTATCCCGCATTAATGGGCAGTAAGACCCCCACCTCAAAATTCAGCGAAAGCGAAGAAGTTAGGTGGGGGATCAACTGCCCGTAAAAGCCCGATTGGTGAGAGCTGATTAAAGTTTCACTTTATAGTATGAGAAAGAATGTATGAACTATACGAATGATTCACATATAGTCCATACACTTTTAATTTTGCAGAGTAGTTTAATTGTTTAGCTCTTTAATAATTATATCCAAACAATGAGAGAGACGTATATGTGCGTCAGGAAAAATATCTAGTTGATGAAGATAGTATTTTAAGGAACTTTTACACCATTGGTAAGCACTAAGTAGAGCTGCTCTATAGTCCGTAGTATTTTGTAAAAAGCCATATTCTTTTGCTGTTATAACAAGGTGTGTGAAATCTTCACAACCTTGAAGGAGCTTATTGTGTATTTGTTGTCCAGCATGGTAGCGAAATTGACTTAAAGGCTCAGAAATGTATATTGCATTTCCTTTAGAAAGTAAAGAAATCCATGAGGCCATATCAACACTACAAGAATATTGTCGCTCTTTAAGGGTGCCAAAAGGTTCAGTGAGCAATTCCTTTCGGAACAAAGTAGTTGTAGGCTCACCGATAATGTTGTGTCCGCCCTTTAACATCCAATTACCTAAAAATATCCCGTTTAATGGGGTGTCTTCACTATATAACCTTTGTGTTGGATGGGAATCACCTATTAGATTTCCATGATCATCAATGCGTACTCGATAAGAAGTAACAAGAGCAAGATTTTTATTGGGATCTTGCTCAAAATAGGTCATCATTTTTTGTATTTTATGCTTATAAAACACGTCATCGTCCATTAAAAAATTTATATACTCACCATTTGATTTTTCTATGAGCATAAGGTCATTGTGAAATTGTCCTAGAGTAGGGGTATTTCGAATGTATGTTATATTTTTATAATTTGGTAAGTATTGTTCGCGTATTAAAGTTGCTGTTTCATCATTTGTACTATCATCTCCGATGATGATTTCAATATTTGAATAAGTTTGTGCCAATGCACTTTCTAGAGCAATTTTGAAATAATGAGGCCGATTATAAGTAGGAATAAGGATGGAAACGAGAGGTGGATTTTTTTCATTCATCATACATAACTTCCTTTCAGAAGCTTTTTTTTGTAAGAACAATATCTTGGTAACTTGTATATTCATGTCTGCCGCACCATAAACCGTAATGCGGCTTATTGATTATTTCTAGGCCGTACTTATTCAATAGATTGCAAATATCTGTCTCAGGATAAGCAACTGCGAAATTCGGAATATCTTTATTTACAACGTAGCAATTTTCGATTCGATGATAAAAACCTAATGTACTTTGTCCTGCATTTAAATAATAGGACGATTCAGGGTTTATAAGAAAGAATGTAATGAAACATCTCCCGTCTTTTTTTAATACACGTACAATTTCAGATACGTAATGTTCTAATTCTTTTGGGAGAAGATGTGTAAATACAGAAGTTAAAAAGATAAAATCGAATGTTCCGTCTTCATAGGGAAAACGATATTGAGAGGCATCTTCTTTTCCTTCCGGATTATAGAATTGATTGTATATGTCAACATGTTCAAAGTGAAAATTATTACGCATAGTTGAAATGTTATTTTGACACCAAGTAATTCCATCTTTAAACAAATCAAATCCATAATACGCTCCATCATCATTTAAGTAATTCATTAATGGTACAGCCATTCGGCCGACACCGCAGCCTACATCTAATACTTTTTCATTTGATTTTAAAGCACCAATTTGAATAAAATGCTTTAGGAACTCTTTTCCAACCTTTTTGAAGTCGCCACCTACATATTGGACGAGTTCAGGAGGGGGGAGTAAAGTCATTTCTTTGTTAAGTTCACTCATGAGTATACCCCTTTCTTGTATGAGAAGATGCAGTAAATCTATTAATAAAATTTTCAATTTGTAGTGAGAGAATACAGGAAAACAATTGTTATATGTAAGGAGATTCCGAAAAAGAATACTTAATTGGATTAGAAGTGAGAGAAGAATGAGTGAAAATGGAATCTCCTATAGATTAAATCTTTTTTTATTCTTTTCTCCAATAAACGCCAAATACATCAATTTTAGTAATAGGGGCTTTTAAATTTCGTTGGTTTCTAAAGTCTGTCACAGCCTCAGCGCATGGCGGTAGCCCGTAGTCATCGATAATTATATAGCCACCTTTAGAAACTTTATCATATAAGTTCACGAGACCATCCATTGTGGATTCGTACATATCACCATCAAGCCGTGCAATTGCTATTTTTTCAATTGGTGCTGTTGGTAAAGTATCTTTAAACCAGCCTTTTAAAAATTTCACTTGATCATTTAGTAAATCATATTTTTTGAAATTCTCTTGTACTTGTTCTAAAGAGACGCGTAAGTAATCGAATGTGTGTAAATAATCACCGTAATCTTTTGGATATTGTTCTAGATTCGGTGCTGGCAAACCTTCAAATGAATCTGCAACCCACACATTACGATCCGTAATGTTGTTTGCTTGTAAAAAACCATTCATAAAAATGCATGAACCTCCGCGCCATACACCTGTTTCAATAAAATCACCTTCTATATTTTCACGAACAACGGTTTCCATCGCCTCTTGTAATTGGTTCATACGTTCTCGACCAATCATGCTATGTGCTGCTCTTGGCCAATCCATTCCATCATGACGTTCACTTTTAGAAACATTTGGTTTTACAATTTTTAAGTTATGGTTTTCAGCATATTGCTTAATGAATAAAGGGAGGGGGACTGTAACTGGTTCGAATTCTAGTTCTTTTGAAATATGTAGAGATGCGGGTAAGTATGCCTCATATTCTAACCATATTTCAAATAAAATGGTCTTCTTTAGCAATTCGAGATAAAGCTGAACAGCAGATTTACTTTCCATATTTGTGCCTCCTGCAAAATGTCATACAACAATATGATTATGTAGATAGCGAATGTTTCATGATTGAATTTGAAATTGAAAAAGCAGTAAAACTGATATCAGTTTTACTGCTAAGTAAAAAATTAAGCGATTTTTTCAATAATAATAGATGCATTTGTACCAACAGCTAATGATAGCCCAAGCCCTGTAACGATTACTTCAACTAATGATGGAGTTGTCGTAATTTGCGTAATTGCTTGAACAACGATAGGTGCTCCAACTGAGATTAAAGTGGCCCCAGTACCTGGAACAGATACCCCATTTACTTGGATTGTAAGTCCTCCTAATAGACTTACTGCTGCAGTGTATACGATAACGGTAATTTTATAGAATCCAGTTTGACTAATTACAAAAGTATCAGGATCTAATTGAGAAATTGCTGTACCAAACTGAGATCCAACAGTATTAAATGGTACTGGAGCATTAAGTCCAATATCCAAAGAAATCCCAGCGGAGTTAAATGCATACAATCCTGCTGGAAGTCCTAGTCCGGATGGTCCAGTCGGTCCAGTCGGTCCAGTAGCCCCAGTCGGCCCCGTAGGTCCAGTAGCTCCAGTGTCACCAGTCGGCCCCGTAGGTCCAGTAGCCCCAGTGTCACCAGTCGGCCCCGTAGGTCCAGTAGCCCCAGTGTCACCAGTCGGCCCCGTAGGTCCAGTAGCCCCAGTGTCACCAGTCGGCCCCGTAGGTCCAGTAGTCCCAGTGCCACCAGTCGGTCCAGTCGGTCCAGTCGGTCCAGTAGGTCCAGTAGGCCCCGTCGGTCCAGTAGGTCCAGTCGGTCCAGTAGGCCCGGTAGGTACAGTCGGCCCCGTAGGTCCAGTCGGTCCAGTAGGCCCGGTCGGCCCAGTCGGAAGGGTAAACGGTGGTATCGGTGGTAATGTTGGTCCTACAAGATTAGGGTCAAATGCACTAGCAGATAAAGATTCATCGGGATTTAATCCATTTGAATAATTATTATTTGACATAAATTCACCTCCATAAAGCGTTCATTATATAGTAGATGCAAAACCGAAAGAAAATGACACGGACATTTGAATTATTGAAAAGAAATCTTAAACTACTTGAACAATTTAAAAAAATGGAAAGTTTAGTATATGTATAACATATGATTGATTTGGAAGAGGGTGATTATGTTGAACAAGCAAGGAATTACAATTAGTTTATGTATGATTGTTCGAGATGAGGAGGAGACAATAGCCCGTTGTTTAGAAACAGTTGAAAAAATTGTGGATGAAATTATAGTAGTTGATACAGGTTCCGTCGATCGAACGAAAGAAATCGTAGAGAAATACACTTCTAACATATATGATTTCCAGTGGATTGATGATTTTGCAGCAGCAAGAAATTTTTCTTTTTCAAAAGCGACGCAAGAGTATATATTGTGGCTAGATGCAGATGACGTCTTATTAGAAGATGCTCAAGAAGCATTGAAACTTTTAAAAAGTGAATTAGATCCTAAAATTGATGCTGTTTCGATGCCTTATCATCTTGCAATGGATTCTAACGGGAAACCTTTATATTGTACAAAAAGAAATCGACTTGTAAAGCGTGAAAAACAATTTCAATGGTTTGGAAAGGTTCATGAGTATTTAGCTATTTCTGGTGAGGTTTTTAGTAGTAATGTTGCTATTACACATAAAAAAGAAAAAAAAGTAACAAATCGTAATTTGAAAATTTTTCAAAATACTGTAGCGGCAGGTGAAGAATTAAGTCCGAGAGATTTATTTTATTACGCAAATGAATCTACGGATAACCAAAAATATGATGATGCAGTTCTTCTATATGAAACATTTCTTAATCAAGACGAAGGATGGTATGAAGAAAAAATTTATGCATGTGGTAAGCTAGGAGATTGCTATGCGAAGCTCGGAATGTGGGAGAAGGCAATCGAATCTTGTGTGAAGTCGTTTCGGTATGACGTCCCTAGAGGAGAGAATTGTACAAGAATAGGATATATATATATGGAACAAGAAAAATATAATGAAGCGATATTTTGGTTTAAACTTGCAACGGAAGTACCAATGGCAACGGAAAGTCCTTTCCATAGTCCAGCTAGCTACACATGGCTACCCTATTTACAAATGTGTATTTGTTATAGCAGGTTAGGGGAGCAGGATAAAGCGTATTATTACAATGAATTAGCAGCTTCTTATGTTCCGAATAATGCTGCAATTGAATATAACCGTAAATATTTTCGGGGAGTTTTTGATAAACCATATAAAGTGTAATAGGTTTCGTTTTTTAGAAATGATTTATCGCTATTCTAACTCTAATAGATTGGTTATATATTAGAGTATCAGTAACGTAACCAATATAAATAAAAGATTTTATACTGCTATTTGCGGGCTAATAATCATTGGGGGATGAACAAAATCTGCACTTTATAGAATTCATATGAGATTTATATTTCTAATTCAATTTGCATAAGGAGTGTGTGAAATGAATCGCGAAAAAAGTTCTTTATATGAAGAAAAATCCGAGCATTATTATAATGCAGCGAATCCGAATTTATTAAAGCATATAAAAAAGGAATGGAAAGAAGTTCTTGATATTGGTTGTTCGAGCGGTGCATTGGGAGCAGCTATTAAAGAAAACGGTACACGTGTATCAGGAATAGAGGCATTTCCAGAGGCGGCAGAAAAAGCGAAGGAAAGACTAGATCATGTTATTTTAGGGGATATAGAAAAAATAGATCTTCCTTATGAGGAGGGGCAATTTGATTGCGTCCTATTTGGGGATGTATTAGAGCATTTATTTGATCCGTGGGCTGTGATTGAAAAGGTTAAGCCATATATAAAGCAAAATGGTGTGATTTTAGCAAGTATACCAAACGTTGCTCATATTTCAGTATTAGCTCCCTTACTTGCTGGAAATTGGACGTATACAGAATATGGTTTATTAGATAAAACACATATTCGTTTCTTTACATTCAATGAAATGCTAAGAATGTTTTTAAAAGCAGGATATTCAATTAGTAAAGTAGATCGTGTATATGTTGATCATAAAATGTATGAGCCGCTTATTGAGGAGTTATATGGAATTTGTAAAAAATATCGTCTTGGAAGTGGCTTCATGGCTGAGACAGTTGTATTTCAGTATATTATTGAAGCTGAAAAATCACAATTATGAGTGCTGCAGACAAAACAATATTATTTGTTACATGTATAAATGATCGGAAATTGTATGCAAACTGCGTTCGACATATATTGCAATTGTTAGTACCGCCAGGGTATATTGTCCAATTTATGCCGATTCGAAATGCGAAAAGTATGACGAGTGGATACAATCAAGCCATTTCGCATCCAGCGAAGTATAAAGTGTATTTACATCAAGATGTTTTTATTATAAATAGGGCTTTTTTATACGGATTACTTCAATTATTTGAGGAACATGAAAACCTTGGGATGATTGGGATGGTTGGAGCGCAATATGTTCCTCCGACTGGCGTATGGAACGAAGGGCGTGGAATTGTAGGGAAAGTCATTGGTTATATGAATGATTTGTTTTATATGGCAAGTTTAGAACAACCGTATCATGAATCAAAAACATTTATTCCTGTAGAATGTATTGATGGTTTATTAATGGCCACACAATATGATGTTCCGTGGCGAGAAGACTTATTTGACGGATTTGATTTTTATGATGTATCTCAATCATTTGAATTTAGAAAAGCAGGATATACAGTCGGTGTACCTGTACAGCGCGATGCTTGGTGTATCCATTATCATTTTGATGTGAATATGACGAACTATGAAAAGTATCGGAAAATATTTGTGGAACACTATATGTCAGATGTAAATAAGGAAGAATAAAAGGGGGGACAAAAATGAAAGATTATACAATATTAGTCGTTGTTTGTGTAAATAATGAGGAGCTTTTCAAACAATGTGAGAGCCAAATAAGAAACATTTTTGTTCCCCCTGGTTATGTCGTGCAAATTTTTCCGATACGAGATGCGCAAAGTATGGCAAGTGCATACAACCGAGCTCTTTCATATCCAGCGAAATACAAAGTGTATATACATCAAGATACATATCTTATTAATCGAGACATGTTTTCTACACTTATATCTCTTTTTAAAGAAAATGAAAAGCTTGGTTTAATAGGAGTCGCTGGGGCTCAGTTTTTACCGAATAACGGGATATGGTGGGAAGGAAAAAATTTAGTAGGGAAAGTGATTGAGTATAGAAGACAGAATTATCAATTATTAAATTTAGATCAGGTTTTTTATGGTAATCAACCATTTTTGTCAGTTCAGGCAATTGATGGTTTATTCATGGCAACGCAGTATGATATTCCGTGGCGAGAAGATTTGTTTCAAGGGTTTCACTTTTATGATGTGTCACAGTCTTTAGAGTTTCAAAGGGCTGGTTATTTAATTGGTATCCCAAATCAAGCAAATTTATGGTGTATTCATTACAACGGGGATGAGTTTGATACGGATACATATGAGAAGTACCGGAAAGTGTTTGTAGAACATTACAAAGATATATTATCTCCATCATAAAGGAGAGATGCAAAGTGAAAGGAATTATTTTAGCAGGTGGTACTGGATCGAGATTATATCCAATAACGAAAGTAACGAATAAACATTTACTTCCTGTTGGTCGGTATCCGATGATTTATCATGCGGTATATAAGCTAAAACAATGCGATATTACAGATATTATGATTATTACAGGTAAAGAGCATATGGGGGATGTTGTTAGCTTTTTAGGGAGTGGTCATGAATTTGGGGTTTCCTTTACGTATCGTGTGCAAGATAAAGCGGGCGGGATCGCACAGGCGTTAGGGCTTTGTGAAGATTTCGTCGGGAATGATCGTATGGTAGTTATATTAGGGGATAATATTTTTTCAGATGATATACTTCCGTATGTTGAAGAGTTTGCAAATCAAAAAGAAGGTGCGAAAGTGCTATTGCAATCTGTAGAAGATCCCGAAAGATTTGGCGTAGCACATATTCAAAACCGAAAAATAGTTGAAATTGAAGAAAAGCCGAAAGAGCCGAAAAGTTCTTATGCGGTTACGGGAATTTATTTGTATGATTCGAAAGTCTTTTCTTATATTAAAGAATTAAAACCTTCTGCACGGGGAGAACTTGAAATTACAGATATAAATAATTGGTATTTAAAACGAGGGGTACTTACTTATAATGAAATGAACGGCTGGTGGACTGATGCGGGAACTCATGCTTCGCTTCAAAAGGCGAATACGTTAGCGCGTGATATTAATTTTGGGAAACAGTTTAACGGAGAATAGGTGAGAATATGAAAGTTGTAGAAACAAATTTTACCGATGCAAAATTGTTAGAACCGAGGTTGTTTGGAGACGAGCGTGGCTTTTTTTCAGAGAGTTATAATAAGCAGGTGCTAGAAACATTAGGGATAACGTATTCATTTGTACAGGATAACGTATCTTATTCGGCTAAGGCAGGAACGATTCGGGGACTACACTTTCAAAAAAAACCGAAAGCACAAACGAAACTCATTCAAGTTATGCAAGGGGCAATTTATGATGTTATCGTTGATTTACGAAAAAAATCACCAACATTTAAACAATGGAAAGGATATATTTTAAGTGCAGATAACCATCGGCAATTACTAGTGCCAAAAGGGTTTGCGCATGGATTTTGCACGCTTGTTCCGCATACTATCGTTATGTATAAAGTAGATGAATATTATAGCGCAGAGCATGACTCAGGATTACTTTGGGAAGATAAAGATTTAGCAATTCCTTGGCCAGTAACCGATCCTATATTGTCCGATAAGGATCAGATATTACCATTATTAGAGGAATATGAAGATAGTTTTTAAGTAGGAGCGTTGTTTATGAATATATTAGTAACAGGTGGGGCTGGATTTATTGGAAGTAATTTCGTTCATTACATGCTACAAAGTTATGAAACATATAAAATTATTAATTACGATGCATTAACATATAGCGGGAATTTAAATAACGTAAAATCTCTTCAGGATCACCCGAATTACTCTTTTGTAAAGGGAGAAATTCAAAATGGAGAGCTATTAGAACACGTTATAAAAGAGCGGGATGTACAAGTGATTGTAAATTTTGCAGCTGAATCACATGTGGACCGTAGTATTGAAAATCCGATTCCTTTTTATGATACAAATGTAATTGGGACGGTCACTTTATTAGAACTAGTTAAAAAATATTCGCATATAAAACTTGTGCAAGTATCAACGGATGAAGTGTATGGCTCTTTAGGAAAAACAGGGAAGTTCACAGAGAAAACGCCGTTAGCTCCAAATAGTCCATATTCTTCAAGTAAGGCGAGCGCGGACATGATAGCTCTATCTTACTATAAAACATATCAATTACCGGTTATAGTAACGCGTTGTTCTAACAATTATGGGCCATACCAGTATCCCGAAAAATTAATTCCGTTAATGGTTACGAATGCACTGGAAGGAAAAAAACTACCGTTATATGGTGATGGTTTAAATGTAAGAGATTGGTTACATGTAACGGATCATTGCAGTGCGATTGACGTTGTTTTGCATAAGGGACGTGTAGGAGAAGTATATAATATAGGTGGAAATAATGAAAAAACAAATGTAGAAGTTGTGGAACAAATTATTACTCTTTTAGGAAAAACAAAAAAAGACATTGAATATGTTACAGATCGTTTAGGGCACGATCGTCGTTATGCGATTGATGCAGAGAAAATGAAGAATGAATTTGATTGGGAACCGAAATATACGTTTGAACAAGGATTACAAGAGACGGTGAAATGGTATGAAAAGAATAAGGAATGGTGGAAACCACTAAAAGACCAGTAAGGGGCATGTTAAATGAAAGAGAGGGTTATCATAACAGGAGCAAACGGTCAATTAGGAAAGCAACTATTTGAAGAGTTAGACTCTGAAGAATATGATATATATCCATTTGATAAAAAGTTATTAGATGTGACAAATATTTCCCGAATACAACAAGTGGTACAAGAAATAAAACCACATATAATTATTCATTGTGCTGCCTATACGAAAGTAGATCATGCGGAGAAAGAACAGGATCTTGCATATAGAATAAATGCAATCGGAGCTCGAAATGTAGCGGTTGCTTCACAATTAGTAGGGGCGAAGCTAGTTTATATTAGTACTGATTATGTATTTCAAGGCGCCAGACCAGATGGATACGACGAATTTCATAGTCCAGCACCGATAAATATATATGGGGCCTCTAAGTATGCGGGGGAGCAGTTCGTCAAAGAGTTACATAATAAATATTTTATCGTTCGCACATCGTGGCTATATGGTAAATATGGGAATAATTTCGTGAAAACGATGATGCGATTAGGAAAAGAAAGAGATGAAATATCCGTTGTAGCGGATCAAGTTGGCTCTCCTACGTATGTGGCGGATTTAAATATGGTTATTAATAAGCTCATTCATACTTCTTTATACGGTACATACCACGTATCAAACAGTGGTTCATGCTCTTGGTTTGAATTTGCACAAAAGATATTTTCGTACGCCAATATGAAAGTGAATGTATTACCTGTTTCAACGGAAGAATTCGGGGCTGCAGCTGCGAGGCCCAAATATTCTATCTTTCAACATAACATGCTACGATTAAATGGTTTTTCACAAATGCCGTCTTGGGAAGAAGGATTAGAGCGGTTTTTTATAGAAACCAAAAGTCATTAACAAATTTCTGTTAATGACTTTTTTGTTTGCCTTTAAGCGGTTTTATGGTACTATAATTATAGTATCAGGTACTAATAACAAGTATAAGTATTTCTGGGAGGATATATCATGGAACTATTACAAGGGAAAACATTTGTTGTTATGGGCGTTGCGAACCAAAGAAGTATTGCATGGGGAATAGCTCGCTCTTTGCATAATGCAGGTGCAAAATTAATATTCACATATGCAGGAGAACGTTTAGAAAGAAACGTTCGTGAATTAGCGGACACATTAGAAGGACAAGAATCACTTGTATTACCTTGTGATGTAACGAATGATGAGGAACTTACAGCTTGCTTTGAAACAATTAAACAAGAAGTAGGTACTATTCACGGTGTAGCACATTGTATTGCTTTTGCAAATCGCGATGACTTAAAAGGTGAATTTGTAGATACTTCTCGCGATGGATTTTTACTTGCACAAAATATTAGCGCATTCTCTTTAACAGCTGTAGCAAGAGAAGCGAAGAAAGTAATGACAGAAGGCGGAAATATTTTAACATTAACATACCTTGGCGGCGAGCGCGTTGTGAAAAATTATAACGTTATGGGTGTTGCGAAAGCTTCATTAGAAGCGAGCGTGAAATATTTAGCGAACGATTTAGGTCAACACGGTATTCGTGTTAACGCTATTTCTGCAGGACCAATTCGTACGTTATCTGCAAAAGGTGTAGGCGATTTCAACTCAATCTTAAGAGAAATTGAGGAGCGCGCACCACTTCGTCGTACAACAACGCAAGAAGAAGTTGGCGATACAGCAGTATTCCTATTCAGTGATTTAGCACGCGGTGTAACAGGAGAAAACATTCATGTTGATTCAGGGTATCATATCCTAGGATAAATATAATATTAATTTTTAAAGGACAATCTCTAAATGCTGAGATTGTCCTTTTTATTTGTTCTTAGAAAGAACGATTTTTAACGAAAGTTCTTACCACGTGATGAATATAACTATAATAGTACACGATTTATTTAGCTACGTATGGAAGTGGGAGGGACGAGTGTGAAGAATAAAAATAAAAGTTCAACAGTTGGAAAACCGTTGTTATATATCACGCAAGTAAGTTTAGAACTTGCTGCACCGAAAATAAAAAGGATTATCCTGACAAACTTTGAAAATGAAGATCAAAAAGAGAAAAGTAATAGACAAGAAAATATTGTAAGAAGTGCTGTGGAAGAGGTAATAGAACAAGAACAACAAGAAGAGCAGCAAGTGGAAGAAAAAATAGAAGAAGAAAAAGAAGAACACATAGAACAAGAAGAGCAAGAACCAGAACCAGTAAGAACTGTCCCGTATAATAAATCATTTAAGGATATGAATAATGATGAAAAAATTCATTTTTTACTAAACCGCCCTCATTACATTCCGAAAGTAAGGTGCAGAATAAAAACAGCTACAGTCTCATATGTTGGATCGATCATATCGTATCGAAATGGTATTGTATCTATTATGCCGCAAAATAGTATGAGAGATATTAGGCTGTCTATAGATGATATCCAATCGATTAGTATGGCCGGTTTTTAAATATGTAAAGGTGGTAGAAAGCTTCTACCACCCCAATAGTTTTTTAGTTTACTTTACGATAGAAACGTCGCGTAAGCATTGAATCGCACAGAAACAGCTTAAATCAACAGTAATGCAAGTAGTTGTAGATATTAATCTTGCATTTGGTACAGCTAAAAACGTACAAATTGGATCGTCACCAGGTGGTACCGGAGAACTGTCACCTAAAACTACAGTTAATACACGTAGTACAGCACAGCTATCGTCATCTACACTTTCCACACGGAAAATTGGAGAACGGCAGCTAGTAAGGCTTGATGATGGTGCAAATGCTTCAAAAGGTTCTCCAGTTTTTGTGTATAAAATAAAAGGGCGTGTATTAGCTACTGATGCAGTATTGTGTGCACCTAAGAATGGGATTTCACAACCAGATCCACATGTTGTTGTAGAACAATCTTGTAATTCATTGATGAATTTTACAACGTCAACTACACAATGAGAAGAGCCATGGTGTTTATTTTCGTTACAACTCATTAATGTCACTCCTTATCTTCTTGTTTGTATTTACATTAATAAGATATTGGAGTCGAGGAGATTTGGTCACAATCTCAAGACCTTTTTTTTTAAATAGGCGAAAGAGGATAAGGGAAGGTGGAATCATGCTGCTTACAAGCTGGCTTTTATTTTTTATTTTTGCGTTAGCTGCTTTTAGGCTCACTCGTTTAATTGTTTATGATAAAATTACAGCCTTTTTGCGAAGACCATTTATTGATGAATTAGAGATTACGGAGCCGGATGGAAGTGTATCAACGTTTACAAAAGTGAAAGGTAAAGGATTAAGAAAGTGGATTGGCGAATTGTTAAGCTGTTATTGGTGTACAGGTGTATGGGTTAGTGCTTTTTTATTAGTCTTATATAATTGGATTCCTATCGTTGCAGAACCGTTACTTGCATTATTAGCCATTGCAGGAGCAGCAGCAATCATTGAAACGATTACAGGATATTTTATGGGAGAATAATATATTTTCATAATAAGAGAAAAAGCGGAGTTTAAAAGAATGAGGGAACGGAAATAAAGAGTTGTTCATATAGTAAATAGACAGAATTGACAGTAGAGGAGATGTTTGCTGTGAGCAATAATCCAAGGCAAAATTCATATGACCTGCAGCAGTGGTATCATATACAGCAACAACACCAAGCACAACAACAGGCATATCAAGAACAATTACAACAACAAGGATTTGTGAAGAAAAAGGGATGCAATTGTGGGAAAAAGAAGAACACAATAAAACAATATGAAGAATGAAACACTCATGCTACTGTGAGTGTTTTTTATTATATATAAAAAGCGGTATTTCTGTATTAGAAATACCGCTTTTTACTAGCTAATTTGTGCAACTGTTAATGCTGCAGCACGAATGTCTACAGTTCCAATTAACTGAACTGGCACAATTTGAATTAAGTCACCAGGATTTAAGTTAATAAGAATAACACCGCTGGATACGTCTACTTCACCAGTACCAATAACGTTAGAACGAACTGCTGTACCTGATCCAGGAATAATGTTAGCTGGTGTATTTAATGATAAGAAGAAACGACCAGCTTCTGGTGCAACAGGTGAGTTATCAAGACTAATTGTTAATGTATAACTGATTTGATAAATACCAGCTCGTAGAATTCGAATGCCATCTCCGACACTTACTGTATCATTTATTACAGGAACAGTAATATTTGGGTTTGGACTTACGCTAGGTAATAATAGTGGTGTAAATAGTGAAGCAAACTGAGGTGCAGACGCGTTGAAAGCAAAACCAAAGGCAGGTAGTGTACTAGCTGGCTTCGCCTCGCAATCGATTTTAGTAAATTCGCAATCAGAAGAGAACATGTTTTTCACTCCTTTATCTGTTTCTACTTTCAGTTAATGAAAAGGACAGGTTCTATGTTCTAGACAAGTTCCCAATTTTAAGAAATTTACATAAGAATACTCGTTAAGCATGGATTGGGTGGCAGAATTATCTGCCACCCAATCCATGCTTAACTCATTATTTAGTTTTAAATAGAAACATCGCGTAAGCATTGAATAGCGCAGAAGCAACTTAAATCAACAGTAATGCAAGTGGAGGTTGATATTAGTCTTGCATTTGGTACAGCTAAAAACGTACAGATTGGGTCGTCACCAGGTGGTACAGCGGTACCATCACCTAAAACTACAGTTAATACACGCAATACAGCACAGTCATCATCATCTATACTTTCTACGCGGAAAATAGGAGATCTGCAGCTAGTAAGGCTTGAAGATGGTGCAAATGCTTCAAAAGGTTCTCCAGTTTTTGTGTATAAAATAAAAGGACGTGTATTCGCTACTGATGCATTGTTATGTGCACCTAAAAATGGAACTTCGCAACCAGATCCACATGTTGTCGTTGCACATTCTTGTAGTTCATGTATAAAACGAACAACATTCGATACACAGTTGAAATCACACTCATGTTGATGATCTTCATTACAATTGCAGCTCATTATGTTCACTCCTTCTCGTGAGTTCTGACATACACTATTACAATATGAGTGGAATATGGCTGATATTACGTTAATTCTCACGATAAAAACAAGGAATTTATATAGGAGGGATGTACATAACGTGATATAAAAAAAGACATCCTTATTTAGTGGATGTCTTTTCAGGTAAATCTTTTCGCACAGTATATAAAAAACGAGATATATCTAATTTCTTTCCTCTGAAAAATTGCGGAGAAGAAATATAAAGTTCTTCTTTCGCACGTGTAATGGCGACATACAGTAATCGGCGTTCTTCTTCTAACGCTTCAGAAGTTTCCGTAACACGATCATTTGCATCTTTTAAAGAAGAAGTGTGGGGCAGGATTCCATCACTCGCTCCAAGTAAAAAGACACATGGAAATTCAAGGCCTTTTGCGTTATGGATTGACATAAGTGAAACGGCATCTTTTTGCGGCCTTGTTTTTAATGCTTCCATTTCTTTTTGACCTTGAATCGCCTCGTCAATAAATTGTAAATAAGCTGGAATATCGGTGAAACGAGTTGCAGACTCCAGTAATTCTTCCAACATTTCTTCTTGTATGTCTTTATGCATCGTAAAGGAAGAACGATCGTTACTTTGTAAGTACTCTAAATATTTTCCTTTACCATGAATGATTTCTTTTAATGCTTTTTTCGGTTCTAATTCTTTAATAAACTTAATAAAATCGATGCGCTCATTTACCTTTTTCACTTGAAAAGGTTTTAAGCTTGGATTTAATAGTAAGAAATGAAGAAGAGAAGGGAAGCGCCCCTCACCATATTTCCATTGTTCACGTTCAATAAATGAAATACAATCATCACGTCCGATATACATCGTCGGCAATATGTTTGAAAGTGATTCTAGTCGAAACGGCTCAATCACGAGTCTTAAATGATCTAATACAGGCTTAATTAAAGAATGTTCATAAAATGATTGGCTCGCCCCGTGTTTAATAAACGGGATTTTATGAATGGTAAGCTGATCAAGTAACGAACGACTTACAGAATGTGTGCGATACAGTAAACAAAAATCTTTATAGTTTCGGTCACCGCTATCTACTTTTTCTTGAATGAGCTGCAAAATTTGATTTGCTTCATCAAGAGTCGTAGCAGGTCTTGCATAAAAAGGTTGTACACCTTCCTCACGAACAGAGTATAGCTCTTTATCAAAACGTTCTTGATTTAATTTTATAACTTCATTTCCAAGCCCGACGATAAAGGGATTGGATCGATAATTCGTATTTAGTGCAATGATTGTTGTGTTATCAAATTCTTTTGGAAAAGATAAAATAATTTGGTGACTTGCTCCTCGCCAGCCGTATATCGCCTGGTCGTCATCACCTGCGATAAATAAATTATTTCTTGGCGTGGCTAACAATTTTACGATTTCATATTGTGCATACGATGTATCTTGAAACTCATCTACTTCAATGTAGTGAAACCGTTGTTGTAATTGAGTTAGTAAAGGAGCATTATTTTCTAACATGTAATATGTTTCCAATAAGATGTCATCGAAATCAATATAATTGTATCGTTGTTTTACCTCTTCAAAACGTTCATATACTTCTTTAAATTCTTGTTCCACTGGTGTTTTCGCTTTTACATCTTTCGGACGATTTAATTTGTTTTTCTCAAGTGAAATCATCGCGAGCATCGTTTCCGCATCATAATCGTCTTTTAAACGCAATTCTTTTAAGATTTTCTTTATCATAATTTGTTTATGTTTTTCATTTGCTAAAATTTGCTGATTATAACCTTGACTACGAAGTAATTTTAAGAAAACAGAGTGGAATGTACCAGCAACAACGTAGCTACTTGCTGCATGATTCATACCTGGTAACTTCGCAACACGACTTCGGATTTCTTCAGCTGCTTTTTGTGTAAATGTAAGTAATAAAATATTTCGTGGATGAACTTGTTTTACATTTACTAAATAACCAACGCGAGTTGTTAAAACCGATGTTTTCCCGCTTCCAGCACCAGCTAGTGTAAGAACAGGACCTTCTGTTGTGCGCACGGCTTCTAATTGTTTTTCGTTTAAAAAAACATTTTGTTGTTCAAGAGCGCGGAAATAAGCCGCGTCTACATCTTCTTCCATAATTAAATGGGTAGATGTTTTCGGAATATGATATGTCGCACGCGGAATATCAGCGTGTGTTAACGATTTTTGTGAAAATTTTTCTTGTGTCATATGTTCACCTTCAAAACTATAGCATCAACATTTAACTTTAGCGGAAGAAAAAGAAAATAGCAATGTAAAAAAACAGGAGGGGTCACCTCCTGTTTTCAAATTACAATTTTTTTATCATTACAACGTGCGGGATATTTGCTTCCATAAATACATCAGAACTTGTTACATATCCAAGTTTTTTATAGAAATCTTCAGCATGTGTTTGAGCGTGAAGTTTCAATTTTGGTAGCGAATTTTCTTTTGCATACGCTTCAAGAGAACCCATAACAATTTTTCCAATCCCTTTTTTGCGATGGGAATTTAGCACGCAAATGCGTTCCATTTTTCCTATACCATCAAGGATGCGAAAACGTCCAGCACCAACTGGAACATCATTGTCATATATAACAACGTGTGTTGAAGTTTCTTCAAACTCATCGTACTCTTCTTCAGCAGAGACACGTTGTTCATTTACAAACACTTGTTTACGTACAGAGAATGCATCTCTTAGTTGTTCGTCCGTTTGTACAATCTGTGCGTGCAAATTAGTTGTTCCCCTTTCCAAGACGGAATGTTTCGTGTACAGTCCATGTTCCATTTTCTAATTGATATAGAAGATGGAAACGATCAATTGGTTGTTCGTAATAGAAATCTTTCATACGTAATCGGCCCAACACATCAGCATGCTCTGCATCTGATAAGCCTTGTCCGATTGTTAAATGAGGTACGAAAGCATATTCGCGTTCTTGCGTGAATAACCCGCTATGCATTTCTTCATTTAAGAAAGTAAGTTCAGGTGTTTTTTCTACTTTAAAGTAAAGGACGTTATTAACAGGTGCGAAAGAACCAACTTTCCCAACATGAAGGGTGAAAGGGTTCGTTTTACTTGCGATTGTATGTAACTCGTTTACAATCGACTCTAATTGTTCATCTTGCGCCTCAAAGGGTGTTTTCAATGTAATATGTGGCGGAACTAATGCGTAGTGCGGGTCATAACGTTTACGCAATCCGTTCGCTTTATCTTGAATCATTTTAGATGGAAAAATTACAATGCCTAATTTCATGTTCCAATTCCTCCCTTTGTAAGTCTAGTTAGATTTTGAGATAAATAAATCTCTTTATCTATTATATCAAATTATTCTGAATACTGCTCTCTATTATTTCATTGATAGAATATGAGAGAAGGCTTTCGGTAAATCAGTCTGCCAATATTTCCAAGTATGATTGCCTTCAAATTCCTCGTAATGCGTGATGAAGTTTCTATCTGTAAGAAGCGTATTTAACTCACGGTTCGGCCCTACGAAATCAGATACTTGTCCATCAGTACGCTTTACAGCCGTTTCTTCTGTACCGATGACGTGATACAGTTCTAACGCCTGTGGATCTTTGAATTCTTTTGCTAAGTTCATCACTGTCTCATCCACAAATGGTGATTGCATAACGACTTTACCGAATGTATGCGGATACATAAGTGCAGTCATAAAGGAAACTGTTCCGCCAAGAGAATCACCAATTAAAACACGACCTTTTCCCATTTGGTACGTTGGATAATTTTCATCAATATATGGTGCAAGTTCATGAGCAAGGAAACGAATATATGCAGCATTTTTTACTTCATTTGGGAAATATTTTTCTTTACGATCATGTACATTTTTATATGGAATACCGACAATAATTGTACGGTCAATTTCTTCGGTTTCACGAAGGCGCTCAATTACACGGTGCGCTTTACCGAGCTGAAAATAATCTCTACCATCTTGTGCAATTACAACTGTATGTTTGTGCAGTGGTGTGTAATTTACTGGTAAATAAACGAGAAGTGTAACATCTTCTTGAAGTGATGCGCTATAAAATGAAATTTCTTCAATTCTCCCTATTGTTTGACTCATGTAGATCCCCCTAAATAAAAATTTACTGTAACGATTGTAAGAGCGACGCTTGTAGTGAAAAGGAAAGAAATATTCACTAATTGGTGCCTTAATTTCTATTTTACCATAATGGTACGAAGAATCTAAAAAATTAGTATTTAAGTTGCGAAAGAAAACGGATATAATGAAGTGGGATTTTTGACAGGTGAGAGGGGAGACAGGATTTGAAACAAGAAAAATCAATCGCACTACCATTAGCAATTTCTATAATTGCCATTTCCTTTGCAGCAGTTTTTGTAAAGATGTCCTCAGCACCATCTTCAATATTAAGTATGTACCGCTTATGGATTATCGTACTTATTATGCTGCCTATCGTATGGAAAAAAAGAGAGGAATTTAATAGGATTCAAATGAAAGATTGGGGCTTTTTAATTGGATCTGGTTTCTTTTTAGCACTGCATTTTCTTTTATGGTTTGAATCTTTAAAGCATACAACAGTTGCTAGTTCAACAATTATTTTGGCACTTCAACCAATCGTATCTTTAGTTGGAGGTTTTTTTCTATTTAAAGAAAGAACAACATATTCAGCCATTGCAACGATGGGAATCGCTATTTTAGGAGTAATGTGCATTGGTTGGGGAGATTTAGGTTTAAGTAAGCAAGCAATTTATGGTGACATATTATCCTTTCTAAGTGTAATAGCGGTTGTCGGTTATTTATTTATCGGGCAAACGACAGTGAAGAAAGTATCGCACTGGATTTATAGCTTTACAGTCTTTGCGTTCGCAGGTCTTTTTATGGGGATTTATAATGTTATATTACAAGTACCCTTTACAGGTTATACGAAGTGGGATTGGACTGTTTTTCTTTTACTTGCGGTTGTGCCGACAGTGTCACATGTAATTAATAACTGGCTATTAAATTATGTAAATGCAACGACAATTTCAATGAGTATTTTAGGAGAACCTGTTGGAGCATCTATACTTGCGTTCTTCTTACTTGGAGAAAAATTAAATGCAATGCAAATGATCGGTAGCATGCTCGTATTGTTTGGTGTATCTGTTTTCTTAATGCAGCAACAAAAGCGAACAGCAAAAAATGTCGTAAACGAGCCAGTGTATACACAGGAATTATAGTGTTAGGGGAGAAAAGAGAAGTTATGATACTTCTCTTTTTGTTTTATAGAAATGCGGGCGTAGAAGGGGGAGGAAAATGGAAGAGATATTAAAGAAGTATATGAATAGATTTACAACACTAAGTGAAGAAGAGCAGCAAATGATCCTCAGGGAATTACAAATTGAAGAATATAAAAAAGGAACAGTGCTCCTAAGACAAGGAAATGTTCCGTTAAAATGTTATTTTGTATTAAAAGGATGCGTTAGGCAACATAGTATAGATGAAGCAGGGAAAGAAGTTACATCAAATTTTTATACAGAAGAACAGGCAATTTCGAATTTCAACCATCATAAACAAGATAAATCTTCATCATATACGTTAACGTGTTTAGAAGATTGTACTGTAGTTGTTGGTGATCTACATAGTGAAAAGGACATGTATAATAAGTATTCACAATTAGAAGAAATGACGCGTAAAATGATCGAGTACAATTTCGGTGAAGTACAAGATGAACTTGCTGTATTTATCTCATCGACACCAGAAGAGCGATATAAAACATTGTTACGAAAACGCCCGTATTTAATTCATCGCGTTCCACAATATCAGCTAGCAAGCTATCTTGGCATGACACCAGAATCATTAAGTAGAATTAAGAAACGGCTTAATTAGAGTGTTTACCACCTTTCAATAGTAGCCATATCGCAAGTCCTAATTCACCTGCAATCATAGGTAATTGGAATAGTGATTGTATGAGTGAAATCATTGTATCGTATTGTGTAAACATTGTATTCATGACGTGAATTAGCATATAACCGGTAGCAGCAATGAACAGCAGTATACTAATAAACTTTGGTATCTGTTTAGAGAGAAAAGCTACATAGCCTAAAACGAAAAGATGCAATCCAAAAATGATCAATCCTACAGACCAAATGTATTCGAATGCACTGAGAAACAACATTGTATATGTTTCTGGATTTGCAATTGTATTTTTTGAAAGCAATAATGCCAATATTAGATTGAATATAGCAATCCCAAGTATAGCTGTATACATAAGACGAAGCAAAGCGGCTAGTAATGAGAGGCTAGTATGAATTGGTTTTAGAAAGAAATAAAGAGCCCACGCAGCGACAATATCAGTGATAAAAATGATAATCCACCCAAAAACTTCCGCTTTGAAAAGTGAATTTGAAGTTTGGATATTATGGAATGTTGTACTCGCATCTCCTTGTATAACGAGGTTTCCATGAACAAAACCGTAAGAGAAAAATGCAATGAATGCCATAACAAGAAGAGATGTGCTAGCAAATAAGGCGTACTTTCGTTCAGTCATAATATGTCCTCCTTTTCTAATATTGTTTTCATTGTAATAGGGAAGAGGAGGAGATTCATTGACTTAAATCAAGACGGGGAAAGTTTAGTAGAATTTCCATCAAAAAAAATGTATGGTTATATCCAATTTTTTATTAACCTTGTAAAAAGTAAAAACTAAAATATTGAAATCAAGTAAAAGAGTGGCTACGAAGCCACTCTTTTACTTTGGATTTGTCATATAAGGTTGTACATGAATGACACATAGGTCACGAAATTTGCCTTCAGCAGTTGTGACAATTACGACTGCTTTACCTGCACTTTTTCCAGTAATCGTTACGGTGTCACCTTTTGGATATATGGTGATGATATCAGAATTCATATTTGACCAAATAAGCTCTTTATTCGTTGCTTGTATTGGTAAAATGGAAGCTGATAACACAATGTTTTGTCCCGTTTTTATTTTTAATTTATGTTTTTCCATATGAACACCGATGACTGAAATAACAGAAGGAGCAATTGAAATTTTAGGCGGGTTAGGTTGCATGTTTAAACAAGACGCAGAAGTATTTGTGATAGGTGAAAATTTTCGTGTTTGTTGTTGCTGGAAAGCTGCTAACATGTTGGAGTCCCCTTTCTGTATAAGTGCTGATACTCATACTATAAAGGAGTAGTGTTATGTTAAATTTAACGAAACATAAAGAATTTGTTAAATTTGATAAGAAGATTGTCGAACTGTAAAAAATCTCTGCTGTTATGATAACAGCAGAGATTTTTTTATAAATTATGACGATGTTGTTTTTCGAAATCCTCAAATTGCTCTTCAACTTCTTTTGAAGGTTGTGTTAGTAAACTAACAATTACGATGGCTAGTAAACTAATAGCGAAACCTGGAATCATTTCATATAAGAAATCTTTTAAGAATTTGAATTGAGTCCATATAATAACAGTAGCGGCACCAGAAATCATACCGGCAAGTGCGCCCCATTTCGTCATACGTTTCCAATATAAGCTTAATAAAATAGCAGGTCCAAATGAAGAACCGAACCCAGCCCAAGCGTATCCAACAAGAGCTAAAATTGTATCATTTTGTTTAAACGCTAAAGCGCATCCAACTAATGCAATAACAAGTACAGCCATACGACCGACAAATACAAGCTCTTTATCAGAGGCAGAGCGTTTAAAGAATGTACGATATAAGTCTTCCGTTACTGCACTTGAAGTAACAAGTAACTGAGATGAGATTGTACTCATAATCGCTGCTAAAATAGCGGCTAATAAGAATCCAGTAATAAGTGGATGGAATAAAATTTTTCCTAGTTCAAGGAAAATTGTTTCTGGGTTAGATAATGTTAACTCTTGTTGTGAATAGTAAGCAATACCGATAAGACCAGTAAACATAGCTCCGACAACAGAGAAAATCATCCAGCTCATACCAATTCTTCGTGCGCTTTTCAATTCTTTTACGGACGAAATCGCCATAAAGCGTACGATAATATGAGGTTGTCCAACATAACCAAGCCCCCATGCGAATAAAGAAATCATTCCTAAAGTAGAGGCCCCTTTAAAAATATCTAAACGTGTTGGATCTACAGAGCGGATTGTATCAAATGCAGGTCCAAGTCCATTCGAATTCATAATTGTTACGATAGGAACAAGAATAAGAGCGACTACCATAATGATTCCTTGCACGAAGTCTGTCCAACTTACTGCTAAGAACCCACCAAATAATGTGTAAGCTACAACAACGCCTGCAACAATGAATAATCCAACGTGGTAGTTCATACCAAATGAATTTTCAAATAATACAGCGCCTGAAACTAATCCTGAAGCTACATAGAAAGTAAAGAAAATCATAATAACAAGTCCAGATACTAAACGTAGCATATGAGATTTGTCGTGGAAACGGTGTTCCAAAAATTCTGGAATAGTAATAGAGTTATTTGCAATTTCTGAGTAGGTACGTAAGCGAGGAGCAACATAAAGCCAGTTTGCGTATGCGCCTAGTGTTAGGCCGATCGCAATCCAACTACTACTTAATCCAACGCTAAACATTGCACCTGGTAATCCCATTAAAAGCCAACCACTCATATCGGATGCTCCAGCACTTAATGCCGTTACTGCGGGGCCTAGTGTACGCCCGCCAAGCATATAATCTGTTAAGTTGGACGTTCGTTTATAGGCGAAATAGCCGATTACTAACATCCCGAGCATGTAAATAGAGATTGAAGTTAAAGTTAACATCTGCGTACTCATGAAGTTCCCCTTCCTTTTGTCATGTCTTTTGATGCGTTAATACCTGATTGATTCAACTAATAATCAGTGGGGATGAACACCCCCCACTGATTAAAGTTTCACTTTATAATCTATCATGATTATTCTGAAAAATCCATATAGAAATATGAATTTTCAGAAATGTAAGCGTTTTTTGATGTCATTTTACTTTTTTAATATATAATATTCATACAAAAAACCTTATTTTTAATAGAGTATTTATTATATTTACATAAAAAGAGGTTGTTTTGTCAATATAATATTGAAAGGAAAGAAAAATAAAATTTTTGAAAAAGTATTGACTTGTGAAAAAAGTCAGGTCTATAATGAGTGCAACTTAAAAAAATGCAAGCGTTGATGAAGAAGAGTACACATGATGAACATGTCAGAGAGCTGATGGTTGGTGCGAATCAGTATGGAATTGATGTGGAATGGGCTTCGGAGCTTCCAAACCGAAACGAAAGAAGTAGGCTTTGGCGACATGATCTCATCGATACAAGAGACACGTATTGTTTTTGATACGGTAAAGTGCGTTACATTTGTAACGAATTAAGGTGGCACCACGGGAGTACCCGTCCTTTCTATAGGATGAGTACTCCCTTTTTGTGTATAAAAAATTAAATAAATGAAATCGTTTAAGTAAGAAGAGTACGTATATTGGAGACGTTACAGAGAGCCGGGAATAGGTGGGAGCCCGGTACGGTGCCATATACGGAATGGGCTTACGAGAGGTATGCTGAACAATTTTTTTCAGTAGGCAACCCGGGTTCCGCCGTTACAAGGATAAGGTATAAATTTTGTACCTGAACAAAGCGGGATGCTTTTGCATCCAACACGAGGTGGTACCGCGGTATATTTATCGTCCTCTACATATTTTCGATATGTAGAGGACTTTTTTATTTTTCAGGGCGAGGTGAAGGACATGATGACGAAAGAAGAATTTATAAAACAAAAAAGAGAGAGAAAGACATTTTTAGTAATTACTGAAGAAGAAGGAGATAGCATTACGCCAATTTCTTTATATAGACGTATGAAAGGGAAGAAGAAATTCTTATTAGAAAGTTCACAGCTTCATCAAGATAAAGGGCGTTATTCTTACTTAGGATGTAATCCTTATGGAGAAGTGAAAAGCGTTGGTACGGAAGTGGAACGAACGATTTACGGCCGGGCAGAAAAGTTACAGGGTAACGTACTGCAAGTGTTAGAAGAAGTAATCGCACCATCACAAGTAGACAGTCCATTTCCATTTTGCGGAGGAGCAGTTGGTTATATTGGATATGATGTCATTCGGCAGTATGAAAACATTGGAGCGGATTTACACGACCCATTAAATATTCCGGAAGTACACCTTTTACTATATCGTGAGTTTATCGTTTACGATCATTTACGCCAAAAGTTGTCGTTTGTATATGTATGCAGGGAAGATGATTCAACAGATTATGAGGAAGTATACGAAAGGATACGAGTATACAAAGAGAAAGTGCTACAAGGAGAAGAAGCTGAAGTAAATACAATACAATCCCCATTATCATTTACTTCTTCTATAACGGAAAAAGAGTTTTGTGAGATGGTAGAAATGGCGAAAGAATATATAAGAGCAGGAGACATATTCCAAGTTGTACTGTCACAGCGTTTACAAAGTGAATGTATTGGTGATCCATTCGCGTTATATCGAAAACTTCGAATTGCAAATCCATCACCATATATGTTCTATATCGATTTTCAAGATTATGTTGTACTCGGTTCTTCGCCGGAAAGTTTACTATCAGTAAGGGAGGATAAAGTGATGACGAATCCAATTGCTGGTACAAGGCCGAGGGGGAAAACGAAGAGGGAAGATGAGGAAATCGCAAAAGAACTGTTAGGCAATGAGAAAGAGCGAGCAGAGCATATGATGCTTGTAGATCTTGGGCGAAACGATATTGGTAGAGTGAGTGAAATCGGCTCGATTACGATAGATAAATATATGAAAGTAGAAAAATATTCTCACGTTATGCACATTGTATCCGAAGTTTACGGAACATTGCAAAAACAAATGGGCGGATTTGATGCGTTAGCGTATTGCTTACCAGCAGGGACGGTTTCTGGAGCTCCGAAAATTAGAGCGATGGAAATTATAAATGAACTAGAGAATGAAAAAAGAAATGTATACGCTGGTGCAGTTGGATACGTTAGTTTTTCAGGAAATCTTGATATGGCGCTCGCCATTCGAACGATGGTCGTAAAGGATGAAAAAGCATACGTTCAGGCAGGAGCAGGAGTCGTTTACGATTCAGATCCAGTAGCTGAATATGAAGAAACATTAAATAAAGCGAGAGCGCTTTTGGAGGTAATGAAATGATTGTACTTATCGATAATTACGATTCGTTCACATATAACTTGTATCAACTGTTAGGCGAACATGAAGAAGAAATTGTAGTTGTAAGAAATGATGAAATAACGATAGAACAGTTAGAAGAGGTGAATCCAAGAGGAATTGTACTTTCACCAGGACCAGGAAAACCAGAGGATGCTGGCATTTGTATCGACGTCATCCGTCATTTTTATAAGAACGTTCCCATATTAGGGATTTGTCTTGGCCACCAAGCGATCATAGCTGCATTTGGAGGAGAGATTGTTAGAGCAGAATGTATTAAACATGGAAAAACATCGCGTGTGAAACATAACGGAACGTCAATCTTTTCATACGCTACACAGCCGCTAACGGCAATGCGCTATCATTCCCTTGTTGCAGAGCAAACGAGCTTGCCAGAGTGTTTTGACATATTAGCGACAGCGATGGACGACGGAGAGATAATGGCAGTCCGTCACAATTATTATCCGCTCTTCGGATTACAGTTTCATCCGGAATCAATCGCAACAGAAGAAGGCGGAAAGTTAATACGTGCCTTTTTAACAGAAATAAAAGAGGAGGAAAGAGTATGAATAACTATCTTCGTAAATTAGTGGAGGGTCAACATTTAACAGAAGAGGAAATGTATAAAGCAGGACTACTTTTATTAAGTGAAAACATATTAGAAAGTGAAATTGCAGCTTTCTTAGTCTTACTGAAAGCGAAAGGTGAAACTGCAGAAGAAATATACGGTCTCGTTCGAGCTCTTCGCGAAAAGGCATTGCCGTTTTCGAACCATATACAAGGAGCAATGGACAATTGCGGGACGGGTGGTGACGGTGCTCAAACGTTTAATATTAGCACAACATCAGCATTCGTACTGGCAGGAGCAGGTGTAAAGGTTGCAAAACATGGTAATCGTGCTGTTTCTAGTAAAACAGGAAGTGCAGACTTATTAGAAGAACTAGGTGTAAATATTAGTAGTACGCCAAACGAAATTGATTATTTACTAGAGCATGTGGGCATTGCATTTTTATTTGCACCAGTGATGCATCCAGCACTAAGGCGCATTATGAAAATAAGAAAAGAGTTAAACGTGCCGACGATCTTTAATTTAATTGGTCCTTTAACAAATCCAGTGAATTTAGAAACACAATTTGTCGGTATTTATAAACGAGATATGTTATTACCAGTTGCAGAAGTATTACAAAAGTTAGGCCGGAAACAAGCGCTTGTCGTAAATGGAAGTGGTTTTTTAGATGAAGCGTCATTACAAGGGGAAAATCACGTAGTCCTTTTAAAAGATAATGAAATAGTAGAAATGAGTATTGATCCAGAAAAGTATGGTTTTTCAAGAGTGAAAAATGAAGAAATTAGAGGGGGGAATTCAAAAGAAAATGCAAAGATTACGCTTGAAGTATTGAGCGGAGAAAAGAGTGTTTATCGTGATACCGTTTTATTAAATGCAGGTCTAGCTCTTTTCGCAAATGGAAAAACGGAAACGATTGAAGAAGGAATTAAACTCGCGGCACATAGCATTGACTCTGGAAAAGCATTAACCAAATTAAACTTATTAATTGCAGCAAGCAACGAAAAATTAGAAAGGGTGAACTAAAGTGGGGACGATTTTAGATAAAATTGTAGAACAGAAGAAAAAGGAAGTTGCGGAGTTATATGAAATATATACACCAGTAAAAACAAAAAGAAAGACACATTCACTTGTAGAAGCGTTACAGCAGTTTACTGTCATTGCAGAAGTAAAGCGAGCATCACCATCAAAAGGAGATATCAATTTACACGTTGACGTACGAAAACAAGTGGGAACATATGAGAAATGTGGTGCAGGAGCAGTATCTGTTTTAACAGATGGTCAATTTTTTAAAGGATCGTTTCACGATTTACAAACAGCAAGAGAAGAAAGTAACATTCCGCTTTTATGTAAAGATTTCATAATTGATAAGATTCAAATCGATAGAGCGTATGAAGCGGGAGCAGATATTATTTTACTAATTGTAGCAGCGTTAACGAAAGAGAAGTTAAAAGAGTTGTATAGCTACGTGTTAGAAAAAGGATTGGAAGCGATTGTTGAAGTTCATGATGAACAGGAATTAGAAACTGCGATTGTATTAAATCCGCACGTTATTGGCATTAATAATCGTAATTTAAAAACGTTCGAAGTAGATTTAAGCCAAACTGAAAAGCTTGGAAAAAGATTGAATGAGGAGAAATTATTTTGGATTAGTGAGAGTGGCATTCATTCAAAAGAAGATATTATCCGTGTTAAAAGAGCTGGAGCCAAAGGTGTATTAGTTGGAGAGGCACTTATGACATCATCTTCTATTAGTAATTTTTTTGAAGATTGTAAGGTGAATATATGAAAGTGAAAATTTGCGGCATCACTGATATGGAAACAGCAAAACGTGCTTGCGAATACGGAGCAGATGCACTCGGATTTGTTTTTGCAGAAAGTAAGCGGAAAATCACTCCAAAGAGAGCGGAAGAAATCATTCAGGAGCTTCCAGCCAACGTGTTAAAAATCGGTGTTTTCGTAAATGAATCAGTAGAAGTGATCCAGAAAATTGCAGATGAGTGCGGGTTAACACATGTACAACTACATGGGGATGAAGACAATTATCAAATTAGAAGATTGAATATTCCGTCTATAAAATCGCTAGGAGTAACTTCAGAGAGTGATATGAAAAACGCTCAAAGGTATGAAACGGATTATATATTATTTGATAGCCCGAAAGAAAAGTTTCATGGAGGAAATGGAAAGACATTTTCATGGGAACTACTTGGGCATATGCCAAAAGAATTGCGAAAGAAAACGATATTAGCTGGTGGATTAAACGCTCTTAATATAGAAGAAGCAATTCGCACTGTTCGGCCATACATGGTCGATGTGAGCAGTGGAGTAGAGACAGAAGGAAAGAAAGATGTAGAGAAAATAAAACAATTTATTATAAAAGCGAAGGAGTGTTCCAAATGAACTACGCATATCCAGATGAAAAAGGACATTACGGTATATACGGAGGACGATATGTTCCAGAAACGTTAATGCAATCTGTACTAGAACTAGAAGAAGCATATAAAGAAGCGATGCAAGATGAAGCATTTCAAAAGGAATTAAATCATTATTTAAAAACGTACGTCGGAAGAGAAACACCGCTATATTATGCTGAAAATATGACGAAGTATTGCGGTGGTGCAAAGATTTATTTAAAACGTGAAGATTTGAATCATACAGGAGCTCATAAAATTAACAATACAATCGGTCAGGCACTACTTGCAGTGCGAATGGGCAAGAAAAAAGTTGTCGCTGAAACAGGAGCTGGACAACACGGAGTTGCAACAGCTACTGTATGTGCTCTTCTCGGATTAGAATGCGTCATTTTTATGGGAGAAGAAGATGTAAGACGTCAAAAATTAAATGTGTTCCGAATGGAATTACTCGGAGCGAAAGTAGAAAGTGTAGCGGCAGGTAGCGGTACATTAAAAGATGCGGTAAACGAGGCGCTTCGTTACTGGGTTTCACATGTGCATGATACGCACTACATTATGGGATCTGTTCTCGGACCACATCCATTCCCGCAAATTGTCCGTGATTTCCAAAGTGTAATTGGAAATGAAACGAAAAAACAATATGAGGCGTTAGAAGGAAAGTTACCAGAAGCAGTCGTTGCTTGTATTGGCGGTGGTAGTAATGCGATGGGGATGTTTTATCCGTTCGTACACGATGAAGAAGTTGCTCTTTACGGCGTAGAAGCAGCTGGAAAAGGCGTTCATACAGAAAAGCATGCAGCAACTTTAACGAAAGGAAGCGTTGGCGTTCTCCACGGATCAATGATGTATCTTCTGCAAAACGAAGAAGGACAAATTCAAGAAGCACACTCTATTTCAGCAGGACTTGATTATCCAGGTGTTGGTCCAGAACATAGCTTGCTAAAAGATATTGGCCGCGTTTCCTATCATTCGATAACAGACGAAGAAGCATTAGAAGCATTTCAATTATTAACGAAAAAAGAAGGCATTATCCCGGCGTTAGAAAGCTCGCATGCTGTCGCATACGCATTAAAATTAGCGCCGCAAATGAAGAAAGATGAAGGGCTTGTCATTTGTTTATCTGGCCGCGGTGATAAAGATGTAGAGAGTATAAAACGTTATATGGAAGAGGTGTAAAAAATGGGAGTAGAAAAAATTAAAGCAGCGTTTGAAAATGGCAAGAAAGCATTTATTCCGTACGTAATGGGCGGAGATGGTGGCCTTGAAAAATTAAAAGAAAGAATTCGTTTTCTTGATGAAGCAGGAGCAAGCATCGTTGAAATTGGTATTCCGTTTTCAGATCCAGTTGCAGATGGCCCAACGATTCAAAGAGCAGGGAAACGAGCGCTAGATAGCGGCGTAACATTAAAAGGCATTTTTCAAGCGTTAGCAGAGGTAAGGAAAGAAGTACAAATACCTTTTGTTCTTATGACATATTTAAATCCGGTACTTGCATTCGGAAAAGAGAGATTCATTGAGAACTGTATAGAAGCAGGTGTAGACGGCATCATCGTTCCAGACTTACCGTATGAAGAACAAAATATTATTGCGCCGTTACTTCGAGAGGTAAACATTGCGCTCATCCCACTGGTTACCGTAACGAGTCCTATTGAAAGAATTGAAAAAATTACGAGTGAATCAGAAGGGTTCGTTTATGCTGTTACAGTAGCGGGCGTAACGGGAGTACGTCAAAACTTTAAAGAGGAGATTCATAGTTACTTAGAAAAAGTAAAATCACACGTCAACTTACCAGTAGTCGCTGGATTCGGCATCTCAACAAAAGAACATGTAGAAGAAATGGTTACAATATGCGACGGAGTTGTCGTTGGAAGTAAGGTCATTGAGCTTTTAGAAAATGAAAAGCGAGAAGAAATATGTGAATTAATATATGCAACAAAACAAAAAGAAGAGGCATAGTCTCTTCTTTTTGTTTTGCGTAATAAGTGTTAAAATATACAGAAAATACATATAATTCAGAGGGGGAGAAGGCATGCTAAGACGTAAATTACTATATCTATTTTTAACTGTACCATTATACGCTTGGCTCATTAGCATGACGAAAATAGAGTTAATGGCTCTATTTTTAGGGTATGTATTCATCTTTTCCAACTTAAATCGCATTCAAGAACAGTCTATTTTAGAAATATGTCTATTTTCGATTAGTATAGAATTATTTAGTATCGTTTCGATTGTATTATTAAACGAATTATTTCTACGGATTCATTCATTTACATTAATGAAATTTTGGAATATTATATTGCAAGCAATATGTACTTACATTGTGTTTGTTGTGTTGAAAGAAATAGTCGGAAAGCAGACAGTTTTTCAGGATAATAGAAAATGGGAGTGAATGAAAAGGAGCCGTTTGGTTCCTTTTTTGAATCTGTTTTAAAAACAATTGAAAATTATAGCATCTGTTATATAATAGTTAAAAATTGTATTTTAAACGAAATGAGATGATAACATGGCCATATTGTTGGCACTTATCCCAATTATGATGATTTTCATTTGTTTATTTTTATTTAAACAAACGTCATTAAGGTCCTCGTTAATTTCTTATGCTGTGTCTGTTGGAATCGTTTTACTCTCGCCAACGTTTCAATTAGGGATAAGTGAAACTGTACACGCAACGATTAAAGGATGGTTAATTTGTTTTATTGTCGGGTACGTTTTATTTTTCGGTATTTTTTTATTTCACCTCATGAACAAAATGGGGTACATCGATCAAGTAGCACGTTTTCTAGAAGAAGTTACTCAGGATCGCTTATTACAAATGCTGCTTATGTGTTTTGGCATTTGCCCGCTTATTGAATCAGTAAGTGGATTCGGTATCGGCTTCATGGTTGCAGCACCTATTTTTCTTTCACTAGGATATAAACCATTTCAAGCTGTACTACTCTCATTCATCGGCTTACTAGCTAGTTCATGGGGCGCAATGGCAACTGGTACGATTATCGGTTCGCAGCTAATAAATATGCCTCTTACAACACTTGGCACAAATACAGCGCTATTAAGTATTCCGATGTTTGCTTACTTCGTTATTCTTTCTTTACACGTTGTTGGCGGCTGGCAAGCGGTTATAGAAAAGTGGAAAGAAGGAGTAGGATTCTTTCTATTATTTTCTCTCGGAATCTATCTTTCTAATGCATACGTAAGTGTTGAACTAGCCGGGATATTAAGTTCTATCGTTACGATTACCTTTGGCTTTCTTATCATTAAATTAAAAGGAAAAAGTGGGCAAAATCTTATAACAGAGCATGCGGCTGCAACGGAGAGAGAAGTATCCATTATAAAAATTATTAGCCCTTATATATTTCTAACAGTTTGTATTTTACTTTCTCGCCTCGTTCCAGCATTACATGATTTGTTCAGATCATATGCGGTTCTTGATTTGAAATCATACTCTTACAAACTAGAGTTACTATATTCACCAGGATTTTGGCTCGGTATGACTTGCTTATTTACTATTATTTTCTTCCGCATCCCGTCTAATATTATTAAACAATCACTCTCACAAACGATCAAACAATGGATTCCTTTTGCGATTACGACGACAATGTTTATCGCCATTTCAGAACTAATGGGTGCATCAGGCATGCATTCATTACTCGCAAAGACAGCTGGTGATACATTTGGAACATTTTTCGTTTTCGTTGCGCCGTTTATTGGCGCTATTGGTGGATTTTTAACAGGTAGTAACGCAGGATCAAATGCAATGTTTATAAAACTACAAATGCAAACCGCACAAAACGTAGCACTCCCGTGGCAATATGTCACAACACTTCAAAACACCGCATCATCAGTAGCGACAATCGCTTGTCCATCACGGATTACACTAGGTGCTTACTTATGTAATATCCCTTACCGTGAAAATGAACTATTAAAGAAGACGACGTTAATGATTTTTGGTGCGGTTTTGCTTGTAGTGGTAGAGGTTATTGTTTGGTATATGTTGAGAAATTAAAAATCCTCCTAATATAGGAGGATTTTTTTTATGAGTGGATAATGATTTAAATATGAATAGCTTCTACTAGATGAATGGGAGATGAAATGTATGACCCTAAAAAACTACGGTGTGTTAAAAGGTACAGTTATACAATCAGAGATTGGAAAAGGGAAAACACCTCATTATCAAGTTCATTTACAGGGCGAGACAGGAGTAGATTATCGTATTGCAATTAACGTAAAGTCACAAAGTTATCCATCAGAAGTTTTATATTTTGCGAGTAACAATATTAAGTCAGAGGCGATTCATATTTTACCGACATTACCATTCGGTTTTACAGAAATAAAAAACAATGAACCGAAAGTAGCTTTAGATTATATAAGAGGAAATCTATTTGACTCAAATCAAATGATTCCTTTACCTCCCGAAAAAGCAGGAGCAGATAATGATTTAAATGAAAAAATAGAACGTTATATAAAACGAGCGATAGAAGAAAAAGCAATTATTTACGCATTTGGTGAAAGATGGGGACCAGAAGAAAATACACCAGATTCCTATTTTCATTTCAAACCAGGAAACGGTATACATGATATTCATATGAATCAAGGGAATGTAGAAAAATGGCAAGGTGATGATGGCATATGGCAAGACGGAGGAATACTTATTCACTTTGAAAAGGAAGAAGAATGGATTGGTATCTTTCTGGCATTCCAATCACAGTCATGGTGTACCGATGAAGAAGGGCATGCTCGTGTGCCTGTTGAGCATTGTGATTATAAGGGGAATATAAAATAAGAAGAGGGAGTTCAAAAAGAACGCCCTCTTCTTATTTTATAAAACGAAAAACTAACAAGTGTAGAAATACAAGAGAAAAGCAGTGCTACACTAGAAAACGCAATGAGATACATATTATATTTCATAACCTGTCCAATTAGCTGGTTACTGTCGTATTGGAACAGTCCCGCTATGATGTTGAATAAAAATAAAACGATAAACATGACGATAACTCCGTCTATTGATCCTTTAATGTCTGGTTTACTTAAAGCGATATGTGCGGAAATGCAAATGGCGATAAATAAAAATAACCAAAAGGAAGGATTCAATAAATTACCGATTGTAAATAAGCTTTTCAATAATACAAACGTCGACAAGAGCATGTTTTGGATCATTTCTATATTAATAGAAGTAGAAGCAATCGTTTTTTCGAGAGTTGTATTAAATAAAAAATATGATTCTGGTACGAAATAGCGCATTAAAAGGATTAGTGCAGTAATACCAGAAATAATAGGCCCAATGCCGATGAAGAAATTCCCAATTCGTTGATACACACTTTTTTGATTGTATTGATGTTGTACGTAACCTAAAGCCCCTTGACTTGTATCTGTTGGGAAGAACTGAGTCGCCACAATTTTATGACGGAACAGTACGCACATAATGGCATGTCCAAGTTCATGAATCGGAACACCGATCCAAGCCGTTAATAGGAATCCTTTTCTTCCAAAAGCTCTCGACCAATACATGCGTGTGAGAGATTCTAAATAGCCTAATAGAAATCCAATTACAATGATAACGCCAATTAAAGATAATAATTGGATTACGCTTGTAAGGAGTATTTGAAAAATTGAGTTTACCAATTCCATTGCCAGTCATCCAATCTGTTAAAAATATTATTTATTCTGTTTCATAATAGCATTTTTTTTCAAGATTACTAGCACATATATTTTCTTTCGGAAGAAGGATTTCAGAATCTTTTTCTTGTAGTCATGTTTTATGTCCAAAGTCATATATTGAACTTGTAACACCCTATATGGTATATGCTTAAGGAGGGATAAGAGAATGAAATGTCCGTCATGTCATACAGAAAATGCAGCGGAGGCAAAGTTTTGCGGGAATTGTGGACATTCGTTAACGGAAGAAGTAGTGGCAAGTAGTGGCCAAGAAGAAGGGCCGGAACAAGCACGTGCGGCACAAGCAAAGGAAGCTCTGCCAAATGAAACGGTAGAGCAAGCGAAGCGGTTCGCGAGCGGCTATTTTCAATTTTTTAAACATGCATTACAAGCACCGACAGCGATTATGAAAAGCGGCGCTATTGAAGTGCGAAATGGAATTGTAAGCCTTGTTCTTATTTGTTTTTTAGGAGCATGTATTTTTTATAGAATGATGAGTGCAGCATCAGCAGTTACGAGAACATTTGCACCAGATATATCTACTCCCACGTTTTTTGGAGAATCTATAACGGTCTTTTTCTTTTTATTAATTTTAACTTTATTTGTCGGATTTATTATTTTTGTAAGTGGTAAGATGATGAAATCGTCTTTTTCGTTTCTTGAAGTATTTGGTATATGGGGAACGATAGCGACGCCGACTATTGTCATATTAGTCCTTTCTTTTCTTTTTAGTTTCTTATTAATCTTTTTCTTACCTATATTATTATCCGTAGCTGCAACTTATATAGGGATTAGTATAACTGTAGCCGTATTAAAGCTAGACAATGGCGGATTAGATCTTGTTTACACACTTATTATTGCAAATGTTTTAATTGGAATTGCAACGTTCATGGTACTTTGGTCTTACATTAGTACGATAATTCAAGCCTTAACAAAGGGAATAACTGGCTTCTAATGAAAAGGTGGTTGACTGAATGAATGTATGTACAAAGTGCGGAGCTCAGTTTGAAGATGGTGTGCAATTTTGTCAAAACTGCGGGTCGAAGAGGGGACGTCCTGTAGTAAAGAAGAACATGAGCGGTGGTACAAAAGTTGGCATTACACTGTTAGCACTATTTGTTATAGTGATTATTGGATTGTATTTGTACGGAGCATCGTATTATACGCAGGTGGCACAAGTAGACCGGATGATTACGATTTTACAAGAGAGGGACGGAGAGAAATTAGCTGAGATCGTTACGGCAGATGATCCATCGGTTATGATAACGAGAGAGAGTTTAACGCCTCTATTTTCATATATAAAAGAAAATCCATCTTACGTAAATGAATTAAAAGGATATTTGAGACAAGGTGAAAAACAACGGGACGGAATAGAAAGAGCTGATTTTTCATTAACGAAAGACGGAAAGTATTTCTTTATATTTGATCGATATAAATTGAAAGCGAAGACGTACTATACAACTTTGCTTACAAATGAAAAAGGCGTATCGTTAAAAATGAACGGAAAAGAAATTGATAAGACAGATGACAAAAAGTTTGAGAAGCAATATGGGCCATTTCTTCCGGGAAATCAAGTGTTTCAATCAGATTATAAAAATGACTATGTAAAATTATCTCGTGAGGAAAAGGTTGTACTTATGAAACAAAGCCAAAATAACGTAACGATAGATTTAACGTTGCAAGTTCAATATATTACAGTTCAAACGAACGCGCCTGGTGCAACATTGTACGTAAATCAAAAACCGGTTACAGCGCTGGCAGGAGAAGAAATTACATGGGGGCCTGTAGCGACTGATGGAAGTGCGACGATTTATTTAGAACGAAATGGAGAAAGTGGACGGGAAACGACACAAGTAGAGACGGTAACGGCACTTTTGTCTTATAATCTTCCATTCCAAAAGAAAAATACGGAAAAAACAGTTGTTTATAATGTTACTCCAACGCCCGCGACTGGGTATGTATATAATGGTTTCATCTTTCCTGATAGTGATATTCGAAAATTAACGAGCGCAGATTTAACATATTTATCGAAAGAGCAGTTGAAAATTGCTAGAAATGAAATATATGCAAGGCATGGACATATTTTTCAAACGAAAGATATGCAAGCGTATTTTGCAAAACAGTCTTGGTATAGAGAAAACCCTTATTTTACAGGAACGTTAACAGATATCGAAACTTATAATATTGAACTAATCAAATCAAGAGAATAGAACACATGAAAAAAGGTACAGTGCATAACTGTACCTTTTTTATGGTTTTTTATCTGAACCAGGATCCCTTGAGAAAAAGATATGAAAGAGAAATGTGACTTTACTTGCTCCTCCTGATGTACTTGCTTGCACATCAGATAAACCATTAGATGTTAAAACACCTTCAGAATGAGGGGGTACGACTATTTTGAGATTATCATCTGATTCTGATGATGCAGTAACTGTTATTGTATCATCAGATAAGTTCAAAATTTTTACAGTGCCGATTGGTAAGATGGACTTGCCAGCGTGTGATGCTGAAGCGAAGCGAGAGCCTTTCCAAATCGTTTGTGGGAAAGTCTCATCATTAGATAACCAAGCACGAGCACTATAGATGGTTGCGTTAATAGAGAATTCTTGATCAAGCGACAAGGCGGGTTTTGGTTCTTTCGGTTCCTCTGGAGTTTGAGCGAGAAGGCCGGCGCACATGTATGTTTCACCTACTTTCAATTGTGACTGTTATAGCATATTAAACATATTGTTTATAAGACACGACAGTTACCTATTCAAGCATAGGTTTGTGCACAAAATTTGAAGATGAAATTCTCTTTCTTTACAATAGAAGTAGGTGTTATTTCTATAAAATATGGAAAACGTAAAGAGTATGTAAAAAAGAAGGAGTGGTAAAGTGAACTATGTCATTATTGGCGGAGATGCAGCTGGTATGAGTGCAGCTATGCAAATTGTTAGAAACGATGAAAATGCAAATGTTGTAACTTTAGAAAAAGGTGAAATTTATTCATACGCTCAGTGTGGATTACCGTATGTCATTAGTGGTGCTATCACTTCAACTGAAAAGTTAATCGCGCGTAACGTAAAGACGTTTCGTGAGAAATATGGAATTGATGCAAAAGTGCGTCATGAAGTAACGAAAGTAGATACGGAAAAGAAAATGGTGTACGCAGAGCATACGAAGACGAAAGATGTCTTTGAATTTCCGTACGATCGATTATTAATTGCGACTGGAGTGCGTCCTGTTATGCCAGAATGGGAAGGACGGGAATTACAAGGCGTTCATCTTTTAAAAACAATTCCTGATGCTGAGCGCATATTAAAAACGCTAGAAACGAATAAAGTTGAAGATGTAACGATTATTGGCGGTGGCGCAATCGGACTGGAGATGGCAGAAACATTCGTCGAACTTGGTAAGAAAGTAAGAATGATTGAGCGAAATGATCATATCGGTACGATTTATGATGCAGATATGGCAGAGTACATACATAAAGAAGCAGATAAGCATCATATTGAAATTTTAACGAATGAAAATGTAAAAGCGTTTAAAGGGAATGAACGAGTAGAAGCAATTGAAACGGATAAAGGTACGTATAAAGCAGATCTTGTTTTAGTGTCGGTAGGAGTGAAGCCAAATACTGATTTTCTTGAAGGGACAAATATACGTAAGAATCATAAAGGGGCAATTGAAGTAAATGCATATATGCAAACGAATGTGCAAGACGTATATGCAGCTGGTGATTGCGCAACACATTACCACGTTATAAAGGAAATTCATGATCATATCCCGCTCGGAACGACTGCCAATAAACAAGGGCGACTTGCTGGACTGAATATGCTTGATAAACGAAGAGCCTTTAAAGGTACGTTAGGTACAGGTATTATTAAATTTATGGATTTGACGCTTGCAAGAACAGGATTAAATGAAAAAGAAGCGAAAGGGCTACACATCCCGTATAAAACAGTCAAAGTAGATTCGACTAATATGGCGGGCTATTATCCAAATGCAAAACCACTTTACTTGAAATTACTATACCGTTCTGACACGAAACAATTATTAGGCGGACAAGTAATTGGAGAAGAAGGTGTAGATAAACGGATTGATGTAATCGCAATGGCACTCTTCAATAAAATGAGCATTCACGATTTAGAAGATGTCGACTTAAGTTATGCCCCACCATATAACAGCGTTTGGGATCCAATTCAGCAAGCGGCAAGGAGAGCGGAATAGCACTTTTTAAAGTGCTATTTTTTTGTTAAAGAGGAATTATCATTTTTGTCGAATGAAGAGAATCGGGAAATAGTTACATATGTGGAAGGGGAGCTTTTTTATGATTGTAGCACTTCAAAAAGTTCAAGAATCAGAAAAAGAAATATTACGTAATTTGTACGCTTTATATCTTCATGACCTTTCTAAGTTCACTATGAATATAACTATCGGAGCGAACGGATTTTTTGAATACGAAGATTTGCATATGTTTTGGAAAAATGACGGAATCACGCCGTATTTTATAAAAGTTGATCAGAGTATTGTAGGATTCTTATTACTACTGGAACGTCCGTTTTTGAAGAAGGAAAATGATTTTGGTATTAATGATATTTTCATATTGAATCAATATAAAGGAAAAGGAATCGGTAAACAAGCTGTTGAGAATTTACTAGAAGAGAAGAGAGGACAATAGTTCGTTATCGAACTTGTAAAAAATGTACCAGCATTGTCGTTTTGGAAGAAAGTATATAAAGAATTAAACATTGAATTTGATGAGAGAGCGCAGCTAATTGATGATGAAGAATGTCTCGTTCAAACGTTTAAAATTTAATGAAATTGGTGTTCCTTTTATATTAATTTGAAATTTAACTTTATCCCGCTATTTGCGGGCAGTAAGCTCCCACTGATTAAAGTTTCACTTTATTTTGAATATACCGTTTCCCCTTGAAAACATATTAAGTATCGCTTATATTTTCATATAGTATTTATTTTTTAAACGAAGCAATGAACGAACCAGGGGGCGCAGTATGGCAATTAACATGAGAACAATCGAAGAATGGATTGCTGAATCAAATGCAAGACATGAAGAAGACTTTGGACACGTTGTGGAAGAAATGAAAGAAGTATGTGTCGGACTTGATAACGCGACATTAATTTATACGAAAAATGTATTTTGTTTCGGTAAAAAAGTAGAAGTATTTTTCTTCTTCCAAGACCATGTCGTGATTGGACAAGAAAAAGACGAATATGTTGAGATTGAAAAATTAAAGTATGATGCCATTACAAATAGTAACTTAAAAACAAATGACAAAAATACTACGTTAGAATTAAAGTTTGCTAACGGACAATCTATCAATTTAGATAGTTTAAATGATAACTACGGTACGAAAAATTGGTTATTTGCTAGACAAATTAAGAGTATTTTTAAGTTAATCTAGTAAAAAAGCAGACCCTTTGAGGTCTGCTTTTTATTTAATTCCTATTACACAAAGACAATCTCTTTCTTCGTAACATTGTACACTTGTAAATCCTGTTTTATAAAAGAGATTTATTAGTTCTTCGGTCGTGTTAAATTTCTTCATATGATATTGAATTTTGAAAGTTTCAGCCACTAATAAAAAGGAGCCGTCCGGTTTTAAGATGCGAAATACTTCTTTTATATCTTGTTCAACATCAGGCCAAAAATAATGAGTTTGAAAGGCGGTAATGAGATCGAAGAAGTTCGTATGATGTGGAATCGAAGAAACGCTTGCTTGTTGAACAATTACTTTTTGTTTTTGAACATCTTTTGCATTCGTCTGTATAGAATTTTTCACAGCTTGATCGGAGTAATCAATCCCATATATTTCCCCAAGTGGAGTTCGTTTTGAAAGAGTGTGTATGGTTTTACCTCCACCACAGCCGATGTCTAATACGACTGCATCTGTCTTTATATGTACTTTCTGCAAAGCCCAATTTATTAATCTCGTATGTGCAGCGTTCATAATACAAAGCATGGAGGAACCAATTGTTCCGCTAGGATTTTTTGCTTGCTGAATTAACCGTTGTAAAATGCTCAAGTTAAATTCTCCTTTTATGTAAGAATATATACTCATTTCGCCTTTTATAAATTAAATCCTTTAAAAAAGCACGCCGATAGACGGCGTGCTTCTAACAATGCAAAGCCCCTTTTAACCAATTCCGCGCCCGATATGCCCCAACTGGAACTTGAATAAGAGATGTTTCATTCCCAGCATCTATTCCGTACAATTGATCACATGAATTTGTATCAAAACTAAGTAAAGGATGCCCGCCCATCCCCATCGCGGTCGCTGCAAAAACGAGTTTATGAACAAGTATACCTGCTTCCATTTGATGAATACGGTACCCTCTATAGCCTAATGCATTTGTATAATAATCTTTCTTTCCGACTACATGTAGGCAAAGTGATACTTGAAAAAGGTTTACGTTATCCATCGTCATACTGGATTGAAGAGGATAACGAAGGTCCCCATATCGAAGTGGTTGTATGGAATGCGTTTTACTGTTATAAGTGTAAGCGCCGTTTTTTATATCTTTTACATTATAGAAACATCCATATAATGAGACGCGCGCATTTTCATTTATATACTTACCATCAAGGTCGTTGGAATAAGGGAGGGAGAGGCTCGCTTCTTGTAGTAAAGTAGCGAGCTCGGCTGCATCCCATTTCGTTAAAGTAAAGTCAGCATCAGGGGAATACCGTTTTCTGCAAAGTTGCAAGAAATCATAAGATAAACGCTCTACTTTCGGCAGTTGTACAGCATGCTCATGATATTGATAGTGCTCTTCATGAGCTAGTGTTTGGAAGTGTGCTGTCGATTCGATCATAGAAGCTTCATTTATTTTTGTTATCATCGGATATTCATCTACATGTTTTGAGCGAACGAAATGTTCATGTGCGAGCGGCGGAATTTGTTGCAACAACTCACGAGAAGTAAATGTTTTATTTTCATGGTAATCATTGTGAAACCAATTAGTTTCTGGCTCTGTACTTAAAGGAATAACGGCATACACACTTTCTTCACCTTCTGACAATCCGAGTAAATGGTTCAGTGCACGGTCTAGAAATTGAAAGTATACGCCGTTCGTATAACCGAACTGTTTGGCACATTCAAGTAATTGTCCAATGAGAACCCCGCTATCTAATCCTTGAAGGCGATATGAAAAGTTATTGTATTTAAAGAAGTTTTTCCAAAACATAGTGGATACGAATGCGGCACCGAAACAATCATGTATATTACAGCGGTTACCGAGTGCGTCTGCTAAATAAGAATCGAAATTTCCTTCGCGAAGTAAAATAAGCCGGTGATGCGCGGCGTCATAATGGTAAATGCCGTCTGGATAATCGTCAATCTTTAAATAGATATACAATTCATTAGGGTATAAGGCACCGCCTGAAGGAATGGATCTACGTAATACATTTCTCCCGCTATTTAGCTGACATAATTGTGTTACACCAAATGAATACCAAAGGTAGTGACCAATCTCATTTAGAGTAGGTGTAGTAGAAGAGTTCGATAAAGATAACGGGATTTCTAAGGAGAGCGGGATGGTAGGTACATTTCGATATAATTTATAAGGAAGCGGTGCGTCTTTCCAGTCCACCTCATGATTTGGCATAATTTCATCGATAGAGAAATGGAGATGATGTAAAAAAGTATTTAGCTGCATGAAATCCCTCCTTTACTATGGAAACGGATGTGGATGTGGATTTAATCTTTCATTTGTTAAAGGTTCGTCTGTATATCCAAGTGTCATCGGTACGGTATATATCCGGTCCAGTCCTGTAACCCGAGTAAGATGGTGTCCGAACGTCATCGGTAACATACCTGGAATAATAACTTTTACACAGTGTAGTCCGTTCTTTTCTATAAGGGGAACGGTTTGATCTACAACGATTACTTCAAGGTCAGATTGATGCAAACGATTTAAAAGTTGGTGGAGATCGGATGTTAAATCCATATCAAATGATTGTGATACATTTATTTCTTGGAACGTTTGCACCGGTGCATCTTCTCGTAAAAGGAAGTGAAGACGTTCTTCCGTTTCTTTCAATCCGTACAGCATACTATGGTCTTCCATTTTATTAACGAAATAAGGATCTTGTAAGCACTTTTCGTAGTATTCTCTTTTGTGCTCGAGCTCATCGTCTGTTATAAGTAACATGCCTGCTATTTCTTGAATGGCACTTTTTAAAGCTCGAATAGGATCTAAATGAGCGCCTCCCGCACAAACAACGTTCATTCCATTTTCACGCGTATTTTTTGCAATTACCCATAAGCTCGGGATGCCGTGTTCCATCGTCGCGTTAAAAGCGTGTAATTCATATCCGGTAATCGTACGTAACCGCTGGATCATTAATTGTAATTCTGTATCATTTGCTGAATTAAGATCAAGGCGGGGAAGAGGTAATTCGGCATACCAAGTGAGTAAGAAGGCATCACGCTCTACAATTTCTAAAATGCCGTGAAAAATCGCTTCTTCTAAACTACCGCCAATTGCACATCCATTTGATGTTTCATACACGAAAGCGTCTCGATGACCGAGGCTATAATAAGCAATTGATTCAGGAACTAAAAGCGGTCTGTTTTGTGATAAAGAATATCCCCATACCCAGTTTTGCTCATAATCAGGATCAAATGGTTTAAATGGAAAATTATCACGATTGTAATGTTCATTTGTATGTACACCGAGCGAGAGGGGATTTAGTGCGTGTTCTTCTAAATCATGAAAACTACCATGCACATTTGTCTTTTTCCCGCGAGGCGACATCCCGCAATATCGTTCTAAACCTTCTAAAATAGCAGTTGCTTCACTCACTGCAAATGAATGAGTTCGGCCTGCAACACCTTCATTTCCGAACATTAATGGCATGTTTATAATGACGTCAGCGAATGGTAATAATGAATGCTGCATTTTGCCGTTCAACATACCGACCCGATAATCTAAATAGTCTCTCGTTAAAAATGTGTTTAATTCATGAATGGAACGGCAGCGATACGTTTCGGTGCTTACTTTTAAACTCGGTTGTAAAGAAATTTCCGCCGCATCCGCAGTATCATTAGGTAAATTACTACATACAGGACAGAGAGGATCTGGAAGAAAAGAATGCCGCGTACATTGTAATGTTTGTAAGTTTAGTAAAATAAGTTCATTTTCTAAAGAAGAATGGTTATGAGTTAATATTTTTTCTGTTTCTGCGCAAATAAGATGGCACATTTGTAACATTCCATTTTGGGTGGCACGTACATCACGCCTCGTTACATCATCTGCTTTAAAGGCATATTTCCGCTGTAGTTCCCACATTTCTTTTTGGTCAAAGCCAGCGATAAAACGGCGTCCATCAGAACAATGGGAACATCCGGGCGTAAGAGGATGAATGTAAGGACCGATAATACCTTCGCCAAATGAAGTAAAACCACGTAGCCATGGAATATGATTTGACCGAAAAATTAGCTCAGCGTCATGATGAATAGTAGAAGGAGATCCGTCATGTAATACGAGAGCGAGATGAATATTTTCAGGAAGTACTTCTGGAAGGGTATGCTGACGAATGATGGAATATTGTTTGCATAATTGATCATGTACATAGTCTGCAAGAAGGCCATCTCCTATAAGCAATATATTTTGAGTCATAGACCGTCCTCCTTTGCAATTAATACCCCATACACACCGTCTAAGTTTTCTTTCAAAAATGGTTCGATTGCTAAATCAAACACGAAGGGATAAAAATTATGTTCTTCTAAATGCTGTAAGGCAAGCTGTAAAGATTGTGCGCTTGGAATTTCTTCTTCCGCTTGTATTTCCACTCTAAAAGAATCCGTGTCATATAAAATAATAGATGATTCAGGCAAGATATTAGCTCTGTAAGGAGTCTCTTCACTTTGAATGTGGAGCAGTGATAGTTGTAGTGCGTTCCGTAAGGCTAACGTCATATTAATATTAGATGCACCGTACCATCTATCATTTATACCAACCCAAATGACTGGAAAACTGAGAATCTCTTCACTCATTGCAATTTTAGGTGTTTCATGAATTGTAGCAAGAGCATCGTAATAAAATCTACAATGTTTATCGTGAATATCAGTTAAATCAATCGTTGTAAGTTCTTCTAGCATATGTGACTGCCGCTCATACAGTTTATTGTTTAAATGTTGTTGTAGTGCCCGGTAAAATCCTTCTGTCATCGTTCCTCCAGCACCGATACCGATATCGTTATGTTCAGGAATAAGGCGGTGAATGATTTCTGCTACATATGTTTCAATTCCTGTTAAACCGGCTTCTCGGCGTGCTTCATTATGAGTCAATCCACTGCAAGTCATAAGAGGCAGAAGGGGAGCTGGGCCATCTGATAGTGGAGTGGCTACTTGAATATAGCACTGTGATAACGGTAATTGATATGAATCTTGTTCATCCCATACATGGAATATACCGGCTTCTTTAGAAGTTAATGAGTCGAAAAAGCGGAATATATCAGTTGAAGTATGTTGGCCATACCGATGCTCAAGTTTTTCAGAAAGATTTTCTATCGTATCAATTGTAAAACTTTCATCAGTTGCAAGAGGGTGTTTTATAAAAGGATGCCACGTTCCTTCAAGTGTTTCATAGTTTAATAAAAAGAATTGTGATTCTTTTTCACGATAAGAATCATCCGCGACATGTTTAAACAATTCAAAAACGATTACATTTGCTAACATGGCAGATGTAATTTGTGAGAAGGAATCCGATGAATTTTCATTTTGTAAAGTCGTTTCATGTAGCCGATGCCATGCGGATTCCCAGCATTCATCACGATTTTCCGTTACGACAGGCCCAGCTATACCGAGTGTAGATAAACAAATAGCTGGTATAAAATTCTTTTTCGTTTCTCTACAAATAGTGTGAACTGTTTTTAAACCGTCAATGTCTCCGTTTTGAGAAACATATAAAATCCAATCAAAAGGTTCGAATACTTCATGCAAGGGACGGTCAATTGTAGTATCGATTTCTTGAAGGAGTACACTGTTATCAACTTCATATGCACGTTCTATTAGCTCATGTATTCTGTCATAGTTTGTTTTATCTCGATCTGTAACGAGGTAATGAAATGTAGGTAAACCAGATTCTAATAAAGAAGAAACTAAGGAAGTAAGCATATCCCCAGAACCAAGTATAAGGACATTTGCCCCGCGGTACGTTTCAAATTTTAAAGCACCTGAATGAGAATCAGCTTCTAAAAATTCAATTTGCGAAGCATATCTGTCGAGTAATGTACTGTTTAATTTATGAGGTGCATCTTGATTTGCATCGCGAACGAAACCATTTTCATATAAAATCTCTCCAATTTCAAATACACGATTTTGATAGGGGAGAGGGAGGCCATCGGTTATTTCTGCTAAAGAATAATTTCCGTTAAACATTGGCATTAATTTTTCAATCCAGTCATAAATTCCATCACCGTCCATGCGAAATGAACTGGCGTTATTTCGAAAATAGACACCCCCGTTTGAATCGGGGAGGAAGAAAGTATCCTTATTTACTTTAAGTTTTGCATGAATTGGAAGGTTATTCATTTTAATCCTCCTTACGTTTAGGCATACATTATTACTTTATGTCATGAAATTTGTCCCGTATGAACACAATAAAAAAAGGCTGTAGAATGATTCATTCTACAGCCTTTAATAGATTTTTAATCTATCAACCTTCTAATAATAATGACTTTGGATCTTCAAGCATATCTTTAACAGCAACAAGGAAGCTAACTGCTTCTTTACCATCAACAATACGGTGATCGTAAGATAAAGCAATGTACATCATTGGGCGGTTTTCCATACGCTCGTTATCAATTGCAACTGGGCGTACTTGGATTTTATGCATTCCTAAAATACCAACTTGAGGGCTATTTAGGATCGGTGTTGACATTAGAGAACCGAATACACCACCGTTTGTAATTGTAAATGTACCACCTTGTAGTTCTTTTAATGAAAGTTTGTTATCGCGTGCTTTTTTACCTAATTCACGAATTTCGCTTTCGATTTCAGCGAAGTTTAATTGGTTAGCATCGCGTACAACTGGAACAACTAATCCATCTGGAGCTGCTACTGCAATACCGATATCATAGAATTTTTTAATGATAAGCTCGTCACCTTGAATTTCAGCATTTAATAATGGGAATTGTTTTAATGCTGCAACAACTGCTTTTGTGAAGAATGACATGAAGCCAAGACGTACATCATGTTTTTTCTCGAAAGCATCTTTGCGTTCTTTACGTAATTCCATGATCGCACTCATATCAACTTCGTTAAATGTTGTTAACATTGCAGATGTTTGTTGAACTTCTACAAGACGTTTTGCAATTGTTTGACGGCGGCGGGACATTTTCACGCGCTCAACTGGTTTTTCGAATTCCGTTTTTGCAACTGGAGCAGGAGCTGGACTCTTTGGAGCAGCTGGTGCTTCTTTTGGTGCTGCAGCATGAGCTTGTACATCATGTGGTCTCACGCGTCCAAGTGGATCTGTACTACGTACGTCGTTTAAGTCGATTCCTAATTCACGAGCCATCTTTCTAGCAGCTGGTGATGCGATAGGACGGTTTGTATTTGGTAACCCTTGTAGTGTTGCAGTTTGCTCAGCACTTGGTGCCGCAGCTTTCGGTGCTTCAGCTGTTTCTTGTTTTGGTTGCTCAGCAGCCGGTGCAGGTGTACTTACTGCAACTGGTGCTCCATTAGCATCTAAAATTGCGATAGTTGCGCCAACTTCAACTGTATCCCCAGGTTCGCCTAGTAACTTCGATACAATACCTGAATCTTCTGCAATGATTTCTACATTGACTTTATCAGTTTCAAGCTCAACAACGCTGCCACCTTTCTCAACTTTGTCGCCTACGTTGATAAGCCATTGTGAAATAGTTCCTTCAGTAATAGATTCTGCAAGCTCAGGTACTTTAATTTCGATCATTTTAAATGTCCTCCCCTTATTTGCCTAACGGTGTGTTTTTTCTTCTTTTGTCTTCGGTAATCTCCATTTGTTAGCCTGGCCTTGGGCAGATATTCTGCCCAAGGAACAAGCTAGAAACCTTCATTGTTACTTTTTAGTTGCTGTAAACTTCAATTTCTTGTTTATCTTGACGGAAGTTATACTTCACATCTAAAGCATGTGCAACAATTAGCTCTTGCTCAGCTTTGTGAGCGAATGGATCGCCGCCAGATGGACTAGAGCGATCAGGACGTCCAATGTAGCCTGTTTTCACTTTATCTCCAGCAAGTTCGAACAGAATTGGAGCCATGTAATGCCATGCGCCCATATTACGAGGTTCTTCTTGAACCCAAATGATTTCTTCTAAGTTTTTAAAGCGTTTAATAATAGATTGAACTTTCTCAGCAGGGAATGGGTACAATTGCTCAATACGAACGACATGAACTTCGTCTAAGTTGTACTCATGTTTACCCGACTCGATTTCTGCTGCTAAGTCAATCGCCATTTTACCTGTGCTTAAAACAAGACGTTTTACTTTATTTGGTTTCATGCCAAGGTTTTCTTGTTCTAAAGCAGGTTGGAAACGTCCTTCGCTTAACTGACTAGCAGTTGAAAGCGTAAGTGGGTGACGTAATAAACTCTTCGGCGTCATCAATACTAATGGTCGAACAGCTTCTGTTCCTAAGATAGATGCTTGACGACGCAGGATATGGAAGTATTGAGCCGCGCTCGTTAAGTTTGCAACTGTCCAGTTATTCTCAGCAGCTAACTGTAAGAAACGCTCTGGACGTGCACTAGAGTGCTCTGGTCCTTGACCTTCATAACCGTGTGGTAATAGAAGAACTAAGCCAGATTTTTGACCCCATTTTGCTCTTCCAGCTGAAACATATTGATCAAATAATGCTTGCGCAGTATTTGAGAAGTCACCATATTGCGCTTCCCACATAACAAGAGTTTCTGGAGCGAATACGTTATAACCATATTCGTAACCAACAACAGCAGCCTCTGATAACGGACTGTTATGAACAGAGAACGATGCATTAATGTTTGGTAAGCGATGTAACGGTGAATATGTTTCATTTGTATCAGTATCGTGTAATACGATATGACGGTGTGCGAATGTACCACGCTGTGAATCTTGACCAGTTAAACGAATTGGCGTACCTTCTTGTAAAATAGAAGCGAATGCTAACGATTCAGCAAGTGCCCATTCAATTTTACCGTTCTCTTCAAGAGCATCTTTACGGCGCTCAAGAATTTTCTTCACTTTCGGATATACGTTAAATCCTTCTGGCCAAGATAGTAGACCTTCATTAATTGCACGAAGTGAGTCAATCTCAACACCAGTATCAATTGGTTGAATACCTTTTGCAACAACATCTGGTACTTTAACGTGAATTGTTGCGTCGCTCGTATCAGCTGGTGGTACTTGTGCATAGTCGGATTTTAATTGCTCTTGTGTAAACTGTGTAATTGTTTCAACCTCATCTGCATTTAGAACACCAGCAGTTTGTAATTGATCTGCATAAATTGCCCTTACAGTTGGATGGTTTTTAATTTTTTTGTACACTTGTGGTTGCGTAACTGCTGGATCATCCATTTCGTTATGACCGTAGCGGCGGTAACCAATTAAATCGATTAAGAAATCTTTTTTGAACAACATGCGATATTGAATCGCAAGGTTAGCAGCTGCAAGACAAGCTTCCGGATCATCAGCGTTCACGTGAACAATCGGAATATCGAAACCTTTTGCAAGGTCACTAGAATATTTCGTAGAACGAGAATCATAGCTATCAGTCGTAAAACCAACTGCATTGTTTGCGATAACATGAATCGTTCCGCCTGTTTGATACGCGTTCAATCTGCTTAAGTTGAGTGTCTCAGATACAATACCTTGACCAGGGAATGCAGCATCACCATGAACTAAAATTACGAATGATTTTGAAGTATCTTGATCTGGAAGACCAGATTTTTTACGATTCTCTTGAGCAGCACGTGCGAAACCTTCTACTACAGGATTCACGAACTCAAGATGACTCGGGTTATTTGCTAATGTCACGCGAGTGCTAACTTCTTCGTTACTAACGACTTGTTCTCTACCTAGGTGGTATTTCACATCGCCAGTCCAGCCAGAATTAGCCACTGCGCCTTCTATTTTTGCATGTTTGAACTCAGCAAACATGTGGCTATATGGTTTTTCTAATACGTGAGCAAGTACGCTTAGGCGACCGCGGTGAGCCATACCAATCATGACATCCTCAACGCCGTTTTTAGCACCTTCTAGAACAATTTCATCTAAAACAGGTACAAGCATATCAACGCCCTCGATAGAGAAACGTTTTTGCCCAACGAATGTTTTATGCAAGAATTGCTCGAAACCTTCAACAGCTGTTAAACGTTTTAAAAGAGCAGTTCGTTTTTTATTTGATAGTGGTTGACGCAATGAATTTGATTCCACCATTTGATGCAACCACGCGCGTTCTTCACTATCTTGTATATGAGAAAATTCATAAGCTAAAGATTTTGTATAAACGTCTTTTAATCTATGAATTACATCAAGTGCAGTGTGAATACCTTCTGGTGCATCTGGCCATACTGTTTTCGCTGGAATCGCTTTCAAGTCAGCATCGCTCAGTTCGCTCATTGCTTTCTCAAGAAGAGATTGTCCATTTGCAGCATCTTCCATCGGGTTGATGTGAGCCAACGTGTGCCCGAAAGAACGAATCTGCTCAACTAGTTGAACGACTTTAAGAATTTTTTCAATGTTACCTGTGTTTTGAGGAGAAAAATGTGTTGCTGTGTTGTCCCCTGTTACGACATCATCTTGAAACGAAGGAGCTCCAAAAATTTCAAAAAGCTCTTGTAATTCCGGATCAACAGAACCTGCTCCAGTTACGTAAAGATCATACTGTTCAATAACATAACCAAGGTTCGGACCGTGGAACTTGGCCCAAGGGTTTGTCGTTGTATTCTTCCTCGTCATTTGTTTAAACCTCCCAATGCATATAATCCTTTTCCATACAAAGGTGCATTTTGCTCTTTTTCAATAAGTAATAAATCAATAATCAATGTAAATGTTTTCTTTACTCTTATGTTATTACAATAATTTACATAATACCAAACACTATTACTTATCTGTTTTGTAAAAAAACATTCACAATAACTTATCACCCAAGTTAATCTTTCATGTTATAAAGTAATTTTACAGAAAAATGGGGTGGATATATTTGGTATGCCTATACTAATAGCTATAATTGTTGCATTTAAATATAGGTGTAATAGTTAGAATGTTTCGATAAAATTAGTTTGAATTATGTATATTGAAATAATAAGCGCTTTCATAGATATTATACAACAATATAACGGAATATAGTATAAAAAATAAAAAATTATGAATTTATCGTAAACTTTATTTAGATAGTGTTAAATATTGAAAGGAAAGTGAAGGATTTCTACAAAAAAAGTTGCTAAACATAAAAAATGCTCCATAAACAGTTAGTTTCTATAAATATGACGAAAAACACCGTAAAACAAATAACGTATTTCGTGAAATAAAGAAATAAATGAAATGTTTTAAAAGGATAAAACAAATATGGAGATATTAAATTTTAAAAAAAGAAGTGAGGAGATATAGTAACAGTTATTTACAGTGTTCCGTGTTTCGCTTCAAAATAGACGTGCTGAAATTGAAAAAAAGTTTCTTCTATATAAATAGCGTGAATAATAATCAAAATATATGTAAAGGGAACTTGACGTAAAGTTTCCTTTACATATATACTCGGTATATGGAAGGAGGGAGAAATTTCCTTGGAAAATAAAATGGTCGAATACCGAAAAAAATTTGGACTATCTCAAGAAAAGTTGGCTGAGAAACTTGGAGTTTCCAGACAAACCATTATCTCAATTGAAAAAGGGAAATACGATCCATCACTTCCGCTAGCATTTGAAATAGCGAAAACATTTCAGACAACAATAGAACATGTATTTATTTATAAAGGAAAAGAAGAGGGGGAATAGGGATGAATTATTCACAAAAGTACTTTGTAATTATGGGGATTATTTTTCTATTTATGAGTGGATTTATGATATTAACAGGTATAATGACGCATTCTGCACCGCCAGCCATAACGTATCCATTGCTTGGGATGATGATTATGAGTTTCTGTCTAAGCTACTTGCACCCGCAATTTAAAGAAAAAGATGAGCGAATGAAACTTATTCGTTATAAAGGAATGTTTGTAACCTTTTTTGCGTTAACGGCATATTATCTTCTTTTCTCTATCGGCTTAAACTTAAAAATACTTACACTATCTGCTACTGAATTATTAAATATACTTATGGCACTTACAATGAGTACAGTTTTTATCTCATTTGTTGTTTTATCAAAAAGATATTAAGATGGAAGAGAGAAAGGAAGATTAACATATGCAAATGATGTATGCTTTTGGCATTGGGCTTGTATTATTTTTAGCCGTATTCTTATTTATTCGTAAAGACGTTCAAGGCGGGACGTTAACGAAACGAGGATTTTATAAATTAATCGCCTGTTTAGTTGTTATGCTTATAGCGATTATTGTAATGATTGTTTTAATAAGTCAGTCACTATAGAATGTAAAAACGGAACCTTACTTCGGTAAGGTTTTTTCTTTATTGTTCAACCTAAAAATTACCACTAAATCCATTTACTATAAATGACTTGTATTATATAATCCAATGAAATGATAGATAAGGAGTGTAGTATATGAATAAAAAAACTATCTTCTATTTATTAACTTGTCTACTACTTGTAGCTAGTACTACTTATATAATATGTAAAAAAAGAGAACAAGTGCCACCTATATTAGTATGGGACGAACAAGAATATTATGTTACGAATGAACCTGCCAAAGTAGAAGAAGTTGGGCGAAAACTTGGCGAAGTAACAAGGGAAATTAAAACAAGTAAAAAACCTACTAAAAATAGAGAATCTAATACATTACAAGAGAAAACAGAAGTATTCACAATGATTGAGGAAGAAAAAAGTGAATATCCGCCTTTAATCATAAAGGAAGCTTATAGTGATGAATATAGGGTAGTGAGGCCGATGTCGAAGCAGGTATTGTGATGAAAAGGAGAATCTTTTGTAGACAGTAATTTAGTATTCGTGGTCGTTAAGAAAAATATTTGTCTTTTCCTCCTATCGGTGCCGTTTACATTTTGATGAATAGAGGAGCAATGCAAAAGAGAGATTTCATTTTATATTTATTATTTACTGCTATGAATATATCACTTTGGTTATTGCTTATGATTTTTGATTGGAGTATGTGGATGGTAGTAGGGCATTATTTGTTTGGAGCAGTTGTTATTGTTTTTTCGAATATGAATAAGAGCTAAGCCAGCAACCTTAAAGTTGCTGGTTTTTATTTTGCTATTTATAATGAAGAAACAAATTTTTAATAGAGAGTAGTGGGCGTTATGAGATGGAAAGAGGGAACGTTTGAAAAAATAGACACGAATAACTCATCTGTTGAGCAACTTATAAACACGTTTAAGGAACAAAACTTAATTGGTGGAGCAATAATAAGCTGTTTTAAAGTGCATAACGAAAATTTTTTAAAGAAATACCACATTCGAAAGATGGACATGAGCACTTCTTTAGAAGAATCTTCAACTCTTTAGATATAATCAATAACTTAGAAGAGTTAAAAATACATACATCAGACAAATATAAGTTTCGTTTTAAAGAGCAGCTGGCAGTTATGCTTGATGGTAGCATTGCTGCGCAAATTTTGTGGGGCGGAGCATATGAAGGGTTTAAGGAACGACCAGTTATCGCAAAACAATTAGCAGTCAATGTATGTCAATATATGTTCCAAAATCGATACGAAGATATTAAAGTGTTCAAAAGCTATCGCCCTTGGACAGATTGGTTTTACGATGTTGCGTGGGATGTTACTTGGATGGTGTTAGATAGTAGGGAACAGAAAATGTGGTTCATTTGTGCTACGGATACAGATTGATAGAAGAGGGACCTTGTAGGAATGCTGCAAGGCCCTTTATCTTTTGGGAATTAATAGAAAACGAATCATATAAATGCTATACTAAAAAATGTTTGTAATGTCAGTTTCATAATATTGTATGATGCTGACTTACTAGAAAAGATAAGAGGAGAATGAGCGTGCAAAAGATAAAGAGATTATTGCTATTAATGATGGTAGTAGGATTAACAGCAGGTGTTTTAGCAGGGTGTGCAAATCCGAAAGATACTACAGAAGAATTTTTAACAGCGATACAAAAAGGTGATGTAGAAAAGGCTCGTACATTTGTTGAGAGTGACAAGGAATTTAATAAGCTAAATGAAAAAACAGATGATGCTGAGGCAAAAGCAATGCTAAGTGCAATTACAAAGAACTTTAAATTTGAAAAGCTAGAAGAAGTATCGAAAAAGGATGACAAAGCAGAAGTGAAAGTGAAAATTACATCTGCTGATCTATCCGTTGCTGTAACAAAAGCAGTGGGAGAAGTTATGCCAATGGCCTTCGCTAGCGCATTTAGTGAAGACAAAGAACAATCTGAAAAAGCAATCGAAAAAACAATGACCTCAACTATCATCAAAAACTTAACGGATAAAGATGCAGCAATGGCAACTCGCGAAGTTACATTGAACTTAAAGAAAGACAAAGATGGCGACTATAAAATCGTTGCTGACGATAACTTGAAAGAAGTATTGTTTGCAAATGCGAAATCTTTGGAGAAGATGTTTGGTGGGAAGTAATTGAATTAGATAAAAAAGAGACACTATATCACGTAGAAGGTTGATATGGTGTCTCTTTTTTATATGACCCCGGAGAGGCTCGAACTCACGACCTCCACCCTGTCAAGGTGGCGCTCTCCCTGCTGAGCTACGGGATCCCAACTATAAATGTTACCATCAGCAATGTATTTTCATTTCATTCGTGTAATCGGAGGATTTGTACAATTTGTTGAGTATTGTAACATTTGATGTATTCCTATAATAGCAACGAACTTTAATGGTGTAAAGATGTAATTTTCCGAATATTTATATTCTAATTTTTGTATAAAAAAATAAGCCCCGAAGAGCTTATTTTAATAACAATATCAACGCAATTATCAATGATATTTTCAAAAATACAATCATAAATAATGGAGCTTGTTCATAAGCTATCGTCCTGTAACTGTCATTCCTGCTGTGTAAATTGTATCAATAGAACCGTCAGCACCTTTTATTTCGACTTTATAACGATATGTTCCATCCTCATAAATATCATCGCCATATCCTGTGAAAGTTGCAATTTCATCATTGCTTCCAGCTGGGACCCATTGATTTTGCCAACGGAAGTTGGTTTCAAATTCTCCCCATCTATCGCCATATTTCTTTTCAAGGCTGACATTGTAATGAATTTCTTCAGCTCGGTCATTTGTAATTCTTGCAATTACGCTGTTACCAAAAGTAACTTGTGTAGCGTGTACTTGAACTGTAACACCGTTCAACGTTTCGCTAGGACCACAAATATAACGACAGAACTCGCTTACTCCGTCAGCATGTGCTTTTGGTGTTTCAATGTTCATAACCGTTAAACCGCCTAAAGCTAATGCGCCAGTTAATAATACTTTACTAAATGCCTTCACTTGAAATTCCCCCTAAGTATATTCTCAATTCGTTCGATAGGCGTCACATTAAATAGTTTAATAAGATTAATCTAATCGAACACTTTTTTCCTCGAGTGCATTCGCTATGAATCTTTCATCTTGTAGTAATCTAATCCCTACATAAAATTTCATAGTTTTGATTCCATATATGTATCATGATTTACATAGAACAAATCTGTTAATACGTTTTGGTTATTTGCTTATTCCACTACTTTTTATTACCTTTTATTGGTAAAATGTTGATTTTATTATATACCATTATTATCTATTTACAAGAAAAAATCATACTGTATGCAAAAATGCATAATAAAAAACACTACTTGTATTCTGTAATTCAGAATACAAGTAGTGTTGGGTTTCAATTAATATTTAATTGGAACTTAATGCTAACTTTTTATGTTTAACAGTATACAATATATCATCGTTAATTAAAGTCATAATTGATAAAGCTTGTTCAGGGGACGCTCTTCCTGTTGAGCTATGGGATCTTTAAAAGAGAAAGTATAAGCGATTATGAGAGTAATGTATGAAGGGATAATGATGAGAAGCGAATTTAGTAGAAAGTAGTCTTTGGATGTAGAGGTTATATTATTTCCGATACCAATCCAAAGGACCTTCATCACTCAAATCAACAAGAAAAGGGAACAAGAAGTGTAAAGGTAAGCTTATAAGTTCTGGCATAGCGTTCACTGTTTTCTTTGATAGATATTGCCTCCCAAAACAATACGGACAATCTTTTTCAAATGCCAAGAGTATCGACCATACGTCTTTTACTTTCCACTTCGTTTTACAATACGTACAACGCGCCATTGAGTTCCTCCTTAGTTTAAGGTGTTTTCTAATATATTCTACTTTATTGTACGAAAGTCATTTGAATTTGATGTGGTAAAATGCAAAACAAGCCTAACCTCGTTCTACATTCAGGGAGGGGTTAAGCTTGTTTTAATTCCGTTCAAAGTCTCTTTGTATCAGGCTGTTTATACATTGCCTAGATAGCTTCGTGTTAAATTCGGGAGAATAATTTTTCCATCTTTACTGTATTTTTCGAATAGCTCTGATAGGAGAAAAATAAAATTTTTATACTGTTCGTCATTTTCTTTCGGAGCATAAGATGCTGATAAATTCCTTCCCAAAAACTCTTCATAATCAAAAAGTAAATCATTTTGATATTCTTTAAAATCATACTTTCCATCTTTAAAAAAGTTGTTAAATACTTCTGGAGTTTCATCTATTCCACCGCTAAAGCCTTTAAAGTTTGGACAGGTTTTCTGGCAAATTTCTGCATTCTCTTTAATAAGTGGACTAGTTAAATCTCTACTATTCCAAACAAGTGCAACATTTGCTTTTTGTTTTAAAATTCGTTGGCATTCGATTTTGAAAGCCTCTTTATTAAACCAATGAAATGCTTGGGCAACAGTTACTAAATCTACACTATTTTCTTTTAAAGTGGTATGTTCAGCAGTTGCTTTTATGGATTGAAAACGAGAATATAGTTTTAACGATTGCTCAGCCATCTTTCTCATATCATCATTTGGCTCAACTCCAATAACATGTAAACCACTTTCAAGCAGCTGGTGGCTAAATATCCCCGTACCTGAACCAATATCAGCCACAATCCGATTCCCTTTCAGTTGGTTAGCTGAAAGCAAGTAATCAATATATTCATTAGGATAACTAGGGCGATATTTTGCATATATATCGGCCCTGTCAGTAAAATTTTCTGTTGTTTTCACAGTACTACCTTCTTTCTTACGATATTATGTACAGAAATAGAAATTAAATATGAATTCCGGCATCAGTCTCTAAGTCTACAACTTAAGAGTCCAGCTAAATAGAGGGCCTCAGTTTCTTTATTCAAATATCCTTTATCCGTTTAGTATACTATTTTAGATAATATCTTCCAAAAGGCTATAATGGCTTACTTAACTAAATCCACATAACTGACGTTGTTTAAACAACGTCAGTTATGTTTTAAACTGTATGTTTTTATGGATTTATTTAATAATTTATGAGCAATTGTATGCCGTATTACGTTTACGTAGGTAAGAGATTTTCATTTTTGCTATTTAAATTGGCCAATATATCCTTTTTACAATTTACTGAAAATCATGTATAACAGAGATACATGATTATTTTATCTCGCTATTTGCGGGCAGTAAGATCCCTTACCTCGAAATTCAGCAAAAGCAAAGAAGTTAGGTTGGGTCGGGATGGCCGTAAAAGTCCGATTCGTGAGGGTTGATTAAAGTTTCACTTTATAAATATTCAGAAGTAGAGGGAGAAAAGTTGTAATGGTAAGAAAAACGTTCAAGATGCGCGTGTCTAAAAATAGAACGATTTCGATTAATGGTTCGATTCTTGATGTAGATGTTACACATGATGAATTTTTACAAGAGTTTGTTGAGTGGGTCGATTCTAAAGGTTGGTCGTTTATGGGGATAACGGACGAGATTACGCCCGAGGAAGCTAGTCAAAAGTTAATAGATTCGTTGATTGATGAGAAGGATAAGAAAGAGTAATTCCTTCTTATTTTTATTGTATATTTATGTTCTTTATCGTAAAAATATGATATAGTAAAAAATAGTGAAAATTCTTCCAGTTTAATACAAATTACATATGATTGGTAGATTTATTATTTTGTTAGAGGAGTAAATGGAAAAGGGAGAGTCATATGGTAAATTTTAAGAAAATTTTGGTTTTTATTACAGTTATTTGTTTGTTTTTGTTGACACCTATGACATTGCGTGCTGAGACGAATATTGGAGTAAATCCAGAACAAGTTGCACCACCACCTGCAGAAGGACCGAATGTTTTTAGTCAGTTTGCAACGACAATTGATGCAAAAACAGGAGATGTTTTGTATGACAAAAACGCATATCACCGTGCATATCCTGCTAGTACGACGAAGGTGTTAACAGCGATTTTACTCATGGAGCATACAAAGCCAGAGGATCAATTTACATTTTCACAATTAGCATTAGATCAAGAGAAGAGTAATTATCAAATTGAGTTTCAACCTGGAGAGACAATTAATAGAAATACTGCGCTTATGATTTTAATGGTGCTGAGTGCGAATGATGTGTCGTATGCGATTGCGGAGCGGATTGGCGGGAGTGTTGAGAATTTCGCTAATATGATGAATGAGAAAGCGAAGCAATTAGGGGCGAAAGATAGCCACTTTGTAACACCGAATGGATTACATGATCCGAACCATTATACGACGCCGTATGATATGGCTATGATTACGAAGGGTGTGCAAAAGTATCCTGAAATTTTACAAGCGATGAATACGAAAAGAACGACAGTTACGACGTCTAGGCAGACGGTTTCTATTTTTAATAAATCTAATTTTTTTGAAAATCCATATAGCATTGGCGGTAAAACAGGGTTTACGAATGAAGCGCGTAATACACTTGTTTTATTAAATGAGAAAGATGGAAATCGTATTATAAGCGTAGTAATGGCTTCTCAAAGACCTGAAATTTATGAAGATTTGAAGCAGATGGCGGAATATTCTTTCGGTCAATTTACGAAGCAAATGGTGCTTGATAAACATAATTGGCATCAAAAAACAACATATTTAAATAAAGATGTTAATTCTGAGTTGGAACAAAGTGCAGAGCTTATGCTTAAGAAAGATGAAGGGAAAAATGTGAAAACTATTTTCCGGGCGGCTTCATTAGATAAAGAATCTTTATATCATAAAGGAATACATCGTGGTGAGGTAGTTGGTGCAGTTGATATTACGAAAAATAATCAAACAATTGCGACGGTAAATGTTCTTTCAACAGAAGATGTCACTTTTGCGATGCCTAAAAAAGATACAACTATGCCTGAAGTAAAAGACTCAAATATGAAAGTAATAAGTGTTGGGATAGGTGCGATTGTATTATTTGGAGCAATTTTATATGTAGTGTTGCGCCGAAATACAAAAGGAATGAAATCAGAAGGTAAATAAATTACTAATAAAAAGACTGTGTAAAATTTTGGCACAGTCTTTTTTATATATCTTAAATAACTAATAATTGTAAATTTTCTTATTGCAATAACTTAAAGTTCGTTATATCATTTACTTGTGTTCTTGTTAAAGAACACAATGGGTATTGCATACTTCAAATAATATAAAACAACGGAGAGGGAGAGAGACGATGAAATTAATATGGAAGATAATTAGCAACGCGATCTCATTTGTTTTATTTGCATTGATGGTTTTTTTAGCTTTTGTAGTTATTTCTTCAAAAGCAAGCGGTGGTGATCCGACAGTGATGGGATATCAATTTAAGAGCGTTCTTTCAGGATCAATGGAGCCGACGTTTTTAACAGGATCAATCATTGCAATAGAACCAAACAAAGATGGTTCTAAATATCAAAAAGGTGATGTTATTACCTTTAAAGAGAAAGATCAAAAAATTATCACTCACCGTATTATCGGTGTGAAAGATACAAATGGAAAAGTAATGTATGAAACAAAAGGGGATAACAACAACGGACCAGATTTAGAGCCAGTACTTGCAGAAAATGTAGTTGGAAAGTATGCAGATATTACAGTTCCATATGTTGGTTATTTACTGAATTATGCGAATTCGAAAGCAGGAGCAGCATTACTTCTTATTATTCCAGGAGTCTTTTTGCTTGGTTATTCCGCTATTTCTATTTTTGGTGCTATTCGTAGCATTGACGGAGAAAAGAAAGATAAAAAAGTAGAACAATCCGTCTAGTTCGTTTGGTTATACTTTCCGTTTAGGAAGTTAACAAATATATATTAAGGGGATATGGACATGACTTTAAAGAAAAAATTAGGAATGGGTATTGCATCAGCAGTATTAGGAGCAGCTTTAGTTGGTGGAGGAACATTTGCATTTTTCAGTGATAAAGAAGTGTCAAACAATACATTTGCGGCTGGAACACTGGATTTAGCATTAAATCCATCAACAGTTGTTAACGTATCGAATTTAAAACCTGGGGATACAATTGAAAAAGAATTTAAACTAGAAAATAAAGGTTCTTTAGATATTAAAAAGGTTCTACTGAAAACAGATTATAATGTAGAAGATGTAAAGAAAGATAATAAAGATGATTTTGGTAAACATATTAAAGTAACATTCTTAAAAAATGTAGATAAGCATGAGACAATTGTGAAACAAACTACTTTAGATAAATTAAAAGGTGACACACTTACAGCTGTAGATAATGATTTATCGGCTTGGTTCTGGGATGAAAAAGGTATTTCAGCAGGTAAATCTGATAAATTCAAAGTGAAATTTGAGTTCGTTGATAATGGAAAAGATCAAAATCAATTCCAAGGCGATAAGTTACAATTAAATTGGACGTTTGATGCACAACAAACAGCAGGTGAAGAAAGATAATAATAAAAAGGGCTATCACATGGATAGCCCTTTTTCTATTTTTCTAGTATTTGTCTATCAATTTTAATAGTTCTTTACTATAATATAGATAATGTTCTGTATAAAGAACGTAATGTTCGATGGGAGAGATTAAGATGCTGAAAAGACCGCGTAATTTTAAAAAGATGCTTATATTGCCGTGTATGTGTTCTATTACGTTTTATTTAGGATCTCAAATTATGACGCATACAGAAGCGGCGTTCATTCATGAAACGAAAGTAGAAGCGACGCTTTCTACAGCAATTATATTTCCGAAAACAGTTAATACGTTAAAAGAGCAATCTGAAAAACATAAACAGTTTATTGAGCGTGAGTATGGAACGATGAAGGGGAAATCGGAAGCAACTTCTATTGAAGAAATAAAACAGGCGATTTCTGTATGGCAACAAGGGCGTGAGAAAATTGTTGCTGAGAAGGAAGCTCTGCAAAATGTATATACTGAAATAGAAGCTCCTTACAATCAAATACAAGAAGAATTAAAGGTAAATAAAGATGAGTCGATGCAGCAAGTGTCCGTATATGTAAATGAAGGCTTTCGCAGTATCAAAGAGAAGCGTGACTATATTGAGAAAGAAATTAGCTTGAAAGCTATTGATGAGCAAATTCAGGCTCTTCAGCAACAATTAAACGTTGCAATTGAAGCGGAAGGACAAAAGAAAGTAGAAGAACAAAAGAAAGCAGAGGAACAGAAGAAAGTAGAAGAACAAAAGAAAGCAGAGGAACAAAAGAAAGCCGAAGAACAAAAGAAAGTAGAAGAACAGAAGAAAGCCGAAGAACAAAAGAAAGCCGAAGAACAAAAGAAAGTAGAAGAACAGAAGAAAGCCGAAGAACAGAAGAAAGTAGAAGAACAGAAGGAAGCGGAGTAACTGCTTTAGTGAAACAGCCAGAAAACAAGAATGTGGTGTAAGAGAGAGTGAACGAATAAGCAAGACTAGTAATATTTATACGAGTGTGAGGGAACGTTAGCCCTCACCTCTTTGTTTTTCTTTTTTCTTATAGTATTAAATGATTTGAGTGTGAAAAAAGTTGTAAATTATCATTTTTTCTGAAAAGTCTAAAAAATATTGAGAAATAAAAATAACTGAAAATATTAATAAATATGTGTTGTGTTTATATAGAGTTGTTCGTTATAATGAACATAAGGTTTTTAAAAAAGAACACATATTAGCTAAGCTAATATAGTTTTCTTTACATCTCTTATTGAAAAATAAGTGATAAAAATATAAAAAAAAGCTAGGGGGAATTGATTGTGAGTCTGAAAAAGAAATTAGGTATGGGAGTTGCATCAGCAGCATTGGGGTTAGCTTTAATTGGTGGAGGAACATTTGCATTCTTTAGCGATAAAGAAGTATCAAACAATACATTTGCAGCTGGGACGTTAGACCTTACATTAAACCCTAAGACGCTTGTAGATATTAAAGATTTAAAACCAGGGGATTCTGTTAAGAAAGAGTTCTTATTACAAAACAGCGGTTCGTTAACTATTAAAGATGTTAAATTAGCAACAAAGTATACTGTTAAAGATGCAAAAGGTGATAATGCTGGTGAAGACTTTGGTAAGCACGTTAAAGTAAAATTCCTTTGGAACTGGGATAAACAAAGTGAGCCTGTATACGAAACAACTTTAGCAGACTTACAAAAAGCTGATCCAGACCTTTTAGCTAAAGACATCTTTGCTCCTGAGTGGGGAGAAAAAGGTGGATTAGAAGCTGGCACAGAGGATTATCTATGGGTACAATTTGTATTCGAAGATAATGGTCAAGACCAAAATATCTTCCAAGGTGACTCATTGAATTTAGAATGGACATTCAATGCTAACCAAGAAGCTGGGGAAGAAAGATAATAAAAAAGCGGGTATTCCCGCTTTTTTTTATAAAGAAAAAGAAGTGCTGGTTGTAAGCACTTCTTTCTATTATTATTTTTGATTTTGCTTCCACTTTGTAAATTCAAGAAATTCACGAAATTGTTCTTTGGAGACACCAGAGTTCATTGCATCTTTAACGAGTTGTGTCCATTCGGAGTCTAGGTTAGTTTCCTTTGTTGTTTCATCATGAAGTAAAGTATCAACTGGAATTTGTAGAACTGCTGCGATCTTTTCAAGAAACTGAATGGAAGGGTTTTTTTGTAAATTTCGTTCTATAGAACTAATGTAAGATTTAGCAACGCCAGCTTTTTCGGCAAGTTCAGTTAATGAAATACCTTTTTGTAAACGAAGGCGTTTTATACGTTCTCCAATCATATTTGCGCACCTTTCTATCAATATGTAGTTGTCTTATGATGTCATTATTATAACATAAACTTCGTTAAAAAGAACAAACCTATTGAGCCTGACTGGATGGCTTCATACGTTGGAAAAATTGCTCGATGTCTTGCATGGCGATACCAGCATCTAGAGCTTCAAGTATTAAATCAATCCATTCTTGATCCAGTGCGTCTGTCTTATCTTTGTACAAATGTAATTCCTCCCTAATTATCGGTCATAATTGCTGCTACAGAATACATGATAATGAAATCCGATTTTGTGTTTTATATAGTGAATTATCAAATATTGTGTAGATGAAACAAAGATAAAATCCCCATTAAACTCCCTCTATGGAAATTATAAATTGTTCGATAAAAACTTTCAATATTTTCAGAAAACATTGTTGAATTGTGATATATTCGTATGCTAACTATGAAATTTTTACAAATATATTAAAAAAATTACAGAATGTGACTAAATATTGAAAAAATATTGAATTTTTAATAAAATTCAATTTGTAATACATATTAGTTATTAGGGGAGGAAATATGGGATGAACAAGAAACCGTTCAAAGTTTTGTCATCAATCGCTTTGACAGCTGTATTAGGCCTTTCATTCGGAGTTGGCACTCAATCTGCATATGCTGAAACGCCTGCGAATAAAACAGCTACGAGCCCAGTTGATGATCACTTAATTCCGGAAGAACGTTTAGCAGATGCGCTAAAAAAACGTGGGGTAATTGATTCGTCAGCTTCAGAGACAGAAACAAAGAAAGCAGTCGAAAAGTATGTAGAGAACAAAAAGGGTGAAAATCCTGGAAAAGAAGCAGCGAATGGGGACCAACTTACGAAAGATGCATCTGACTTTTTAAAGAAAGTGAAAGATGCGAAAGCAGACACGAAAGAAAAATTAAATCAACCAGCAACAGGCACACCTGCAGCGACAGGTCCAGTTAAAGGCGGTCTAAATGGTAAAGTACCAACTTCTCCAGCGAAACAAAAAGACTATAACGGTGAAGTTCGTAAAGACAAAGTACTCGTTTTACTTGTAGAGTACGCTGACTTTAAACATAATAATATCGACAAAGAGCCTGGATATATGTATTCTAACGATTTTAATAAAGAACATTATGAAAAAATGTTATTCGGCAACGAGCCATTCACATTAGATGATGGAAGTAAAATTGAAACGTTTAAACAATATTACGAAGAGCAATCTGGTGGTAGTTACACAGTGGACGGAACAGTTACAAAATGGTTAACAGTTCCTGGTAAAGCTGCTGATTACGGTGCAGATGCTGCTAGCGGCGGCCATGATAATAAAGGACCAAAAGGGCCACGTGATTTAGTAAAAGATGCATTAAAAGCAGCTGTAGATAGTGGTATTGATTTATCAGAGTTCGACCAATTTGATCAATATGATGTAAATGGTGATGGAAATAAAAATCAACCAGACGGTTTAATCGATCACTTAATGATTATTCATGCGGGTGTTGGACAAGAAGCAGGCGGTGGTAAATTAGGCGATGATGCAATTTGGTCGCACCGTTGGACAGTTGGACCAAAGCCATTCCCAATTGAAGGTACACAAGCGAAAGTACCATATTGGGGTGGAAAGATGGCAGCATTCGACTACACAATTGAACCAGAAGATGGAGCAGTTGGTGTATTCGCACATGAATATGGTCATGATTTAGGTCTTCCAGATGAGTACGATACACAATATAGTGGTCAAGGTGAGCCGATTGAAGCTTGGTCTATTATGAGTGGCGGAAGCTGGGCTGGTAAAATCGCTGGAACGACGCCAACGAGTTTCTCACCACAAAATAAAGAGTTTTTCCAAAAAACAATCGGTGGTAACTGGGCAAATATCGTAGAAGTAGATTACGAGAAATTAAATAAAGGTATCGGTCTAGCGACATATTTGGATCAAAGTGTTACGAAATCAGCAAGACCAGGTATGATCCGTGTTAACTTACCAGATAAAGATGTTAAAACAATTGAGCCAGCATTTGGTAAACAATATTATTACAGCACAAAAGGTGACGATCTTCATACGAAGATGGAAACACCGTTGTTCGATTTAACGAATGCAACGAATGCAAAATTTGATTTCAAGTCATTATATGAGATTGAAGCAGGTTATGATTTTCTTGAAGTACACGCTGTAACAGAAGATGGTCAACAAACGTTAATTGAAAGACTTGGTGAGAAAGCAAATAGTGGAAATGCAGATTCGACAAATGGAAAATGGATTGACAAATCATATGATTTAAGTCAATTCAAAGGCAAGAAAGTAAAATTAACATTTGATTACATTACTGATGGTGGTTTAGCATTAAATGGATTCGCTCTTGATAATGCTTCATTAACAGTAGATGGTAAAGTAGTATTCTCTGATGACGCAGAAGGTACACCACAATTAAAATTAGATGGTTTCGCTGTTTCTAACGGAACAGAGAAGAAAAGCCATAACTACTATGTTGAGTGGAGAAACTATGCTGGGGCAGATAACGCGTTGAAATTTGCTCGCGGTCCAGTATTTAACACTGGTATGGTTGTATGGTATGCAGATTCAGCTTATACAGATAACTGGGTTGGTGTACATCCAGGACACGGTTTCCTTGGTGTAGTTGATTCTCATCCAGAAGCAATTGTTGGTACTTTAAATGGTAAACCGACAGTTAAGAGTAGTACACGATTCCAAATCGCTGATGCAGCGTTCTCATTCGACAAAACGCCAGCTTGGAAAGTCGTATCTCCAACGCGTGGAACATTTACGTATGATGGCTTAGCAGGCGTACCGAAGTTTGATGATTCTAAAACGTATATTAATCAACAGATTCCAGATGCAGGACGTATTTTACCGAAGCTTGGTCTGAAGTTTGAAGTAGTAGGACAAGCTGATGATAATTCTGCAGGTGCTGTTCGTTTATATCGTTAATACTGTAAAACTACCGGGAGATTTTCTTTCGGTAGTTTTTTTGTGAGCAATGAATTTTATATAGCTGAAAAAGTCATATATAATGTAACCTTAAGAATAGAAATTTGTTATATATGAAGTCTATATAAATAATGAAAGAATTGGATAAAAATAGTGGGAGAAGGTGAGTGAATGAGTATTTCCTCTATTGTAAGTAGGCAAAAGGAATATTTTTTAAAAGGGCATACGAGAAGCATCGAAATGAGAAAGAATAATTTGAAGAAGCTTTATGAAGGCATTCAGCGTTTTGAAGAAGAAATATTTCAGGCATTGAAATTAGATTTAAATAAGTCAGTTCACGAGTCGTTTACAACGGAGGTTGGATATGTATTAAAAGAAATTTCCTTTCAATTGAAACATATGTCATCGTGGAGTAAACCGAAACGAGTTCGAACAGCGCTTACTCATTTTGGATCAAAAGGAAAAGTAGTGCCAGAACCGTATGGTGTGACGCTTATTATTGCACCGTGGAACTATCCTTTTCAATTAGCAATTGCACCACTTGTAGGAGCACTGGCAGCTGGAAATACAATCGTTTTAAAGCCATCAGAGTTAACACCAAGCGTTTCAAAAGTGCTTAAGAGAATGTTAGATGAATTATTCCCAGAAGAGCTTGTAGCGGTAGTAGAAGGTGGCGTTGAAGAGAGTACATCTTTGCTGAAGGAACCGTTTGATTATATTTTCTTTACTGGTAGTGTTGGCGTTGGAAAAGTTGTAATGGAAGCAGCAGCGAAGCAGTTGACGCCGCTCACTTTAGAACTTGGCGGGAAAAGTCCTTGTATTGTACATAAAGATGCAAAGATAGAGATGACAGCAAGAAGAATTGTTTGGGGTAAGTTTTTAAATGCAGGGCAGACGTGTGTAGCGCCTGATTATATGTATGTGCATTCTTCCGTGAAAGAAAAGCTAATTGAGGCACTGCGACATGAAATTACAGAGCAGTATAGTAAAGAACCTTTGCAAAATGAAAATTACGTGCGTATTGTAAGTGAGCGTCATTTTGAACGATTATGTGGATTTTTACAAGATGGTCAAGTCGTAATTGGTGGAAACTATGAGAAAGATACTTTACATATTGAACCGACAGTACTAGCGGATATTACATGGCAAGATGCTGTTATGGAAGATGAAATTTTTGGTCCAATTTTACCAATCATAGAGTACGACAATATAGAAGATGTAATTGGCACAATCCAGCAACATCCGAAGCCGTTAGCGTTATATGTATTTTCTGAAGATAAAGAAGTACAAAAGAAAGTGACGAGTAATATTTCATATGGTGGAGGCTGTATTAATGATGTTGTCTATCACCTTGCTACGCCATATTTACCTTTTGGGGGTGTTGGAAGTAGTGGATTAGGGGGTTATCATGGGAAAGAAAGTTTTCGGACTTTTTCACATTATAAAAGCATTTTAGCCCAATCTACAGCATTCGACATGAAAATTCGTTACTCTTCTACAAAAAGTGCTTTAAAATTCATACGAAAGTTGTTAAAATGATGATGGTGTTTATCAGTAGGCGTAGCCGTATGATAATAGCCCCTTCGCAATGGAAGGGGTTTTTCTGTTCGACGTTATGTATCATGCGAAAATGAATCAAACATACTACATAAAGAATAGAAACGAACGCTTGTTAAATAACCATTTTTGTTTGGATCGAAACAAAAAATAGTCTATAGAACATAAATATTTATTCATGAATATAAAAATTTAAAATTTAAGGTAGATAGGACGGGAAAATGAAAAAGATTATTAAAGTTGAAGCAGTTGAAAAACATTTTGGAAATCAAGTGATTATCCCACCTCTTTCTTTAGATATTAAAGAGGGAGAGTTTTTAACAATTTTAGGGCCGAGTGGCTGCGGGAAAACGACTTTACTTCGTATGATCGCAGGATTTGAAACTCCAACTAAAGGGAATCTTTTATTAGATGATGAAAGAATTAACGATTTGCCGCCATATAAGCGTCATATGAACCTAGTGTTCCAACATTACGCACTATTCCCACATATGACAGTAGAGAAGAATATTTGTTTTGGTATGAAAATGCAGAAAGTATCAGCAGCAGAGCAGAAAGAGCGTGCTGAAGAGGCAATGCGTTTAACGCAGTTACTTGAGTTCCGTAATCGTAAACCTGCGAAGCTTTCTGGTGGACAACAGCAGCGTGTTGCAATTGCAAGAGCGATTGTAAATAATCCGCGTGTATTACTATTAGATGAGCCACTTGGAGCGCTTGACTTTAAGTTACGAAAAGACTTGCAACGTGAATTGAAAAACTTACAACGTAATTTAGGAATTACGTTCATATACGTAACGCACGATCAAGAAGAAGCAATGAGCATGAGCGATCGTATCGTCGTTATGAATAAAGGACATATCGAACAAATCGGAACGCCGAAAGAAATTTATAATAAGCCGAAAACATTGTTCGTAGCGACATTCATCGGTGAAAATAATATTGTGAAAAACGGGGAAGGCTATGTAGCAATTCGCCCTGAAAATGTAAAAGTACGTTCGGTTGAAGAACCAATTTTAAAAGAATACCATCTTGGACATATTGAAGATATCGAGTTTGTCGGAAATATGGAGAAGCTTTATGTACGTGATGAGAAAACATCAGAATTATTAATGGCATATCAAACTGCTGAAGAGGCAGCGCAGTGGAGCATTGGGGATAATGTATATGTAGGCTGGGAGCAAGAGGACGAGGTGACCTTAAATTGAAAAAAGGGAAATTACTCGCACTACCTACAGTCGCGTGGCTGTTACTTTTCTTCCTGATCCCGCTCGTATTCGTATTAGGATTCGCCTTCATGCAGCGCGGAGCTTACGGGACAGTAGAAATGCAATTTACGCTGGAGAATATATCCCGTGTATTTGATCCATTGTACTTAGGAACGTTATGGGAAACTGTTAAGATCGCAGTTATTACAACAGTAATATGTTTATTAATTGGTTATCCGTTTGCGTATACAATTACAATTGTTGACCGCAAATACCGCTCTATTCTTTTATTATTGGCAACGATCCCGTTTTGGATTAACTTTCTTGTTCGTTCATACGCATGGATTGTTATTTTACGTTCACAAGGTCTTGTGAATACGTTGTTATTAAAGCTTGGCATTATTAGTGGACCGTTAAATTTATTATATAATACTCCTTCTGTAATACTCGGAATGGTCTATTCTTTATTACCATTTATGATTTTACCAGTGTATGCAGCAATTGAGCAGCTGGATAAGCGTAAGCTAGAAGCGGCTTATGATTTAGGAGCAACACCAATAAAGGCATTTTGGAATATAACAGTGCCGATGACGATGTCAGGAATTGCGACTGGTTCTATTTTAGTATTCGTTTCTTCTATCGGAATGTTTGTTGTATCAGACGTGATGGGCGGATCGAAAGTAGCATTAATTGGAAACGTTATTCAAAATCAATTCTTAGGTGCACGTGACTGGCCGTTTGGATCTGCGTTATCGATTATCGTTGTTCTATTCTCTGTTCTGTTAATTTACTTATATTATCGTGCAACGAAAGTATATAAATATAATGAGAACGGAGGGGAATAGGCAAAGATGAAGAAGTTTTTAGTTTCTTATTCTTGGTTAATTTTGTTATTCTTGTATTTTCCAATGATGGTTTTAATGGTCTATTCTTTCAACGACTCTCGCATTAATGCGGAGTGGGAAGGTTTTACATTCCATTGGTATACAGATTTATTTCAAAAACAAGATGTTATTGATGCATTTGTAAATAGTATTACGATTGCAGTTATAACAACGATTGTGACAACGGTACTTGGTGTATTCTTTGCAATTGCTTTACATCGTTATAAATATCGTTTCGAAGGGGCTATTAATGGCCTTGTATATTTACCAATTTTAATTCCTGATATTTTAATGGGATTATCTTTACTAATTCTTTTCAGTCAGTTAGGAATGGAACTTGGACAAACAACGATTATTATTGCACATATTACATTTAGCATTTCGTTTGTTGTTGTTATTTTAGCTGCGCGTCTTTCAAGTATGGGACGTGACTTAGAAGAAGCTGCAAATGATCTAGGAGCAACGCCTTGGCAAACGTTTCGTTATGTAACGTTCCCAGCAATTGCACCGGGAGTTATTTCGGCAGCATTATTAACATTCACATTATCAATTGATGATTTTGTAATTAGTTTCTTCGTATCAGGACCAGGATCAACAACATTGCCACTATACATTTACAGTATGGTTAAGCGCGGAGTATCACCAGAAATTAATGCTCTTTCTACAATTTTAATTGTTGCTATCGTAGGATTAATGGTTCTATCTGAAATCTTCCGAAACAAAGGTGCAGATGGTGAAGAAAACTCTGGAGGACACCTTCCTTTATAATACGAACGATATAGAAAGTACAAGGGGGTAATAAACCGATGAAATTAATGAAAAGAATAGCTGGCGCAGCAATTAGCTTTAGCCTTGTTGCTGGTGTGCTTGCTGGTTGTGGTGAAAAGAAAGAAGAATTAAATATTTATAGTTGGGCTGACAATTTTGATGAGCAAGTGCTAAAAGATTTTGAAAAGAAGTATAATGTGAAAATTAACTATGACAAGTACGCAAGTAATGAAGAAATGCTTGCGAAATTACAAGCTGGTGGCGCAAAGTATGACTTAATTCAGCCGTCGGATTACATGGTTAAAACAATGGCGAAAATGGACTTATTAGCGCCGTTAGATAAAAAGAATATCCCGAATATCGAAAATATGGTTTCTAATTTTAAAACACCTGCGTTTGATCCAGAGAATAAATATTCTTTAGTGTACACTTGGGGTGTAACAGGGATTGCATACAATAAAAAGTATGTGAAAGAAGCACCTACAAGCTGGGCGGACTTATGGAATGAGAAATATAAAGGACATGTAACGTTACTGAACGATTCTCGTGAAGTATTAGGAGTGGGTCTTAAGAAGCACGGGTTCTCAAACAGTACGAAAGACGATGCACAATTAAAGACAGCAGCAGATGATTTAAAGAAGCTGCTTCCAAACTTATTAGCATTTGATACAGATAACATTAAACAAAAATTCATTACAGAAGATGCTTGGATCGGAACAGTTTGGTCTGGAGATGCAGCATTTATCGCAAAAGATAATAAAGATGTAGAATATGTTGTACCAAAAGAAGGCGGCACAATTTGGGCTGATACGTTAGCAATTCCAAAAGGTGCAAAACATAAAGAGCTTGCTGAGAAATTTATGAACTACTTACTAGATGAAAAAGTAAGTGTGAAAAACTACGAGTCAATTGGTTACAGTAATCCAAATGAAAAAGCTCATCCTCTTCATAGTAAAGAATACCGTGATAATCACATGATTTTCTTAACGAAAGAAGAGTTAGATCGTACAGAATGGCTTGTTGATGTAGACGATAAGTTAAAAGACTATGATCGTTACTGGACAGAGCTAAAAACAAAAGGTAAATAAGCAAGGAAATGCGGTTTCTAAAGTAGAAATCGCATTTTTTCATAGTAGGAGGAAATCGTTTGAAGAAGAAGTTACATCAGTATGAGGTAATGTGTATCGGTTTGTTATTTGCTGTATTTGGTATTGTTGCTTGGCGCGTACATGCAGGTGGCGTTACAGTGATGGATACATATGTCCGTGGATTAGTAAGAGGGCTACAAACGGAAAGTTCTCTTACATTTTTCTCGTACTTTACAAAATTGGGATCAGCAATTGGGATAGTCGCTACGCTCGTTATAAGTTTGCTTGTTTTTTGGAAGAAGCGTTATTATGCTACGATGATTGTATATCCAATGGGAATTTTAATAACACATCTTGTGAATAAAGGGATAAAAGAGATTGTCAAGAGAGAACGTCCGTCATTAAATGAAGCGCTAGATGCACTTGGATATAGTTTTCCTAGTGGACATGCAATGCTATCAATTATGACATTTGGATTTCTTACTTATATCATTGCTGCTAATTTGAAAAGCGTAGCTGGGAAATGTGTCACAACGATTTTGATGGGTATAGTAATTCTATCGATTGGATTAAGTAGAGTCATTTTAAATGTACATTACCCAACTGATATTTTAGCTGGTTACTGCGTAGGTGGTATTTTGTTAATTATCGCGATTTACTACCATCGTTTACTTACTGAGAGATTAGGGCTTAATAAAGAGAGATAGAAAAACGTCTGGAAAAACTATTATTATAGTTTTTCCAGACGTTTTTTGTTTATATCAAGATGTGATACAGTATAAGTGACAATTGAATTATGTAAAGTAGGTGAAAATGTGTGAAGACAAATGTACATAAAGTTGATAAGTGGGGGAAGTTAGGAGCCTTTTTGTATCAGTTTCGTTATACAGTAATTGTAGCGTTACTGTTGCTCGCAATCGCACTTGGGATTTTTGCTCCAAAGCTACCGGGAGTATTAGGTGGTGACGGTTTCCAAACCGAAGGCGACTATCAAAAAACGAAAGAAATTTTAGATAAAGATTTTAAGAAGTCTCAAGATACGCTGCTGCTCGTTTTTGAGAAAAATAAAGATGCTTCGCATGAGGAATTTAAAAAGCGAATAAATGAAATTGTAAAGAATGTTCAAGAGAAAGAGAACTATGAATCTTTCCATCACCCAATCCAAAATAAAGAAATGCTACAAGATGACATCGGCTATGCGACAATTTTATTTTCCGGGAAAACAAATAAGGAACGAATGGAAAAGACATTACAATTTGCTGATGAGATTGAGAAAGAAAGTAATATAGCATTAAAAGTAACACCTACAGGGTTTCCGAAAATTAATAAAGAGATTAATGAAAGAACGCAAAATGATTTAAAAGTAGCAGAGATGATTGGATTACCAATTGCGTTTCTTGTATTACTATTTTCGTTTGGTAGTCTTTTGGCATCAATTTTACCGATTTTGAATGGGGCGCTTAGTGTTATTAGTACGATGGGTATATTGTATTTCATCGGTGTTGATAAAGAACTATCTATTTTCGTGTTAAACGTTGCACCGATGATTGGACTTGCATTATCTATTGATTTTGCGCTATTATTTGTGAACCGTTTTCGAGAGGAAGTTACTAAACGAACGGTAAAAGAAGCGATAGCAATTACATATCAAACGGCAGGACGTGCGATTGTATTTTCAGGATTATGCGTATTTGTTGGGTTATCCGGTTTGTTTTTCTTTAAGATAGATTATATTCAATCTGTCGCGATTAGCGGAATGATTGTTGTCATTATGAGTATTTTATTCTCACTCACACTTCTTCCAGCACTATTATCGTTAATCGGTAAAAGAATATTAAAAAAGAATCAAGTAGCACATACGCCGGCAAAAGCATGGCGTAAATTTGCAAAATTTGTGATGAAACATCCAATTGCAATGATTATTGTTGTTACAACATTTATTGTTATTTGCTTATTACCGTTACGTACAGCTAATTTGCAGTTCCCTGGTGTTGAAGCTTTACCTGAAAAGAGTGATACAAGGATTGCATATGAAAAGTATGAAGAAGCATTTAATGAAACTGTCAAAACACACGCTGATGTTACGTTAGTTGTAGAGACGAAAAAAGATATGAAAGAAAAAGAAAGTCTACAAAAGATAGAAGAAGTCGTTCAAAAGTTAAAAGGTGATAAGAAAGTACATGAAGTAAGAAGTTTATACGACGGGTTAACTGGAATGAAAGCAGATCAAGTTGTTGGAATGTTGCAGTCGCCAGAATCAGCGAAACTAACTCCTGTATTTGAAGCATACACGCAAGGGAATAAGACGACGATAGAAATATTTTTGAAAACAAAACCACGTACAGAGACTGCAAAACAGTGGGTACGTGACTTTAAAAAGAACTATAAAGAAACGGATGTTACGTATTATCTAGGCGGAATGACGACGTTTCAACAAGAATTAGAAGATGAAATTAAAGATAAAGTTGTAATTGGTATGTCTGTTATATTTGGATCGACCTTTGTTATATTATTATTTGCATTCCGATCTATACTCATTCCAATTAAGGCAATTGTTATGAATATACTTAGTTTAAGTGCAACCATTGGAATTGTTGTTTGGTTATTTGAAGGTGGTCATTTCGGTTTAGAAGCAAGTCCGGTTCTGTTTGTCTTACCAATCTTCATTTTTGGCCTCGTATTTGGGCTTAGTATGGATTATGAAGTATTTCTTATTTCACGTATTCATGAGCTCTATGAAGAAACAGGAGATAACGATCAAGCAACGTTAGAAGGGCTCGTTTCAACAAGTAGAATCATTACATCAGCTGCTTTAATAATGATTGTTGTAACTGGTGCATTCGCATTTACTGATATTTTACCAGTAAAGCAGATGGGTCTTGGCGTTGCATTAGCAATATTTCTTGATGCAACAATTATTCGTCTTATGCTCGTACCAAGCTTAATGAAGTTATTTGGAGACTGGAACTGGTGGTTACCATTTCGAAAAAAACGAGAAAAATCATCGTAAAAAATGCTCATCAATATGATGAGCATTTTTTATGAATAGCAAAGCCTACATTTTGCAAATAGTATGTGATAAGAACATTACATAATAAGTAGGTGAAGGCAATGTTTCGTTATTTTAAGTTTAAGTTAAATGATACAGTACAGTTTGCCGAGAACGATGGGCATATGTATCGCATTGTCGGTTATCGGTTAGAAAAAGGATTTTATCCAAAAGATGAATGGACTCATATCATTTATGAACTACTTAGAGAATTTGACGGGTATACGATGGATGCAGAAGAGGAAGAACTTGTAAAGGTCGTTCAAGTAGAGGATGAGTATTACAAAATACAAGAAGTATCAGGTTATCGCTATCCAGTAAAAATGAAACAAAAACAACAAGTGATGAAAATAGAAAAGATGGACGATTTATTAGATGCTTACAATGATTATAAAAGGTTGGCGGATTTCTTTAAGGATTTATCGTATGAACAAAAAGCTGAAGAAGTATTGTTAGAAATGAAAAGACTTAGAGCTTGAGGGGCAGTCTATTATAAGACTGTCCTCTATTTTTGACGGTGCATCAAAGTGTGTTTTCCGTTACAATGAGAGAATCAATAGAAATAAGGTGATAAACAGTATGGAAACAAAGAAAAAGGGTGAATGGTGTGAAATTACCGTTCCAGCTAAATGGAATGGTATAAGTATTGAATCGGTATTAAAAGTAGAATGGGAAATACCGAAAAAGCTATTACATCAGCTTCGTATGGAAAAAGGTGTTACGGTTAACGGGGAACAAAGAAGATGGAATGAGCTTTTAAAAGAGAACGATAAGTTACAAGTCCATATGTTTGCGGAGGAAGAGTACGGTGTAGATCCAGAATATGGTGAATTACATGTAGTATACGAAGATGATCACGTACTTATCGTAAATAAACCAGAGCAAATGGACACACACCCTGCTGAAAAAGGTGGAACCGGGACGCTTGCAAATCTTGTTGCTTTTCATTTTCAAATGCAAGGTTTAGAGACGAAGGTGCGTCATATTCATCGTTTAGATAAAGATACGACAGGTGGTGTCGTGTTTGCTAAGCATAGAATTGCTGGTTCAATTATGGATCGCTTATTAATGGAAAGAAAAATTAAAAGAACGTACGCAGCGCTCGTTGAAGGGAAAGTAAAGAAGAAACAAGGAAAGATTGATGCTGCTATCGGAAGGGATCGCCATCATGCTACAAGGCGTCGTATTTCTCCAAAAGGTGACCAAGCTATCACATATTATAAAGTAGAAAAGTATTTTAAGAAGCAAAACACGACTCTCGTAACGTTACAATTAGAAACGGGTAGAACACATCAAATTCGTGTTCATATGAGTCATAATGGTAATCCATTAGTTGGGGATGTATTATATGGTGGACAAACAAAATATATGTCCAGTCAAGCATTGCATGCGATGAAGATACATTTCTTGCATCCAATTACGAAAGAAGCGATTGAAGTTGATGTGCCGTTTCCTACAAAGTTAAATAATAAAATAAAAGAATTTCAAAAAGAAAATGCGTAAAGTATAAGTTTTAACTTGAAAAAAGTAGATTTTTGCAGGGATTTCTCTAAAAGAAGCGAAGCCGTTAAGAGAAAAGAGAGGTGAGAATCACTTGATTAAATATAAGTATGTACTGGGAATATTTTTCGCTTGTCTTTTACTTACTCTATTTCTCTATCCCTATTTACCAAATCGTATGGCAGTACATTGGAATGTAAATGGTCAGCCAAACGAGTTTATGAGTAAACAAGTCGTTGTAGCATTTATTCCCTGTTTTATTATTTTTTCATATGGATTTTTGTATATTATTTCACATAATATATTTAAGTTTAATGAAAGAGAGCATGGTATTATAGGCGGATTTATAAAGAAAATTACGTTATTTATGTTGTTTATTCATACGCTTATCCTCTTTATTAATTTTGGGGATTTGATATCCTTTCAAACAGGATTAACGATTGGGATTAGTATGTTTCTTTTTATGCTGAGTAAAGAATTTAAGAAAATAAAAGGCAAAGAAAAAGAAAAAGATCCAATTAAATTACAAAAAATTTGTTTAGTGAGTAGACGGATTTTTCAAGTGATGGCATGTGGCATATTGTTTTCATTGTTTTTGAACTTAGAGTGGGGATTTTATGTATTGCTTAGTGTAATAAGCTGTGGATCTATGTTGTTTATGTTATATATTTTCTATTCATACATAATAGAAAGCTATGGAACTTAAAAAAGAGTCTTCTCATTATGAGAAGACTCTTTTAATCTATTTACTTCGTAATAAATTGTTGTGTCCAGTAGTTGCCGCTTTCTACATAACCAACACCGATGTGAGTGAAGCCGTTATTTAAGATGTTTGCACGGTGTCCAGCGCTGTTCATCCAAGCTTGTACTACTTCTTCAGGTGTACGTTGACCTTGAGCGATGTTTTCACCTGCAGATGTATAAGAAATACCAAATTTCTTCATCATGTCAAACGGAGACCCGTATGTAGGGCTGTTATGATCAAAGTAGTTGTTTTTTTGCATATCTTCAGACTTAATACGTGCTACTTTGCTTAATTCAGTATCGATTTTTAGTGCTGGTAAGCCTTGTTTTGCACGCTCAGCGTTTGTTAATTCAACAACACGTTGTTCAAACTCGCTTAAAGATTTTGCTTCTTCAGCAGGCTTTTGCTCAGCTGGTTTTTGTTCAGCAGGTTTTTGAGTATTGTTGTTTTCAGCAGGCTTTTGAGTTTCTGGTTTTTGAACTTCTTCAGCAGGCTTTTGCTCGGCAGGTTTTTGCTCAACTGGCTTTTGAGTTTCTGGCTTAGCTGTTGGTTGCTCAGTTACAACATTTTCAGTAGGTTGTTGACCAGGAATGAAGCAGTTTGGTTGGAAGTTTCCTTGTTGCCATTGTGCTAACGATTCAACTCCCATAGATTGTAAGAATGCTTGTAATTCTTGTTGGCTCATTTGTTTCATCATTACTTTTGAATGCTGAATATTTTGAACCTTTATGTTAGATGGTTGTACTGTTGCAGCTTGTGCATCTAGAGAAGATACTCCTAAAGTAAGAGCTGTTGCAGCAGCTACAGATAATAAAACACGCTTTTTCATGATGTGTGTCCCCCTATATAAAGTTTTAATTTGTTTTCACACGATTTGTTTTTGACAGCCTGTCTGACTGACAAATTCATCGTAGCATACAATTTGCGAGAAAAAAGATGGAAAAAAATTCATAGACTTTAAAATTACCTAATTTATCCTAAGAGAAGAAGGGAGCAAAAATAAGAGAAATATAGAGTATAAAAGGAATTTATAGTGTTTTTATACTTGGTTTTAAGAGGGGGTTTTTGGATAAAGTTACCTAAATAGAAAATGAAGAATCCTATTGTATCAATGGTTTGAACGTTTTTTTGAGGAATATAATGGATTGATTTTTACAAAACTGTAATGTTTCTGTTGTTCTTTTTTATAATAAAGTAACATATTTTTAATGTTGTAGCAGACAAAAAAGCGGCTATCTCTTTACATAGACGAAGGAGATAGCCGTTTTCCTATTATTACGTATGTTACGAGTTATTACGAGTTAGTTTCAATTGCTTCTAATAATAAATCCACAATGTGAATTCCTCTCATTTTATGAGAAAGCCCTTCTCGCTCAATACCCAATTTCATTTGTAATAAACAACCTGGATTTGCAGTAACAATGGTTGCTGCTTCTGTTTCATGCACACGGTCCATTTTGTAATCTAGAAATTCCATTGATAACTCTGAATGAACAATATTGTAAATACCAGCAGAGCCACAGCAGCGGTCGGCATCTTTCATTTCTCGATATGTTGCACCTTGGATAGCCTCTAGTAACATACGAGGTTCAGAAGATGTGCGCATAACATTGCGTAAATGACAAGAGTCTTGATACGTAATAACTTGCGGCGTGAGTCGTAAGTCAGTTCGCTTATGGAAGTCTAGTTCTACTAGTATAGCAGTAATATCTTTAATTTTAGAAACAAACTGCTTAGCACGTTCAGCCCAATCCGGATCATCTTTTAAAAGATAATCATAGTCTACGAGATAAGCCCCGCAACCACCTGCATTCGTAATAATATAGTCGATGTTTAAATCTTCGAATGCTTTTATATTTCGCTTTGCTAATTCTTTTGCTCCACTCTTTTCACCAGCATGTCCATGCAATGCACCGCAGCAACTTTGTGTTTTTGGAATAACGATATCACAACCAGCTAATTGAAGAAGTTTCATCGTTGCGTTATTTGTTTCTAAAAACATCGTATCCATTAAGCAGCCTGTGAAGAATGCAACTTGTTTTTTCTTTGTACTTTCTGCAGGTAAAAATGAAGGACGATCTTTCATGGCTTTCATTTTAGGGACTTTTGGTAAAACGAGATCCATCGTTGCAAGTGTTTCAGGGAATAACTTCATAATCCCTGTTTTATGTGTTAGCGTTTGTAAACCAGAACGTTGATAAAATCCGATTAGTCCAGTTAATGTTCTCATTCGATTTTGATGGGGGAATAATCCTTCAAAAACGACTTTTCGAACAGCTTTTACTGGCACTGAGAATTTTTTATTTTGATTAATAATATCACGAGCTTCTTCTAATAAATGTCCATAATTTACACCAGATGGACAAACAGGTTCACAAGCACGGCAACCAAGACAAACGTTTAATGTATGTTCAACATCTTCATCTGGTTCGATTAAACCATCAACGACTGCTTTCATTAATGCGATACGTCCGCGTGGTGAATGTGACTCTTTATATCCGGATTGAATGTAGGTAGGACAAGTAGGTAAACAAAAACCGCATCGCATACAGTTTAGTAATTCATCTTCACTTAATCGTTCTTTAAATTCTTTTTGAATATTTTCTTTATTTAATGTGGTCATTGCTCAACCACCACTCTTTTTCGAGTGTCTTTCGCGAACATTTTTCCAGGATTCATAATGTTATTTGGATCGAAAGCTTGCTTTATTCCTTGCATAGCTGCAATACCTTCTTTACCTAATTTCATTTCTAAATATGGAGCTTTCATTGCACCAACACCATGTTCACCAGTAATTGTGCCACCAAGTTCAATTGCTTTCGCAAATATTTCAGCAAAAGCTTGTTCAGCTCGGTGCATTTCTTCTGCATTACGAGCGTCTGTCATACAAGTTGGATGTAAATTACCATCACCAGCGTGTCCAAACGTACAAATAGGAATATTATATTTTTTTGCAATGGCATTAATAGCTTCAACCATCGGAGCGATTTGTGAACGTGGTACAGTCGCATCTTCTAATATTGTAGTAGGTTTTAATCGTGCGAGCGCTGATAGAGCACTACGGCGAGCGGTACGAAGCGCATCTGCTTCTGTTTCGTCTTTTGCAATGCGAACATCAACTGCATTCATAGAGCGGCAAACATTAGCCATGTTTTCAATATCTCGATTGACTACTTCGGGAGGGCCGTCTTGTTCAATTAATAAAATTGCTTTTACATCTGTAGGTAAACCGATTTGCGCAAACTCTTCTACTACTTCAATTGTCGGTTGGTCTAAAAACTCCAGTGTTGCTGGAATGATTTTATTTGCAATAATAGAAGAAACAGCACGTGCAGCTTCATTAATATCTTCATATAGTGCAAGCATTGTTTTCTTTGTTTCAGGCATAGGAACAAGTTTTAATATAGCTTCTGTTACCACGCCAAGTGTTCCTTCAGAACCGATAAATAAACGAGTTAAATCGTAACCAGCTACATCTTTTGCTAATTTACCACCAGTGCGAATAATATCGCCATTTGGTAAGACAAGTTCAAGCCCCATTACATAATCACGTGTTACGCCGTATTTCAAACCGCGTAATCCACCTGAGTTTTCATTAATATTACCGCCGATTGTAGAAATTTTCATCGAGCTTGGATCTGGTGGATAAAATAAACCTTTTTCTTCTACCGCTTTAATAATATCAAGTGTAATGACACCAGCTTGTACAGTAATTGTTAAGTTTTCTTCATCAATTTCTAAAATATTGTTCATATGGCGGAAAATAAGGACGATACCGCCTTCAAGTGGACATGTTCCTGCGCAAAGATTTGTTCCAGACCCGCGCACATACACAGGAATTTTGTGAGTGTTACATACCTTTAACACTTCAGCTACTTCATTTGTATTACGAGGAGCAATGACTGCATCAGGCATTGCTTGGAAGTTTGGAGTGGCATCATAACTATAAGTTAAACGCCCCATATTGGATGTATCTACATTATCTTCGCCAACAATAGATACGAATGAATGAATAATTTGTTTTTCTAACATTGGAAATCCCCCTCAAACTGTTAACGTGTTTAGTTATAATAAACAACGTGGTAACAGTGCTTTCATTATAATGATAAAAAAGTCGAGGGATTCTTTCTATGTATAATCATCTAAAGATTAATCTGTTTTATCGTTCTTTTTTGTATGATCATCTAATAGGAGGAGTGCGAAGTATAAAACGTTTAAGTCTTTGAATTGTTTTGGATCAAGTCCTGTATGTTCTTCAATCTTTTTTAGCCTGTAATGTAATGTGTTAATGTGTATATGTAATTGTTTAGCCGTCTGTTTATAAGATTGGTTATAATCGATAAATAAGCGCAAAGTATGCATAAGCTCAGGAAATGATAATAAGTTTTCGATGGTACGCTCTAGAAATTGTTCACGCGTTTCGGCAGAAATATCTTGTAAACACATTTCTAAACGTAAATCTTCATTAAATACAATTTTTTTCGTTTCCAATGATACAGAAAGAGCGCGTAATGCTTGTTCGTAACATATGTTCATATTGTTTGAGGTAACTGTTTGTCCAATCCCGATATATAAAGAAATAGAAAATAAAGTTTCGCAGTCGTGTTTTAACCGTTTTAAAAATTGATAAGTTTGCTCTTTGGAGCTCGTTGCTGTAAATAAAATAAAACGATCATTTCCCCAACGAACAAATAGATGCTCTTTTGTTAAAATATTACGTATGTGTTGCCATATTTTACGCTGGAGCATCGTGTCATTTTTGCCAATAGAAAACAAAATAAGTTGTTTTTTCTTATATAAATCAATGCCAAGTGTTTTGGCGCGATCAAGAAAACTCGGGGACCACTCTGTATTTTGAAGCCAATCAAAGACAAAAGCTTCATAAGAACGGTGCTCAAGTTCTAGTTGCTCTAAAAAGTAGTTTTCATGAATTAATAATTCGGTCATCTTACGCAATATTTCTCCGTAGCGTGAAATATTTTCAGGTTCTCCTGTAATCCCAATGACACCAATTACTTCATCATGAAATAATAAAGGAAGATTCATCCCAGCCTTTACACCTTGCAATCGCCTTTCATCTTCTTTTGTAATGATGACGGTTTTCTTTTGTTTGGCGCAGCGGAGTGCACCTTCATGAAATTGACCAATTCTTTCTGTATCTGTACTTGCGATAATAACGCCTTCTATATTAATGATAATAATATTTTCTGTAATTAGTCTGCGTACTTCTCGTACAATTTTATTCGCTAAATCAGGAAATAGCATAATTGACACACCTCAAATTCTATTTGTTGTACATTATATATGTAAATTGAGTAAGAAAGGGAAATTTCACACTTTCCACACATTTATTTGTTATTTTACAATTATAACGAAATCATCCGAAGATGGAGGGAATCTTTTGAGAAAGTATGTTTTTCTTCTCTGTTTTTTATTTCTACTAGTAGGGTGTCAAGGAAGTTCATATACACCAATTGCTAAAGATAAAAATGTTATTATAACTACGAATATAAAAGAAGGCAGCATTAGTTTTATTGATAAAAAAGATAAAAAGTTAATTACGACATGGGAACTAAATGAGCCAATGGCCGGAATCACACTGCTTCCAAATGGCGATGAAATACTTGTATACGGTAAGCAATTAGAATATATGTATGTATATTCACTAGCGGAAGGAAGGCAAGTGGGAAAATATAAAACTGGAAAGGGCATTGTAAATGTGGTCGTATCAGCAGATAAAAAACAATTATTTGCTGCTGATCAAAATGTTCAAAAGGTAAGGTTCTTTACGATAAATGGGAAAGAGACAGGAAATGTTTCAACAGGAAAAGGGCCTATAACGATGGTAGAGTATCAGAATCGGTTATCTGTACTAAACTTTTATGATACGAAACTAACGACAATTGATACGAAGAAAAAAGAAGTTATTCAATCCTTTATGATTCCGCCAGCATCAACAGGAGCGACGATTAGTCCTGATGGGAAAGAAATATGGATTGGCGGACATGGTGATGGAAATCAAGTAAATGAGAAAGTGTTAGTGTATTCTTTACAGAGTGGAGAAATGGTGCGTTCTTTACACGCTCCATTTATGCCTGTGAATATAACGAGGGATAGTAAGTACGTATATGCACTCAGTCATGGGTCGAATACACTTAGAAAGTTTGATATTAGAACATATAAAGAAATAGCTTCTGTAGAAGTAGGGTCGAATCCATTTGCATTTTTTGAGAGCGGAGCAGAAGGGTATGTAGCCAGTTATGATAGTGATGAAGTGTGCGTTATAGATATGAAGAATTTGAAAATAAAACAAACAATTAAAGTCGGAAAAGGACCGTTTCAACTCATAGAGAGGGAAGGGAAGGACAATGAATAAATATAGAGTGCTAGTTGTAGATGATGAAAGTGATATGAGACAGCTTGTTGGAATGTATTTGGATAACTTTGGATATGAGTGGGGAGAAGCTGAGAATGGAAAAGAGGCTCTTAAAAAACTAGAAACGGATCATTATGATTTCGTTGTATTAGATATAATGATGCCAGAAATGGATGGACTTTCAGTTTGTAAAGAAATTAGAAAAACGTCAGATGTGCCGATTATATTTTTAACGGCAAAAGGTGAAGAGTGGAATAGGGTGAACGGCTTACGTATGGGAGCAGATGACTATATTGTAAAACCGTTTAGTCCTGGTGAATTGGTTGCCCGTATGGAAGCTGTGCTAAGAAGATATACAAAGCAAGAACAGCAAGAAGAGATTCAATTTGGACCAATTCTTATCAATGAAAAAAGTAGACGAATAGAGGCGGATGGTGAGTCGATTTCTCTTACTGTAAAAGAGTTTGATTTATTATATTTTCTTTGCCAACATATAGGACAAGTATTTAGCCGGGAGCAATTACTTGAAAAGGTATGGGGATATGATTATGCCGGAAGTACAAGAACGGTAGATACGCATGTGAAAACGATGCGCTTGAAGCTTGGAGAAAGTGGAAACTACATTCAAACTGTTTGGGGTGTAGGCTATAAATTTGAGGTGTAACGTATGTTTACGATGGTACAAAAACTTTGGCTTACAGTAGTATGTGCAGTATGTGTAACAGTGTCCTTTCTTTATTTCGTATCTTTATACTCGTATGAAAAATTATACGTTGATAATTTAAAAGCTTCGTTAGTAATGGAAGGAAAAAGTCTTGCTGCTCAATATGATAAGCGTGAAGGAATATCAACTTTTGAAGAGAAAGTAAGATCGTTTGATCAAATATCTAGTTCAGACGTTATTTTCGTGTCTAATCCGCGTGATTTAAGCGCATGTTTGCCTTTTGATGTGCATCATCATTCTCTTATAAGTGAAGGAGATAGGCAAACGCTATTAGACGGGAAAACTGTGACAAAAATAGGATATGAAGAACATTTTGACCGTAATATTATGGGGGTTGTCATCCCTGTATTGGAAAATAAAAAATTAGTCGGAATTGTCTATTCGTATATTCCTTTAAAAAGTATAAAAGATTTAATCTATGATATGGGTCTTATTTTAGCACCGTTAGCAATTGCTATGATTTTAATTACGATATGGGTTGGAAGGAAAATTATAATTGCAATTACGAAGCCACTTTCGCAAATGGAGCGGGTTGCAAATCATTTGGCTACGGGAGATTTTTCGGAGCGGATTACAGTTTCTTCAGAGGATGAAATTGGACGATTAGGAAAAGCATTTAATAAAATGGCAAATTCATTAGAAACAGAAGATGTAAAGCGTAAGGAATTTTTAGCAAATGTTTCGCATGAACTTAGAACACCACTTAGTTATATAAAAGGGTATAGCGAGGCTATTTTAGATGGTGTTGCAAAGGGACCGCAGCAGGAAAAAGTAACGCAGCTAATTCATAAAGAAGCAGGTCGTATGCAGCGTCTCGTTCATGACTTGTTAGACTTAGCACAATTAGAAGGTGAGCACTTTCCGTTAAAGAAGCAACCTATCGTTCTTTCACAGCTGATTGAAGACGTATTAGATACGTATGAGATTAAGTTTATAGAAAAGGAAATTCATATTTCAACTAATTTAAATCCAGAGGTCATTGTCATGATTGATGAAGATCGTATGCAACAAGTGCTTCATAATGTGTTAGATAATGCGATACGGTATACAAATCAAAAAGGAAATATCGTTATAACTTTAGAGCAAATCGATGATTACTGTGAATTAAAAATAAAAGATACAGGAATTGGTATTGATATAGAACATTTGGAGAATCTTGGAGAACGCTTTTACCGAGTTGATAAAGCGAGAAGTCGTCAACACGGTGGAACAGGTTTAGGCCTTGCTATTGTGAAACAAATTGTTCATATACATGGTGGACAGTGGAAAATTGAAAGTGAAAAAGATAAGGGAACAACGGTTATTATTAAACTGAATGTACAGGATGAGGGGAGCATGTTCTAATTTTTAGGACATGTTCTTTATATTGAAGAAAATATTTATCCCGCTATTCGCCGGGCAGTAAGACCCTCACCTCAAAATTCAACGGAAGCAAAGAAGTTAGGTGGAGGCCCTGCTGCCCGTAAAAGTCCGATTCGTGAGGGCTAATAATCAGTGGGCGATGAACAAAACCCCCACTGATTAAAGTTTCACTTTACACGTAAAATATAAATTAATATGTAATAAATATCGAAAATTTGACTATTTTATGAACAAAACATTTGTACTTCTTATCAATTCGGTCTAAAATAGTTATGATGCAAAGTTCTTATAAATCGTTTCAATTGTTGTTTGGAAGATACTGAGGTGATTTAACTGGAGTACAAATCTATTAAACCGAAAAAAATTTACGAAGAAGTATCTGAAGCTATTTTAACAATGATTAAAAATGGTACGTTAAAACCTGGTGACAAACTACTCCCTGTGCATCAATTAGCTGAGCAGTTTCAAGTTGGCAGATCTGCTGTTCGTGAAGCGCTAAGTGCGCTAAGAGCGATGGGCTTAATTGAGATGAAACAAGGAGAAGGTACATATGTGAAGAACTTCGATTCTTCTTCATTAACGAAATCATTAAACAATAGATTATTAATGAAGAAAGAAGATATTTTGAATTTATTAGAAGTACGAAAGGTGCTTGAAGTGGGGGCAGTTCGAGTAGCGGCGGCAAAACGTACGGAAGATAATTTACAAAATATGAAACATTGGTTAGATGAAATGGCAAAGAGCATTGGAGATGAAAAGGCTGGCGAAAAAGCCGATTTTCAATTTCATATGGGAATTGCAGAGTCTTCGCATAATAACATTTTGCTTGAACTCATGAATCATGTTTCAGAGATGATTGCTGAAACAATTGGTGAATCAAGACGCATTATTTTATATGGTGAACAAACGACATCAGAACGACTTATAGAAGAGCATCAAGTTATATATGATGCGGTGTTAAAACAAGATGTAGAATTAGCGCAGCAAGCAATGCTAGATCATTTAACAAATGTAGAACATATTGTCACAGGTAAAAACGATATAAATTCGTAATTTAATCTTTTAAAAATTTAATTTTCTGATAAAATAGAGAAAGATTAAGTAAGCGTTTTCTTTAGAAGAGGGAGAGGATAGGCCATGGTTGAGCCTATTTCTTCTCTACTGAGTCATCTGATGACCATATGTTTGTTGGTGAAGTTGTAAAAAGGGGGAGTAATAGTTATGAAAGTTACTTTATTTGTTACTTGTTTAGTCGATATGTTTGAAACAAATGTCGGCAAAGCAACAGTTGAAGTGTTGGAGCGTTTAGGTTGTGAAATTGAATTTCCAGAAGCGCAAGTTTGTTGTGGTCAGCCTGCTTATAATAGCGGCCATGTAGAAGCAGCAAAAGAAGCGATGAAACATATGATTGAAACTTTCGAAGATGCAGAATATATTGTTACGCCATCTGGTTCTTGTGCGACAATGTTTCATGAGTATCCGCATGTTTTCAAAGATGATCCAAAGTGGGCTAAACGTGCACAAAAAGTTGCTGATAAAACTTATGAATTTACACAGTTTATTGTAGATGTTTTAAAAGTTACAGATGTTGGTGCAAGTTTACCAGGGATAGCTACTATTCATAAATCATGTCATATGACGCGTATGCTTGGAGTAAAAGAAGCACCAGGAATTTTATTATCAAATGTAAAAGGATTAACTGTGAGAGATTTGCCAAACGTGCAAAATTGTTGCGGGTTTGGGGGAACGTTTTCAGTTAAGATGACTCCAATTTCTGAGCAAATGGTAGACGAAAAAGTAGATAGTGTCATGGAAACAGGTGCAGATTATTTAATCGGTGCAGATTGTGGGTGTTTGTTAAACATTGGCGGACGTATTGAGCGTTTAGGAAAAGAAGTAAAAGTAATGCATATTGCTGAGGTACTGAATAGTCGCTCATGAAGGGGGAACATAAGCTATGTCTATGAAAATCAGTGAGAAAAAATTTAATGATCGCGTTGGTGATGGAATTCAAGATTCGTTTATGCGCGGAGCAGTATCTTCTGCACAAACGCGTTTATATACGAATCGCTTAAAAGCTGCAGATGAATTAGGAAACTGGGAAGAGTGGCGTGAACTAGGTGAACAAATTCGTCAACATACGTTAGAAAATCTGGATTATTACTTAATGCAGTTAAGTGAAAATGTATCAAAAAGAGGCGGACACGTGTACTTTGCGAAGACGAAAGAGGAAGCTGCAAAGTATATTCAAGACGTTGCTAAAAAGAAACAAGCGAAAAAAGTAGTAAAATCAAAGTCGATGGTAACAGAAGAAATTAGTATGAACCATGCGCTTGAAGAGATTGGCTGTGAAGTGTTAGAGAGTGACTTAGGAGAGTATATTTTGCAAGTAGATAACGATCCACCTTCACATATTATTGCACCTGCACTTCATAAAAATAGAACGCAAATTCGCGATGTATTTAAAGAAAAGCTAGGCTATGAAAATTCTGATGACCCATATGAAATGACAAAGTTTGTTCGTAAACAACTTCGTGAGAAATTTATGGATGCAGAAATTGGTGTAACTGGTTGTAACTTTGCTGTTGCAAATACTGGATCTCTTTGTTTAGTAACGAATGAAGGTAATGCAGATCTTGTTATGTCAATTCCTAAAACACAAATTGCGGTAATGGGTATGGAACGTATGGTTCCGACAATGGAAGAATTAGATGTTTTAGTTGGTTTACTATGTCGTAGTGCAGTAGGTCAAAAATTAACAAGTTATGTAACAGTAGCAGGACCAATTCAAGAAGAGGAAGTTGATGGACCTGAAGAATTCCATTTAGTGGTTGTTGATAATGGTCGCTCTCAAATTCTTGGATCTGAATTCCGTTCCGTATTACAATGTATTCGTTGCGCTGCTTGTGTTAACGTATGTCCCGTATATCGTCACGTTGGTGGACATTCATATGGATCGATTTACTCAGGACCAATCGGTGCGGTATTAACACCGCTTCTAGGTGGATATGATGATTACAAAGAGCTTCCTTATGCATCTAGTTTATGCGGAGCATGTACAGAAGCTTGTCCGGTAAAAATTCCATTGCATGATTTATTATTAAAACATCGTCAAGTCATCGTTGAGCAAGAAGGTCGTGCACCACTTGCAGAAAAACTAGCGATGAAAATGTTTAGTATGGGTGCTTCTTCAGCTGCTTTATATAAAATGGGTTCAAAAATGGCACCAGCGGCAATGAGTCCATTTACATCTGGTAATCGTGTATCAAAAGGTGTTGGACCACTTAAAAACTGGACGGATATTCGTGAATTCCCAGCTCCAAGTAAAGAACGATTCCGTGATTGGTATAAAGATCATAAGAAAGGCGGGGATAAATAATGACAGGATTAATTCAAAACCGTGATGCCTTTCTAGATAACATTGCAAAAGAACTTGGGCGCGCACGTAAAACAGAAGGTGTAGAGCGTCCAGTATGGAAAAGTAATGTGAATATAGAAACGTTAAAAGATTATTCACAAGAAGAATTACTAGAAGTGTTTAAAAAGCAATGTACAAACATTCATACAACTGTAGTAGAAACGACAAATGACCGTTTAGGTGAAGACCTTCAAAAAGTAATCATGGAAAACGGCGGGGGACCTATTTTATTATCAGCAGATGATCGTTTTGATGCATATGGTTTAACATCTTTATTTAAAGAAGAACTTCCAAAGCGAGACGTTGAAGTAAACGTATGGGATCCAGAGAGAAAAGACGAAAATATGCGTTTAGCTGAAAAAGCGAATATTGGTATTGCATTTAGTGATTATACATTAGCCGAATCTGGTACAATTGTTGTACAAAGTCATAAAGGGCAGGGACGTTCTTTACACTTTTTACCGACTGTATATTTTGCTATTATTCCACGTGAAACACTTGTGCCTCGTATTACACAAGCAGTTCAGGATATGAACTCACGCGTAGAAAATGGGGAGACAGCGGCATCTTGTATTAACTTTATTACAGGGCCAAGTAACTCGGCTGACATTGAGATGAATCTTGTTGTCGGAGTACATGGACCATTAAAAGCAGTATATTTCATCGTATAAAAGAGGGGAAAGCAGGCCGGAAAATGGCCTGCTTTTTTAGTAGAATAAAGGATAATATGAAGTAGAAGTTCTCTCCTTTTTTTGCTATGTTTTTTGGGAAAGGAGAGGAAGGGATGTTCACTTATTTATATGCACTGTTAGCAGGGATGGTGTTTGGTTCTTTTTTTATGTTAGTTGCGGTGAGGGTTCCATTAGGTGCGTCTATTATTACCCCGCGTTCACATTGTTATTATTGCAAATATGTGCTAAGGCCAAAAGAACTAATCCCCATCATTTCATTTTATATACAAAGAGGCTGTTGTACGAATTGTAAGAGGAAAATTCCAATTATATATGTAGCATTTGAATGTATAACAGGAAGTATATTTCTTCTTACCGTGTATATGATTGGAATAGAACGAGAACTTATTATCATTTTATCCCTTTTTTCGCTACTTCTTATTATTTCAGTTACAGATTACTTATATATGTTAATTCCTGATTGTATTTTAATTTCGTTTGCGGTTTTACTCATTCTCGAAAGTGTTTTTGTACAATTAGTTACTTGGACAGATAGTATAGTTGGCAGTGGTGTTATATTCCTTTTGTTATATTGCATGCAAAAGATATATCCAGAAGGGCTTGGCGGAGGAGATATAAAACTACTTTCGTTACTTGGTTTTATAGTAGGAGTGAAGGGAGTTTTTATCGTTTTATTTTTAGCATCTTGTTTTAGTCTTTGTTTTTTCGGGATTGGTATCGGATTAAAACGTATAGAAGTACGAAAGCCAATTCCATTTGGTCCTTTTATTAGTCTTGGGGCAATGTGCTATGTATTAGCTGTTTATTCAAATTAGAGAGGGAATCGAAAATGAACGTATATATGGATGATCAAAGAAGTTGCCCGTTCGGGTATGTGTCCGCAACTACAGTAGAATGTGCCTTGCAAATGGTTCGGGATTATGATGTGAATATTCTTTCCCTTGATTATAATATGGGCTGGGGAGCAAAAAATGGACTAGATTTTGTAGAAGCTTTTTGTACAGAGGGATTATATGTAAATGAAATTCACCTTCATACGAATGATGTCATCGGTATGCACAAGATGAAACAGAGAATGGATAAGGGAAAGGAAGAAGGAGAAATTAATCCTCACCTTGTTGTTAAATACGTGGGAAGCTAAAAACTCCAAAGTAAAACTTTGGAGTTTTTAGTGTTTCATATGTGCTTGTAAAGGAATAATCTCTTCTTGTTGAGCTACTGCGATTTCAGTTTCTTCCTGTTGAACTTCAGGTGTTTTCTTTGTTAAGTAGTGGTATACCATACCGACAAATACTGATCCGCCAATAATGTTACCGATTGTAACAGGAATTAAGTTATGAATAGCACCTGAAAAAGAAATTGTCTCAGGATGCGGTGAAACTAAAGATAAAGCAAAGAGTGATAAGTTTGCAATACTATGTTCGTAACCAGATAAGAAGAATGTGAAAACAAGTAGCATCATGACTATTATTTTTGCTGTGTCACCTTTAACCTGAGAAGGTAAGAAACAAGCAAGACATACGAGCCAGTTACATAAAATGGCTTTAAAGAATAACTGCATTGTAGGTGTGTTCATCTTTCCTTCAACGACTTTATTCATTAAGTGACCGTGATCAATTGCTTCAAAAATTCCAGTTGCGTAAAATAGTAAGGCAAAGAATAACGCGCCGGCTAAGTTACCTGCATAACAAGCAACCCAGTTACGTAGTGTATCAGAAATCGTTGTTTCTTTTCTTAAAGTTGCTACAGTAAAGTACATTGTGTTCCCAGTAAACAATTCAGCACCGCCATATATAATAAGTACGAGAGCAATCCCGAAAAACATAGAAGCAGCTAAATAAGTTGCTGGTGAATCTGCAATGTGAAAAAAGTTACCTAATTTAAAACATAGTACAATAATAAAACCGATATAAATACCCGCAAGTGCAGCACGAATGAAATATTGCATTGGGTTTGTATCTAGTATTTTCTTTTTGCTTTTAGCCAGTTTGACAACATAATCTAGTCCTTGTTCTAGCATGAGTAATACGCTCCTTTAGTAAATCTTCTATAAATACTCCTTATATGAATAAAGTACATGGAATTGTTCTCACTTTCAATAAGTTTGTGCAATGTTTCACAAAAAGGACATACATACATTAAGAAAACGTTTACAAAAGGTAGTATAATGTAATTTTTTCTGGACATTGAGAGGAAGAAAGAAAAAAGAAAAAGCGCTGTAATTACAGCGCTTTTTCGTCTAAATTCTTTTCTACTTTTACTTCTACTTCTTTTGAGAAGAACCAACCACCAACTGCGATTCCGACTAATACAATCCAGAATGTAAGCTTCCACGGAGTGGATTCTGGGAATGAATGTGGAATTACATTTAATGCAGGGTGTGCTAATGTATAAACTGCTAGCTTCACACCAACCCAACCTACAATTAAGAATGCTGCGGTTTCAAGTCCTGGTTTACGTTTTAAGATTTGTACGAAAGCAGTTGCTGCAAATCGCATAATGATTAATCCGATAAGTCCACCTACAAAGATAACAGCGAATTGCCCAGTATCAAGACTACCAATTGTACCTAATCCTGTTTTTGGTAAAGTCATTGCTAGTGCAACAGCAGCTAAAATTGAATCAACTGCGAAGGCGATATCAGCAACCTCAACTTTAAATACAGTCCACCAAAAGTTCTCTTGTTTTTTCTTTGCTTCTTTTTCTTCTGTTTCTTCATCTGTATTCTTTTTAACATATGTTTTAAATAAGTGATTACCAGCGATAAACATAAGGTAGATGGCACCGATTGCTTGCACTTGCCATACATCGACTAAGAACGAAATCATAAATAACGATCCAAATCGGAAAACAAATGCCCCCGCTAATCCATAAAATAGTGCTTTCTTTCGTTTTTCTTCTGGTAAATGTTTTACCATAATTGCAAGAACAAGAGCGTTATCAGCCGCTAAAATCCCTTCAAGTGCAATTAGGATGAGTAATACCCAACCATACTCCAATAATAATGATACATCCATGTACATTCTCCTCTCATTTCTATAAGTTCTAAATAAGTGAAGAATTTCCCCACTATTTAGTTTCCCCATACTCCTGCCTATTAACTTTGGAAAAATCTGGAAGTGAATACAAAAAAAGACCTCTGCCGTTAATAGGCAAAGGTCTTGCTAGACATATGTAATAAAAAATGCCAACAAAGCCGGAAGAACTAAGTTCTACGTAATGACGACTTTGTTTCCAAGAAATATTCTTGGACGCTACTCCCCTTTGGAGATATGTTATTGTATTCTCATTATATGGATAATTTATACGGTTGTCAACCTGTTAAAATATCTTCATTCGGATATTTTATTTTCAGGTTCTTTTTACGAGCAAATGAAAAAGCCAATGTTAAAGGACCCATTTTCCCGAAAAACATCATAAAGATAATAATAGCTTTTCCGATTATAGTTAAGTGGGGTGTTAAATTCATACTGAGGCCAACAGTCCCAAATGCTGAAAATACTTCGAAAGCACTCATCAATAGAGGAACTCGCTCAGTAATACTCAAAATTAAAATAGCAAAAAAGATAAATGAAATGGAAATAATAGTAATGGTTAATGATTTGACAATGAGAGTATCTTTAATGGATTTTTTAAATACGACAATATCCTCTTGTTCTTGTAAAAATTTAAATACGCCAAAAAATATGATTAAAAATGTTGTTAACTTAATCCCACCACCAGTTGAAGCGCTACCAGCACCAATAAACATAAGGAGCATCATTAATAGGAGAGAAGGTTTTGACAATGTAGAAATATCAACAGTATTAAACCCGGCAGTTCGCGTTGAAATTGCTTGAAAATAAGAGGCCAATCCTTCTTCAAATGGGGTAAAACCTCTCATAGAAAGGGAGTTATGGAACTCGAATATAAAAATAAAAAGGGTAGCAATAATGTTGACGATTAGAGTAGAAGAGAGCATAAGTTTTGAATGTAGTGTAAGGTTTTTAAAGTTTTTCTTTCTTTTTATGTCTACGATTACTGTAAAACCAATTCCACCTAAGATGATGAGAGAGGAAATGACGAGATTGACAAGAATGCTATGAGAATGGGACATTAAATTATCGCTCCACACAGAAAAGCCAGCATTGTTAAAGGCTGAGATTGAATGGAAAAAACTATAATAGATCCCTTTCATAACCCCATATTTTGGTACCCATTCAAAAGAAAGAATTATAGTAGCGATACATTCGACTGTAAAAGAGAATAAAAATAATGCTTTGGCAAGACGGATGATGCCGCCGATATTCGTTTGATTTAATGCTTGTTGCAGTAAAATTCGATTTTGAAGACCGATTTTTCTTCCGAGCATAATCGCAATTAAGACAGCAAAGCTCATAATGCCAAGCCCGCCAACTTGTATAAGCGTTAAAATGACACATTGTCCAAACAAAGTAAATACTTTTCCAGTATCTACAACACCAAGCCCAGTAACAGTACAAGCGGAAACGGTTGTAAATAAGGCATCGAGCCATGAAATGGAAGTTGTCGTAGCAATGGGCAGTTTTAATAAACATGTGCCGACAACTGATAATACAAGAAAAGACAAAGTAAGAACGCGGGGAGGGCTCATGCTAATATTAATCCGTTTCATTTTACAGATCGCTCCTTTCGTTTTGATTAGTATGTGAAAAAGCACCATTATGTATGTTGAAAATAGAAAGAGGCAGAGAATATCTGCCTCTAAGCCATATGTTATATTATTATCCACGTAATTGTTGTTGAGCTAAAGCAACAAGACGTTTTGTTACTTCACCGCCAACTGAACCGTTAGAACGAGATGCTGTATTAGATCCTAAGCTTACACCAAATTCTTGTGCAATTTCATATTTAAATTGTTCAAGTGCTTGTTCTGCACCTGGAACTAATAATTTGTTTGTTTTTACCATGTTGATACACATCCTTATGAGTAGTCCAGTTCAGCTAAGTTCTTATCTAAACTGGTAACGTTATTTTATGTGGAAACGACGTACTCATACGCGGAAGTAATCGGTGCGATTAGAAGTTCTTGGATAGAAAAAAGAGTAGCAAATTTGCTACTCTTTTTTTAGTATTGTCGCTGTTCCTTCCACGACAATATCATCTGATTGATTATATATGTTTGTTTGCAGCGTAATGATTTTTTTATCATCACGCTTCTTAATAACCTCTGCCACAACGCGAAGTGTATCACCGATTTTGACAGGGGCACGGAATGAAACATTTTGGGATAAATAAATCGTATTTTTGCCTGGGAGTTTCGTTCCAAGGATGGTAGAAATAAAACTCGAAACGAGCATACCGTGAGCAATACGTTCTTTAAACATTGTCGTTTTTGCAAAAGAATCTAAAATGTGAATAGGATTCACATCCCCAGTCAATTTTGCAAAATTGATAACATCTTCATCTGTAATTGTTTTTGTAAGGGATGCTTGATCACCGACTTGAATCTCATCATAGCGAAGCTCCGGAACAGTTTGTGCTTCTTGAAATGGATTCATTTTGTCCTCCTTCTTTTCCATATCGAAAAATGTTAGCCATCTTGATGTAGTAGGAGGAAGAAAGAGTTTTGTTTGTGCTGCGGTTAGCTCCCACATTTTTCTTACTTGATGGAAGTAAATAGATTTTTTGAGTTTTCCTCGAACTTTTTTGCGAGTTCCAACTGTTTTGACTTGAACTCTTCCAAAAAACCCTCTAACTGTTTTTGAGCCTCTTCACGTTGTAATTGTTGTTGCTCAATAAATTGTTTTGTTGTTTCTTCAAATTGGCCGCTTGTTTGGGTAAGAATTGACAATGATGTTTTTGTAGGAGAAACAGTAAGCTGATGCATATGAGCAGAAAGTTCCTTCCATTTGTCCTGCCACTCGTTAATTTGATCATTTAAGGAGTTTCCAGTTAATTGTTTCACGTAATCTGTATATTGGTTATTGAACTGAGCAGTGAGTTGTTGTAGTTCTTTTTCTAGTTCATCTACTCCTGATGTTAATTTATGCAAAGCGTCTTGTTGTTGTTTTAATGTTTCTAAAGTAAGTTGCTCTAATTGCTTCCCAGCTGAAGAGAAAAGGGAAAGTGATTGAGACCAGTTTTTCCAAAATGCATCGACTAATTCGTATGGTTTAGTTTCCATTGTTTGACCCCCAAATGTTTTTTTGCATATTGTGAACGCAGATTACTCTGCTGTACCACCAGGTGAAGATGAAGAATCCTTTTCATCCTTTTCTGGAGAAGTAGAAAATGGAAAGAATGCATTGGTGTATAACGTGAAAAACGTTCGCAACATATTTTGATAATGTTCAAAAGAAGTCGCACATGTTGTTAAATATTGCTCTCCATATTCAGTTAAAGAATAAATTCTTTTTGCCGGCCCTCCATCGCTTGTATCCCAAGTAGAAGAAATAAGGTTTTCTTTTTCTAATTTGCGTAGTGTTCTATAAACATTACCTTGGTCAACAGAAGAAAAGCCGATATCCATTAGCATTTGAATAAGTTTGTAACCATGAAGACTCCAGTCTTTTAGACAGAGAAGTAAGAAGGGAACTAAGAAGTTTTTTGGCATGGAGTTTGGTTGTTTCGCTTGGTTGCTCTCCAAACTTTCGCGTTGTTCTGGTTCATTTTGTAGCATGATTGTGCATCACCTCATGAATCAGTTAGATGGAATTTTTTGCTTATAAGTGCAATTTACACCTATCTGTTTTTAAAGTCAACACATTTGTTAGAAAATAGAAAAAATAAAATATAGACTTGAAGTTTTATTCAGAATATTAGAAAATAGTGAATAGGTTGAATTGTTTCAAAAACGAAAAAGGGAGTGTAGGTAAAGTGATTGATCAAAAATTCGATCCACTACAAGCATGGAAAAATGCTTATGAACAAACCGAAACATTTTGGGGAAAAGCGCTCAATGAAACAATTAAAACAGAAGAATATTCTGCTTGGATGGGCAGCGTTCTAGATTTGAATTTGTTTTATCAAAAAGCATTAAATGATACGACAAAAAACTATTTAGAACAAGTAAATGTGCCGACGAAAGAGGATATCGCAAGAGTGGCTACGCTTGTTATTAACTTAGAAAATAAAGTAGATAACATTGAGGAGTTTCTAGAGGAGAAAGTAGATTCTTTAGGGCAAGCTCCTACATTAAAGCGTGATGTAACGAAAGTAAAACAAGATATTCGTACGCTTGAAACAAAAGTAGATCAAATTTTAGAATTGCTAGAAAAGCAAAATGCAGTACTAGCTAAACTACAAGTACCTGTAAAAGAAGAGGTAAAGCCTGCGAATAAACCAGAAAATAAAAAATGATAAAAGCGCTTGTTTATAACAGATAAAAGAGAGAGGGAGAATCTCTTTTCACGTATAAACAGCGAAACATAATTATATATGGACTCTATAGTATGAGTACCAAAATGATTCATAACAATCGTTCACAAATTCATTTAAGGGGGAAAAGAAATGGTTCAATTAAATGGAAAAGTAGCAATCGTAACAGGTGGAGCAAAAGGAATTGGAAAAGCAATTACAGTAGCATTAGCACAAGAGGGAGCGAAAGTAGTTATTAACTATAATAGCAGTAAAGAAGCAGCTGAAAATTTAGTAAATGAATTAGGAAAAGACGGACATGACGTTTATGCAGTGCAAGCGGATGTTTCTAAAGTAGAAGATGCAAACCGACTTGTAGAAGAAACTGTGAATCATTTTGGTAAAGTTGATATTCTTGTTAATAATGCTGGTATTACAAGAGACCGTACATTCAAAAAGTTAAATCGTGAAGATTGGGAGCGCGTAATTGACGTGAATTTAAGCAGCGTATTTAATACGACAAGTGCGGTTCTTCCATACATAACGGAAGCAGAAGAAGGAAGAATTATTAGCATTTCTTCTATTATTGGTCAAGCAGGTGGATTTGGCCAAACAAACTACTCAGCAGCAAAAGCGGGTATGTTAGGATTTACAAAATCATTAGCGTTAGAACTTGCAAAAACAAATGTCACTGTAAATGCTATTTGCCCAGGATTTATTGATACTGAAATGGTAGCAGAAGTACCAGAAGAAGTACGTCAAAAAATCGTTGCAAAAATCCCGAAAAAACGTTTTGGTCAAGCTGATGAAATTGCAAAAGGTGTAGTATACCTATGCCGTGACGGTGCGTATATCACAGGTCAACAATTAAACATTAACGGCGGATTATATATGTAATGAAGTAAGAAAAAAGTGCATATCCATAGCAGGAATGCACTTCTTTTTTTTTAAGAAGGAAATCGACCAAAAAGGAGATAGAAAAATGACTACATTCGCAACAGAATGGGAAAAGCAATTAGAGCTATACCCAGAAGAGTACCGAAAAGCATACCGCCGAGTGAAAAGGGCGAGTGAAATTTTATTACGTGAACCAGAGCCGCAAGTCGGATTAACGCCGAAAGAGGTTATTTGGACGAAGAATAAGACGAAGCTTTATCGCTACATTCCAAAACAAGAAAAAACACAAAGAGTTCCAATTCTGTTAATATATGCTCTTATTAATAAACCATATATTATGGATTTAACTCCTGGAAATAGTTTAGTGGAATATCTAGTGGATCGTGGTTTTGATGTATATATGCTTGATTGGGGCACATTTGGTTTAGAAGATAGTCATTTGAAATTTGATGATTTCGTGTTTGATTATATTGCAAAAGCAGTAAAAAAAGTAATGCGAACTGCAAAATCGGACGAGATTTCTTTACTTGGTTATTGCATGGGGGGAACGTTAACTTCTATTTATGCAGCGCTTCATCCGCACATGCCAATTCGTAATTTAATTTTCATGACAAGTCCTTTTGATTTCTCTGAAACAGGATTGTATGGTCCTTTATTAGATGAGAAATACTTCAATTTAGATAAAGCGGTTGATACATTTGGAAATATTCCGCCAGAAATGATTGATTTCGGAAACAAAATGTTAAAGCCAATTACGAACTTTGTTGGTCCATATGTTGCTCTAGTAGATCGTTCAGAGAATGAACGCTTCGTCGAAAGCTGGAGATTGGTTCAAAAGTGGGTTGGTGATGGTATTCCGTTCCCAGGTGAATCATACAGACAGTGGATTCGTGATTTTTATCAAAATAATAAATTGGTTAAGGGTGAACTCGTTATTCGCGGACAAAAGGTAGATCTTGCAAATATTAAGGCGAATGTCTTAAATATTTCCGGGAAACGTGATCATATCGCTTTGCCATGTCAAGTAGAAGCATTACTAGACCATATTTCTAGCACAGATAAACAATATGTATGTTTACCAACAGGGCATATGTCTATCGTTTACGGTGGAACAGCTGTAAAACAAACATATCCGACGATTGGAAATTGGCTTGAAGAGCGTTCTAATTAAAAATAAAAAATCCAACTAGCCTATGTTAGTTGGATTTTTTTATGAAAAATAACAAAACATAGAAAGGAGAAATTTATATTTTAGGAGTATAATTATGAAACTTATGACAGGTAAGTTGTTTTGGAATACAGGAGTTTCAGTACCTTGTTATCCACCGTTAGGAAGTGATATGATATGTGATGTGCTTGTAGTCGGAAGTGGCGAAGCAGGTGCCCATATAGCGTATTCTTTAGCGAAAATAGGTATGAGTGTAATGCTTATTGAAAAAAGAGAAATTGCATGTGGTAGTACATTTGCAAATGTAGGTGTATTACAGTTTCTTCATGATAAATCGTTAACCTCACTTATCCATACATTTGGTGAAGAAAAAGGGGTACGAGCATATAAACTGTGTTACGAAGCGTTACGGACAATGGAGAAAGTGGTACCTACTCTCGATATTGATCCCTATTTTATTCCGAGAAGTAGTTTATATTATGCAAGTAAAAGTGAGGATGTCTCATTTTTACAAGAGGAGTACAATACGTTACAGAATTATGGATTTCCTGTTGAGTATTTTACAGAATCTGATATTAAGAAACGTTATCCTTTCATAAAACAAGCGGCATTATATACACACGGTGATGCCGAGGTGAATCCGTATTTATTAGCGCACAGTCTTTTGCATAAAGCAAATCAAATGGGAGCTAATATATATGAACATACAGAGGCAATACATATAAAAAAACGTAAAAATGATTTAATTTGTTACACGAAAATAGGAAATCAAATTGTAGCAAAGAATATTATTATGGCGACAGGTTATGAAGCGCTTTTTGGAAAGAAAGAAAGAAAAAATACAACAGTAGACACCTCTTATGCAATTGTAACAAATGAAATAGATCAGTTTGAAGGCTGGCATGAGCGATCGTTAATTTGGGAAACGGCACGGCCCTACTTATATTTTCGAACGTATCGAAGCCGCATTATTGTAGGCGGATTAGATGAAGCGCTGCAAATTCAAACAATTGGTGATACGAAATTATTGCATAAGCGTGATATCCTTATTAATATTGTAAAAGAGATGTTCCCGCAGTATAAAAATATACAGGCAGACTACTATTGGGCAGCCGCATTTGGTGGTACTCATGATGGTCTCCCCATTTTAAAAGAAGACGAAAAGATACATAATTTGTTTTACGCATTGCCGTATGGAGGTAATGGAACTGTATATGGAATGGTCTTTGCCAAATTATTTGAGCAGTTATTTACAAATAAAGAAAGTAAAGATTTTTCTTTATTTAATCGATAGAAAAAAGGTAGCGAAGTGATGGAATGAGAGATATAAAAAAGTTTTTACAAAAATTACGTCCTGTACAACTCATCGTTTTGTTTTATTTGTTAGCAGTAGTTGTATCGGTGATATTGCTTAGTTTACCGTTTGTTACGAAGCCTGATGTGAAATGGACATTTATAGATGCGCTTTTTACATCGGTTAGTGCGGTAAGCGTTACGGGACTGTCTGTTATTACGATTTCAGATACGTTTACTACAGCAGGAATTATTGTTTTAGCCCTTATTCTACAATTAGGCGGCTTAGGAATTATGGCGCTTGGTACATTTGTTTGGATCATTACGGGGAAAAAGATTGGTTTGCAAAGAAGAAGATTAATTATGGCAGACCATAATCAAGGGAATTTATCGGGTCTTGTAGAATTGATGCGTTCTATTTTGATTGTAATTATTTCAATAGAACTTATTGGAGCAATCCTATTAGGTACAAGATTTTTACTTTACTTTCCGACTTGGAAAGAAGCTTATTTTCACGGTTTCTTTGCAGCTGTTAGTGCGACTACGAACGGCGGATTTGATTTAACAGGACAATCATTAATTCCTTATAAAAAAGATTATATTGTTCAAATGATTCATATGTTACTAATTATTTTAGGAGCGATTGGTTTCCCTGTGCTAATGGAAGTGAAACAATTCCTTAGTAAAAGGAGCCAACAATTATTCCGTTTTTCATTATTTACAAAACTGACGACAACAACATTTTTTGCACTCGTTGTTGTTGGTACAATTATGATTTTTTTACTGGAGAGAAATCATTTTTTAGTAGGAAAGTCATGGCATGAAACTGTATTTTATACATTATTCCAATCTGTGACGACGAGAAGTGGTGGACTTGCTACGATGGATATACGTGAATTGTCACAACCGACGCTTTTATTTATGAGTATATTAATGTTTATAGGGGCATCTCCAAGTTCGGTTGGGGGCGGAATACGTACAACAACATTTGCTGTTAGTATATTGTCACTATATACCTTTGCAAGGGGTGGTAGAACAGTTAGAGTCTTCAAACGTCAGCTACATGAAGAGGATGTACTGAAAGCATCTGTCGTTATGACGATGGGGATTTTGTTATGTGCTACTGCGCTATTCATTTTATCTATTACGGAAAATGTACCGCTTATGAGCTTAATTGTTGAAGTTTGTTCTGCTTTCGGAACGACGGGACTATCAACAGGTGTTACGCCTGATTTAACAACTGTTGGGAAACTTGTACTTATTGTGCTTATGTTTATCGGACGCGTTGGTATTTTAACATTTATTTTAGCTAGTGGTGGAAGGGAACAACCACCTCGCTATAAATACCCGAAAGAGCGGATTATTATTGGATAGTATGAAACCATTCTACCTACGTTAGGTAGAATGGTTTTTTAGTCGTTAATTCCAAATTGTGGATGCATAAAAGCTTCATTTTTATTATCCGCTTCGTTTTTTAGCAACTCTTGATTTTCTTCTGAAATCCACCCAATATCATTTGTAGGATGGATCCACTCATCGCCAGCCATAATGGCAGGATCTATTTTATCACTCCAATTGTTAAGTGGACTGTTCTCGGAATTATATTTACTGTCTCCAATTACAACATCATATTGATTCACAAAAGGTTGTTGCATCGTTTTTCCTGTTCCTTTAAAAGATGGAAAATTCATTTGATGCGGGAGCGTTTCGTCTAAAATTGGTGATTGAATCTTTTCTTTTTTCTTCAAAATTATCGCTCCTTTTTATAATGATTTCTTCATACGTAGTATTTCCATCTAACGCCTCTTATGTACTTGTTAACACTTGCCAGTAATAATTATTTTAAGTTGTTTCAAACTAGAGTAGAAAGTGATTTCTTGAGAGCAGGTGAATGTATTGGTAAAAAGAAAAGTGAAACAAAATGCGGCAATCAATAATAATAAAACTCCGAAAGAAAGCTTACCAGATGCAGAATTTGCATTAGAGTATGAAGGAGAAAATAGCGCAAAGTATGCTAATCGTAATTCAAAAAAAGGGAAATAAAAATGAGGCGTTTTTTACAAACGCCTCATTTTTTTGTGGGATTATAAAGGTTTTTTTAATTATTTGTAAATTTAGTGTTTTCTATTAGCAGAAAAATGCGAAAAAACATAGAAGTAGCAACGTATTACACAAAAACAAACAACAAACAAAAGATTAATGTTGGTTTAATACTGCTTTTACACTAGTTGTTTATATTTGAGTTGTACATAAGATTTGTAAAAGGAGAGAGAAACAGTGAAAAAAACAATCTTTAAAGCTGTAGCGACTGGAATGGTATTTTCGTTATTAATGGGGTGTGGTGCAAAGAAGGAAGAAAGTGCTGGAGTGAAAGTGAAAGATGACAAATTATCTGGATCATTAACTGTTTACACAGCAATTGAAGAAGAGCTTGTACCAATTTATCTTGATTCCTTTAAAAAGAAATATCCTGATGTGAAATTGAACATTGTACGTGATTCAACAGGAGTTATTACTGCGAAATTGCTAGCTGAAGGGAAAAATACACAAGCAGATGTTGTATGGGGAACTGCGGCATCAAGTCTATTAGCTTTAGATAAAAAAGATATGTTAAAAGGATACTCTCCAAAAGGAGCAGATCGTGTTCTTCCACAATTTAAAGATGATAAGCAACCTGAAAAATGGGTAGGAAATACTGCATTTATGACGGGGATTGCTGTAAATAAAGAAGAGTTAAAGAAGAAAAATTTACCGATGCCAGAATCATATGAAGATTTAACGAAACCAGAGTATAAAGGAACACTTGTTATGCCACATCCAGCATCATCTGGAACAGGATTTTTAACAGTTTCTGCATGGCTACAAATCATGGGTGAAGATAAAGGCTGGGATTACATGAAGAAACTTCATGATAATATGGCAAGTTATACGCATTCAGGATCAAAACCAGCGAAATTAGCAGGAGCAGGTGAATATCCAGTCGGTGTATCAATGGTTTATAGTGCTTTAAAAGAGAAACAAAAAGGTGCACCAGTTGAAGTTGTACTGCCGAAAGAAGGATTAGGGTGGGAAGTAGAAGCGAACGCACTTATTAAGAAAGATAATGCGAAAAATGATAAATTAGCACAAGCATTTTTAGATTGGGCAATTACTGATGATGTAATGAAGTTATACTTTGAGAAAAATGGATTTGCGACAATTAAAAATGATTATAAACTTCCAGAGGGATTCCCGAAAGATGTTACTGAAAAATTATATAAAAAGAATGACTTTAAATGGGCAGCAGAAAATCGTGACAAAATTTTAGAAAAATGGGAAAAAGAGTTTGGCCAAAAAGCAGAACCGAAAAAGTAAGTGAGTGGGAGAGAGAAAAATGAGCGAATATTTATCAATTCAACACATTCAAAAACAGTTTGATGCATTTACAGCATTAAAAGATATTTCTTTTACTGTGAACAAAAATGAGTTTGTTTGTTTATTAGGCCCGAGTGGCTGTGGGAAAACGACGTTGCTTCGCATTTTAGCGGGACTAGAGGAACCAACGACTGGCAGTATAGCTGTGAATGGAAAAGATATTACAGCATTGCCTCCTGGAAAGAGAAACTTCGGAATGGTTTTCCAATCGTATGCTTTATTTCCGAATTTAACAGCACTTGAAAATATTGAATACGGCTTAAAGACAAAAAAATATGGGAAAGCAGAAGTGAAAGAGAAAGCGCTAGATGCGTTAAAACTTGTAGATTTGCTGAATGTAAAAGATAAATATCCTGCTCAAATGTCTGGTGGACAACAGCAGCGAGTAGCACTTGCACGTGCGCTCGCTCTGTCTCCAGATATTTTGTTACTCGATGAGCCGTTATCAGCTTTAGATGCAAAAGTGCGTGAAAAATTACGTAGGGAAATGCGTGATTTGCAAGAGAAAATAGGAGTAACGACGATTATGGTAACGCATGATCAAGAAGAGGCATTAACGATGGCTGATAAAATTGTTGTAATGAATCATGCGGAAATTATGCAGATTGGAACACCAGAGGAGATTTATCAAAGACCAGCCAATCCGTTTGTGGCAGATTTTATTGGTTCTATTAATTTCTTTTCGAAAAATAACGAAGAACATGCAATTCGTCCTGAACATGTAACAATTGTACAAAAGGACGGTATTAAAACAGTTGTGGAAAGTATGGAATTTCGCGGATCTGTATATCGGACGGAAGTGCGAGTCTTAGAAGAAAACACACACCTTTATAATGAGAAAATTGTAGTGGATATATTAGCATCAGAAGTAGAAGCAACGGCTATTAGAAAAGGAAAGCCGATTCAAATCTCTTTCTCAGAAAATCATATGTTGTCATATGGAAAGAAGGTCATTGTATAGATGGAGATGTTAGAAAACTATAAGGTAGAAAGTACGAAAAAAAAGATTAAGAGAAGTATAGGGAAAGAGGAATGGATCCAAAGGCTCGTAATTATCGTTATGATTTTTTCTTTCCTTATCATACTTGTATTACCGCTATTACAACTATTTACACAAGCTTTTTATAATAAAGATGGAGTTTTCGTTGGTTTAGCGAATTTCAGTAAATATTTCACAACACCAACTTTAGTTCAGTCTTTACAAAATACAGTATGGATTTCTGGCGCAACAACAATTATTTCAGTTGCAATCGCATTCGTTTACGCATATGCAATTGCCCGTACGAATGTTTTTGGAAAGCGTGTATTTCAGTATGTAGCGTTATTACCATTGTTCGCACCAACGATGATGCACGGTATAGCACTTACATATTTATTTGGTAATCAAGGGCTAGTAACGAAAGGAATGTTTGGTTTATTTGAAGGTATACAAATCCCTTTATATGGACCAGTAGGAATTGTAATAGCTGAAGTTATGTATACATTTCCACAAGCCTTTCTTATATTGCTAATTGCCTTCCAAGGATCTGATTATCGTTTATATGAAGCTTCTAATATGTTAGGGGCGAGTAAAACAAAGCAATTTTTCACGGTTACTTTACCTAGTGTAAAGTACGGATTAATTAGTGCAATGTTTGTTGTGTTTACACTTAGTTTTACTGATTTTGGGGCACCAAAAATTGTTGGTGGTCAATATAATGTGCTTGCTACTGACGTATACAAACAAGTAATTGGACAGCAAAATATGCCGATGGGTGCAACTGTCGGAATGATTTTATTAATCCCAGCTATATTCGCATTTGTAGTTGATCGTATTACGCAAAGAAAGCAGGCGAATTTCTTATCTTCAAAAGCAGTACCATACAGAATAATAGCTAATAAGAAAAGAGATGTAATCTCATTCATATATTGTAGTGTGATTACACTTATGATCATTCTATTATTTGTTGCAGTTGGTATTGCTGCAAGTGTGAAAGTATGGCCATATAATATGAGTTTTACATTTGAGCATTTTAATTTTTCAAGTTTAACAGGAGATGGACTTGAAGCATTTAAAAATAGCGTAATTGTTTCAGCAGTTACAGCAGTTATTGGGGCGATTTTAACATTTGTATTCGCATATGCAATTGAGAAAATAGACCAGCTACAATTTTTCAGAAAAACAGGTTACTTTTTCTCTATAGTGCCGTTAGCGATACCAGGTTTAGTACTCGGATTAGGATATGTCTTTTTCTTTAGTCAACCAACGATTCAAATTCTTGGACTATCAGTAACGAATCCGTTTCATTCTTTATACGGAACAATCGCTGTATTAGTACTAGTAAATATCATTCATTTTTATTCTGTAACATTTGTCACGGCAACGACTGCCTTAAAGAAATTAGACCGAGAGTTTGAGCTTGTTTCGCAGTCGATGGGTATTCCGTTTTATAAAACATTCTTCCGAGTAACAGTACCAATGTGTTTACCAGCAATTTTAGAAATGGTAATGTACTACTTCGTAAATTCAATGGTAACTGTATCGGCAGTTGTATTCCTATATGCAGCTGATTTTAAACTAGCTGCCGTATCAATCGTAAATATGGATGATGCAGGAAATGTAGCACCAGCAGCTGCAATGAGTGTACTTATTGTTGTTACAAATATTGTAGTGAGAGTTGTATATGAATGGGGAACGAAAGCACTTCGTAACCGAACTTCACAATGGCAAAAAAGATAAGTAAGAAGGGTGATGGACAGAATGAAAATTGAAGCAGTTATTTTTGATTGGGCAGGTACGACGGTTGATTACGGATGTTTTGCACCGCTAGAAGTATTCATGAAGATTTTTCAAAAACGTGGCGTTGAAATTACAGCAGAAGAAGCACGTAAGCCAATGGGATTATTAAAAATAGATCATGTAAGGGCACTAACAGAAATGCCTCGTATTGCGGATGAGTGGAAGCGTGTCTTCGGTCAATTACCAACAGAAGCAGACATTCATGAGATGTATGAAGAGTTTGAAGAAATTCTCTTTTCTATTTTACCAAGTTATGCTACGCCGATTGATGAGGTAAAAGAAGTAATCGCTTCTTTACGTGAGAGAGGCATTAAAATCGGTTCAACAACGGGCTATACGAGAGAAATGATGGAAATTGTAGCAAAGGAAGCAGCGTTACAAGGATATAAACCTGATTTTCTTGTTACGCCAGATGATGTGCCAGCAGGCCGCCCATACCCATGGATGTGCTATAAAAATGCAATGGAACTTGGTGTGTATCCGATGAACCATATGATAAAAGTAGGGGACACAGTATCAGATATGAAAGAAGGGAGAAATGCTGGAATGTGGACAGTTGGTGTAATTCTTGGAAGTAGTGAGCTCGGTTTAACGGAAGAGGAAGTGGAGAGCATGGATTCGGTAGAGCTTCGTGAAAAAATAGAAATAGTTCGTAATCGGTTTGTTGAAAATGGGGCTCATTTTACGATTGAAACGATGCAGGAGCTTGAAAACGTAATGGAACATATCGAGAAACAAGAACTTATTATTTCATAAAAGGGGTACGGGATCATGAATGAAAATCACTACTTATTATTAACACCAGGACCATTAACGACAACAAAATCAGTAAAAGAAGTTATGCTATACGATTGGTGTACGTGGGATGTTGAATATAATACGATGGTGCAAGAAGTAAGAGCTAAACTTGTATCGTTAGCGACGAAGGAAGAAGAGAAATATACAACAGTGTTAATGCAAGGAAGCGGTACGTTTTCAGTTGAAGCAGTAATTGGCTCTGTTATTCCGGGAAATGGGAAGCTTCTCGTTTGTACAAATGGTGCGTACGGTAAGCGCATTGTACAAATGGCAGAGATGTTACAGATTGATGTAGTGGTCAGCCAAACAGAAGAGTGGGAACCTACTAATATTGTAGAAGTAGAAAAGTTATTGGAAGAAGATAAAGAGATTACGCATATTGCAGTTGTTCATTGTGAAACAACGACAGGCATTATAAATCCAATTGTAGATGTATGTAAATTAGGAAAGCAGTATGGAAAGGTTACAATTGTTGATGCGATGAGTAGTTTCGGCGGGATTGAAATAGACATTGCTGATTTACAAATTGATTTTTTAATTAGTAGTGCAAATAAGTGTATTCAAGGGGTTCCTGGATTCGGATTTGTAATCGCAAAACGTGATGAATTATTGAAGTGTAAAGGGCAAGGACGCTCTTTATCTCTTGATTTATATGATCAGTGGGAAACGATGGAAAAACAAAATGGGAAATGGCGTTTTACTTCACCTACACATGTTGTACATGCTTTTTATCAAGCGCTACTTGAGCTAGAAAAAGAAGGTGGAGTAAGAGCACGTTACAATCGATATTACAACAATCAAAAACTACTAGTGAATAGAATGGGAGAAATCGGATTTAAGCCACTAGTAGATAAGAAATATCAATCTCCTATTATTACATCTTTCATTTATCCAAAAGAGGGGTTTGAGTTTCAACAGTTATATAACGAATTAAAGCGTTATGGATTTGTTATTTACCCTGGGAAAATTTCGAAAGTAGATACGTTCCGCATTGGAAATATCGGTGATGTACATGAAGAAGATATTAATCGCTTAGTTGATAGTATTGCTAAAGGAGTTGTTATTGGGTGAAAGTATTTTGCTTAGGTGGAGCAGGTAAAATTTGTCGTGAAGCTATTTTGGATTTAGTTCAATTTTCATCTTTTGAGACGATTACTGTAGCCGATTTTAACGAGGAAGAGGGCCGTAAAGTAGTAGAATGGCTCAACGATCCTCGTGTTGATTTTGTAAAAGTAGATGTAACAAATCACGAGGATACGGTTGCAAAAATGAAAGGTTATGACATTGTAATGGACGGTACGACGATAAAGCTAAATGGATTGTCGACTCGCTGTATTGCAGAAGCAGGCTGTCATGGTGTGAACTTAAATGGATTTGGTGAAGAAAATGAATCGCATGCTATATTTGTTCAAAATGAAAAAACATGTTTGCCTGGGTTTGGTATGACGCCAGGTGTAACGCAAATGATGGCAATGCATGCAGCAAATCAACTGGATACTGTAGAGTCTGTCCGCGTAAGTCACGGTTCGTATCGTCCGATTGCTTTTTCTGCTTCAATTACAGAGACAACGACATATGAATATGATCCACATTTACCATCGCGTACAGTGTATGAAGATGGTGAATTTAAACAAGTACTTCCGTTTGCGCGTCCGAGAGAAATAGAATTGCCAGCGCCTTATGGTAAGGAAACGCAGTATATCATTCCGCATTCTGAAACGATTACGTTAGCAAAGGCACTAGAAAATAAAGGTGTCAAACTGATAGAGACGAGAGGAACTTGGCCGAAGCAAAATATGCAACTTGTACGTGCTTTATATGATTACGGCATATTGCGTAATGATCAGATTGAAATAAACGGGAAAGAAATAGGCATTATGGATTGTATTTCGCAGTATTTATTGCAATCGAAAGAAGGACAAGAAACAGAGCTTTATGGTTATGCACTTCATGTAGAAGTAATAGGTATGAAAAATAATGAGAAGCAAAGACATGTGTTATATCATACACATCCGTTATCTGATGGTTCTGTTGTAGGATGGGAAAAATTAAGGGCGTATACGAGAAACGTCGGTATTCCATTTGGGATTGCTGCAGAGTTAATTGCAACTGGAAATGTAAGTAGGGTGGGTGTTGTTACGCCTGAAGAAGCTTTTGAAAATCCACAATTAATTTTTGATGAACTAGCAAAGCGCGGTATTCATATTCATGAAGAAGTTTCTACTTACAAAGAAAATTATAACTTTGTATAAGTAAGGAAGCTTATGAGGGAGATATAAATGAGGTGAATCTATGTCTGTAGTAGGAGAAGAAAGAAAGCGAACCATTCTTGAAAAGGTAGAATTTAAAGGAAAAGTAAAGGTTTCAGAATTAGCGAGAGAATTTGCTGTATCAACAGAAACGATTCGTCGATATTTAGAAGAATTAGATCGTGAAAAGAAGCTGAAAAAAGTGTATGGTGGAGCTGTTCAACTTCCAGGCGCTGGGGTAGAGGCGCCAATGTTAGAAAGAGAAATGCTACATATAGAAGAGAAGAAAAGAATTGGTTATAAAGCAGCGACATTTGTAGAAGATGGTGATGTCATTGCAATTGATGATGGAAGTACACCGCTTCAAATGGTTCCATACCTTGTTCATCGTAAAAACTTAACGATTGTAACAAGTTCATTTCCAGTCGCAACACAATTAATTTCTTCTATTAATAAAAAGATGTTTCACGGTGAAGTTTTATTTATAGGTGGAAAAGTATCTCCAAAGCATTCGCGTGTATCAGGGTCTATTTCTCAGCAAGTAATACAGCAATTCCATTTTCATAAAGCGTTCGTTTCGATTGATGGGTTATTACCTAGTTTTGGAGTTTCCAGCTTTGAATTAGAGAAAGCGAAATTGTCAGAGGCGATGATGAAATTAGCTGAGAAGACATATATTTTATGTGATCATACGAAGGTAGGCGTGAAAGGGAATTATCGTATAGCAGCATTTTCACGTATTCAACATGTAATTTGTGATAAAAAAATGCCATATAGTTTTGAAGAAGAACTTATGAAGCATAATATTCAGTGGACAGTTTGTTAAATAAAGTGAAAGTACCTAAACTCCCGCCTAATTTTTAGGAGGGAGTTTTATTGTCTGCAAATCGTAAAATAAAAGATTTGCATTTATGCAAAAAGTGGACACATTTTCTCATCTCTTTCATATAATTTACCAATACAAAAAAAGTTGGTCGAAGGAAAGAAGGGAGAACATGTCAGAACGAATATATAATAAACTTGTATTGTACGCGAATATTTTGCAAAAAATTGGTGTCATCAATGAGAAGGAAAAAAGTGAAATTCTTCATACGATAGGTAAAAAAGCCCTTTGAATAAAGGGCTTTTTATTTTTTATCTTTAAAAATATAAATTTAATGTAATATTCTCATTGACAATGATAATGATATTCATTATCATTTATTTGTGGGTAATTGATAAATATTATCAATTATAAAAATTGTATATGATAGGGGATATTATTTTGAAAAAAAATTATATGAAGGCGCTAGTAGTAGCGACAACATTAGCAATTCCATTTGCTACGTATTCTACTCCAGCATTAGCGGCATTAAAAGTTGAAGCAAATCAATCGGTAGCAGCAGCGAGTGATCGCACGTATGATACTGAGATTAAAATATATAAGGACCAAAAAGATGAGCCATCTATGGTTTCTCAATATATAAAAGATCCTAAAGTAACGATTGCAGCTGGCAAAAAAATTGTCACTGTAACAATGCAAGATAGCGATTATTTTCAATATCTTAGAATAGAAGATAAAAACCAGCCTGGTGTATTTCATGATGTGAAGGTTTTGTCAGAAGATAAGAGGAAGAATGGAACGAAGGTAGTTCAATTTGAAATTGGCGAGTTTGAGAAGAAGCACAATATGCAAATGCATATACTTATTCCAGCTATTGGATATGATCACAAATATCAAGTTCAATTTGAAATTAAAGATCCAACTGTAGGTAACAAAGAAACAGAGAAACCAGATGATAACTCTAATTCAGGAAATACGGAAACGGATAATCCAGTTGATAATCAAAATATGATAACAGATAACAAATTAAGAGAACTTGTGAATAAAAAAGTATTTAATAGAAAAGATTTAAATACACCAATTACGAAAGAAGAGTTATTACAAGTAAAGGATTTATTTTTAAATACAAATGAGATACTTGATTATAGTGCATTAAAATATATGCCAAATTTAAAATCTTTAACAGTTGCGAATGCGAAGATAAAAGACCCGTCGTTCTTTGCGAACTTAAAGCAATTAAATCATTTAGCTTTGCGTGGTAATGAATTTGCAGATGTAACGCCACTTGTTAAGATGGATAATTTAGAATCTCTTGATTTAAGTAATAATAAAATTACAAACGTTGCACCACTAACTGAAATGAAAAATGTAAAAAGTTTATATCTATCAGGCAACCAAATAGAAGATGTAACAGCATTAGCGAAAATGGAACAACTAGATTACTTGAATTTAGCAAATAATAAAATTACGAACGTTGCTCCATTAAGCGCTTTGAAAAATGTAACATACTTAACTTTAGCAGGTAATCAAATTGAAGATATTAAAGCGTTATATTCATTACCTTTAACAGACTTAGTATTAACACGTAATAAAGTTAAAGATTTATCCGGCATTGAGCAAATGAAGCAATTAGAAGAATTGTGGATCGGGAAAAATGAAATAAAAGATGTTACTCCTCTAAGTAAGATGACACAGTTAAAACAATTACACTTACCTAACAATGAGTTAAAGGATATTACTCCATTATCAAGTTTAGTAAACTTACAAAAGCTTGATTTAGAAGCGAATTATATTTCAGACTTATCACCAGTTAGTAATTTAAAAAAATTAGTATTTCTAAGTTTTGTTGCAAATGAAATCCGTGATGTCCGACCAGTTATAGAACTAAGTAAGACGGCTTATATTAATGTCCAAAATCAAAAAGTATTTTTAGAGGAAACAGAAGTAAATAAAGAAGTAAAAGTACCTATATATGAAAAAGATGGTGAGATTTCTACGAAAATCCGTCTGAAGAGCGATAATGGTACGTATAGTAATGGTGTAGTGAAATGGAGTACACCAGGTGAGAAAGTATATGAATTTGGTGTGAAAGATCCATTCGCGGATACAGGAATCTTCTTTACAGGATCTGTTATTCAAAATGTAGTAGAAAGTAAAGACGGTAATACATCTAAAGAAGATGAGAAAACAGAAGTGGTAGAATTTAAAGATGTACCAAAGGGACATTGGTCAGAAGAAGCAATTAATTACTTAGCGAAAGAAAAATTATTTATAGGCTATGGAAATGGTGAATTTGGATTTGGTGATAACATTACTCGTGGACAAGTAGCACTTCTAATACAAAGGTATTTAAAATTAGAAAATAATCTAGAACAAAAAACGGCATTTATAGATACGAAAGGAAATATGTATGAAACGGCTATTGATGCAGTGGTTCAAGCTGGAATTATGACAGGCTATGGAAATGGTATGTTCCGTCCGGATGGAGTATTAACTCGATATGAAATGTCAGTAGTACTACAAAGAGTATTTCAGTTAAAAGAAAATGAAAATAGTGCAGAGAATTTTAAAGATGTACCAAATGGCCATTGGGCGAAAGGATATGTGAAAGCTTTAGTGGATAATAAAATATCAAAAGGCGACGGGGAAGGGAATTTTTTAGGAGATAATTTCGTAACACGTGAACAATACGCGCAGTTTTTGTATAATGCAATAAAGAAATAAAGTGAAACTTTATTCAGTGGGGGTTTTGTTCATTCCCCACTGATTAGTAGCCCTCACCAATCGGGCTGCCCGTTAATGCGGAATAAAAAATGAGGAAAATACGCTATTCTTTAATTAAAGAATAGCGTATTTTTTATGTGCAAAATGAAATAGATAGGAGTATAGACATATGAATAGCCTATTTTAAAGAAGAACCACGAAACTATATTGACAAAAAAGCGTTCTCATGTGATAATTCAATTAAATTTTTAGAATAATCAAAAAATATTCCTTTTACATAGAAAGGATTCGAACCTTATATGAATATTATGCCGGGGGTGACGAAATGTTATTTTTTCTGAAGAAATGGAATGAATTAAAAGATGTGAAATCTGAATTGGCACTTCGTGATTGGTTTTATGGTACCAAAATTAGCTTATCGCTATGTACGTCAAAAGAGCCGTTAACATTTTTAGTAAATGTTGAGGGAAGAGATAAAGGGCTATTTTCGGAAGAAGATTTTATTGTCGTAAATTGCATGTGCGAGTCAGTATTTGAAAATGAAGAAAAACCAGCTGCAGAGTCATTTATGCATGCGGATATTTATAAAAAAAGTAGTGCAGGATGTATTTTACAAGTGCAGACTGTAGATAGTCATTTAATATCAGAGTTATATGGGGAAGAAGGAGAAGTAACGTTCGATAAACGCAGTGTGGAGCGTGTTTTCGGAAAAGAAGGTATAACAGAAATGACAATTCCAATTGTAGAAGATGAAAAAAAATTCGCTGATTTATTAGAAAGCAATGTTCCGAATTTCATTGAAGGTGGAGGAGTAGTTCTTGTTCATAATTACGGCATGATTGTGTGGGGAAAAACGCCAGAAGAAGCGAAAAAATGGCTAGAGGGTATAGAATATTTAATGAACTACCATGTAAAGTTATTAATGATTAAGGGTGCAAGGAGCTCTGTTATATAAAAATGGATGTGATATGGATACAAGTTAATAAACAAATGAAAGCGTTTTAAAAATAATTTCACTCATAAAATATAGGTCTCCTTATTATATATAGATTACATGTTGACATGTAAGGAGGAACATATTTTGCGAGTTAAATATCATTTTCTGCCAAAGCAGCAAGTAACATTTTGCAAGATAAATGATTCTGGTGAAGAGGCACTGCAAATGATGAACGAAACGGGATTTCGAGCCATCCCGGTATTAGCAGAAGATGAGAAGAAATTCACGGGGATTATTTATAAAGTAGATTTATTAGAAAAAAAATGCAATAGCGGATTAGAGCATGTAAGTGCAGGGGATATGCTTGATGATTCCAATGCATTTATTTTTGAAAAGGATTCATTCTTCAGAGCTTTTTATGTAATTCGTCGGCTTCCGTTTTTAGCCGTGCTAAATGATTATAATGAATTTGTCGGTATGTTAACGCATTCGAATATATTTGATGTTATTGAAGATTCATTTGGTATGCGAACAGGTGGTTATATATTAACAATTGCAACACAAGATTGTAAGGGAACGATTAAAGAGCTTGGGACATTGTTAAAAGCATATAATATCGGTGGCCTATTTACGTTAGATAACGGTGATCAATATATCCGCCGCGTTATTGTAAATATATCAGATGAGTTAGATGAAACAAGATTAAAGCAATTAATCGGAAAAATAGAGAAAAAAGGATTCAGAGTGAGTCATGTAGATTATATTTAAGTTAAAAAAAGTACCTATCTGTTATATATAGATAGGTACTTTTTTGTCCCGCCATTTGTGGGCAGTAAAATCCGAGCCTCAAAATTCAGCGCAAGTAAAGAAGTTAAGTGGGGGGACGGATTGCCCATAAAAGCCCAATTGGTGAGGGCTGATTAAAGTTTCACTTTATGTGAGTAATGAACTTTATTTTGAAACAGGAGGCGGGGATAATGCTAGATCAGATAAGAAAATAAAGTCTGCATGCTCACGAATTTTAGGGATAGAAGTTTCAATAACGCGTGATGTAATTTCACCTGGAGGGCCCACATGCCCGATAGCTACCATAATAGGTTTTTCTTGAATTTTTTTGATGAGTAATTGGGCTTGTTTTGAAATATGTCCTGCTGTATACACATCATCAAAAAATAGTTGGTTTTCAATAATAGGAACTCCTAATTCTTTTCCGATTTTTGGGACGACACTATTAGGATTCGTTTTACTATCTAAGTAAAATAAACCGTGTTTTTTACAAGCAGCAAGTATAAGGCGAACAATTCTTTCATCCGCTGTTACTTTTGACCCCATATGATTGTTCATTCCAATTGCATGCGGTACTTCTTGAATCGCTTGTTCAAGTCGGTTGTTTATTTCTTCATCGCTTAAATCAGTTGTAATTGCTTTCGGCCCAAGCCATTCTTTTTTACCTTTTATAGGTTCCATTGGCATATGTATAATAACTTCATGGCCTTTCTTATGGGCAGCTATTGCATCTTCTTTTGTGGAAGGAAGAAAAGGCATAACAGCAACAGTGAGTGGAATGGGAAGTGATAACATTTGATTAGTCCCCTTCATATTATTTCCGAAATCATCAATGACAATAGCAACTTTATTCGTATGAGCATTTGCTTGAATAGGAAATAAGAAGGACGGTAAAAACAAAACAATGATGAATAATGCAATCGTATATTTTCGCATATAAATATTTCCTTTCTATTGTTATCCCGCTATTTGTGGGGAGTAAGACTCCCACCTCAACATTGGGCTGGATAGGTGGGAGATTCACTGCCTACCCGATTGGTGAATGCTAATAATCAGTGGGGGCTGAACAAAAAACACTGATTAAAGTTTCACTTTATCAATCATCATTATGTTTTGCTTTTTTATATAAATTAAACAAAAAATGTCGAAGAAAAGTAGGTGGAAAATTAAGAATCCCCGGTTTACGTAGCATTTATAAAAAAACAAGATGAAAAAAATGTCTATTATTGCGAATGTATTTACAAAGATAGAATAATTTGTAATAATTCTCAAAGTGAGGGTAAAGATTTGTAAATTACAGGGAGAAAATGTTAAAATTTCTGATTCTTCAAATTTGCATATGATTAAGTAGTTAAAAAAGTCAATGGAGAAGTGAAGTTAAGAGCATGGAAGTATAATAAGGGGGATATGGATGTTTACTGTAAAAAGGAAGTACACATTAGAAAAGCTTTCACGTGATATTCATATGAAACGTGAAGAAATGATTCAACTAGGATTAACAAGTGGGCTAAATAGTAGGGAGACAATTCAAGTTAGTCAAGAATTGGACAAGCTTATTTTACAATATCAATGTTATAAAGAAAAACAAACACCGAAATGGTTTTCAATTATAAAAATACCTATTTTCCAAATCGGGTATGAAGGAAAATCAAATAATTTTTGGCGAATGCTTGTGGCTGGTTTTATGAAATAAGTATAATTACCCTTATAGGATAAGGATAATTATACTATGTGTAACGGAATTTCGATATGAACTGTTGTTCCTTCGTTTTCTGTACTGTCAATAAAAATATGCCCATTATACATCTCTACAATTCGTTTACATATGACAAGTCCAAGACCTGTTCCAGTATCTTTATTAGTAAAGAACGGATGAAAGAGGTGTTTTTGAATATGTTGCGGAATCCCTTTTCCAGTATCTATAATCTGCAATTGTGCGTGTGTTTCATTGTTTTTTACTACAATGGTTAGTGTATCACTAGAAGTCATGGCCTCAATTGCATTTTTTGTAATGTTTAAAACCACTTGTTTCATATGGTCTTTCGAACAACGGATATGAACAGGATGGTCTGGCAGATGTAAATGGAATACAATGTTATGTAAATTCGCCTCAGATTGAATAATTAATGCTACCTCATTTAGAATTTTTCTTACATCATACGTTTGTTCGATGATGGCGGTTGGCTTTCCGAGAATAAGAAATTCACTTACAATTTCATTGATTCGCTCTATTTCTTGTTCAATTACGGAAAAGTAGAACTGATCTTGCTCATCTTTATATTTCTCTTTTAATAGAGCGACGAGTCCTTTAATTCCAGTAAGAGGATTACGGATTTCGTGTGCTGTACTCGCTGCAAAAGTTCCAACTAATTCAATTTTTTGTAGTTCATTTTGTTGCCTTTCAATTTTTGTTTGACGTTTTAACAACATATATTGAGCAAGTAAAAATAAAATAGACATTAAAAATAAAGTAGCTATACACTCTATTGCAACCCACTGGTATAAGGTTTTTTGATGAATAGGTAATGGAGAAACAGAGACCTTCCAATTTAATCTTTGGAGTGGGGTAGTAAGCATATTAGAATGCGTATCACTTGTGTCGTTATTATCATCGGTTAGAAAAACTACATCATGTTTATCAGTTACCTCAAAATGGTATTGTGGTTTAATGGCATTTAAAGAAGATGAAATGTAATCAAAGCGTAAACTAGCTAATAATAATCCTGAGAGCTCCTTCTGTTTATTAAATATGGGGGCAGCAATCATAATAGCTTTATGTCCAAGAACGCGATCAGTAATGACTGATGATACAGTGGTTTTTTTAGTTTGGAGCGCGTCTTGAATATATTTACGGTCTGAAACATCTATAGGCTTTGATTCATCTTCAGATGCGATTGTAATGACTCCTTCTGGTGTAGCGTAATATAGACCAGAAAAGCGTGCATCGTTTCCATCTGTATCATGTACAATTTGTTTAATACCATTTATATTACCAGTCTCGGTGCCTACAACTTTTGCAAGCATGTCTAAAGCAGAAATTGCTTCACCAAGATGATGATCCAAATAATCTCTATATAAAAAGAGAACTGTATGAGCAGATAATTTGTTTTCCTGTTTCATTTTATATGTATGATACGAATAAAATGTAGCACCAATCCCTATTGTCGGTAGGATAACAAGCAATATATATACAATTATGCTTTGGAATTTGACTTTCAAATTTGGTACTCCTTCTTTTTTTATTATCATTATATATAAACTATGTTAAAATTGTCATGTTTTTATTCAAGAATGATCCTTAATATATTAGGGGAGAGGAAATGGATGAGTGAATGCTCATTCGGAATTCACAGGAAGTATGAACTGGCATTTTCTTTTTATTGCTGAGAATTTAAGTGAAGGGTTGAAAGTTGTATGACATCAAATAATGAACGAGAAGATATTTCTCAATCTTTAAAAGTATTTATTGCATTATCTCGTGTACATCGTTCTGTTATGGATACTACAAATAAATCTATACAAAGTAACGGGTTAAATCCAACTGAATTTGCTGTATTAGAACTGCTATATCATAAAGGCGGTCAACCACTTCAGCAAATTGGTGAGCGTATTTTAATAGCTAGTGGCAGCATTACATATGTTGTAGATAAGCTGGAGAAAAAGGGATTAGTAAAGAGAATTCCATGTCCGAATGACAGACGTGTTATTTACGCGCAATTAACTGAGTCTGGCGAGAACTTTATTGCTTCTATTTTTCCGGGGCATGAGAAAGTTATACATCAGTCTTTTGAAATGTTAACGAAAGATGAAAAAGATGAATTACTTGATTTATTAAAAAAAATTGGGAAGTATGAAAAATAATATGTTCCAAAGGAGCTTTGGATAAATAAATCCAAGGCTTTTTTATTTGTAATGAGCTCAGGGCAATCACTGCCGAAATTTGTTGAAAATTAAGAGGGAATTCAAGAATACGTATTGAATTATAATAAAGGTATGTAATGGAGAGGAGGCTCGTTCATGTCATTTAAAGACTATGAATATAAACGCCCAAATATTGAAGAGTTAAAAGAGAAATTTACTGTTGCTTTAGAGAAGTTTGATAACGCAAAAACTGTAGAAGAACAAAAACAAGTCATTCATTCAATTAATGAGATTCGCAACGATTTTGGTACAATGGGAAACCTTTGTTACATTCGCCATTCTGTTGATACGACGGATACTTTTTATAAGGAGGAGCAGGATTTCTTTGATGAATTCTCTCCAGTTGTACAAGGATATGGTACAAAATATTATAAGGCACTCATTAATTCTCCATTTCGTGAAGAATTAGAGGCGTATTATGGAAAACAATTATTTGCTCTAGCAGAATGTGATTTAAAAACATATTCAGATGAAGTCGTGAAAGATTTACAATTAGAAAATAAATTATCATCGCAATATACACAGTTATTAGCATCTGCAAAAATTGACTTTGCTGGAGAAGAAAGAACGTTATCGCAACTGATTCCGTTTATGCAAGGAAAAGAAAGAAGCGAACGTAAAGCAGCAAGTGAAGCATACTACGGATTTTTAGCTGGAAATGAGGAAGAACTAGATCGTATTTATGATGAGCTTGTTAAAGTGAGAACGAAAATCGCAAAATCTTTAGGTTTCAAAAACTTTGTTGAACTTGGATATGCAAGAATGTACCGTACAGATTATAATGCGGAGATGGTGGCTAATTACCGTCAGCAAGTGCTAGATTATATCGTTCCCGTTACAACGGAATTAAGAAAGCGACAACAAGCACGTATCGGTGTAGAGAAGTTAGCTTATTACGACGAAAACTTTGAGTTTGCTACAGGTAACCCAACTCCAAAAGGAGATGCGGATTGGATTGTTGATCATGGAAAGACAATGTATAAAGAGTTATCGGCTGAAACAGATGAATTTTTCAATTTCATGCTAGATAATGATTTATTAGATTTAGTTGCGAAAAAAGGAAAAGCTGGTGGCGGATATTGTACATATATTGAGAATTATAAAGCGCCATTTATTTTCTCAAACTTCAATGGAACATCTGGTGACATTGATGTATTAACACATGAAGCAGGTCATGCTTTCCAAGTATATGAAAGTCGTAAATTTGAAATTCCAGAATATAATTGGCCAACATATGAGGCGTGTGAAATCCACTCTATGAGTATGGAATTCTTTACATGGCCATGGATGAAGCTATTCTTTGAAGAAGATGCAGATAAATATTACTTCTCTCACTTAAGTTCAGCACTTCTGTTTTTACCTTATGGTGTATCTGTTGATGAATATCAACATTATGTATATGAAAATCCTGAAGCATCACCTGAAGAGCGTAAGACAGCATGGCGTAACATAGAGAAGAAATATTTACCACATCGTGATTATGAGGAGAATGATTATTTAGAGCGCGGTGGTTTTTGGCAACGTCAAGGGCATATTTATAGCTCACCGTTCTATTATATTGATTACACGCTTGCTCAAATTTGTGCGCTACAATTTTGGAAACGTGCAAGAGATAATAGACAAGAGGCGTGGGAAGATTATGTGAATCTGTGCCAACAAGGTGGAAGTAAATCGTTCTTAGAATTAGTAGAGGTTGCAAATTTAACATCACCATTTGCTGAAGGCTGTGTGAAAAGTGTTATTACAGAAATTGAAGCATGGTTACATGCGATTGACGACACAAAATTGTAAAAAACATGCGCTTTTTTTCACATGTTTAACATCGACATAATGGGAAAATGATGAGATAATAAAAGAAAATTCAGAATACTAAAGGGGTGTTTCTAATAAGGAGCACCTCTTTTCACCAACAAAAGGGGGGAACAAGTATGCTTCAATCTAATATGGATGTAAGTTTAGAAAGTTTAGTAAACTCATTACAGGCTACTCGAAGCACGCTATTATCAGAAATTGAAATGTTAAATGACACAGAAGTGAATGTAAAGCCACGCCGTGATAAATGGAGTATTATTCAAATTTTACACCACTTGCATTTAGTTGAACAATCTGTCACGTCTGCCCTTGTATATGCTTTACAAAAAAATGAAAGAAACATGACTCCATTTAAAGACCTCCAACTTACGCTTGATCGCACACATAAACGAGAAGCTCCTCAGCAAATGCAACCAACAGAAACTTTAATGAAAAAACAGCAAGGAATTCAATTGCTAGAACATTCACGCCAAGAACTATTACACGCGCTTCATAGTGTTATAGATGAAAAAGATCTATTTGAAAATGGATTAAAGCATCCTGTTTTTAATGATCTGAATTTGTATCAATGGGTTCAATTTCTTGATTTGCATGAACAAAGACATCTTACGCAGTTAAAAGAGGCGAAACATGCAATTTTGCAACGCTAAAGTGGAAGAAGTGGGAAACCACTTCTTTTTTGATACGTGCATAGTTTTCTTTCTTATTTTGGAATACTACATGGAGAAATAAGAAAGAAAAGAAGGAGTTGAAAAAACATGTCTAAGAAGAAGCGAGAAGAAGAGCGCGCCTGGAAAGCACGTAAAGAAAATCAACAACCGCACGGAAAAGTGAAAGCTTTTGCTGAATTAGTTGAAGGAACAGAAAAAACGTGATGAGTATTTCATCACGTTTTTTGTATGAGTGGAAAAGTTAATAAAAAGGTTGTACCGATTCCTTTTTCACTTATAATATCAATTTTTCCATTCATAGCTTGAACAACACTGAATACGACCATCATTCCAAGTCCAGTACCTTTTTCTTTCGTTGAATAAAAGGGCGAACCAAGACGTTTTACTTGTTCTGAATCCATACCGACTCCTGTATCTTTTATATATAACTGAATATGCTTATGATCAGGAACTAATGTGAAATAAAGATCACCGCCTTTTGGCATAGCCTCAATGCAATTTTTTAAAATATTTAATAAACATTGATTTAGTTTTTGCTTTTCTCCAGCGATAAAAAAAGAAGTGCTTTGCTTTATATAATGAGTACGTACATTTGTTAAATTAGCAAGCGGTGTAATTAGCGACAATGCATGTAGTAATTCTTCTTCTAGCTGTAATGTTTGTTCTTTTTCAATGCTTGGTTTAGCAAAGGTTAAATAATCTGTAAGAACATGATTTGCTTGTTCGATGCCATTAATGGCAATGTCGATATATAATTTTCGTTCCTGCTCAGTGCATGTATCTGATTGTAACAGTTGTAAAAAACCTTTCGTTGAAGTTAATGGATTGCGAATTTCATGAGAGATAGACGCTGCCATTTCACCAATTAAATGAAACTTTTCAGCATTTATAAGTTCATTTTGGAGACGAACTTGAGTTTGTAATATGTGTAGTAAATATAAAATTAGAATCGTACCAAGCATTGAACATAATTCATACACAATAATATGCGGTATATAATCAGTCTTATTTGTAACCTTTGAAAGGAAGAAGGGTATCCAACTAAATCCGTATGTGAGACTGTAGATAATAGCAAGTGTTATTTTTATACGATTAGAAGTTCGATTGAAAAATTTATATGTTAATAATAGAACAATAAATAGAAGAACAGAACCGATAAGAGATGGGAAAACACCTACCCCACCTAATAATAAGCGATATATGTTTAATACAACTAAGATAGAACCACCAGCAATAGGCCCTCCCGTTAATGTACCGACAATTAATACAATATGGCGCATATCAAATTGAAAACCATTATTTGTTTTTGCTGCAAATGTAATACAGAGTACGGTAGCGAGGCAACAGAGTACAATGAATATAGCTGAATTTAATTTAGGAGAGCGTTTCCCTTTTTGATTCCAAAATAAATGATATACGAGCATCGTAATCAGGATGAATAATATATTTAAAAAGAGATAAATAATAAAGGATTTCAGTGGGATGCCTCCTCTCTTCTTATATTAAATTAATCATACTATAAAATGAAAGAAATGAAATAATAAATAGCGGAAAAATCAGAAATTTTTACGCTAGTATACAATATGTTACAATAAGCTATGTCAATGAAAGAAGAAATTCCGTGCACCGCGCGGGAGAGGTTCGCGAACTCCCTCTATAAAAAACTATGGAAACAACAATATACTTAGGTATTGTTTTGTTTTTTTATTGTGACAGTTCAAGAACGTTCTTTCTTCTTATTTATAGTAGAGAAGGAGAATGAGTGAAATGAAAAAAGAAAAAGCAGTTGTTGTTTTTAGTGGAGGACAAGATAGTGCGACATGTTTATTTTGGGCAATAGAGCAGTTTGCAGAGGTAGAAGCTGTAACGTTTAATTACAATCAACGTCATAAGCTAGAAATTGATTGTGCAGCGGAAATTGCAAAAGAACTAGGAATAAAGCATACGGTACTAGATATGAGTCTATTAAATCAACTTGCTCCAAATGCGTTAACGAGAACGGATATGGAGATTACACATGAAGAAGGTGAATTGCCATCGACATTTGTAGATGGACGAAATTTACTCTTCTTATCATTTGCTGCTGTATTAGCAAAACAAGTTGGAGCACGTCATATTGTAACGGGTGTATGTGAAACTGATTTCAGTGGTTATCCAGACTGCCGTGACGTGTTTGTGAAATCGTTAAATGTTACTTTAAATTTATCTATGGATTACCCGTTTGTCATTCACACGCCACTTATGTGGATTGATAAGGCTGAAACATGGAAATTATCAGATGAACTTGGAGCATTTGAGTTTGTTCGAGAAAAAACATTAACATGTTATAACGGAATCATTGGTGATGGTTGCGGTGAATGTCCAGCATGTCAACTTCGTAAAGCAGGATTAGATACGTACCTACAAGAACGCGAAGGAGCGAACAACTAATGGATAACTTTTTTGGATTTCGCATCGTAGAGAATTTGCAAAAAATGGACAAGGATATTCAGCGTAAACAACTCAAATACCATAATAAAAGAGTAATGGTCAGCAAGGAATTTACATTTGATGCAGCACACCATTTACACTGTTATGAAGGGAAATGTAAAAACTTACATGGTCACACATATAAAGTTGTATTTGGAATTAGTGGATATGTAAATGAAATAGGTCTTGCAATTGACTTTGGAGATATAAAAGAAATTTGGAAGAATGAAATAGAAATTTATCTAGATCATCGTTATTTAAACGAAACGTTACCTGCAATGAATACGACTGCTGAAAATATGGTCGTTTGGATTTATGAAAAGATGGCAGAAGCACTAACAAAAGAGAATCGAGTGAACGAATATAAAGGAGCTCGCGTTGAATTTGTTCGTTTATTTGAGACGCCGACTAGTTATGCGGAAGTAAGACGGGAGTGGATGCTTGGTGAGTAAAATCCCTGTCTTAGAAATATTCGGTCCGACTATTCAAGGTGAAGGAATGGTTGTAGGGCAAAAGACAATGTTTATCCGTACAGCTGGTTGTGATTATAGCTGTGCTTGGTGTGATTCTGCTTTTACGTGGGATGGATCAGCTAAAGATCAAATTAGACAGATGACACCAGAAGATATTTGGGATGAGCTTGTTGCAATTGGAGGAGAAAATTTTTCTCATGTTACGATTTCAGGTGGAAATCCGGCATTATTGAAAAATATTGAGTTTCTTCTTTCTATATTAAAAGAAAATGGAATGCGAACGGCAATTGAAACGCAAGGGAGTAAATGGCAAGATTGGTTACTTCAAATTGATGAGATAACAATTTCTCCAAAACCACCAAGTTCAACGATGAAAACAGATTTTCAGAGGTTAGATGCTATTATTCAGAAACTAGCAGGAAAAGATATTAGTTTAAAAGTAGTAGTATTCGATGATCATGATTTTGAATATGCAGTTAAGATGCACGAACGTTATCCAAAGGTACCATTTTTCTTACAAGTAGGAAACGATGATACAAAAACAGTGGATGATGCGATGCTTATAAAAAAATTATTAGATAAGTATGAATGGCTGATTGATAAAGCTGTAAATTGTAAAGAGATGAATGATGCAAAAGTATTGCCTCAGCTTCATGCGTTAGTATGGGGAAATAAGCGCGGCGTATAACGAGAAGGGATGTTTAAAATGACAGGAAGATTAGATGAAGATTTAAAAGATGTAACATTACTAGGGAATCAAAATACAAAATATTTATTTGAATATAGCCCAGAAATATTAGAGGTATTTGATAATAATCATCCAAACCGTGATTATTTTGTAAAATTCAATTGTCCTGAATTTACAAGTTTATGCCCGAAAACAGGACAACCAGATTTTGCAACAATTTATATTAGCTATATTCCAGAGCAAAAAATGGTAGAGAGTAAATCTTTAAAGTTGTATTTATTTAGTTTCCGCAATCATGGTGATTTCCATGAAGATTGCATGAACGTTATTATGAACGATTTAATTAAATTAATGAATCCACGTTATATTGAGGTATGGGGGAAATTCACACCACGTGGTGGCATTTCAATTGATCCATACTGCAACTACGGGCGCCCAGGGACGAAGTATGAACAAATGGCTGATTACCGCATGATGAACCACGATCTATATCCGGAAACAATTGATAATCGTTAATAGAAAGAAAGGGCCTGTATACTATACAGGCCCTTTCTTTCTATTATATTATGCATTTTGATTAATGACAGTATAGTTTTTATGACTTACAACTGTAAGAGGTTCCATATCTAGTTCTCTAAAATTCTTCATAATTGTTATATCAACAATAACAGAGTTTTGATTTACTTTTTGAACACGGCCTTGCATTCCACCTTTAAATTCGATGATATCTCCAGTTTCTGCGATCTGCATAAGCAACTCTCCTTGTTACAGTTTTCCCAAAAAAAGAATAAATTTGGGTTTTTTTATTTCCTCCTATTTTGAACCATATTTCCTACTTTGTAAATGTTTCCAAAGTAAAAATTCGAAAAATATTCACTTTTTGTAAGAAAATATGTAGAAAATCCATGTTTTTTGAAAAAAATAGCAAAAATGCGAGAATTTTTATATCGAGGTATAATGAAAAAGTAGAATACCCTGCTGAAGTGGGAGAAATTAGAGGCGGTAAAATGATGTTTGAATTTGTGGGGAGTGTTATAGCTTTAATTTTATTTTTATTTTCTTATATGCATTTAAAAAAGATTCGTCAATATGATACGAGTACATATTTTGATGGGATGGATGGTATCCATGCTTCGATAACACATGATAGTGGTGGGGAGATGTAAAGGTATATAACTTTATTTTCTTGCGTGGTATGATGTTTAGAACTAGTGCATAATAGAGTTCATAAGTGATGAATGGAGAGTGAAAAGAATGAAGATTTCTTTTATTCGTCATGGTCGCTTAGATTGTACTATAGAACCAATGACGGTTACATCCTTTCATGAATGGATAAAAGGATATGACTTACATACTATAACAGAAAAACAACCTATACCATTGGAAACAAGAGAAGCGGTTGAAGTAGCGAAATTGATTGTAACGAGTGATCAAAAGTGTGCTGTACAGTCAGCAGCTGAATTAATGGATTCTTTATCTTTTATACAAAATTCTCTTTTTAGGGAAGCGGCAGTTCCGGCGAGCTTTTATGCGCCAAAATGGTTGAAGTGTAAACTTAACGTATGGATGTGTATTGGACGAGCATTATGGATACTTGGTTACCATAAAAATGTTGAATCTTATAAGGAAGTAAGAGAGAGGGCAAGGCAAGCAGCTTACGTATTACATCGTTATGCTCTCGTACATGGAAGTATTGCTCTTGTAGGTCATAATTATTTTAATTCGATGATTGGAACGGAGCTGAGGGCAATGGGATGGTCTAGTTCGCCTATTTTGCATAGAAAGCCATGGGGATGTACAACATATACGTTTCACGAGGCGATGGATGGAAATATATTAAATACGAATTTAACATAAAAGCACACGATTTATATAAATCATGTGCTTTCTTTTTAAGATACAGAAATTTTGACGTTTAATGGTTTTACGAGATGAGCATAAGGTTCGCCTACTAGCATAACAATTTCATCTTTTTTATAACCTAACTTTTCGTATAGTGAATAGGCGCGTGTGTTTTCTAAATTAACAAGTAAAGCGATTTTTTCATGCCCTTTTTCAGTTGCATAGATTTCGGCAGCTTCAATTAATTTAGAACCGATACCTTTTCCGCCGTGTGCACTTGAAACTGATAGTGTATCAATGTAATACTCATCAAGCTCAGCTTCTTTTTCTAACGTAATTGATTCATCTTTATGTAATTCTCTTAAGTGATGTACAATTGGTGCGTCAAGCTGTGTTGCTTCACTACCGTGATAAGCGACAATAACTCCAACTGCACTCTCGTCTTGTTCATAGACAAAACAGTTTTCGTAGCTCAGACGGTTATTTTCTTTTGAGAACCATGTCTCAAGTCCTAGTAATACTTCTGCTTCATCTGTGCTACCTGTGATTTTTTCAGCAATTTCATGCAGAGCATTATACAATAAAGGAGCTATTGCCATTGCATCTGTCTTTTTTGCTTTCCGAATCATAGTATCCCTCCTAGTTCTATTTGTATATTGTAGCATAGTGGTATGGAACTTTGCATAATTGAATGCCGAAATGTTTGATATAGAGAAGTAGCTATGTTAGTATATGATATTTAGTGGACATATAGTAAAACGATATTGTTTGCGAAATAACGAAAATAAAATCATGGCATAACAACGAGATAAAGTGAAACGTTAATCAGTAAGATTTTTTGTTCATTCCACGACTGATTAGTAGTCAACACCAATCGCACTACCTGCAAATAGCGGGATAAATTTACAGTTGTTGACCTATAGAATATACGATAAAATAAAATATTGCAGAGAGGTGAAATACATGGATAAAGAATTAGCAAATACAATTTTAGATCAGCTAAAAAATGGTGAAATAAAGGAGTATGTTGTTACGAAAGATGTATTTTATACGTTCAGAGAAGTTGTTGTAAATAGAGAAGACTTTAAGCATTTCATTGGTAACGCACAGCGAGGCGGGCAAGTGATTTATACATATTCAGAAACGCCACGTTCATAAAGAGGAATTTTGATCAGCAGGGCATCTCTCACTGATTAGTAGCCTTTCACCAATCGGACGTTTAATGCGGGATAAATAAAAGATAAAGGAGAGGGGAATTATGGGCGATTTTAAACAAGGCATTTTACCACATTGGGATTATATGTGGAAAGATAGAGCCGGCAATCGATTTATGGGAATGGTTATGTATCCAGAGAAACGAAAATGTTCAGCAAAAATGCTTCAGAAAATAAAAAGAGCATATGAAGAAGCAGTAGAAATTAAAGTAACTGTACAAGTTCGACATACATATCAGTACGTAGAAGGAATGATTGTATACTTTGATGAAGAGGCTCCGGTATGTACAATGATTGATAAAGATGAAAATCCGCATCATATATTTGTAAAAGATATTTTGCGCATTGAGCACTCTGAATAAACTTTTCATAAATAAATTGAAGTTCCATAATAATAATCTTTTTCTATAATAGTTATCTTTTAGTATGTAACGAGAAACGAAAGTATATGTATAATATATTTAATAAGGTAAATTTGATAAATGTAATCGTTTTTTAGAGCAGATTATAGTTTCATATCTGTTCTTTTTTGCGTGATGCTGGAGAAATATATTTCTTCAGCATCTACCGTTTTATGACAAAATATATTGTTAACTTTTTTAAAAATAAGGTTAAATTCGTTGACAACTTTTTTGAAAAGCACTTTATTGACATGAGTTTTAGAATGTTGTTTCATAGTCATTGTATTGAAAAAAAACGGCTATCATGTCGAAAAGTAAAAGTTAAAAAAAGAAAGAATTTATACATATATCTTGTGTCTTATTTTGAAACGTAATACAATATATAGAGAAATCAAGAACAACATATAGAGAATATAGATTTGAGAGGGAGGGTCGGAAATGTTAGTTGCATATGATTCTATGACAGGAAACGTGAAGCGTTTCATTCACAAATTAAATATGCCGGCCGTTCAAATTGATGAAGATCTAGTAATAGATGAAGACTTTATTCTTATTACGTATACAACAGGTTTTGGCAATGTACCAGAACGTGTTTTAGACTTTTTAGAGCGCAATAATGAAAAATTAAAAGGCGTATCTGCAAGCGGCAATCGTAACTGGGGAGACATGTTCGGTGCAAGTGCTGACAAGATTTCTACTAAATATGAAGTGCCTATTGTATCAAAATTTGAGTTATCTGGAACAAATAACGATGTAGAATATTTTAAGGAAAGGGTGCGGGAGATTGCGACACATTGAACTGAATAATGAAATCACGCAAATGCAGGACGGTTTTTATCAGCTTCATAAAGATAAAGAGGCATTAGAAGTCTTTATGGAAGAAGCTAGAGAGAATACCGTTCCTTTTAATAGCGTGGCAGAGCGAATGGAGTATATGAAAGAACATGATTACTATTACAACGTTCTGGACGAGTATAGCTTGGAGGAAGTAGAGGAAGTATATAACATCGCTTATGGTGAAAACTTCGAGTTCCAATCTTATATGGCAGCATCTAAGTTCTACAAAGATTATGCGTTAAAAACGAATGATCAAAAACAATACTTAGAAAGCTATGAAGATCGTGTAGCAATTGTTTCATTATACTTAGGACGCGGTGATGTTTCGAAGGCAAGACAATTCGCAAGCATGATTGTAAAACAAAACTACCAACCAGCGACACCAACCTTTTTAAATGCGGGAAGAAGCAGAAGAGGAGAAATGGTGTCTTGTTTCTTGTTAGAGATGGACGATAGCTTAAATTCGATCGGCTTTAACATTAATACTGCGATGCAATTATCGAAAATCGGCGGGGGAGTAGCTTTAAACTTATCTAAGCTACGCGCACGCGGTGAGCAAATTAAAGGTATCGACAACGCTGCAAGTGGCGTAGTACCTGTTATGAAATTGCTTGAAGATTCGTTTTCATATGCGAATCAGCTTGGCCAACGAAAAGGTGCCGGTGCAGTATATTTAAACATTTTCCATTGGGATATTATTGAATTCCTTGATACAAAAAAAATAAATGCCGATGAGAAGAGCCGTATTCAGTCTCTATCAATCGGAATTATCGTTCCAAGTAAGTTCTTTGAGCTTGCTGAGAAAAACGAACCTTTCCATGTTTTCGCGCCTTATACGGTTTATAAAGAATATGGCAAGCATTTAGATGATATTGACATTGATGAAATGTACGATGAATTAATGAGCAATCCGAAAGTGAAGAAGAAGCCACTAGATATTAGTGCACGTGATATGCTTATTAAAATCGCTATGATTCAGCTTGAGTCTGGTTACCCATACTTAATGTTTAAATCAAATGCAAATAATCAACATCCATTGAAGGATATTGGAACTGTGAAGATGTCGAACTTATGTACAGAAATCTTCCAGCTTCAAGAAACTTCAGAAATAAATGATTACGGTACAGATGACATTATCCGTCGTGATATTAACTGTAACTTAGGATCGTTAAATATCGTAAACGTAATGGAAAATAAAGAAATTCGTGAAGCAGTTCATGCGGGAATGGAAGCTTTAACAGCTGTTTCTGATATGACGATTATTCCGAATGCACCAACTGTGAAAAAAGCAAATGACGAGCTTCATTCAGTTGGACTTGGAGCAATGAACTTACACGGATATTTAGCAAAAAATAAAATCGCTTATGAAAGTGCAGAAGCGAAAGAATTCGCTCGTACATTCTTTATGATGTTAAATTACTACTCTATTGAGAAAAGTATGGAAATCGCTACAGAAAAAGGCGAGACATTTAAGGACTTCGATAAATCTGATTATGCGAATGGCACATACTTCGAAAAGTATGAAACGACAGATTACAGCCCAGTAACTGAAAAAGTTCAGCAACTATTTGAAGGAATTCATATTCCAACAAAAGAAGATTGGACAAGTTTAAAAGAGCAAGTGCAGAAGAATGGTTTATACAACTCATATCGTCTTGCCATTGCTCCAACACAATCAATCAGTTACGTTCAAAATGCAACTTCAAGCGTAATGCCGATCGTAAGTCAAATCGAATCAAGAACATATGCGAATGCGACAACATATTATCCAATGCCGTATTTATCAAAAGATACGTTCTGGTACTATAAATCTTCTTACGATATGAATCAGTTTAAATTAATTGATTTAATCGCAGAAATTCAAGAACATATTGACCAAGGAATTAGTACAATTCTTTACGTTAATAGTGATATTTCAACACGTGAATTAGCACGTTACTACATCTATGCACATAAAAAAGGCTTAAAGAGTCTGTATTATACGAGAACACGTAAATTAAGCGTGGAAGAGTGTGTGGCTTGTACCGTTTAATATAAAAAGTGAGACATGATGAGCAGGGTTTTCTGAACCCTGCTCATGCTTAGTTATCATATTTAGAGAAGGGGCGATTTAATGCGTGCGGTAAACTGGAACAAAAAAGAAGATGATTTTAGTTTAATGTTTTGGAAGCAAAACATCGCTCAGTTTTGGACAGAAGAAGAAATTGCGGTTTCGTCTGACAAAAATACTTGGGTGCAATTATCGAAAGAAGAGCAAATTGCTTATAAGCGTGTATTAGGTGGTTTAACACTTTTAGATACGAAACAAGGTGGCGAAGGAATGCCACTTGTACTGGTTCATCTTGAAAATTTACAAGCGAAAAGTGTATTAGCTTTCATGGGAGCTATGGAAGAAGTACATGCGAAAAGTTATAGTCACATTTTCACAACATTAGCTACAGAAGAAGAGATTGATGATATTTTTGACTGGGTAGACAATCATCCGTTACTTGAGAAAAAAGCTGGTATTATTACTAGTTACTATCGTCGTTTATTAAAGCCTGAAGTAACAAAAAAAGAGTTATACATGGCAATGGTAGCAAGTGTGTTCTTAGAAAGTTACTTATTCTATAGCGGATTCTTCTATCCACTTTACTTAGCTGGTCAAGGAAAACTAACAGCAAGTGGTGAGATTATCAACTTGATAATTCGTGATGAGTCAATTCACGGCGTATTCGTCGGTATTTTAGCACAACAAATCTTCGCAGAACTTTCTACAGAAGAGCAACAAGAAGTGCAAAAAGAAACACAAGAGTTATTAATGGAACTATATGAAATTGAAATGGCCTATACAGAAGAAATTTACACTTCTATCGGTCTTGTAGAAGATGTAAATCGTTTCGTTCGTTACAATGCTAATAAAGGGCTTATGAACTTAGGACTTGAGCCGAAGTTTGAAGAAGAAGAAATTAACCCAATCGTTTTAAATGGTTTACGTACAGATACGAAAAACCATGATTTCTTCTCTGTAAAAGGAAATGGTTACGTAAAAGCAACGAACGTTGAAAAGTTAGCTGACGATGACTTCGTGTTTAACTTTTAATATAGGATTATAAAGAAAAACTGTCTTATTCATTGATAAGACAGTTTTTCTTTATAATTTTGTTTACATAACACTATTATTTTTGTATAGCGATTTATATTTGGGAAGTTCTATTCGTTTAACGGATAGAACTTTTTTGTAATTAAATGGGTATTTACAAACTTTTTGTATCGGTGTATTATTTAACTAGTACACCGATACAAAAGGAGGGAAGAAATGAAAATAGAGTTTTCTCCAAATACACCAATTTACATTCAGGTAATGGAATACATAAAAAAAGAGATCGTAACAGGACATTTATTACCTGGTGATAAAATTCCCTCTGTCCGTGAATTAGCGAGTGAATTACAAGTGAATCCAAATACGATTCAGCGTACATTTCAAGAGCTAGAACGGGATGGAGTTGTTGTCACACGTAGAGGAATGGGACGGTATGTAACGAATGAAGGGGAGAAAATTATGGAGCTGCGAAAAGAGATGGCGAAAGAATTACTTCATTCTTTTATAGATGGAATGGACAATTTAGGTTTTTCAGAAGAAGAAATTCTTACAATTCTTCGTTCTTCATTACATGATAAGAGGGAGGAGAGCCAATGACAGAGCTATTGAAAATAGAAAACTTATGGAAGAGATACGGATTAAAAGCAGTGATCCGTGAATTAAACATAGAGATTACGGAAGGGAAAATCGTTGGGCTTGTTGGAGATAACGGGAGCGGGAAAACGACGTTATTGAAAATGATTGCAGGCTTGCAACACCCTTCTGAAGGTAGTATTACAATAGACGGTAAAAAGGTAGGGTTACAGACGAAAGAAATTGTTTCATTTATGTCCGATAAGCCAATCTTTGATGATTGGATGACTGTAAAAAACGCTTTATTTTTCTATCGAGATTTTTATAAAGACTTCGATATTCAAAAAGCGGTAGATACGATTGCAGAATTTAAAATACCGTTAGAAGAAAAAATTACAGCATTGTCAAAAGGTATGGTTGAGAAGCTGCAGATTATTTTAACGTTTTCTCGAAAAGCGAAGCTATATGTACTGGATGAGCCATTGGGCGGGATTGATCCTCTTTCTAGAGAACATGTATTGGATTTAATTCTACAGTTCTATAGGGAAGATTGTACGATATTAATTTCCACTCACTTAATAAATGAAATTGAAAATATTTTTGATGAAGTGATCTTTTTAAAAGATGGAGAAATGGTTCTATATGAAAATGTAGAAGAAATTCGTTTTCAGAGAGGAAAAGCAGTTCATGAATTGTTTAAGGAGGTGTTTAGTAAGTGAATTCAGTACTTTCCTATTTATGGAATGTAAATAAGAAAAGATATATTGTTACTTTTTTATTCTTTGTGCTAATTGAAGCTGTGTTATTTTCACAAATGATTGTAAGAAAAAGTGATGCGGCTATCAGTAGACAAGAGGGTATATTTGGAATCATTATGATTATATTTTTCTTTTATATTGTTTATATGTTTATACAAACAATGAAATCATATTCACGCTTACTAACTAATCCAATGTTACGACTTACAGCAATATCTGGGAAACAATATGTAATTTCTATGCTTATTTTCTCATTTATCGCAATGGCTATATGGTATGGGATATGTGGAATTCTTTTCTACGTAAGTTATGTATTAGCTTTTCCTACGACTTCTGTATATGTAGAAGCAAAAGAGATTATGCAAGTAGGCATAATTAATAATTTAATATATACGATAAGCGATTTATTTGAGTTTTTGTTTAGTGTTTTACAAATCATATTAGTAATTACTCTAGTAAAGTTACTTACGAAAAAGAAAAAGGCGCAAAATATACTAATCGTTATTATTTTCCTAGTAATAAATATAGCGATTACTTTAGCGACAACCTTGCTAGGAAAATTAGCTCCAGCTTTCCAAGTATTGCGAAGAGTAGAATATCATGGTGAAAGCAAGAGTCTGTTTATTAATATGTTTCAAGAAAATGGATTTAACATTTTTAATATAAGTTTCATGGTAATGGTTAGTGCTCTAATAATATATGTAATTGCTTATATTATAGATAAAAAACTAGAAGTCTAAAGGAGGAATCACCATTGGGAAACGTAGTAGTAAAGTTAGAGAATGTTCGAAAAAAGATTGGTGGAACGGAAATTATTCGTGGTTTATCATTTGAGGTTCGTGAAGGAGAAGTATACGGATTCCTTGGACCGAACGGTAGCGGTAAGACGACGACGATCCGTATGATGACAGGTCTTATTTCAATGACAGAGGGCGATATTACAATTTGTGGACATAGTATTCGCTCGGAGCGTGAAAAGGCACTAGAGCAAATTGGAGCGATTGTAGAAAATCCTGAACTATATGATTATATGACAGGAATGCAAAACTTAAAGCATTTTGCGAACATGGCCATTACACCAATTAGTAAAGAGCGCATTGCTGAGATTGTAAAGCTTGTTGAATTAGAGCATGCGATTCATAAAAAGGTGAAAACATATTCACTTGGTATGAAACAACGTTTAGGAATTGCACAGGCATTACTTCATCAGCCGAAAATCTTAATTTTAGATGAACCGACAAATGGATTAGATCCAGCTGGTATTCGCCAAATTCGTGATTATTTACAACGTTTAGCGAAAGAAGAGAATATTGCTGTAATCGTATCAAGTCACTTATTGAGTGAAATTGAATTAATGTGTGATCGCGTCGTTATTATTAAACAAGGTGAGTTTGTACAAGAGTACAACTTACATGAAAAAGTGAAACATGATGAGGCAGTCGTTGTAGCGTTTGAAGTAGATAAAGTTCAGAAAGCAAATGAAATCATTAAAGGTAAAGCAAAAGGGAATGTAATTGTAGCATCTGTAACAAAAGACAACATTCCGCAACTTGTAAAAAAACTTGTTCATGCTGATGTGCTTGTATACGGAGTTACTGTTCAAAATAAAACGTTAGAGGATGAGTTCTTAGCGATTACTGGGGGAGTGAAAGCGTAATGTTTAAATTAATTCAAAATGAATTTTTAAAGTTGCATGCGAAAAAAGGTATGTATATTTTAATTGGTGTCATTGCGGCACTCGAAATTTTAGGTACTTTAGCAATGTTGAAGTGGGGAAAAGGTGATGAGTTTAAGGGATCATATTTAGATTATGCAAACTCAGAGATTGGCTTAATTGTTTTATTTACAACGATTTTTGGGATTACACTTGCTGCCCGTACTCTTACTGATGAGTTCCAAAAAGGTACAATTAAACAATTGTTAATCCGTCCAAGAAAAAGACTTGCAGTTTTATTTTCTAAATATATTACAGTGTTATTAGCAATGTTATTTATCGTATTAGCTGGTATGCTAATTGCAATGATTATTGGCGGTATTGTAATGGATGGTAGTAAAACAGAATTAACATTAGGAATCGTTATGAAGTCCACTTTATATCAACTACTTTCACCGTTCTTTTTTGCAACACTTGCATTTTTCCTAGCAAATGTCTTTAGAAAATCTGTATTACCATTAATTATTACGATGTTCCTATTCTTCTTACAAGGTGCAATTAATATGGTATTAATAATGTTTGCAAAAGGTGTAGCGAAGTTTGTAGTATTCAACCATTTGGATTTAAGAGCTTACGATAGTAATAAATTAATCAATGGTGGAATGGAACCAACATTTACAGAATTTACGTTTACAACTTCATTATTACTTGTAGCTGCATACTTTGTTGTGTTACTTGTAGCATCAAGTGCATTATTCCAAAAACGTGACGTATTATAATAAAAGAAATCCCCGCTTGTAAAAACGGGGATTTTTATTACATAAATTTCACTTGGATTGCAACTTGAAGAACAGCGATATGGTATTTTAAGAGCTATGTTGTTTGAAAGTAATTGAGAAAAATAGGAAGAGTTTCAACTATATTCATATTATAATGTAGTTATCCGACCATTTACTTTTACTATCTTTGGAGGTGTTCTATATGCACTATGCATTTTCACGTATAAGGCTACGTAGCTTTTTTGGATGGATGATTATAGGGGTGTTCCTTATAATGATACCATTAGGTCTAGCAAATGTTTCTGAGAATACGATGGAGGTTATTTCACAAATAACTGTATTTTTTGTATTTCCATTACTTTGGCTATACGTAAAAACAAATAAAAATAATATTGTATTTAACAGTTTTTTTGATAAGCCAGGACGTTTATCTTGGGGATTAATTGTATTAGCAACGATAATGGGGATGATTTTTTCAGTTGGCATATCTCATATTCAATTTTACATATTAGCACATACGTTACCGAATTTCTTAGTTACTATGCTAGAAGACGGAAATGTTATTAATACGAGTAACGTATATATGACGATATTTACTTTCATTTCAGCATGTGTGTTAGCACCTATTATGGAAGAGGTTATTTTTAGGGGATTTTTCTTACAGCGAATGGCTCATAAATGGGGAATTAAAAAAGCTGTAATTATATCTTCAATTATTTTTGGCCTAGGACATTTTGATGTTATTGGTGCGTTCATGTTTGGTGTCGTTATGTGTCTTTTATACATAAAGACAAAAAATATATGGACGAATATAGCTGTGCACGCTCTAAATAATTTGATTGCAACAAGTATGCAATTTTTCGGTGGAGAAGAAAGTGGTACAATCTCAATTACTGAATTACAAGCGCAAAGTAATTTATGGATTGGTATCGGTCTTACAGTTGTTGGATTACTATGGTTAATTCCATATGTTTGGAAACAATGGCGTACAGTAAAAGAAGTTGGCGTGCCACCAGTACGTTTTATAAATGAGCAAAAAGTAGTGAATTCATCACAAGAAAATGAAGTGTATAGTCAAGTGATCGTAACCGATAGATTGATGGCCATAGAGTTACCAGATGAGGCTGTAAATAAGCTTCGGTTAGAAGAAAATGATTATGTAACAGTAGCTGTAGAAGAAGATAAAATCGTTATAAAGAAAGCACATAATAGATAATTAAAAAGTAGCTCTTAGGAGCTACTTTTTAATTTGTAATAATTTCTACACGAAAATTATTACCGTTCTTGACATATTTAATATCTGTAACAGTGCGGACTGTCTTTAAAATCTCCACTTTTTCACCAATTCGCGGGATGGTCGGAACATTGTCCCAAATACCAAGCAAGTCATCTAATTGTGCCGTTTTTTCATAAAACCAGATTTTCAATGTAAAGCCCCTTTCTCGAATATTATGTATTTTAATACATAATATATTATTTTTATTCTTATTGTAAGGGGTTTTTTTATAATTTATGAATAAAAATAAATTAATCTTCTGGGAAGATATGTTCAATATCAGGAGTAAGAGATACTTCTGATAATACGATATGAGAAACTGTCGTTGCATATGAAGAAACATCATTGATAAATTCTTCAAGTTCAACGAGTGAAGGAACAGAAATTTTTACAATGTAGCATAAGCTTCCTGTTACTCGGTAACAAAAACTTGCAGATGGATAAGACTGAATAAACTGTTGCATACGTGTTGTATCACCATTTTTTAAAGTGATTTCTAAAATACAATCTAAAACTAGTCCTGCTTTTTTATAGTCGATATCGATTGTATATTTTTGAATAACGCCTTCACTTTCAAGTTTACGAACACGTTCTGCAGTAGACGGAGCAGATAAGTTTACTCGTTTCGCCAATTCACGCATAGAAAGGCGACTATCATTATATAATTCATTTAAAATTTTTCGATCAACACGGTCTAGTTGCATTTGTAAATATACCTCCAGTAAAATAATGATTTTTGTAAAGGAAAAATATAAATTAAGATTCATATGAAATGTAAAGTGAACGTTATTTATTTTACAATAAAACAGAAGGAAATAGGAGGGGAAATGATGGAGAGAATTTCATTATCAAATGTAGGAGATACAAAGTTTCAAAAGTTATTAGGGCATAATTCGGATATATTACACTCGTGGAGTACGTTAGAAGATACACTGTACAATAAAGGAACTCTTTCAGCAGAGTTGAAGGAGCAAGTGAGAAGAACATTAGCGTATGGGAATGAATGTCCGTACTGTATGGCAAAGGGAAGACCTGATGATGTGCAAAAGGCAGAGGAGATTGGTGTAGCCGTTACTTTTGCGCATACATTTGTTCATGACCGAAAAGCAATAGATGATACTATGTTTCACGCTTTAAAACAATATTGGACAGAAAAAGAAATTGTAGAGCTTTGCGCCTATGTTTGCTTTATTACTGCGTCACAACAACTTGGTTTTCTATTTCAATTACAGCCAAATTAAGGGGGAAATGATGACAAATCAAATAGCACTTATCATAATCGATGTACAAAAGGCATTTCAATTACCAGATTGGGGCGAGAGAAATAATATTTTTGCTGAAGAAAACATGAGAATTTTGTTAGAAGAATGGAGAAAAAGGAAACGACCAGTTTTTCATATTCAACATGTAAATAAAGAAAATGCTCAGTCAATGTTTTATGAGAGAGCGGAAACGGTAAACTTTAAAGAAGAAGTGCAACCACTACTTGGTGAAGTGGTTATTCAGAAATTCGTTAACAGCGCGTTCATTGGGACAAATTTAGAAGAGCAATTAAGAAAGAACAAATGTAATGCAGTAGTGGTTGTAGGATTAACGACAAATCATTGCGTGGAAACTACGACACGAATGGCAGGGAATTTAGGATTTACAACATATTTAGTGAGTGATGCAACGGCTACTTTTAACCGTATAGGTTTAGATGGTAAAGAGTATAGTGCAGAAGATATTCACAATATGACACTTGTAAATTTACATGAAGAGTTTGCTACGATTGTGACGACAAAAGAAGTATTAAAATTATTTTAAGAAAATAATTGCGAATTATGTAGAAAAAAATAAGAATATTTCGTATAATCTAAGTACAATCATTTTGAAAATAGGGGTGGCATCATATGGAGCAAATTTCAGTAAAGAAATTAGAAGAGGTACTTGTTGTAGCAGGGGATGATAAACAGAAGCAAAAGGAATTTTATGAATTGCTCTTATCTACTGAGTTTTATGTTGCTGGTTCACTAGAAGCAGAGGACGGGGCAACAGAAGGAATACTTCGTTTGCGTCATTTCCAAGGAGAAGGTAGATGGATCGTTCCGTTCTTTACACAAATGGAATTTGTAAAAGATGTGTTGCCAGAAGGAACGCCCCTTATTACGATACGTGGGAAAGAGTTATTTGGTAGCATTGAGAAAGATGCTACAGCTGTATTAAATGTTGGCACTGATATAAGTAAAACATTTATTCCAGAAGAAATTGCAGATATCGCATCTGGACGAATTTTTAATTATTATAAGTAAAAGGAAAAGCGTAATCGCTTTTCCTTTTTAATTTGAATATGGAGTGGCTATACCAGAAGAAATAGAGACTGTTTTATTATTCGTGTTTATTGTTGCTGTAGCTCCAAGTGGAATACCGATGTTTGGACTTATATGTCCAATTGGTAAATCGAATAGGACAGGTATATGATATGGCGCGAAATATTCATATAATATTGTTTGCAATGATTGAGAGGGCTTTGAAGGAGTGCAGTCGTGACAACTTGTGAAAATAACGCCCCTGCATTCATTAAACTTTCCAGATAAAAGTAGCTGATTTAACATACGGTCAATGCGGTACGGTTCTTCACCAATGTCTTCAAGTAATAAAAGTGTATTGTTCGTAATTATCTCGTAGGGCGAGCCAATTATACTTGTTAAAACAGCTAAATTTCCTCCAACTAACGTACCTGTAACTGTACTGTGAGAGCTAGGTACGATACATTCTGATGCAGATAAAATGGTTGAATACGGATGGAATAGCTGATTAAAAGAGGATAAAGATAGGGAATCAATGCCTTTTCCTAGTTCTTCAATCATCGGACCATGAAATGTTATAAGCTTTGCATAACGTGAAACAGCAGTATGTAAAGCTGTAATATCGCTATATCCCCAAAAGATTTTTGGATTCTGCCTAATAACTTCATATTGAATGTGAGGAAGAAGACGAGCACTTCCATAACCACCTCGTGCACAAAAAATTGCCTTCACTTCATTATTTATAAATGCTTCATGTATATCGTCAAGCCGAACTTGATCACTTCCGGCTAAAAATCCATATTTCTCGTAAACACTCTTCCCGATTATTACGGATAACCCCATCTCTTGTAATACATTCACACCTTTTAATACATTTTCGATTGTAGGTGGACCAGATGGTGCAATAATCATTACTGTATCACCTTGTTTTAATGCATTTGGATAAATCATTAAGCTCAGCCTCCTTCTCTTTCAATATATTCGCTTCATATGAAGTGCAACCCTTGCAAAAGCAGGGGAAAGCTTATCAAATAAAGAAGATATAAAGGAAATAGGAGGGAAAATGATGTTTACAAGTCGAGTAACAGACATATTAAAAATTGAGTACCCCGTTGTTCAAGCCGGTATGGCAGGCGCGATTACGACGCCAGAACTTGTTGCAGCAGTAAGTAATAGTGGAGGATTAGGGACGCTTGGAGCCGGCTATATGAGCCCAGAACAAATTCGTGAAGCGATTTATAGAATAAGAGAACTAACAGATAAGCCTTTCGGTGTTAATTTACTTGTAACGAAAGAGATAGAAATAGAAGAAGAGAAGGTAAATGAGGCGAAAGTATTACTAAGCGGAGTGAATAGAGAATTAGGTATAGAAGTAGAAGGAACGTTAAAGCTTCCAAAAAGCTATAAGGAACAATTACAAGTGCTATTAGATGAAAAAGTACCGGTCGTTAGCTTTGCATTTCAAACGTTAGAAAAAGAAGAAATAAATGATTTAAAAAGAAGTGGAATAAAAGTTATCGGAACAGCTACCCATGTGAAGGAAGCGAAAGTACTTGCTGAGCTAGGAGTAGATATTATTATTGGGCAAGGTAGCGAAGCAGGAGGGCATAGAGGAACGTTTATTGGGAAAGAACGAGATGCTATGATTGGTACGTTTGCGTTAATACCTCAGTTAGTAGGGGTTATTCCGCATATCCCAATTGTCGCAGCAGGTGGTGTAATGAACGGACAAGGGCTTGTTGCGGCATTGGCACTAGGAGCAGAAGGTGTTCAAATGGGATCAGCCTTTTTAACAAGTGAAGAGAGTATTACGCACGATGTGTATAAAGAAGCGGTTTTACATAGTACAGATACGAGCACAACTGTAACTCGTGCGTTTTCCGGGAAATATGCACGCGGTATTCGGAATGAATTTATAGAGAGACATGAAGGAAAAGAAGAAGGGCTTCCGGTATATCCAGTGCAAAACGTATTAACTTCTAAAATACGCCAAGAGGCAGCGAAGCAAAATAAGGAAGAATATATGTCACTTTGGGCAGGACAGGCAGCATCATTGGCACGAATCGAATCAGCTCAGCATGTAGTGGAGCGAGTTATGAAAGAAGCGGCGAATGCAATCGAGCAATTACAAAATATATACAAAAAGACCACTTGAGTAATTCAAGCGGTCTTTTCGTTAGTTTGCTTTATAAAATTGTTGGATGGCTTCGTCGATGTAAACCCAGCCTTTCCAACCTAAGTGCATATGATCTTTTAAGAAGTATTTATCGTATTCATGATTTGAGAAGTCGGCAATTGGATAACCAGCTTTTTCAATTTGCTCATGAACTTTCTTATAGTATGCTTCGCGGCGTTCTTTCGGGAAGCCAGCGTAGTCGTACCAAGGACCTTTGACAGGAACAGAAATGAAGAGTGGTTTTGCACCAGATTGTTTTAATAAATCAAGTACAATTTGTAAATCTTCATATTCTGGCGATTGGTCATAAGCATCATTTTTTAAGTAACCTTCACGTTGCTTTAATTTTTTCTTAATTTTGCTATTGAAGTAACCATCTTCGATACCATATTCATTAGATCCAGATTCTGCTGCACCTGTTTGATCCGCATGTTTACGAGCATCTTCCCAGTTCATTTGTTTTAATGAAGGATCGAGCTTCTCTTTGTGCGGTTTAATATTAAACATAGCTGTAAATAAATCTTTACGATCTAAAATGTTACGGTAAATATAAGCGAAAGGTTTAGCAGCAAGTGCTTTTACTTTATACTTCGTATCATCATAAGCGATACCTTCAAGCGAAATTTTTAATAAAGTTTCTTTTTTTACAATCTCAAAGTTTAATAAACGCTTTGCAATTTGTTTTTTCATTTCAGGTTTTAAATCATTGTTGAAAATGAAGTGGTAACCTTGTTGTTTTGAAAAGTTAGGTGCAAAGTGCGTTTCGTCAATACCTTGTGGTACAAACCATTGCGGAGAAAGAACGAATACCATTTTCTTATCTTTCAATTGATCCATTGTAGATGCGAAGTTTAATACATGTACAAGGTCTTGTGTTCCGCCGCGTCCAAGAAGGAATGGCGTAAATCCTTCAGGCTTTACTTTAAAATAATTAGATGGATGGAAAGCATCCATACGTGCGAATTCCGATGAACCGTACATCGGAAGATATTTTGGATCTGCTAACATCTTTTGCTGTAAAATCATACTTTGAATTTTTTCTTCTTTTAAAGAAGTAGCAGCTTGTTCTACTTTTTCATCACTTAAAAGTGGAAGTAGGAAGCGCGTTGGAATAAGTAAGAATACAGCAAAAAGGGCCAATGCTAAAAGCATCGGACCAAATTTTGCTTTGTTCATCGGATTTCTTCCAACTTTTTAATAACCATGTTTGGTGTAGCCCACTCGTCACGGTCAAAATCAGAAATAGAAACTTCAATATCTAAACGCTCTTGGAATTCAACTAATAAAGATACTACAGCGAAAGAATCAAGGATACCTTCTTCAAATAATTGAACATCTAAGTTTTCTTTCACAATATCGTTTTCACATACTTCTTCTAAAATATCTAATACTTGCTCTTTGAATTCTGCCATTTTTAAAATCTCCTTTATATCCGAAATTATTATATGTGCAACTTCTTAATGGAATAAGAAGGGTGCATTAAAAGTATCTGTTAAGGTGTCCAGAGAAGATTAGGAAACCGAAACATACAACGTGGAACGTAATTACAATCGCAAGGATGTGTGTAAATTTATTGTTTGGCCAAAACTTATGCTTCTTGTTTTTTCGTTCAAAAATATCGAATAAAATAAACAGTGCGGCATGGTATAGACCATAAATAACATACTGCGCAACAGCGCTTCCTTGGATGTGCCAAATTCCCATAATGAAGAAGTTTAAAAATGCCCCGATATACGAAATAGTGTAACGGTTCTTAATTAACTTTTTCTTCGTTGCAAAAAAGACGAAACGCATGTAAATAAAATCACGGAACCAGAATGATAAACTCATGTGCCAGCGGTTCCAGAAGTCTTTAATATTACGACTAAGGAATGGCTTATTGAAGTTTTCTGGCGTTTTAATTCCCATCATATAACTTACACCAATTACAAAAGAGCTATAACCAGCAAAATCAAAGAATAGATATAAGCTATAGCTATACATGTAAATCATATTTGAAAATATTGTATCGTGTTGAGCGAATGCTGGATCCATACAATATTGCTTTATTAAGTAAGCAATAATAAATTTATACAAGAAACCTTGGAAAATACGATTTAGTCCTGTATATAGTAAATTTTGATATTCTTCAGCGCTAGGTGGCTTTTGAATATCTTTTTGGAATCTTCGGTAACGATCGATAGGTCCTGTTGAAATCGCAGGGAAGAATAAAACGAATTCCCAGAAGTTAAAGAAAGAAAGCTCTTTAATTAAACCATCACGAACTTCAAATACCATTTGAACTGCTCTGAATGTTACGTAAGATATACCTAGGAAAACAACAAGTTTTAACTCAGGTAAAAACGATGCAAACGGCGCGATTTTTGCCAAAATAAGAGGCAAAATCGATAAAATAACAGCTATGCAAAATGTGAATGTACTATTATTTTGTTTTCTTAAAATTAAATAGCCTTTAATAAGGACATATTGCCAAATAATAAATGCAGCTAGCATCATTGCTTGCTTTGGTTTATCTGAGAAGATAATAGCAATCATGACTAATGTTAAAACGGCATTATATTTGCGCAACATTTTACCTTTTAATCCAGCTATGATAGTAGGTATTAATAAAATGCCCACTATAGCGAAAAAATAAAATGATCCATATGCGGTCATGCTGTAACCTCACTCAATAATTTTTTGCGATCTACCTTTCCATTTGGTGTCATTGGAATAGAAGATTGATACATGAATTTACGTGGAATCATGTAGTTTGGTAATCGCTCATTGAGTTCTTTTTTGATTGCAGATGTTAATTTGAATTCTTTTTCAAATGAATGTTCTCCAGGAACAACAACCGCTAATAAATAATCGTATTTCTCACCTTTTTTAATTGGAACGATAACTGCTCCTTCTACGTAAGAACACGCACGAAGGTGATGCTCAATTTCTTCTAATTCCATTCGATAACCATGCAGCTTAATTTGGAAATCAAGACGACCATTATAGAATAGAAGACCATTTTCAACATAGCCAGCATCGCCTGTTTTATAGGCGCGCTCACCGTCAATCATAGTAAATGCTTTTTCTGTTAATTCAGGGCTTCCTAAATATCCAACGCTTACGCTTGGACCGACAATTACGATTTCACCTTTTTCACCATCAGGTGCGATCGTGCCATCTTCTTTCATAATAAGAAGGCGACAGTCTGATTTACAATAGCCAACTGGAAGTGATTTGTATTGATCAAGCACTTCTTCTGTAACGTGAATACCTGTTACAGCGACAGTAGCTTCTGTTGGACCATACGTATTCATAATTGTTGCTTTAGGGAAACGCTCAATTAATTTTCTAGCCACTTCATTTGGTAACACTTCGCCGCAGAATAAGAATGTTTTCATGTTCGGTAGCATACTCTCAGAGAAAGATGCTTCCATTAAACACATTTCAGCGAAAGAAGGTGTGGAAGTCCATACTTGAATATCCGATTGCTCTAAAGAAGCAAACAAGTCTTTTGGACGCGCAATCATATCTTTATCGATTGCCCAAAGTGTACCACCTGTTACTAATGATGGGTAAATATCCATTACAGATAAATCGAATGAGAAAGGTGCTTGGTTTAAGAATACTTGCCCTGTTTGTAAGTTGAAATCTTCTACAGCCCATTTTGTAAAGCTAACAAGGCAGTTATAAGTAATCTGAACCCCTTTCGGATTACCTGTGCTTCCTGATGTGTAAATAATGTAGAAATTCTCATCACCTTTTACCGCATGTTCAGGATTTGGAGTGTTCCCTTTATGAGTAAAGAAAATATCTTTTAAGTTGTCTTCACTTACGATGCGAACTGGTAAATCAGTTACAGTTACTGCTGTTGCCGATAAAAGTAATTTCGCACCAGAATTTTCAGCAATACGTTGTACACGATCAGCTGGGATAGATAAATCTACAGGAATGTAAGCATGTCCAGCTTTTACACATCCTAAAAAGTTAATAATCATTTCAGGTTGCATATGGCCATACACCATAATTGGTGAACGATCGTCTGGATACTCAGAAGAAATCCAATGTGCTAACGCATCAGAATCTTCCTTTAATTGTTTGTACGTAATTTTCGCATCTCGCCAAACAAAAGCGGTTTGATCAGGCGTTTCTGCAGCCCACTTTTCAATTTGTTCTAATAACTTCATAACGTTCCCACCCTAGAATTCATTGTAAATAAATGTACTTGTGTTTGTATCATGGAATCCATACAACCAAAGTAATGCAAATAAAATTGCAAGATAATAAACCGTCTTTGCAACCCATTGTGTGAGTGGTCGAGACCATATCTCTTTTAATCTTTCCATGTCTTTCCCTCTCTTAATGAAATAATAGCTCTTTGTAGGTATCATGTCCTACATTATTGTGAAAAAAACAAAATCCCACATTTTAGGTAAAAATAAGTCAAAAGGCTCTTTTCTGATATTAGCACTAAATACTAAAAAAGAAAATCCCTAACTTAGCAATTATATTACATTCAGCATGAATTTGTAATGGGTTTGACATGTAAATAGAAAGTGGATTGTGTGAATACATAAAAGTGGACTATAAGAATACGTAAAAATACAGTGTTTGTTTTTATTAATCATTTAAGACGGAGTAAACTTTTAAATTTCTAGTTCTTTTGAAAAGGAGGAAATTATCATGAATAGAGTGTGGAAGAATCTAATTTCGGAAGAAAATATCGTGAAATGGAGAAGGCATTTCCATAAGTATCCGGAATTATCATTTCATGAAAAAGAAACTTCGCAATTTATATATGATACATTATGCTCATTTTCTTCTTTTGAAGTAACGAGACCGACGAAATATAGTGTACTAGCAATTAAAAGAGGTGTGAAGCAAGGGAAAGTAATTGCGATTCGAGCTGATATAGACGCTTTGCCAATTCAAGAGGAGACAAGTAAATCTTATACATCTGTGAATAAAGGAATGATGCATGCATGTGGGCACGATGCTCACGCAGCTATTTTATTAAGCACAGCAGAGGTGTTATCAAATATAAAGGAAGATTTTGCAGGTGAGATTCGTCTATTCTTTCAGCACGCAGAAGAGGTGTATCCAGGCGGGGGACAAGAAATGGTTGAGGCAGGTGTAATGGACGGTGTTGATTATGTAATAGGTTTACATGTTATGTCAGGACTTGAGAGTGGAAAGATAGGAATTGCATATGGACCGATGATGGCAGCTCCAGACGTATTTACAGTTGAGATTCAAGGCAAAGGAGGACATGCGGCGCGACCAGAAGAAACGATAGATCCTATTGCTATCGGAGCACAGATTATTACAAATCTACAACATATCGTATCAAGAAATACAAGTGCTTTTATGCAAAGGGTTGTTTCAGTTACACAATTTCATGGGGGAACGGCTGACAATATTATTCCTAGTACAGCAACTTTAATGGGAACTGTTCGTTCATTTAATCAAGCATTGAGGGTGGAAGCAGAAGGGAAAATCGAGAAAATTGTGAAAGGAATTACAGAAGCACATGGAGGATCGTATACATATACGTATCGATATGGATATGATCCGGTTATTAATGATGAATATATTACGAAAATAGTAGAAGAAAGTGCACTACATTTGTTTGGGAATGAGCGTGTTGTGAAGCTTGAACCTTCTATGGGTGGAGAAGATTTTTCAGCATATTTAAGAAAAGCACCTGGTTGTTTCATTAAATTAGGAACAGGTAATGAAAATATATATACTTGTTATCCACATCATCATCCGAAATTTGACTTGGATGAATCAGCATTAATTTGTGGAGTGGAGCTATTTTTAGAGACGACTATAAGATTACTAAAATCATAGAAAAACAAAAAAAGGCAACTGCACTCTATTGCAGTTGCTTTTATTTCTTTCCGTCAGAGAGGGCTGAGAAAGAACTATGCTCATTCATAGTATATGAATAGCTAACGGACAAGCTTGTACATTTTAATCATTTTTTTAAAAATAGTTATTGACATTGATTATCAATATCAATTAATCTAAAAATAGTTGAAATTGATAATTATTATCAATAGGATGGATGCGACATGTTAATGAGAAAGAATTTTCACCTTCTGCGGAGGGGATTAAAAGATAAAAATAAAGATGTTGATCAGCATATGGAATGGCAAAGAAATGTAATTCGGTCTGAATATGTAGATGAGAAGAAGAGCATTCAAACAGAAAAAGAGATACAAAGTAAAGGGAGAGGTTCAGTTGAGTAAGTTAGTAATGATTTTTGCAAGTATGAGTGGAAATACAGAGGAAATGGCTGACCATATTGCCGGCGTAATTCGTGAAACAGAAAATGAAATTGAAGTTATTGATATTATGGATTCACCAGAAGCTTCTATATTAGAACAGTATGATGGAATTATTTTAGGTGCATACACTTGGGGAGATGGCGATCTTCCTGATGATTTCTTAGATTTTTATGATGCAATGGATTCTATTGATTTAACTGGGAAAAAAGCGGCAGTATTCGGATCATGTGATTCGGCTTATCCGAAATACGGAGTGGCAGTTGACATTTTAATAGAAAAGCTACAAGAGTGCGGGGCAGCAGTTGTGTTAGAAGGACTAAAAGTAGAATTAACGCCAGAAGATGAAGATGTAGAAAAATGTTTACAGTTTGGAGCTGAATTTGTAAAACACCTTTCTTAATGGCAGAAGGGAGATGAAGAGCAAGTGCATGAGAAAATCTCAATCAAAACGATGACAGATTATCATTTGTATGATTTTATGCGTTGTCCGCATAAATTTTATTTTCGTCACATAAAAAGAAGAGAACCTTCTTCATTTGAATGGCAACAAATAGCACAAATGATTGTCAATCAAATTATTAACGAGTATTACACGCTACCTGCGGGTCAACAAACGAAAATTGTACTTTTAATATTAATAGAAAAGTATTGGAAAAAAGTAAGGATTAATATGTTTGCTTCGAAGACGGAGTACTATATTGTATTAGCGAAGCTAACGGATCACTTATTACAGTTCGTTGAAAAGGATGATAGTCAGACACCACCATTGTTTTTATACGAGAAGTTTCAAACATATATGGAAGAGTTAGGTGTCCACATGTCATTGACATTTGAAGTTGGTGAGTGGAGTGCTGAGTCGTTTGTAATTAAAAAGTATGTTGTCGATGCAGATGAGGAAATGCTTGCTCTTTGTCAGAAGCTAATGACAGTATTCAGTTATAAAGCTTTCGGAGTTCTTCCAGGAAAAATTGAAGTTATTAATTTAATAGAAGGAACTAAGTATGAGTACATTCCGAAACAGGAAGATATTATAACTGGAATGGCTGATTTATCTAGAATGAAAGAAATGTTAGAGCAACCTGAGCATTATACAGAGCGTCATTTTCGTTCTGAGTGTATAAGTTGTGCGTTTCGTAGTGAATGCCAAGGGGAAGAAGTAAAGACAGAAGCGAAACAGAAGAAAAATATAGTTCATTAAAGGATGCAACTTTGCATCCTTTTTTGTTATTGACATGAAAAGCTTTTCATCATTTACGGTATATTTGTAGCAGATTTTAATAAAGTGAAACTTTAATCAGTGGGGGTTTTGTCAATCACCCACTGATTATCAGCCCTCATTAATCGGGCTACCCACAAATAGCAGAATAAAGGGAGGAATAATCAATGAAAGATGAAACAAAAGTATTTCAATGGTTAAAAGAACAAAATGCTCCTTTTGAAATTCAACTGCAAATTTTACAGGCGTTTCAATTGTATAAAGTTATTGTTGAAATGGATAAAAAGTTAATGATGTATGAGGAGAGAGTATATAGGGAGAGAATGTAATCTCATCCCTGTAATATCGTTTTTAGCTGTTCTGTGCCTGTAATGAATTCGAGTTCATTCTCTGACTCAAAGTTATAAATAATATTATGTAGTAAAGGACTGTATTGATAAAAGGTAGTAATACGATAAATGAGTAATGGATCATGATGAGAAATAAGTGTACTGTACTGTTCATATACAGATGTAGTAAACTCATCTCCGAAATCATAATATAGTCCTGCAAAATCAAAAGCAGGATCGCCAATTTGCGCATCACCAAAATCGATAACACCTGAAATGCTTTTGTTATGCTTGTTAAATAAAATGTGATGATGAGTAAAATCAGCGTGAATGATTGTGTTTTGAAAAGTGGATGTAGCTAAACATGCAAAGAAATTTTCAAATAAGCGATTTAAGGCTAGTTTCTGTAATGAAGTAAGGCTAGTAGTGAGATATTGGTTTAATTTTGTTTGTAGCTCTTTCCAGTAGGTACATGTTTTTTCAATAGGGAAACATAGCGTTGTAACTTGGTGTAAAGGAATACTATGTAGTACCGCAAGGAAAGTAGCTAATTGTGTAATAATTGCTTTCAGCTCTGTATCCTCCAGCGTGGCAACTGTTTCTGTTTTTAATGGTTCACCATGAATGAGAGTATAGTAACTACAAAGAGGAACCTCATCAGATTCATTTTTATAAATTAGGTGATATTGTGGAACTTCGATTTCTTGTAGTGATTGAGTGAGAATTGCGCATAGTTCTTTTTCTAACGGAATTCGCATCGCATATTCCTGTTTTCGCGGGAAACGAAACAGTAGCTCATCATTTACTATAACTGCTACATTATCCCATCCTTCTTCATTTTGTTTATATGAATGTATAGAAAGATTAGGCAAAGCTTCTTTTATATAATGTTTGTAAGAGTCCATAATTGTTCCTCGTTTCTGAGTTAAGTTATTCTATTTTATGATATCAGAATTTTCTTTCTATATGTTAAAATATATCTATTATTATGAAGAAGGGCGGGAGTATTACGAAAAAAAGACTGTTAATCATTTCTCTATGTATCGCTTTTGTATTGTTTTGGTCATATAAAGAGGAGGTTTTTGCTACCTTTAAACCGATTGATCAGTACGAGTTAAATAAGGAATTAAAGAACAAAAGTATAGAAAATTTAACTCATAATGAAATGAAAAAGGTAGGAGAGCATTTTGTGACTGAACAACTATCAGTGTTTGAGTTTAATAATAAAGAAGATGTGAAACGAAAAGGTGAAGAACTATTTTTAAATAGAGGGTATGAACAATTAATGGGAAATTATTATCCAAATCGTTTTCGAGATTTAGAGTATAAATTTACAAGCGAGGAGATACGTGAAGAGACCAATGAGAGTTTTCTTTATCAAGCTGTAGCGTACGTTGCGGGTACTGAAAATGATAAGAGTAAGAGAGGCGAAATGAAATTGAATTATGAAGTGAAAATTGTAAAGGTTAATAATAGATTTATGGTGCTAGAACAAAAGCAGCGCGTACAATAAAGGAAATTCATTGCTCAATAGATCATTTGGGGGTGTACTACTTAATGCGGAATAAAAAGGCCCTCAAGGAATAAAGGGCCTTTAAAGATTTTCATTTTGTTGACCAAGTTCTTTTTGAGCAATATATAAATTCCCTTGCTCGACTTGTTTAAGAGTATGAACAGAATCTCCTGCATATCCTTTTTGTGTTTTAACAGTTCTTTTTGAACGATTGGAATCTTGTTTCTTCATATAATAGGCCACCTTTCATCAAAAATAAACGAAAATGATAAGTATGAGTAATACAGCAGCGAAAATGGTAATGCCCATTAAAAACGAAGTGTTTTTATATTTAGGTGGCTTATGTACATCTTGCCGATATCCAGGTGAAATTTCAGGGGCAAATTCTTCATCGAATGATTGCTTTTTTTCTTTGTCGTCCATATGTACCCACCTTTCTTTTTCATTATATTATACGTTACAAGAAAAAATATGCATAAAGAAAACAGCCGCTTTATTATTAGCGACTGTTTTGTGTTGTATATTTTCGTTGTACTTGAAAGAGACGGATAAGTAGGAAGGCAGCGCCAAATGCTAGACCGATAATAAGACCGATCCAATAGCCTTTCGCGGCCCATTCTGTATACGTCGCTAATATGTAACCTAGTGGTAGACCTATTATCCAATAAGCAATTAAAGTCATAATTAGAGCAACATTTACATCTTTATAACCACGCAAAGCTCCTTGTACAGGGGTTGCAATTGCATCTGAAATTTGAAATAAAATTGCAAAGATAAGAAATTCTTTTGCTAAATGATGAACTTTTGCATCTGTCGTATAAATAGAAGCAATTTGATCATCAAAGAAGTAGAGAAGAATCGAATATAATAAAGCAAAGGCAAGGGCTAATCCAATTCCAATCAATCCGTATTGTTTTGCATTATCGTAACGTTTTGCTCCAACTTCGAATCCGACCGCAATAGTCATTGCCATTGCTAAACTTAGCGGAGTCATATATAACAAGGAAGCAAAGTTCATAGCTGCTTGGTGAGCTGCAATAGTTGTCGTACTAAAATTACTCATCATGAGCGTTACCGCAGCGAAAATACTCGTTTCAAAAAAGATAGCAAATCCGATAGGGACACCAAGTTTTAAGAATGCTTTCCAACTCGAAAGAGAAGGTCGGTATAATTGTTTGAAAATGTTGAAAGAGGCAAAAGGCTCTTTCGTCTGAATAATAATGACTGTAATAATTAAAATGCACCAATATGTTGCAGTGGAAGCAATTGCTGCTCCGACACCACCAAGCTTTGGGAAACCGAAGTTACCAAAAATTAATAGGTAATTTAATATTACGTTAATTGGTAATGATAATAATGTAATAATCATCGTTGTTCGAGTTTTTCCTAATGCATCAATAAATCCACGTAAAACAGTGTAAGTGAATAAAGGTATAATTCCTATTGCGATAATACTTAAAAATTGCGCTGCAATACGTTCCACAGGTTCTTCTAAGCGCATGCCATTTAAAATAGGTGAAACGACGAAAAAACCGATGAGGATAACAACGAAGCTAGCAAAAATTGCTAAATAAACTGCTTGTATGACAACGTGGGGAACGTCCTCTTTTTTCTTGGATCCAACGAGCTGTGCAACAATGGGAGTAGTAGCCATTAAAATTCCTGTTAACCCCGTACTAACTGGAATCCATATACTTGTTCCAATTGCAACACCTGCTAAATCAGTTGGACTTGCATGTCCTGACATCGTTGTATCAAAAAAACTCATCGCAAATAATGACATTTGTGTTACGAAAATCGGAAAAAATAGTAATACAAATTGCTTTAACTTTTGTGAGAATGAAGTAGTTTCTTTCATAAAATCCCCTTTCCGTATAAAAAAACAAACTCTTACTATCATACAATTTAATCAAAGATTAGAAAAGAAATACGCGCCTATAACATATGAAGCCAATAAAAAAAGGATGCACTTTGAAAAGGGATAAGGTATTATGATAAGGTGTGAAAAAATTACATATTATTTGTTATTAAGGAGGCACTACTTGTGGCTGATTGGTTAATTGGTTTAATCATGGGTGCTGTTGAAGGGTTAACAGAGTTTCTACCAGTATCATCAACAGGACATATGATTTTAACAGGACATTTAATTGGATTTGACGATGAGAGAGCGAAAGTTTTTGAAGTTGTTATCCAATTGGGATCGATTTTAGCAGTTGTTGTTATATTTTGGAAGCGTCTATGGTCGTTAGTTGGAATAGGTAAAGTAACAGACGGACCATCGTTAAATTTATTACATATTATTATCGGGATGATTCCTGCTGGGATACTTGGCGTGTTATTCCATAGCACTATTAAAGAGGTTTTATTTGGTCCAGGACCAGTTGTTATTAGCTTAGTAGCCGGTGGTATTTTAATGATTGTTGCTGAGAAGTTTTCGAAACCAAGTACAGCAAGAACGTTAGATGAAATCACATATAAACAGGCATTTACAATTGGAATGTTCCAATGTTTAGCTCTTTGGCCAGGATTTTCTCGTTCTGGTTCTACAATCAGTGGTGGTTTATTAGCTCGCGTGTCGCATACAGCGGCAGCTGAATATACGTTCATTTTAGCGGTACCGATGATGGTAGCTGCAAGTGGCTTAGATTTAATTAAAAGCTGGGATGTATTAAGCTCAGCAGATATAACGCTATTTGTAACAGGATTTGTAACTGCATTCGTTGTTGCGATGCTTGCAATTGTTTCATTCTTGAAATTATTATCTCGTGTGAAACTAACACCGTTCGCTTATTATCGTTTCATTTTAGCTGCGGTATTCTATTTCTTCATTATGTAATAAAAAAACCTGCCGAGCTCGGCAGGTTTTTTATTTTACTATTTTTTCCACCATATTTTCCATTACATGCTCCCAAAGAGAAGTATCATCAGCTAATGTAGCACGGAAATTAGCATACATTTCTTTTTGTTTTTCTTCGAATGTTGGATCTTCTTTTTCGGGTAATGTAGCGCGCATTGAAGTTACTAATTCTTGTACTTTTGGAGCGCGTGGTCCAAAGACGGCTTGTTCATTTCCATCTTTATCAATGAAAATAAAGATTGGAATCGCACGTGCTGTTCCATTTGTTAAATATTGATCCATTAATTCTAAGTTTTCGTCGCGAATTAATAAACTCATTTCAATATTTGCAACTTCAGAAATTCGTTTCATAACAGGTACGCATAAAAGAGCATCGCCACACCAATCAGCAGTTAATACGATAACACGCCAGCCGTCATTTTGACGTTCTTCTAATACAGGAAGTAATTCATTTGGAATTAAAAAGTTATTGTAAATGTGTAGTAGCTCGTATTGGTTTACTTGCATTTCATTCACATATGTATCAAAGGACATACCTTTATCAGCCCATTGTTGTAAGTTCATAATTAACACCTCTTTAGTAAGATTTGCTTTCATTGTACCAATTTTTATATAGAAAAGCTTGTATTCTTACTCTTTCTCGTCACTTAATAACTTATTTAAGAGGAAAAAGAATAGTACGACACATAATTCAGCTATGTTGGACATTTGTACGCTTTCTATCCAATCATCAGCAGTATGAATGACGAACCAATCTAGTGTAATTTCAATGAATGAGAAAAGAGTAATAGAAATCCAATTTGGCATGTTTTGTGTCAGTGGATATAGCAGCGCTTTGAAGAAACTGAAGATGAAAAATGTAATACTGTCTAAGAAAGTGATTAATAAAAAAAAGAGAAGTAACGCAATACGTGAACTATACTCTATACCTGTAATTTGAAAGATTCCTACATATATAAAAAATATAAATGCAAAAATTATAATGAGAAAAAGAGCAATAATACTAATGATAATCGTTTTATCTTTTAGGCTGAGATTTGAGAATTTCTCCTCCTCATGCATTAAGATACCCCCTTTTTCTGGAAGTTAACTTCATTTTATCATGAAATACATATTAAAAAACTACGAATTATGGGAAAATAAGGTGACAAAAAGTAAGATTTCATGTAAAATTATTAATAAGGTTTTTATTTAACTAAATGAAATAAAAGGAGCTGTCAAAGTTGTCTCAAAATCGAGAGCAATTAATGGAAGAACTATCGACAAATGTGTTTGCTATGTTTCGCACATTGCGTAATGATATCGGAAAAATATTCGGTGGTTACATACCGTGGAATGAATTCATCGTCCTGAGAATATTAAATCGTACGAATAAAGAAATGGTATCGCGTGTAGCAAATGAATTAAATGTGTCGAATAGTCATATTACAGCTGTTACAGAAAAATTAATTAATAAAGGTTTTGTAACTCGTTCACGTTCTACATCAGATCGCCGAGTTGTGTATTTAGAGATTACAGAACAAGGGAAAGATTTAGTTGCGAAAATGGAAGATGCGAAAAAACAATATTTACAAGAAAGATTCTCTACACTTTCAGAAGATGAAATGAATGTAATGATTTCAATTTCCAAAAAACTTATTTAAGTGATTATAAACAAGAAAACGCTTACGTGATGAAATAGAAGATCTTCCTTATATATGGGAGGTCTTCTTTCATGTGTAATAGATGTTAAAAAATAAAATGTGTATGAAAAAAGATAGAGCGCCATACTACTAATACAAGGAAGGGAGGGAGAAATATGACGAATCGTAACGGTAGTAAAGGGAGCGGTAATCAAGGATCACCAAAGTCCGGCCAGTTTAATCAGGAATTTAGCACTGAATTTGAAACTGGTAATGATAATAAAGGGAAAGAATATCGTTCTAAAAAAGGGAGTAAATCAAAAAAGGAGTGAAATTCATCACTCCTTTTTTGATTTAAGATGCTGCCGATTGATCCGTATTATATTTTTCTTCTGATTTTGCGACAATCATTGCGCAAATTGCATCACCAGAAATGTTTACAGCTGTTCTAGACATATCTAAAATACGGTCAATACCGATAATTAAAGCGATACCTTCTACTGGTAGATTTACTTGATTTAAAACCATTGTAAGCATTACAAGTCCAACACCAGGTACACCAGCAGTACCGATACTAGCTAGTACAGCAGTTAATACGACCATAGCTAATTGCGGTAATGTAAGTTCAACTCCGTATACTTGAGCGATAAATACAGTGGCTACCCCTTGCATAATGGCAGTACCATCCATATTAATAGTTGCCCCTAGTGGTTGTACAAATGAGCTTATCGCTTTTGGAACGCCAAGCTTATCTTGTGCTGTTTTCATTGCAAATGGAAGCGATGCATTAGAGCTAGATGTACTAAATCCAATTGCCATTACTGGTCCGAAATGTTTAAAGAAACGAACAATACTTTCTTTTGCTAATACCTTTAATAAGCCGCCATATACAAAGACCCCGTGAATAATGAGTACTAACATAACGACAATCATATACTTGAACATCGCAGCGACGCCTGCAAGCCCCATTTTACCAACGGATGAAGCGAGCAAACCGAATGTTCCAATTGGGGCTAATTTCATAACGAGATTAACAAGATACATCATTAATTCGTTGCCCTGTTCAAGTAATGAATGGATACCTTGAACTCGTTTTCCTAAAATAGCTATACCGAGTCCAATCAATACGGCAAAGGCAATGATTTGTAACATGTTTCCGTCAGCCATCGCTTTTGCTGGGTTATCTGGTACGATATTTAGCAATGTGTCGACGAAAGATGTTTCAGTTTTTGCACCTTCATACTTAAGACCTTCTGTTTTAAAATTACCGCCAGCTCCTGGTTTTATAATAAGTGCAAATGTAACCGCTATAGAGATGGCAACCGCAGTTGTTACGAGAAAGAATGAAATTGATTTTAAACCGATTCTTCCAAGTTGTTTCGGATCTCCAAGGCCGGCAGCACCAAGTACGATAGAAATGAACACAACAGGAACAACTAGCATTTTAATAAGTCGAATAAACAATTGACCAATTGGGTTGAACACAAATTGATTTAGTGGCTCAAAGATAGATGGAGCAGCTAAATTTAGAGTGAGTCCAACAACTAGACCTAGAAATAATGCGATTAAGATTGCTTTTGTTTGTTTCAATAAAATCCCCCCTTTTGTTTTTGCGAAATTTCTTTCTAAAGTAATTATACCGAAAAAATACCTAATTTGACAATATTTTCTGAATTTTTAGTTTTTGTTTAAGTGTAGATAGACTGATTTTGTGTTTGGAAAATAAAATAGACCATCACATAGGATGGTCAAGGGAAGGGGACAATTTATGTCAATTTAATTAGGGATGGAAGTTGCTTTAAGACACTGGGGAATGTCTTATAAATTAGGGAGGAACAACTTCGATACATATACTATAAAAGGTAGGTGTGACTCTCATGTGAACATAGGGTGAAAGAGAGGGGGAGTTTTAAATAAAAGATAGAAAGACAAAAAATAAGACCATCATATATAAGATGGTCAAGGAAGGGGACAATTTATGTCAATTTAATTAGGGATGGAAGCTGTTCAAAGACACTGGGGAATGTCTTATAAATTAGGGAGGAACAACTTCGATACATATACTATAAAAGGTAGATGTGACCTCTGTGTGAACATAGAGTGAAAGAGAGAGGGAGTTTTAAATAAAAGATAGAAAGACAAAAAAATAAGACCATCATATATAAGATGGTCAAGGAAGGGGACAATTTATGTCAATTTAATTAGGGATGGAAGCTATTCAAAGACACTGGGGAATGTCTTATAAATTAGGGAGGAACAGCTTCGATACATATACTATAAAAGGTGGATGTGACCTCTATGTGAACATAGAGTGAAAGATATGGGGATTTGAAAAATAGTACATATGAAATTGTTATTGCTAGCAATATTGAGTTAGGATATAGAGTTTTCCAGCATAAAACGAAAAGGAATCTGAATATAAATAAAAGTTGTAATCTATGAAAAAAAGGATTATGCTCAACTATATTATGAGAATATAAGGTTTGTCCCAATTATTTAAGGGGTTTTAAAAAGCTTTTTATTATATGAGGGGAAAGCTTCACTTTAATAAGGGAGTTAGTGATATGGACGTAACAAAAAAACAAGGGCTGTATAATCGTCTTATACGATTAAACCCACCACAAATATTAGCATTAGGCTTTTTCTGCTTAATTGTGGTTGGCGGTTTGTTATTAAAATTACCATTCGCAACGAAAGTACATATTAGTTGGGTAGATGCTTTCTTTACAGCAACGTCAGCAGCGACCGTAACTGGTTTGGGAGTAGTGGATACAGCAAGTACATTTACGATGTTTGGCGAAATTGTTATTATGTTTTTAATTCAAACAGGTGGTCTAGGTCTTATGACAATTGCCATTTTAATTGTTTGGGTACTAGGTAAAAAAATCGGATTACGCCATCGTTTATTAATTGGAGAAGCATTTAATCAAACAAATATAGGTGGTCTTGTAAAATTAGTAAAGCGTGTCTTTATATTTTCGATTTGTATTGAACTTATTGGGGTCATCTTTTTATCGTTTCGCTTTATTCCAGAGTTTGGTTTTGGAAAAGGTTTATACTATAGTATTTTTCATGTAATTGCATCTTATAATAATGCAGGATTTGCTTTATGGCCAGATAATTTAACAAGATATGTAGGGGATCCTATTATTAATATTGGGATTTGCTCTTTAATTGTAATTGGGGGACTCGGTTTTACCGTATTAATTGATATATGGTATAGCCGCAGTTTTCGAAAATTATCACTTCACTCAAAAATAATGATTATTGGAACAGTAGTGCTAAATGTTATAGCAATGATTGTAATTTTTGTATTGGAATATAATAATGTGAAGACGTTAGGGAATTTATCTTTAAATGAAAAACTATGGGCTTCCTTCTTTCAAGGTATTACTCCGCGGACAGCTGGATTTAATACGGTTGACTATGGAGGTATGGAAGAATCATCTATATTATTTACGATGATTTTAATGTTTATTGGTGCAGGAAGTGTATCGACAGGTGGAGGAATTAAATTAACGACGTTTGTTATCTTAATTACATCTGTCCTTTCTTTCTTTAGAAAAAAGGAGGAAATTGTTTTATTTCAGCGTACAATTAAAATGTCGACAGTAACGAGGGCCTTAGCGATTGCTGTTGCCAGTCAAATACTTATTTTAGCAGCGGTATTCATATTAATGCTTACAGAAAACTTCAGCTTTATTCAATTATTATTTGAGACAATATCAGCGTTTGGCACAGTCGGATTAACGATGGGAATTACTGCAAAGCTATCGGCATTCGGAAAATGTATTATTATGTTTGTTATGTTCTGCGGATTAATTGGACCATTAACACTTGTGTTCTCTTTAGCGCGACCAGCAAAACAAAAAATAAAATATCCATCGGAAGATGTGTTTACAGGATAAGGTATCCCGCGTTAAGCGAGATACCTTTTTCTTTTTTAGAACAGGGAGAACAATAGACCAATAAGTGCTACTCGGAATAAAATTGCGATAAGTGCAGCAATTCCACCGACAACTGCAGCGATACCGCCAGTTACAGTAGCTCCGCGATTATAAGCGTAAATACCGAGTAAAACAGAAACAAGACCAAATAGTGTTGGAAATGTAAATAGCGATAAGATAGATAGCGCAAGAGCAATAAAACCAGCAGTTGATCCAGCAGCGGACGATTTTACAACATCTTTATCGTCTTTATCATCGTAATCATAATCAATGCGTTGTGGTGCAACCTCAGCGGCGTACTCTTCTTTATAGTCACTATAATCACTATCTATTCTATCTTTTCTTTTATAATCATCAAATTTCTCAGTCAAATTCATGACTCCTTTCATAACAAGGTTCAATAGTAGTATGTATCTCTTTTTCTTTTTTATCCCGCTATTTGTGAGAGTCGAGCTACGTACACATCCCACTGATTAAAGTTTCACTATACCGGAGCATGTACAGGGAGTAGTATCTTTTAAAAGGAGGAAAATGTTTTCTTGAAATAGGAAAAGTTAGTATGACTTCCTCTATTTTGGAAAATATAAAAAGGAATAATGAGGAAAGGGTGCAATACATAATGGAACATCCAATTGAAAATTTAATGAAAACGGCAATGACAAATTTAAAAGAAATGGTAGATGTAAATACAATTGTTGGGAGCCCGGTTTCAACAGCTGACGGAAATGTAGTATTAACAGTATCTCAAGTGGCTTTTGGTTTTGGAGCTGGTGGAAGTGATTTTAAAGGGGATTTCATTACTGAAAAACATAACGGTGGGCAAAATCAGCATAAAGAGAACAAACAAGGGCATCCATTTGGAGGAGGAAGCGGGGCTGGGGTTTCCATTAGTCCAGTAGCTTTTTTAGTAGTTGGTTCTAATGGAGTGCAAGTATTACATCTCAACAGCAGTACACATTTAATTGAAAAGGCTTTAAATACTGTACCAAGCACTGTAGATAAATTTGTGAATGGTCGTCAAAAGTGAACTTGCATTTTTTAGGAATTATGATATATTAGAAAAAGTGCGCTTTAGGATGATCGGAATAATTGAAATGTAAATATATATGATGTGTGGAATAAGGGAGAGGAATTTATGATTAATATCAAAAACTTAGTAGTTGGCTTATTTATGTTAGTAAGCGGCTTTGTTGTATATGTAATAAAAGAAAAAGCTCCATTCTAAAACAGACAAACCGTTAATGTCTGTTTTTAATTTGCGGAAAAATATTGACAAGTTATTGTATTGGTGTTAGAATTTTAATTCGTGTCTCGGTTACAGCTAGTGTAAAGTAAATATCTCTTATGAATGCAATACGAAAAGTTTGCGAAAGATCGGGTAATTTTATCAACAACTTTTGTGAACAAACCCTATAAATTGTATTTGTAAGCTATATATGTATACTAGTGAATCAAGGAGCGGTCAGTGGAACCGTAATGATGAGAGAGAGGTAGGGCTTTCATCCAGTATATGTTACTTTCCCGTTAGGTGAATATAAAAAAGAGGACTCCTTTTAAAAGGAGTCCTCTTTCATTTTTCAAGTGCGACTTTCAACTTGTTGACAAATTTCATCCGTTGTTAAACCGTGAGCTGTAATGACTGATCCTTTAATTGATGTATCTGCAATGCCCATCACATTAGAATCTTGCCCAGTTACAACGCAACAATCACACCCTTGTGCATCCTGTTCTGAGTTAAGTGTAACAACTTCATGACCTTGTTGCTGAAGAGCTTGTTGAACGTCTGTTAATGAGTTTTCAACGCCAATTCTAGCCATAATTCTCACCTCCTACCATCTAATTGCTAGTATGCTCAAGTTCACTGCATTTATGAAAAGATGGTAGGAAGTAAATCTTTGTTTAGTCGTTATATACGCCAGTAAGCATTTGACTAACGAATTGATCGTTTAATGTATCTTGGGCAGAAGAAGTATTTGAATGGATGTCGATTGAAGCAATAAAATGATTATGTTCTTGCGTATTTGGTTCTACCTCTACGTAATTATCGAATTTACAAAAACCTTTCGTATCCATTAAATCAAATAATTGCAGCATTTCTACTACCTCTTGTCTCGTTCCTTTAATTTGTACACACGCCATATTTATTTCCTCCTTCATTTTGACAAATTGTTTTTTAAAAATAGGATTATGATTACGAAATGAAAAATATGAATGTTATTTTTAGACAGCGCTATTTTTGTTATTTTCCCCCTTTTTCAGCAAAAGTCGTTATATATTCCCGGATTTATAAAATCGGACGTCCGTTTATTGAATACAATAGATTCGCATCAATTGATGAAAATCCTTCTTTTAAACAAATATTTTTTTAGTGGAAATTGGCGAAAAAAATTTTTTGACTTTTTGTAAACGTTAACAATGTTGTTAAATCAATATAAGTAAAGAAGTACGTACGATTAAAAATTATAAATTTTCTAAAAATTCACTTGATTTATTTAGAAAGGAGAGTAAACTAGGAAACAATAAAAAATTCATAGAACATAGGAGGCGCTTCTAGTGAATGAGCAATGGATTTTCTTAAATGGAGAATTTGTTCCAAAAGATGAGGCAAAAGTTTCAGTATATGATCATGGCTATTTATATGGCGATGGAGTGTTTGAAGGAATTAGAGTTTATAGCGGTAATGTTTTCCGTTTGAGAGAGCACCTTGTCCGGTTGTATGAATCAGCAAAATCAATCCTTTTAGAAATTCCATATTCATTAGATGAAGTAACAAATATTGTTGTTGAGACGATTCGACAAAATAAATTATCTAATGGATACATTCGCCTTGTTGTATCAAGAGGAGCAGGAAATCTTGGATTGGATCCCGATTCATGTAAGAAGCCGAATGTAGTAGTAATTGCAGAACAATTATCTTTATTCCCACAAGAATATTATGAGAAAGGGATTCCAGTTGTAACAGTTGCAACGCGCCGAAATCGTCCCGATGTTTTATCCCCTCAAGTAAAATCTTTAAATTACTTAAACAATATTTTAGTTCGTATTGAAGCGAAATTAGCTGGAGTACAAGAAGCACTTATGTTAAATGATCAAGGATATGTAGCTGAAGGCTCAGGAGATAACGTGTTTATTGTTAAAGGAAATAAATTAATTACACCACCAAGTTCTGCTGGAGCGTTAGAAGGTATTACACGAAACGCCATTTTAGAAATCGGCGAAAAACTTGGATATGATGTAAGAGAAGAGTTATTTACAAGACATGATGTATATGTAGCTGATGAAGTGTTTTTAACAGGAACAGCTGCTGAAGTTATTGCTGTTACGACAGTAGATGGTAGAACGATTGGCTTAGGGCAAACAGGTCCACATACGAACCGTTTATTAGAAGAGTTTCGTAAGTTAGTTGTAGAAGATGGAGAGAAAATTTACGAAGAAAATAAAGTTGGATAACAACTTTTTTAACATAAGAAAGCGTTGATAGGGAGGAGTAGTTGATTGTGAAGCCTCACAGAGAGTCGGTGGTTGCTGAAAACCGATGGTTCACGTCGACGAACATCGCCCTTGAGTGCTAAGCTAAAGCATTTGTCTAGGCTTAGACGGTAGCTCCGTTATTAGCTAGATCCATTTATGGATCACTGAGGCAAGAGTATTCTTGCAAAGAAGGGTGGTACCGCGAAATCTTTCGTCCCTTCAGCACATAGCTGGAGTGTGGACGTAGGATTTTTTTATTGTATAAAAGTTTGAAAAAGGGGGCTTATAAGAACAATGTCTTCAAAAACGGAAGAGAAACTGGCAACTGGTGCACAGCTATTGTTAGAAGCGCTAGAAAAGGAAGGCGTAAAAGTGATTTTCGGTTATCCGGGTGGTGCCGTTTTACCTCTCTATGATGCACTGTATGATTGTGAAATTCCGCATATTTTAACAAGGCATGAGCAAGGGGCAATTCACGCTGCTGAAGGGTATGCCAGAATTACAGGGAACCCAGGGGTTGTAATTGCAACGAGTGGACCAGGTGCTACAAATGTAATTACGGGTCTAGCGGATGCGATGATTGATTCATTGCCACTTGTAGTATTTACAGGCCAAGTAGCAACAACGTTAATTGGGAGCGATGCTTTTCAAGAGGCGGATATTATGGGACTTACGATGCCAGTGACAAAACATAACTATCAAGTGCGAAAGGCCTCAGATTTACCTCGAATTATTAAAGAAGCATTTCATATTGCTAAAACAGGAAGACCAGGACCAGTCGTTATTGACCTTCCGAAAGATATGGTAGTCGAGAAAGGTGAGCGATGTAGCAATGTACAAATGGATTTACCAGGATATAACCCTAATTATGAACCGAATCTACTTCAAATAAACAAATTACTACAAGCAATTGAAACCGCAAAAAAACCGTTAATTTTAGCTGGAGCAGGTATACTGCATGCGAAAGCTTCGAAAGAATTGACAAGTTTTGCCCGTAAATATGAAATCCCTGTTGTGCATACGTTACTTGGACTTGGTGGTTTTCCGCCAGATGATGGGCTATTTCTAGGGATGGGGGGAATGCACGGTTCTTACACAGCCAATATGGCGTTATATGAATGCGACTTACTCATTAATATAGGTGCGAGATTTGACGATCGTCTTACTGGGAATTTAGCTTTTTTTGCTAAAGGGGCGACTGTTGCACATATCGATATTGATCCAGCAGAAATCGGGAAAAATGTGCCAACAGAGATTCCTATTGTTGCAAGTGCTAAGCGGGCGTTAGAAGTATTGCTTCAATCAGAAGGAAAGAAAGAAAATCATCATGAATGGCTCTCTTTATTAAAGAGTAGAAAAGAAAAGTATCCATTCTCTTATAAACGAAATTCTGAAAGTATTAAACCTCAATACGCGATTGATATGCTATATGAAATCACGAAAGGAGAAGCGATTGTAACAACAGACGTTGGGCAACATCAAATGTGGGCAGCACAATACTATCCGTTGAAAAATCCAGATAAATGGGTAACTTCTGGCGGATTAGGAACGATGGGGTTCGGATTTCCAGCAGCAATCGGTGCGCAAATTGCAAAGAGAGATGAACTAGTTATTGCAATTGTTGGTGATGCTGGGTTTCAAATGACTCTGCAAGAATTAAGTGTATTAAAAGAACACGCTTTACCCGTTAAAGTATTTATTTTAAATAATGAAGCTTTAGGAATGGTAAGACAATGGCAAGATGAATTTTACAATCAAAGATATTCACATTCTTTATTGCCATGCCAACCAGATTTCGTCGCTCTTGCGAATGCGTATGGTATAAAAGGTGTTCGTATTGACGATCCACTTCTTGCAAAGAAGCAAATCCAGCATGCGATCGAATTACAAGAGCCAGTCGTAATCGATTGTCGTGTACTTCAATCAGAGAAGGTTATGCCGATGGTTGCACCAGGAAAAGGTGTTCACCAAATGGAGGGAGTGGAAAAAGGGTGAAGAGAATTGTTACAGCGACAGTTCGAAATCAAAGTGGTGTGTTAAACCGAATTACAGGGGTTATGACACGAAGACATTTTAATATTGAAAGTATTTCAGTAGGTCATACAGAATCATCAGATATATCGCGAATGACGATTGTTGTACACGTTGAAAGTGAACAGCAAGTTGAGCAGTTAATTAAACAACTTCATAAGCAAATCGATGTTCTGAAAGTATCAGATATTACAGAAGAAGCAATGATTGCTAGAGAGCTTGCTCTTATTAAAGTAGCAACTTCTGTAGCGAGGGCAGAATTATATAGTTTAATTGAACCATTTCGAGCCGCTGTAATAGATGTTGGGAAGGATTCCATAGTTGTGCAAGTAACAGGTACGCAAGATAAAGTAGAAGCGTTAATTGAATTACTTCGTCCATACGGTTTAAAAGAAATTGCTAGAACAGGTGTAACAGCATTTACACGTAGTATGAAAAAACAAGATAAGCAAGTTATGTTAATTCAATAATCATTTAAATATAGGGGGAAATGAAAATGGCAAAAGTTTATTATGAGAAAGATGTAACAGTAAATGTATTAAAGGAAAAGAAAGTAGCAATCATCGGATATGGCTCGCAAGGTCATGCGCATGCGCAAAATTTACGTGATAACGGATTTGATGTAGTAGTAGGTTTAAGAAAAGGTAAGTCTTGGGATAAAGCGAATGAAGATGGGTTTTCTGTATATACAGTAGCAGAAGCAGCGGAAAAAGCTGATGTAGTAATGATTCTATTACCTGATGAATTACAACCAGAAGTATATGAAGCTGAAATTGCACCAAATTTACAGGCTGGAAACTCTCTCGTGTTCGCACATGGATTTAATGTTCACTTTGATCAAGTAAAACCACCAGCTAATGTAGATGTATTTCTAGTAGCGCCAAAAGGACCGGGGCATCTCGTACGCCGTACGTTCGCCGAGGGAGGGGCTGTTCCTGCATTATTTGCAGTATATCAAGATGCAACAGGAGTTGCGACTGAAAAAGCACTTTCTTATGCTGACGGAATTGGAGCAACGAGAGCTGGTGTATTAGAAACGACGTTTAAAGAAGAAACAGAAACAGATTTATTTGGAGAGCAAGCTGTACTCTGCGGCGGAGTAACTGCACTTGTAAAAGCAGGATTTGAAACGTTAGTTGATGCGGGATACCAGCCTGAACTTGCATATTTTGAATGTTTACATGAACTGAAGCTAATCGTTGACCTTATGTATGAAGGTGGACTTGAAAATATGAGATATTCAGTTTCAGATACAGCGCAGTGGGGAGACTTCGTATCAGGACCACGCGTTGTTACTGAAGATACGAAGAAAGCGATGGGGGCAGTATTAGCAGAAATTCAAGATGGTACATTTGCAAGAGGCTGGATTGCAGAGCATAAAGCAGGAAGACCAAATTTCCACGCGACAAATGAGAAAGAGAATGAACATGAAATCGAAGTAGTAGGACGTAAATTACGTGAAATGATGCCTTTCGTACAGCCGCGAGTAAAGGTAGGGATTAAATAATATGAAGCAGATTTTGTTCATGGATACAACGCTTCGTGATGGCGAACAATCACCAGGAGTAAATTTAAATGAACAAGAGAAGTTACAAATTGCTAGGCAATTAGAGAGGCTTGGTATTCATGTAATGGAAGCTGGATTCGCGGCAGCTTCCGAAGGTGACTTCCAATCGGTAAAACGCATCGCGAATACAATTCAAAACGCTACGGTTATGAGTTTAGCTAGAGCGAAAGAAAGTGACATTCGAAGAGCATATGAAGCTGTGAGAGGCGCTGTATCTCCTCGTCTACACGTATTTCTAGCTACGAGTGATATTCATATGAAATATAAACTTTGTATGTCAAAAGAAGATGTGTTAAATAGTATTCATCGCTCGGTTACGCTCGGAAAATCATTATTTCCGACAGTACAATTTTCTGCAGAAGATGCGACAAGAACATCGAGAGCATTTTTAGCTGAAGCAGTAGAAATTGCGATTCGAGCAGGAGCGAATGTAATTAATATTCCGGATACAGTTGGATATACAAATCCGGAAGAGTATTATTCTCTTTTTAAATACTTACAAGAATCCGTTCCATCATATGAAAAAGCGATTTTTTCTTGTCATTGTCACGATGATCTTGGTATGGCAGTAGCAAATTCGTTAGCTGCGGTTGAAGGGGGAGCAGTGCAAGTAGAAGGAACGATTAATGGCATTGGAGAAAGAGCAGGGAATGCAGCGTTAGAAGAAGTTGCAGTAGCTCTTCATATTAGAAAAGATTTTTATAAAGCAGAACCTTCGATGACTTTAAAAGAAATTAAGGCGACGAGTACATTAGTAAGCAGGTTAACGGGTATGGTTGTACCGAAAAATAAAGCAATCGTTGGAGCGAATGCATTTGCTCATGAATCAGGCATCCACCAAGATGGGGTTTTAAAAGAAGTAACAACTTATGAAATTATCGAACCAGCGCTTATAGGAGAATCTCAAAATCTCTTTGTACTTGGGAAACATTCTGGCCGTCATGCGTTTACGGAAAAAATGAAAGAGCTTGGTTATGAATTTACAAATGAAGAGCGAGATGCGGCATTCGAAGCATTTAAAAAATTGGCGGATCGTAAAAAGGAAATTACTGAGGAAGATTTACGCGCAATTATGCTTGGTGAAGCAGCATTTGCAGCCCAGCAATATAACATTACGCAATTACAAGTGCATTTCGTATCAAATAGTACACAATGCGCAACAGTTGTGCTGAAGGATGAGGAAGGAAATGTATATGAAGATGCAGCCACTGGTTCTGGTAGTATTGAAGCGATATACAATGCGATTCAAAGAATTTTAGGATTAGAATGTGAATTGGCAGATTATCGCATACAATCTATTACACAAGGTCAAGATGCACTTGCTCACGTTCATGTTGAATTAAAAGAAGGTAGTCACCAAATATCAGGTTTCGGAGTTGCGCAAGACGTATTGGAAGCGTCGGCGAGAGCTTATGTCCATGCAGCAGGGAAATTAAAATCTCTTATAGCGCTTGTGAAATAAATAATTGATAGGTGAGAGAAGCTTTCCTCACCTATCAAATTAAAGTTCTGAAAATTCAGTTAAAAGGAGTGTTAAAAATGGAAAAACGTATCGTTTGTTTAGCTGGTGATGGTGTCGGTCCAGAAGTAATGGAGAGTGCGAAGGAAGTATTGCATATGGTAGAAAGGCTATATGGACATCATTTTCATTTGCAAGATGAGTACTTTGGTGGTATTGCTATCGATTTAACTGGGCAACCATTACCACAGCGAACACTTGCCGCCTGTTTAGCGAGTGATGCGGTTTTACTTGGCGCAGTAGGTGGACCAAGGTGGGATAGTGCGAAAGAAAGGCCTGAGAAAGGATTATTAGCATTAAGAAAAGGACTCGGTGTATTTGCGAATGTTCGCCCTGTAACGGTAGAAAGTGCAACTGCACATTTATCACCATTAAAAAACGCTGATGAAATTGATTTCGTTGTCGTTCGTGAATTAACAGGCGGAATTTATTTTTCTTATCCGAAAGAGCGAACGGAAGAAGTGGCGACAGATACACTTACGTATCATCGCCATGAAATTGAACGTATCGTTTCGTATGCTTTTCAATTAGCAAATAAGCGGAAGAAAAAAGTAACATCTATTGATAAAGCGAATGTTTTAGAGTCTAGTAAATTATGGAGAACTGTGACAGAAGAAGTAGCACTTCGCTACCCAAATGTGGAAGTAGAACACATTTTAGTAGATGCAGCAGCTATGGAGTTAATTCGGAATCCAGGAAGATTTGACGTTATTGTAACGGAAAATTTATTTGGTGATATTTTAAGTGATGAGGCTTCAGTATTAGCTGGATCATTAGGAATGCTTCCATCAGCAAGTCACGCTGAAAAGGGACCTTCATTATATGAGCCTATTCACGGATCAGCACCGGATATTGCGGGGAAAAATAAGGCGAATCCAATTGCGATGATGCGTTCTGTTGCAATGATGCTTGGGCAATCGTTCGGATTAACGAGAGAAGGAGATGCAATTGAAGAAGCAGTTTCTGCAGTCCTTAAATCAGGGAAATGTACAGCAGATATCGGGGGGACTGAAACGACAACTTCATTTACAAAGGCAGTTATTCAAGAAATGGAAGAGCAAGCGTTAGTAGGGAGAGGAAGATAATGGGAAAAAGGTTACTAGATAAGCTTTGGGAAAGACATGTAGTTGCGACTAATGAAAATGGATTGGATTTATTATATATCGATCTACATCTTGTTCATGAAGTAACGTCACCGCAAGCCTTTGAAGGCTTGCGGCTTACAAATCGAACAGTCCGCAGACCAGATTTAACATTTGCAACGATGGATCATAATATTCCAACGAAAGATGTTTGGAATATTACCGACCGCATTGCGAAGCAGCAACTAGATACACTTCGGCAAAACTGTAAACAATTTCAGGTGCCATTAGCGGATATTGGAGATGAAGAGCAAGGGATCGTTCATGTAATAGGACCAGAACTTGGACTCACACAGCCAGGAAAAACGATTGTTTGTGGTGATAGTCATACAGCAACACACGGTGCTTTTGGCGCACTAGCGTTTGGTATTGGTACGAGTGAAGTGGAACATGTATTGGCAACGCAAACGTTATGGCAACGAAAGCCGAAAGCGATGGGCATTGAGTTAAAAGGAAAGTTACCGCAAGGTGTCTATGCGAAAGATATTATTTTACACCTTCTTTCAAAGTACGGAGTAGCAGTTGGAACAGGTTACGTAATGGAATTTTACGGAGAGGCCATTCATGCTATGGATATGGAAGAGAGGATGACGCTTTGCAATATGGCAATTGAAGGGGGAGCAAAGGCTGGCATTATTGCACCAGATGAAAAAACGTTTGCTTACGTAAAAGGACGTAAATATGCACCTAAAGACTATGAATCTATTAAGGAAAAATGGTCAGAACTTTATACAGATTTAGATGCAGTTTATGATTTACATATTCTAGTAGATGTTACGGATTTAGCGCCGTACGTTACGTGGGGAACAAATCCTAGTATGGGTGTTCGGATCGATGAGAAATTGCCAGAAAAGCATGATGCAAATGATGAAAGAGCGTTTTCTTATATGGGATTGAGTCCCGGACAAAGTACGTATGACATTCCAGTTCAACATGTTTTCATTGGATCTTGTACAAATTCCAGGCTTTCTGACTTAGAAATTGCTGCATCTGTCGTGAAAGGTAAAAAAGTAAAAGAAGGTGTGCGAGCACTTGTTGTACCTGGATCTCAAAGGGTAAGAGAAGCAGCGATGCATAAAGGATTACATCGCATATTTGAAGAAGCTGGATTTGAATGGAGAGAGCCCGGATGCTCAATGTGTCTAGGTATGAATCCAGATCAAGTGCCTGAAGGAGAACATTGTGCCTCTACGTCCAATCGCAATTTTGAAGGAAGACAAGGAAAGGGAGCACGAACGCATTTAGTTAGCCCGGCAATGGCGGCAGCGGCTGCGTTATACGGTCATTTTGTTGATATTAGAAAGGAGAGTTATGATGGAGCCATTTCGTATTCATAAAGGTACTGCCGCAGTACTGATGAATGATAACATTGATACAGATCAAATTATTCCGAAGCAATATTTAAAGAGAATTGAAAGAACTGGGTTTGGGAAGTTTTTATTTGATGAGTGGCGATATGATAATAATCGCCAAGAAAACCCTAATTTCCCGCTTAATGCACAAGAAAGAAAAGGAGCTAGCATATTAATCACAGGTGATAATTTTGGATGTGGCTCGTCTAGAGAACATGCTCCATGGGCACTTGCTGATTATGGTTTCCGCGTTATTATCGCTGGAGGATTTGCCGATATCTTTTATATGAATTGTATGAAGAATGGCATGTTACCGATTGTAATGGATAAAGATATGCGTGAACAACTTGCAAAAACAGATGCGAGGGAACAAATTACAGTTGATTTAGAAAATGAAATAATTATAACGAATATGCATAGATTCCATTTTACAATCGAGAAAATGTGGAAAGAGAAGTTATTGAATGGTTTAGATGAAATTAGTATTACAATGCAATATGAACAAGAAATAAAAGAGTATGAAAGAAAAGTGGCTTTACATTAAAAAAAGTGACGGAATATTAAAAATGTATTTACATTCAAAATTAACTGTTATATACTATGTGAAAATCAGAGGAGAAAGGGAGTAAGTATTATGAATACAATAAAATCTATTACAATGCTTACACAACTACATCATCATACATGAAACCCTTGAACCTAGCGTGAAAACGTGTAGGTACAAGGGTTATTCCCGTTGTACCTACACTCTACTGAAGAGCCTTGTAGGTATTTTGTCTACAAGGCTCTTTTTATTTTCGGCTTAGGGGAATGAAATAGGCATACATTAGAAGGGGAAAGGTGTGAAAATTTAGATGACAAAATGGAAACGAGCAAACCCGAATGGAACGAGAGATTATTTATTTGAAGAATGTACGTTAATTGAAGAAGTGGAGCAAAAATTAAGGCTTACTTTTTTAGAGAGAGGTTATGAGGAAATAAGAACACCTACAATTGAATTTTATGATGTTTTTGCATTTCAAAATAGACCGATAGATGAAGAGAAGATGTATAAATTTTTTGATGAAAAGGGAAGGATTATCGTTTTACGTCCAGATATGACAATTCCTTTAGCAAGAGTGATTGGAACACAGAGATGGGATACGCCACTTAAAGTGACGTATAGCGGGAATGTATTTCGAGCGAATGAATCCCATTCTGGAAAATATAATGAAATCGTACAAAGTGGTATTGAAGTTATCGGGATTGATAATGTAAGAGCTGAAATTGAATGTGTAATAAGTGTCATTCAAGCACTTCAAAAGTTGAATGTGCAATCTTTTACAATTGAGATTGGGCAAGTACAGTTATATAAATGTATTGTAAAAAAGCTCTCCATCCATGATGAAGAAGAAAGAGTACTTAGAACGTATATAGAAAGTAAAAATTATGCTGCCCTCTCAAATTTTATCGGAGAAAAGAAATTAGATCGATGCGATGAGACAGTAAGATTACTTGAGAAATTACCAAGGCTATTTGGAAATTTAGAAGTTATTGAGGAGGCAGAAAAGCTTGCTTCAAGTAATGAAATGAAAATGGCAATTGCAAGAGTAAAAGAAATGTATGAAACAATTGAAACGTTAGGATATGGTTCTTACATATCAATTGATTTGGGCATGATTCAACACTTAGATTACTATACGGGTGTTATTTTCAAAGGATATATATATGAAATTGGAGAAGAAATCGTTAGTGGCGGAAGATACGATGAGCTAATTGGGAATTTTGGAGAAATGCTGCCAGCTGTTGGACTCGCGGTACAAGTAAATCAAATTGTGAAGGCGCTGCAAGAGCAGCAAGAACCATATGAACGAAATCAAATTGATATTGTGATTCATTATGAGTTAAATAGATTAGCGGAAGCAGAAAGGTTACGAAATTTACTTCGAAAGGATGGGAAAAATGCTTGGTTATCTCTATTCTCTAATTTAAGCGATACCTTTCAATTTGCAAGAAAAAATAAAATAGGAACGGTCGTTGAGGCAAAGAATGAATACTTAGTGGAATATGTATGGAATGAGAAATGGGTAGTCCAGAAAGAAGGAGAGGCTTCATGCGTAACATTCAAATTGCGTTAACGAAAGGAAGATTAGAAAAACATGTCATTCCACTTTTTGAGCAGATTGGAATTGATTGTTCCGAGCTCAAAAATAAAGGTCGGAAGCTTGTATTTCAAAGTAAAAATACAAATGTTTCATTTATTTTAGTAAAAGCGGTTGATGTTGCTACTTATGTAGAACATGGGGTAGCTGATATTGGCATCGTTGGAAAAGATATTTTAATGGAAAACGAGAAAGATATTTATGAAATGCTGGATTTAGGAGTGGGGATTTGTAAGTTTTGTGTTGCTTCTATTCCTACGTATAATCCGAAGAGTTACCGGAAGAAAAGAATCGCTACGAAATACCCCCATATTACTTCTACTTATTTTCATGATAAGGGAGAGGATGTAGAAATTATTAAGATAGAAGGTTCTGTAGAAATCGCTCCTCTTCTTGGATTGGCAGATGCGATTGTAGATATTGTTGAAACAGGAAAAACATTACAAGAGAATGGACTCATTGTATTTGAGGAAATGTACTTTATATCGGCTCGGATGATTGTAAATAAGGCAGCCTTAAAAACTAAAAAAGACGAAATATTCAGCATTATAAATGTGATGGAGCAAGAAATCTTATCAGGGAAATAGGAGGATTTAAAATGGAAATCATTTATGAAGAATTTAAGGAGGCATTATCTAAAATAAAAGTGCTAAGAGAAAACGCTAATATAATAGAAGAAACTGTTCAAAGAAGTGTAAGAGAAATCATTAGACATGTAAGGGAAGGGAAAGATGAGGCTTTATCTTTCTATACAAAAAAGTTTGATGGTGTAGAGATGAAAAATTTTCGTGTAAGTGAAGAAGAAATACAGCAAGCGAGTATGTTTGTAGAGAATTCATTTTTAGAAGCTTTAAAAGAGGCGAAGAAAAACGTTGTTTCGTATCACGAAAAGCAAAAGAAGCACTCAATATTCGATTGTGAAAGTAAAGGGATAATTAGAGGGCAACTCATTCGGCCGTTAGAAAATGTAGGTGTATATGTACCGGGTGGGACAGCCTCATATCCTTCTTCAGTATTAATGAATGTATTGCCGGCGAAACTCGCAGGTGTGAAAAAGATTGTAATGGTAACACCGCCGAGGAAAGGAGGAATTGATCCACATATATTAGCTGCTGCAGATCTTGCGGGAGTAGATGAAATTTATACGATAGGTGGCGCACAAGCAATTGCTGCTTTAGCATACGGGACGGAATCGATTCCGAAAGTGGATAAAATAGTTGGACCGGGAAATTTGTACGTCGCTCTAGCGAAACGAGAAGTATACGGAATAGTAAATATCGATATGATTGCTGGTCCATCAGAAATTGTAGTTGTCGCGGATGAAACAGGTAATGCAAAATATATCGCAGCGGATTTATTATCGCAAGCAGAGCATGATGAGAGAGCAACGGCGATTTGTATTACAACGAATATGGAACTAGCTAAAGAAGTAGAAAAAGAGGTAGAAAGACAGTTAGAAACGTTACCAAGAAGTGAAATTGCACGTGAATCAATAAATAGAAATGGAGCCATCTTTATCGTTCCTTCTTTAGAGGAGGCGCTAAAGTTATCAAATGAAATTGCTCCAGAACATTTAGAGTTACATATAAAAGAACCAATGAATGCTCTAGATTATGTGAAACATGCAGGCTCTATTTTCCTTGGGCCATATTCACCTGAACCGCTCGGGGATTATTTAGCGGGACCGAATCATGTATTACCAACGAGCGGAACGGCAAGATTTTTTTCTCCGTTATCAGTCGATGATTTCGTGAAAAAATCAAGTTTTATTTCTTATACGGAGGAAGCATTAAAAAATGTACAGCATCATATTGTAGAGCTTGCAAATAAAGAAGGGTTACATGCACATGCGAGAGCAATCCAAATAAGGTTTGAGGAGGAAAAATAATGCGTCAGTCCAGTCAAGCACGTGAGACGACAGAAACAAAAATTAAATTAAATTTGCAGCTTGATGAAAGTACAAATGTATCTATTCAAACAGGGGTTGGTTTTTTCGATCATATGCTTACTTTATTTGCTAGACATGGAAGATTTGGATTGCAGGTTGAAGCAGAAGGTGATGTATTTGTCGATGCACATCACACCGTTGAAGATGTTGGAATTGTACTCGGAAATTGCTTGAAAGAAGCATTGCAAAACAAAGAGGGAATTAATCGTTACGGTTCTGCGTATGTACCGATGGATGAATCTTTAGGATTTGTCGCAATTGATATAAGTGGACGCTCATATTGTGTATTTCAAGGGGAATTAACAAATCCGAAGCTCGGGGATTTTGATACAGAATTGACGGAAGAATTTTTTAGAGCAGTTGCACATGCTGCCAATATTACATTACATGCGCGCGTTCTATACGGAAGTAATACACATCACAAAATTGAAGCATTATTTAAAGCTTTTGGTAGAGCGCTTAGAGAAGCGGTCGAAAAAAATGCCAACATTACTGGTGTAAATTCAACGAAAGGAATGTTGTAATTGATTGCCATTATAGATTATGGAATGGGGAATATTCGCAGTGTAGAGCAAGCATTAAAATATATTGGCGCAGAGTACATTGTAACGAGTGATAAAAAAGAGATATTGAGAAGCGATGGCGTGATTTTACCGGGAGTAGGTGCATTTCCGAAAGCGATGGACGTATTAGAAGAAAGAGATTTAGTGTGTGTACTAAAAGAGGTTTGTGATATAGGAAAACCACTCCTCGGTATATGTTTGGGCATGCAGCTTTTATTTGAACGAAGTGAGGAACTAAAAGATTGTAGCGGGTTAGGTTTACTACCAGGGGAAATTCGTAAGTTAAAAGTTTCGTATAAAATTCCTCATATGGGATGGAATGAATTAAGGAAGGAAAGAGAATTTCCGCTTTGGAATGGATTAGTGGATGGTTCTTTCGTGTATTATGTTCACTCATATTACGCGGATTGTCCAGATGAAATTGTATGCGGAGTAAGTGATTATGGAATGCAAGTACCAGGGTTTGTCGCGAAAGGAAATGTATTTGGTGCACAGTTTCATCCAGAAAAAAGTGGCGAAATTGGCATGCAAATATTAAAAAATTTTCAAGGGGTGGTAGAAGCATGGAAATCTTCCCAGCTATCGATTTAAAAGAAGGACGATGCGTTAGACTTTATCAAGGAGAGTTTAGTAAAGAAACGGTGATGAATGAAGATCCAGTAGCGCAGGCGATCATATTTGAAAAGCTTGGAGCGGAAATACTACACATTGTTGATTTAGACGGTGCAATTGCTGGCGAGTCTTTAAATTTGCCCGTCATTGAAAAAATCTGCAAGGCGGTACGTATTCCTGTGCAAGTGGGAGGAGGAATTCGTTCACTTGTAACGGTGGAGAAGTTATTGTCAGCAGGTGTAGAAAAAGTGATTTTAGGAACAGCAGCTCTTTATGATAAGTCATTTTTAGAGGAAGCAGTTCGTCTATATAAAGAGAAAATCATTGTTGGAATTGATGCGAAAAATGGTTTCGTAGCAACGAGAGGTTGGCTTGATCTATCTGAAATTTCTTACGTTAGTTTAGCGAAACAAATGGAAAGTTTAGGTGTTCAAACGATTGTGTTTACAGACATTTCGAAAGACGGGACGCTTGCAGGTCCAAATTTTGAACAATTAGCGATACTTCAAAAAAGTGTGGGCATTCGTCTCATCGCCTCTGGAGGAGTGGCATCTATTCAAGATGTGAAAAAGTTAAATGATATGAATATATATGGTGTCATAATTGGAAAGGCGCTTTACGAGAAAACGATTGATTTAGAAGAAGTATTACAGGTAACGAAGTTATGTTAGCGAAACGAATTATTCCATGTCTAGATGTGAAAGAAGGGCGAGTCGTAAAGGGTGTAAATTTTATAGGATTACAAGATGTCGGTGATCCGGTTGAAATAGCTGAAGCATATAACGAGGCAGGGGCAGATGAAATCGTATTTTTAGATATTACGGCGACTCATGAAGGAAGAAAAACGATTATAGATGTTGTAGAAAAAACAGCAGCAAAAGTATTTATTCCTCTTACGGTTGGCGGGGGGATATCAAGTGTGAAAGATATGTACAATTTACTAAGAGCTGGGGCAGACAAAGTTTCAATAAACTCAGCGGCAGTGCGAAACCCGAAGTTAATAGAAGAAGGGGCAGAACACTTTGGATCACAATGTATTGTCGTGGCAATTGATGCTAGAAAAGTAGCAGAAGGTAAATGGAACGTATATGTCAACGGCGGAAGAGTTGACACAGGAATGGATGCCATAGAATGGGCGAAGCGTGTTGTTAAACTTGGGGCAGGTGAAATTTTGTTAACGAGTATGGATGCAGATGGAACGGAAAGCGGATATGACCTTCGTTTAACAGAAGAAATTTCAAAAAGTGTTTCTATTCCAGTCATCGCATCAGGAGGCTGTGGTCATACGGATCATATTATAGAAGTTTTTCAAAAGACAACGGTTGATGCAGCGTTAGCGGCATCCATCTTTCATTATGGTGAGGCGACAGTGCAGAGTGTAAAGCGAAAATTAAGAGATGCAAATATTGAGGTGCGGTTATGAAACCTAATTTTTCAAAAGGATTAATACCGGCAATTGTCATCGAAGAAGGTACGAAAGACGTTTTAATGCTAGCTTATATGAATGAAGAAGCATATAAAAAAACGTTAGAGACGAAAAGAACATGGTTTTATTCTCGTTCGAGGCAGTCGTTATGGAATAAGGGGGAAACATCAGGGAATGTTCAATATGTACAATCTTTATATTTAGATTGTGATCAAGATTCAATTGTTGTGAATGTGAAACAAGTAGGACCTGCTTGTCATACGGGAGAGAAGACATGTTTTCACTATCAAATTATATAGGGGGATACATATGGAAAATGCCTTTAAGTTGCTGTATAAAACAATTGAAGAACGAAAGGGAAGCCCACTTCCTGAATCGTATACAAATTATTTATTTTCAAAAGGAGAAGATAAAATTTTAAAGAAGATTGGTGAAGAGTGTGCTGAAGTAATTATCGCATGTAAAAATAATGATAAAGAAGAAGTAGTGAAAGAAATGGTTGATGTATTTTATCACTGTTTCGTTTTATTAGCTGAAAAAAATATTGCATTGGAAGATGTGATGCGAGAGGTGAAAGAACGAAATGGAAAGCTTTCGAGAGTTGGGGATAGAAGGGAAATAGATACATTATAAGGGGGAATGTATATGAAAGTAGATTATCATCTTCACTTAGAAGAAGGACCGTATTCAATAGGATGGCTTGCTAAAATAAATGAAGCGTTGGAATGTTATGAACCGCTTCAAGAAAGACATTCTATTGATTGGCTTATGAAAACACAAGAGCGTTTGCAAAAGCGTGTGAAGGAAGGGCCATTTACAACAGAATGGATAGATCTATATTTAGAAGAAGCTGTGCGAAAAGGAATAAAAGAAGTGGGAATTGTTGATCATCTATATCGTTTTCATGAAGCAAAAGGATATTATGAAAAATATGTAGATATTAGTGATTCTAAGCTCGGTCGTATACAGAAAGAATGGTTAGATCAAGTAAGGGTAGTTTCACTGTATGATTTTACAAAGGCAATTGAAGAGGCGAAAGAACGATGGGGGAAAAGAGGTGTCACACTTAAACTTGGAATTGAAGCGGATTATTTTATTGGTTGTGAAGGAGAGTTAAAAGAATTATTAGCGCTAGGAGACTTTGATTATGTAATTGGTTCCGTTCATTTTCTAAATGGCTGGGGATTTGATAATCCAGATACGAAAGAATATTTTGAGGTGCATGACCTACGCGCGTTATATGATATGTTTTTTAAAACAGTTGAGAGTGCGATTCGTACCGAGTTATTTGATATTATCGCTCATCTTGATAATATAAAGGTATTTAATTATCGATTGGATGAGAATGAACAGCTTTCTTATTATGAGGAAATTGCCTGTGCATTAGTAGAAACGAATACGGCAACAGAAATAAATGCAGGATTATACTATCGTTATCCTGTTCGTGAAATGTGCCCAAGTCCACTATATTTACAAGTATTAGCTAAGTATGGTGTTCCAATTACGATTTCTTCGGATGCCCATTACCCAAATGATTTAGGGAATTATGTACAAGAAAATATACAAACATTACGAGCTCACGGTGTTACTCAGGTTGCAACATTTACGAAGCGAGCAAGAGTAATGAGGTCGCTTGAAGAAGAAGTAACAAATTCAAAATGAAACGCAATTTTTTGATGAAAACTGTCCTTTTTGTTCAAAATAAGAAAGAATGAAAAGGAGGGTAAGAAATGGCGAAACAACAAAACAAACAAAATGTACAAGGTGCACAGCAACAAGCTTATACTTCTGAAACGAATGCTGCATCTCAATCGGTTATTGAGGAGCAAATTAGCGATACGGTTGCAGAAGGAACTATTGATGTGAAGCTTGGAAAAGAATCGCAGGAAAAAGCGTAAGAAGAGGGGAGAGTTGCATCTCCTCTTTTTTCATGGAAAAGTGTCGATTTTCAAAACTATAATCAAATTCCTTGGTTTTTATATGTGGATTTCTTACAATGAAATATAAGAGATGTCTTATTTTCTATAGAAGAGGTGTTAGTAGTGGCAAAAATATTAGTAGCGGGAAAAATTCCGGAAATTGGATTAGAACTATTAAAAGATCATAATGTAGAAATGTACAATAAAGAGGAGTTAATTTCTATAGATGAATTAACAGAGCGTGTAAAAGATAAAGATGCATTGTTAAGTTTACTTTCGACAAAGGTGCCAAAAGAAGTTATTGATGCAGCGCCTCATTTAAAGATTGTTGCAAACTATGGTGCTGGTTACGACAATATTGATTACACGTATGCGGGCGAAAAAGGAATTGCAGTTACGAATACACCGAAAGTATCAACGGAAGCGACTGCAGAATTAACATTTGCACTTCTTTTAGCAGCGGCGCGTAGAATTCCTGAAGGGGATACGTTATGTCGTACGACTGGATTTAACGGATGGGCACCGTTATTTTTCTTAGGACGAGAAGTCCATGGTAAGACAATCGGAATTATAGGTCTTGGAGAAATCGGGAAGGCTGTTGCAAAACGTGCGAAAGCATTTGGAATGGATGTTTTATATACAGGGCCAAATCGTAAGCTTGAAGCTGAAAGTGAACTGGGAGCAACGTATGTGACGTTGGAAGAATTATTACAAACAGCAGACTTTATTACAATTAACTGTGCTTATAATCCGAAATTACATCATATGATTGATGAAGAGCAGTTTAAAATGATGAAGAAAACAGCGTATATTGTAAATGCTTCACGTGGACCAATTATGAATGAAGCAGCACTTGCTCATGCATTAAAAACGAATGAAATTGAAGGAGCAGCTCTTGACGTGTTTGAATTTGAACCGAAAATTACAGAAGAGCTAAAAGAATTAAAGAATGTAGTACTTGCTCCACACGTAGGGAATGCAACATTTGAAACTCGTGATGCGATGGCTGAAATGGCTGTCAGAAATATTTTAGCTGTATTAAACGGCGAAGAGCCAGTAACACCTGTAAATCAAAAGGTATTAGTTACAAAATAAAAAGAAACCTTCCGGACTCGGAAGGTTTTCTTATTTTTCTTTATTGGCTTTTTTAGACGGTCTTTGTCTAATGAATTGAGATAACATGTACAAAATATATAGTGGAATGGCAATGAATAAGAAAACAGAAAAATTTCCAAATCCTGTTTGATACATTGTAATAATGATTCCAACTAAAAATAGTGTAATAATGATGCTATATCGTGGAATTGGTACATCTTTTAAACTCGGGATACGAATGCGGCTCACCATTAAAAATGCGAACGTTACAAATACGGTAATAAGAACGATTTTTGGAATGGTATGTGAAAATAATGTTAAGAAAGCAACAAGCCCTCCCGCTGCTGTAATCGGTACTCCAGTGAAATATTTCATTGAAGTAGAAGATGGTGTTACATTAAATCGTGCTAAACGATATGCTCCGAAAAGAGGGAATAATCCCGCTATGTATAATCCGATGATTCCGTAGTTTGAGAAAGATGTGTAATACATTAAAACAGCTGGTGCTGCACCAAATGTTACGACATCTGCAAGCGAGTCGAGCTCTTTTCCCATTTGTGAATCAACACGTAATAAACGAGCAACACGACCATCAAGACTATCTAACATCATCCCGATAAGTACTAAAATAGCAGCTGATTTATAATATCCTAAAGATGCATAGCCGATTGATAAAAATCCGCTATATAAATTTCCGAGCGTAAATAAGTTTGGAATAGCTGCTCTATACAAAATCTGATCCCTTGCTTTCTGTAATAAATTCTTAATTAGTGTATGAAAGTTTACTTATTTTATCATACCATAAATTTATTCCTCATACGAAAGAAATTACCAATTTGTGAAAGATTTCATAGAAGGATGGTTCGAAAATTAAGTGAAAATAAAAAGAGGAAGCAACTTGTATAAAGTTGCTTCCTTTACTATTCAAATTTCGTTGTCATCGTTCCGGTTTTATATCGATTATTAGGATCGAAGCGTAATAAATCTCCATAAATTAATTTATCGGAGAGTTTTAATTCTGTTTTTGCTTTTTCAATATACGGCTGACATAACGTCATGTCAGCTTCTTCACCCGTACTTCTTTTGTAGCACATATTTTTTGTATAAACATACTCTTCAGAAACAAAGCTACCATCACGCATTACCATAAGCGGGTCTTTCTCTTTAATAAATAAGTCAGTTCCAAATTCAACGGATTTATTTGTTTTAATACCAAGTAAATGAAGGAGCGTTGGCTTAATATCAATTTGACCGGATACTTTAGAAACAACTTTTCCTTCTTGGCCAGGCACATGAATAATAAGAGGGACTCGTTGTAATTGCATAGAATCGAATGGTGTAATAGTATCTTTTCCTAGGAACTGTGCCATAGCTGCGTTATGATTTTCGGAAATACCGTAATGATCACCATAAATGACAATAACGGAATTATCATATAATCCTTGTTCTTTTAATTGTTGAATAAATAATTTAAGAGCTTCATCTGTGTAACGAACAGTTGGGAAGTAGCGGTTTACAACACCACTTTCCGAGTTGAATTCATCAACATATTGATCTTCCGGATTTAGAAGAAACGGAAAATGATTTGTTAATGTAATAAATTTTGTATAGAACGGTTGCGGTAAAGATTTTAACTTTGGAATAGATTGTTCAAAGAACTCTTTATCTTTTAATCCCCAACCGACAGACATTTGCTCCGTTCCTGCGTAATCATTTAAATTAAAATAACGATCATATCCAAGCGCAGGATACATTACATCCCGATTCCAAAACGTTTTATCGTTTGAATGGAAGACGGCAGAAGAATATCCGTATTTCTTTAATTGTTCTGGTGTCGCTGTGTATTCATTTGTTGCATGAGTAAAGAATACAGAACCACGATCTAGCGGATAAAGTGAGTTTTCAACGATAAATTCAGCATCAGAAGTTTTGCCTTGTCCAGTTTGATGATAGAAGTTATCGAAATAGAAACTATCCTTAATAAATTCATTTAAAAATGGTGTAATTTCTTTTCCATTTATTTTTTTATTAATAACAAAGTTTTGTGTAGATTCCATTGAAATTAAAATTACATTTTTACCTTTTGCAGCTCCAAATAAGTTTTTATCAACTTGTTTGTCTTTTGAGTCTGTATAGTTTTTAATTTCAGAAAACCCATCCCCACTTGCAAATACACGCTCAGCTGAAGACTTGGATTGAAGCGTAATATCAAATAGATGGTATGTGTATAAACCTAAATTCTTCACGACAGTTTGACGGTCAAATGAGCGCGAGAACATTTGTGGTTTATAAATAACTGATACAACAATTTGTAGTGCTAATAAAGCTGTTACACCGCTAAAGAAAGTTCGCTTCTCTGAGCGGGAAAGTGGTGTTTTGTCGCCAAATGATGGGAATTTACGTGAAATAAACATTAAAATAATTGCATCTGCAAATAAAAGTAATGTTTTGTACGTAAAGAGTTCTTTTATACTTGTCCCTAAATCAGCCATATTGTTTGTTTGGAATAAAACCGGGAAAGTAACGAAATCGTTATAGAACCCATAAAACATTGCGTTTCCAAATAAAATAAATGACAGTATAAAACTGATTCCAATTATAATTCGGTTTCGGTGCTTAGATGCAAGTAAAGCTAAGCCGAAAAATAAAAGTAACGCAGCTAGTGGATTGATAAAAAGCATGAATTCTTCAAAGAAATTATCAATTTTAATATCAAATGCTAGCTTGTACACAATATATGTTTTAATCCATAGTAAAACGACTGCAACGAGTGCAAATCGCAGTTTTGGAAACAGATGTTGTAGCATAATATACTCCTCTCCTAAAAAGCATGACAGTTCTTGTGAGTCAGTTTGCTTAACGACTCATTTTATATATACGAACAGTCCTTTGTTATTATGATTATTATACTATGAGTATCATTATACGAAAATAAAAGAAGGTTGTGGGCTTTTTTATAATAATCGAGTAGAAAAAGAGTGGTGGGAGACAATAAAACAGAATTTCTATGTATGATAATTATCGTACGCAGAAAGAATCGCGTGATAATACGGAGGTTATAATGCGAAAATTATTATATTTTATAGCATGCAGTAGTGTTATACTTTTTACTTCACCGAGTGTGTCGGTAGCCCAATATGATGCACCTCTTATGGAAGATGCACTTTATTCTGTTTTATTTCCAAAAATAAATAAAGCAATTGAAAAACAATATGGAAGTTTGAAACCTTATCAATGTCCTAAAATTATTAGTTTAAAAAAAGTGTATAGCGGTACATATTTATTTCAAGCAAGTATTGAAGTGACAAAGTATGAACGTGTTGCTGGGAAAATTGCTCCACCATTTGAGAAGGTAACGATTACATTTAATAACGAAGAAGGCGAATGGGAAGTGACAAAGATTTCAGTAAAGCGCTTACCAAATGATACGAAACTAAACTGTAAAAAAACAATATAAAAAATTGTTTGACAAATAAAATGGTCCTTTGGTATTGTTAATAGCAACAATTAGATGTTTGAAAATTAAATAGACTTACCTCATCTACTCTCAAAGGTAGAGGCCGCGATAGGAAAGAGTAAGCTATGGGAGATTTAATGGAATCTGTGATCATAGGTTGAAAGGGACTATTGCCGAAATATAAGAATAACCATCTTATTCATATATTGGGACTGCATTGAATAAATGTAGTACTGTCATAAGATTTATTTTATGGAGAGCTATTTGGAGATGTTGATGCGGTTTCTTATTTTGAGGAGATAACAACTCGTTTATTTTTTCAATATATATTTTTCCTAATAAGAAACGCGTGTGAACATTGTTCCGCGCGTTTTTTGTCTATCTAAAAGCGTGCTGCAATGAATAGAAGATTGGGGTTATGAGTTTTAGAGGAAATAAGGGAGGAATTTAAATGTATTTACACGGCACAAGCCGAATTAATGGGCAAGGACACTTAGAAATTGGAGGGTGCGATACGACGCAGCTAGCAAAGCAATACGGAACACCACTTTATGTATACGATGAAGAGTCTATTCGAGGAAAATGCCGAGCATTTCATCGTGCTTTTAAAGAAAGTGGTTTCTCTTATCAAGTAGCATATGCAAGCAAGGCGTTCTTGTGCATGGAGATGTGCCGAGTAGCTCGTGAAGAGAATATGTCATTAGACGTTGTTTCTGGGGGAGAATTATATACTGCGCTCCAAGCAGGATTTCCGGCATCACGTATTCATTTTCATGGAAATAATAAAACAGAAGAAGAAATAGTGATGGCTCTTCAGGCGAATATCGGTTGTTTTGTCGTAGATAATTTCTTTGAATTAGAAGTTTTACACGATTTAGCGATGCAACATGGGAAATTTGTGAACATATTAATTCGTGTAACGCCTGGAGTAGAGGCGCACACACATGAATATATTACAACAGGTCAAGATGATTCGAAATTTGGATTTGGTGTTTCAAACGGTCAAGCAATGCAGGCAATTGGATTTGCTTTACAAAAATCCAATTATAATGTGCTAGGGATCCATTCACATATTGGGTCGCAAATATTTGAAACAGCTGGTTTTGTTCGAGCAATTGAAGTTCTTCGCCAATTTTTAGAAGAAGTGAGAGAGCAGACAAACTATGTAGTAAAAGTGTTAAATGTAGGCGGGGGATTTGGAATACGTTACACAGAGTCAGATACACCATTAACTCTTGAGACATATGTGCGAGCTGTAACAAGTGCAGTGAGAGAACAATTTACTGTATGTGAATATCCATTGCCAGAAATATGGATTGAGCCAGGCCGTAGCATTGTAGGTGATGCTGGGACAACAATTTATACAGTTGGATCTGTGAAAGATATTCCTGGTATTCGGAAATATGTATCAGTCGATGGTGGAATGACAGATAATTTAAGACCTGCTTTATATAATGCGCGTTATGAAGCGATGTTAGCGAATCGAGCGAATGATGAGAATGAGGAACTCGTTTCGATTGCCGGGAAATGCTGTGAGAGTGGAGACATGTTGATTTGGGATATTCATTTACCGAAAGTCGCTGCTTCTGATTTACTAGCAGTTTCCTGTACAGGAGCATACGGGTACTCGATGGCGAATAATTACAATCGGATTCGAAGACCAGCCGTTGTTTTTGCAAAAGGCGGAACATCGCAAGTAGTTGTGGAACGCGAAACATATGAAAATATTATTGGGAACGATCGCATACGTATTAAAGAGCTTGTCTAAATAGGAAAAGGAGTTGTTCGAATGGGCAATTCCTTTTTTATAAAATAAAATAATTAAAATATATCGGAAAACTAGGATTGAAAAAAATCAGAATTGTGATAAAATACAAATACAAAGCTTATCAAGAGAAGTGGAGGGAACTGGCCCGAAGAAGCTCGGCAACCTGCTTATAGAAAGCAAGGTGCTAAATCCAGCAAAATGGGATCCATTTTGAAAGATAAGGTAAAATATATTACCGAACAGTCTTTTCGAAATGGGAAAGATTTTTTTTATGAATAAAAAGGGGGGGCTGTTCGCGTGAGTGTACGGGAACATTTTGATGAAGTATCCGAGAAGATTGAAGCGATGCTTGCTGATATGAAATATGGTTCAATTACAATTGTTGTGCAAGATGGAAAAGTAATTCAGTTAGAGAAAAGTGAAAAAGTACGTTTAAAGTGAAAAGCGCTGACTAGAAAAACTAGAGGCGGTTTTAACCTATTTTCATTAGGTTAAAACCGTCTTTTTGCTTTTACAGGGGGAAAAAACATGTTGACGTATGAAACGTGGGAAGAAAATGTTGTTTCGTTTTCGGAAGAAGATGAAACAAAAGGTGCGTTATCAGTATTAAATTGGGCTTATAAAGAATATAAAGATGAGGTTGTCTACGCATGTAGCTTTGGGGTGGAAGGTATGGTATTGCTGCACATTATAAACCAAGTAAATCCATCTGCTAAAGTTGTATTTTTGGATACAAATGTTCATTTTCAAGAAACGTATGAATTAATTCGAAAAGTGCGGGAACGATTTCCTTCATTGAATATTATAGAAAAACAGCCAGAACTTACACTTGATGAACAGGCGAAGTTGCATGGTGAAAAACTGTGGGAGAGCAATCCGAATCTTTGTTGTAAGATTAGAAAAATTTTACCTTTAGAAAAATCATTAGTCGTGGAAAAAGCATGGATATCGGGCTTAAGAAGGGAACAATCAGAAACACGTAAGCATACAAAGTTTATAAATCAAGATCATCGTTTTCAATCTATTAAAGTTTGTCCACTCATTCATTGGACGTGGAAAGAAGTTTGGCGATATGTATACAAACATAGCTTGCCGTATAACCCGTTGCATGATGTTGGCTATCCAAGTATTGGGTGTGAGAAATGTACGTTACCTGTAGGGGATGGTGGCGATTCAAGAGATGGTAGATGGGCTGGAAAAGTGAAAACTGAATGTGGTCTTCATTACCAATAAGATGAATCTTGAAATAAAGCTAAGAGAGGATATAGAAAAATGAGCATAGTAAACGAATTAGTAAACCGTATAGATGAGACATATGACGTATCACAAATTGAAAAAGAAATTAAATTAGACAATATTGCGTTAAGTGATTTAGAACTATTGGCGACAGGTGGATATAGCCCCCTTACTGGTTTTTTAGGGAAGGAAGATTATGATTCTGTTGTAGAAACGCTTCGTTTAGCAAATGGTAGTGTGTGGAGTATACCGATTACATTACCGGTAACAGAAAAAGTCGCAGAAAGCCTGAAGGCTGGAGAGGAAGTAAAGCTTGTCAACAATGGAAATATATACGGTGTCATTCAAATAGAAGATATTTTTGTACCAGATAAAGAAAAAGAAGCGTTACTTGTATATAAAACAACGGATGAGGCTCATCCAGGAGTGAAAAAATTATATGAACGACCAAACGTTTACGTTGGAGGAACTATTATTCTAACAAAACGCTTTGAAAATAATCAATTTCCTTCTTATCATTTAGACCCAATTGAAACGAGGGAAGCATTTAAAAAACGTGGGTGGAAAACAGTGGTCGGATTTCAAACGAGAAACCCGGTACATCGTGCCCATGAGTATATTCAAAAATCTGCTCTTGAAATTGTAGATGGTCTCTTTTTAAATCCGCTCGTTGGAGAAACGAAATCGGATGATATTCCTGCTGATGTAAGAATGGAAAGCTATGAAGTACTTCTTCAAAACTATTATCCGAAAAATCGTGTCTTTTTAAGTGTATTTCCTGCTGCCATGCGTTACGCAGGACCAAGGGAAGCGATATTTCATGCGTTAGTAAGAAAGAATTTTGGATGTACCCACTTTATAGTAGGGCGTGATCATGCTGGAGTAGGAGATTATTACGGAACGTATGAAGCGCAAGAAATCTTCACAAATTTTACGATAGAAGAGTTAGGAATTACACCACTATTCTTTGAGCATAGTTTTTACTGCACGAAATGTGAAGCGATGGCTTCAACGAAAACATGTCCGCACGGAAAAGAAGATCATGTTATTTTATCGGGTACGAAAGTAAGAGAATTATTAAGAAACGGTGAGATTCCGCCAAGTACATTTAGTCGTAAAGAAGTAGTGGAAGTGCTAATTAAAGGCTTGAAAAAAGAAGTAGTAACAGAATAGGGAGAGAACGAGATGGATACGAATATTACTTGGCATACAGCTTCGGTTTCAAAAGATGAGAGAAGAGTGAAGAATGGACATCATAGTTTTGTAATTTGGTTTACTGGTTTATCAGCTTCGGGTAAATCTACAGTAGCGAATGCGGTCGCTCGTAAACTGTTTGAAAAGAATATTGGAAATTATGTGCTGGATGGGGATAACATTCGCCACGGTTTAAATAAAGACTTAGGATTTTCTGAAAGTGATCGCATGGAAAATATAAGACGTATTGGCGAAGTGGCAAAGTTATTTGTAGACCAAGGAGCAGTTGTCCTTACAGCATTTATTTCACCATTTCGAGTAGACCGCAAACAAGTAAGAGATTTATTAGCGGCAGATGAATTTATTGAAATTTTTGTGAAGTGTCCGATTGAAGAGTGTGAGAAACGTGATCCGAAAGGACTTTATAAAAAGGCAAGAAAAGGTGATATTAAGGATTTCACAGGTATTGATTCGCCTTATGAAGAGCCAGAGCAAGCGGAATTAATTGTAGAAACGCACAAATATTCTATTGAAGAATGTGCAGAACAAATCGTGAAGTACTTACAAGAGCGTAGTTTTATATAGGGGGATAAACAATGAGTTATGAAAAAGTATGGGCTAACAATGAAAAATTAAATCAGACCGAGAAAAATAAATTAGAAAAAGATGGCTTAGAAATTTTTAATGATATTCCTTACTATGCGGAAAATGGTTTCGAATCTATTCCGAAAGAAGAGTGGGATGCCTTTAAATGGGCAGGCTTGTATTTACAAAGACCGAAAGAAGCTGGTTATTTTATGATGCGGGTAAATATTCCGTCAGGGATTATTACAAATGCACAGGCAGAAGTACTTGCTTCTATCGCTGAAGATTATGGACGTAATGTAATAGATATTACGACGAGACAGGCGATTCAGTTTCACTGGTTAGAAATTCAGCAAATTCCAGATATTTTTAAAAGATTAGCAAGAGTTGGGTTATCTTCAGCGGGGGCTTGTGGTGATATAACGCGGAATATTACAGGTAATCCGCTTGCTGGCATTGATGCAAATGAACTATTCGATACAACGCATATTGTAAAAGAAGTATATGATTACTTCCAACATAATGAAGAGTTTTCTAACTTGCCACGTAAATTTAAAATGTCTATTAGTTCTAATATTTATAATTCAGCAAACGCAGAAATTAACTGTGTTGCATTTACGCCTGCAACGAAAGAAATAGATGGTGAGAAAAAAGTTGGTTTTCATATAAAAGTAGGTGGAGGATTATCAGCTCGACCGTATTTAGCTGATGAATTAGATGTATTCGTTTTACCAGAAGAAGTGAAGGCGGTGGCGATTGCGATTGCTACTATATTCCGTGATTTTGGATATCGTGAAAAACGTCATTTAGCTCGGTTGAAATTTCTTGTTGCGGACTGGGGAGCAGAGAAATTTAAAGAGAAACTAATAGAGTATACAGGGCCTTTACAAAGTAAAGGGGAAAGTGCACTCAAAGGATGGAATGCAGGCTATTTTTATGGTGTTCAAGACCAAAAACAAAAGGGATTAAAATATGTAGGTTTTAATGTACCGGTAGGTCGTTTACATGCAGAAGAAATGTTTGAGATTGCAAGAATCGCAAAGCAATATGGAAATGGACAAATTCGTACATGTAACTCGCAAAACTTCATTATTCCGAACGTCCCTCCAGAAAATGTAAAAGGATTACTTAGTGAACCGCTGTTTGAAGCGATATCTGCTAGCCCGAAATCATTTATTGGTCATGCGGTTTCATGTACCGGTATTGAATATTGTAATCTTGCACTAGTAGAAACGAAAGAAAGATTACGAAAAATTGCAGAATACTTAGATACACAAATTGCACTCGATGTTCCAGTTCGAATTCATATGGTAGGCTGCCCGAATTCATGTGGTCAACGTCAAATTGCTGACATTGGGCTACAAGGGGTGAAAATGAAAACGAAGGAAAAAGGTATTGTTGAAGCGTTTGAAATATACGTAGGTGGAACATTGTTAGATGGCGGTGCCTACAATCAAAAGTTAAAAGGAAAAATAGATGGCGAGGATCTACCTGATGTACTCGCATCATTTATAAGTTATTTCAAAGAGAATAAATTACCAGCCGAAACATTTTATGATTTTGTAGGTCGTGTTGGTGTAGATACATTACAAATAGCGTTAAATAACGTGCTAGAAGAAGTAATAGCGTCTTAGGAGGGACGATATGGATTTATATCGATTTGAAGCTGTGTTAGTAAATAGTATTGTTCCGATTGTTGTTGTTGCTCAAAGTGAAGAACAGGCATTTAAGCTTGCGGAGATTGAGCTTGAAAAGCATTTTTTACCGTTGCCAGAGGTAAAAGAGATTTCTTTGTTTGAAAAAAAGAAGATTCGAAAAGGTGGGGCATTTGTTATCCATGAGTAGAGATCAGTAATACGAAAAAATAAAAACTTCCATTCTTATATACGAATGGAAGTTTCATTTTAATAGAAGAAATGAGGAGAGATGATGGGGAAGGTTTATATTGTTGGAGCGGGTCCTGGCGATCCAGATTTAATTACTGTTAAAGGGTTGAAATGTATTGAGAAGGCAGATGTTATTTTATACGACCGACTTGTGAATAAAGAGCTGCTTTCATACGCAAAGCCTGACGCGGATTTAATTTATTGTGGAAAACTCCCGAATTATCACACGATGAAGCAAGAGACAATTAACACGTTTCTTATTAAGTATGCGAAAAAAGGAAAAGTTGTAACGAGGCTTAAGGGCGGCGATCCATTTGTGTTTGGTAGAGGGGGAGAAGAAGCTGAAGCATTAGCAAAGCAAGGTGTACCATTTGAAATCATTCCTGGTATTTCAGCTGGAATAGCTGCTCCTGCTTATGCGGGCATTCCAGTGACGCACCGTGATGCAAGTGCAAGTTTTGCTATTGTGACTGGGCATAGGAAAGAAGGTGCTGAAGAAGAAGTGAAATGGGAAAGTTTAGCGAAAGGTGTAGAGACTTTAGCGGTATATATGGGGGTTAGTAATTTGCCCTACATATGTGAGCAACTTATGAAGCATGGAAAAGATAAAAGTACGCCAGCTGCTATTATTGAGCAGGGGACGACGTCTATGCAACGCACAGTTGTTGGAACGTTAGGGACAATTGTAGATGTTGCGAAAAAAGAGCAAATTCAAAATCCGAGTATGATTGTAATTGGAGAGGTTGTCCGTTTTAGAGAAAAAATTCATTGGTTTGAGAAGCAGACAGAAAATGCTTATCAAGTAAGTGGAGTGTTGTAAAATGAAAGCCGTCTTATATATATGTCATGGAAGTCGTTTGAAGACAGCGAAAGAAGAGGCGATTCAATTTATTACATCGTGCATGAGCCGTATAGAAGCGACTATTCAAGAAGTTTGTTTTTTAGAGTTAGCGAATCCTTCTATTGAAGATGGTTTTCGTACATGTGTGAAGCGTGGGGCCACTGAGATTATTGCTATCCCTGTTTTTTTATTAGCGGCAGGTCATGTAAAAAAAGATATCCCTTTTGAATTGGAAAAGTTAACTAATCAATTTTCGGATGTTAAAGTGACCTATGGTAATCCGTTTGGTGTATCAGAAACACTTGTTAAATCGGTGTATAGCGGAAGTGGCATCGAACAGGAAGATAAAAATGAAGTGACGTTACTTCTTGTTGCAAGAGGGAGCAGTGATCCTGAAGTATTAAGAGATATAAACTGGATTGCTTCTTTATTTCAAACAAAAGAGAAGGTTAAAAAAGTAGAAGTTTGTTATTTAGCGGCTGCAGAGCCAAAATTTGAGGAGAAGTTAAAGGAAGTTGTAGAACGAAAAGAAAAGAACATCGTTGTACTGCCTTACTTGTTATTTACAGGTTTACTTATGAAACATATTGAGAAAGAAGTGTGCCAATATGAAGTGGAAGAGATAAAAATCAGTCCATATTTAGGGAAGAATGAAGCGTTTCAAGATATGTTAATTCAGAAAACGACGGAGTTATTGAAAGGAGATCAGTATGTATCCACTTACAGTGCGAGTTAATGAGAAACGCGTTGTTGTTATTGGCGGGGGAAAAGTTGCAGGATTTAAAATTATTCCTTTACTCAAACAGGGTGCGGATATAGTTGTGATAAGTCCAGAATTAGATGCGAATTTAGTAAAACTTGTGGAAGAAAAGAAAATTCGTTGGTATCAAAGAGAATATGAAAAAAGTGATATTAAAAGTGCTTTTTTAGTTGTTGCAGCGAGTAGTGATTCAATATTAAATGAACAAGTTGCTGAAGATGCCGCTGAGAATCAATTAGTAAATGTTATTACAAATCCGGAAAGTGGTAATGTTCATTTTCCGGCAGCGATTCATCGTGGTTTACTTAATATAGCAGTTTCTACTGGGGGAGCGAGCCCGAAGCTCGCAAAAAAAATTCGAGATGATATTGCAAATAAATATGATGAGACATATGAATCGTATTTAGATTTTTTATATGAAGTAAGGTTGAAGTTAAAAGATTTACAGTTAGAAAAGAGGGAACGAAATATATTGCTCCAAGAAGTGTTGAAATCAGTATATGTGCAAAATGAGGGGAAAAGAGAAAGTTTTTTACGTGAGTTAGAGGAAAAGGTTTTAAAATAATAAAAGATAAAGTGCGCTTTACAAATGTAAAAATATAATTTATAATCACAAGTAACTTCAATAGATGAAATCGATGAGCAAGAAGAGTACGTATATTTGATGCGTTCAGAGAGCTGGGGTTAGGTGGGAGCCCGGTACGATAAAATATACAGAATGGGCTTGCGAGAGGTATGTTGAACATTGTAGTAGGCAACCCGGGTTCCGCCGTTAAAAGGATAGAGTATCGGAATTATTCCTGTACTTGAACAAGTGGGATTTATCAATCCAATTGAGGTGGTACCACGGTATTTACATTACATATATCGTCCTCTACATGCATATTTGCGTGTAGGGGACTTTTTTATTTTCTAAAGGAGGTGTGCGAGTATGAAATGAAAGTGTATAATTAACAAAAGTTTAAATATTCAGAAAAGGAGAAATTATGATGAAAGAAACACAGCAATGGACGTCGAAAATAGGCTTTGTACTCGCAGCAGCCGGAGCCGCAGTAGGTCTTGGTGCGATATGGAAATTTCCATATGTTGCAGGTAATGGCGGGGGAGGCGCATTCTTCCTTGTATTTTTACTATTAACTTTATTTATAGGTATGCCTCTTCTAATAGCGGAGTTTGTTATTGGACGTAGCACGCAAAAAGAGGCGGTTACAGCTTATAAAGTACTAGTGCCAAATAGCAAATTATATCCTTGGATTGGTCGTATGGGAGTTGTTACTTGTTTTAGTGTACTATCTTTTTATAGTGTTGTAGGTGGATGGATTTTACTTTATTTATATTATAGTGTGACAGGAAGTTTCTGGAATGGTGCAGCTGATTATGGACAATTGTTCGGTGAAACGATTTCAAATCCATTAAGTGCGATTGGAGCACAATTTATCTTTATGCTTTGTACGATTTTTGTTGTAAGTAAAGGTGTAGAGAAAGGTATAGAAAAGGCAAGTAAGTACATGATGCCGCTATTATTTATTTTATTTATTGCGATTATTGTTCGTGCGTTAACACTCGATGGTGCTTTTGCTGGAGTAGAGTTCTTCTTAAAACCAGATTTTTCAAAGCTTACAGCAGATACAATTTTATATGCGATGGGACAATCTTTCTTCTCGCTAACTGTAGGTGCCTCGGTAATGGTAACGTATAGTTCGTATTTAAAGAAAGAGGAACATTTAGCGAAATCGGCAACATCTATTGTAAGTTTAACTGTTTTTGTTACAGTACTTGCAGGATTAGCAATTTTCCCAGCGATTTTCGCATTAGGAGTTAAACCGACTGAAGGACCGGGATTACTGTTTATCGTCCTTCCAGCAGTATTTGCAAAAATACCATTTGGTCAATTTTTCTTTATTATGTTTTTAATTTTATTCTTCTTTGCGACTTTAACATCAGCAATTTCAATGCTTGAAATTGTAGTAGCATCTGTTGCGAAAGGTAATGAGAAGAAGCGTCCGTCAGCATCATTATTAATTGGTATTCTTATTTTTGCAGTCGGTATTCCATCAGCGTTATCATTTGGGATTATGAGTGACGTGAAAATATTTGGGAAAACATTCTTTGATTTAGTCGACTTTTCGGTAAGTAACGTATTGCTGCCGTTAGGAGTACTAGCTATTTCATTATTTGTACCAAATAAAATGAGTAAAGAGTTGTTGATGAAAGAATTAGAAGTGACGGAAACGAAAGGGAAAACGTTATTTAACATTTGGTTCTTCTTACTTCGTTATGTTATTCCGGTAACTGTAATAATTGTATTTTTAAATGCGATAGGTGTATTTAAAATGTTTGCATAAAAAAAGGCGGGGATCTCCCGTCTTTTTTTATGTTGATGAATGTAATAGACGATTATACGCTTTATAGGCTGTGGTGACTGCGAGGAATGAACCGATTAAAAATAAAACTGAGCCGCCAAATGTAAATATCCGGCCAATATACGTTTCTCTAGCTTCTTCTATTTTTTGTTGTAATTGCGTATTCATATGGATCACCTCGTAAACTATAGGCATTTAGTTATAGTCTATGTAGAATGCCTATATTGTGTGAAGTGTAAATAAAAAACCTCGGTAGGCACCGAGGTTTTTTATAATCCGATATAAGGAGATGGGTCAACTGCGTTTGTCTTGCCGACATTCCATTCTCCAAGATGAAGTTCGAAGTGTAAATGTTGTCCGTATGATTGGCCCGTATTCCCCATAAATCCAAGCTGATCGCCTTGTTTTACAGTTTGTCCATTCGATACAGAACGACTATTCATATGAGCATATACTGTCGTATATGTTTTTCCGTTTATACGGTGAGATAAATACACTACGTTTCCGTAACTAGATGATAATTCTGAGCGAATAACAACGCCATCTGCAGCAGCGATAATTGGAACCGTTCCCGAAGCAGCGATGTCAATTCCTTTATGGTTATCTAAAGAACGTACACCAAATCCAGAAGTTTTTGATCCAGCTGCTGGTTTGATAAAACCACCGATATTTGTATCATGTGGTGTTGGGGCCGCTTGAGCAGATTTAGTAGCTTGTTGTTTGCGAGCCTCTTCTGCCTGGCGGGCTTCTTCCGCTTTACGAGCTTCTTCCGCCCGTTTTTCTTCTTCAATTGCTTTTTGAACAGCTTGACGTTGATTTTCTAAAATGCCCTTGGATTCTTCTAATCCTTCAATCTCTGAATCTACTTTTGCTACTTTCGTATGTAGATCGTTAATAAGAGTTTGTTGCTGCTGTTGGTTATTTTGTAATTCTTGTTGTTTTTGTTCTAGTTTTTGTTCAGAGTCTTTCAGTTGTTGTTCTTTTTTCTCAACAGCCTCTTTTTCTGTCGTTACAGCATTTTGATCAGATGTTTGTTTTTTTACAATATCTGTATCGTTGTTTAATATTAAACTTACGGAGTACATATTATCAACAAGATCAGCAATGTTTGTAGAGTTTGTTAATACTTCTGTAATGATATTTGTACGCGGTTTTTCTTGCATAGATTGTAATCGTTGTTTAATAACTTCCTGACGTGTATCTATGTTTGTTTGTAATTGTTCTATATGTTTCTTTTTGTCAGTAATTACTTGTTGTGTTTTGCTAATTTCTTTTTTTGTATCGTTTAATTCAGTCTCATTTTTATTAATGGAAGTAGTTAATTCATCGATTTTCTTCTGTAATTCTTGAATTTCTTTTTCTATTTGTTCTTTCTCGACTGATTTATTTTGTAAGTCACTTTGTTTGCCTTCTAATTCAGATTGAATGTTAGATAATTTATCTTGATTCGTTTCAGCGTATACGGGTGAAAGTAACGGGGAAGCAAAAATCGTTCCTGCTGCTAAAACACTAAACGCTGCAAATTTCTTTTTCATTGTTGTCTGACTCCTTTCCCTATGAATGTTATATATCATAAGAAGAAGGGTGTCTATCGTTGTAATCATAATGTAAAGAAAATTTTATAAAATTGCTAAGTTTTGTCGGAATTTATCATTTTTCAACTGTAATTGTCATAGTGCTTACATTTTATTCATATGTGTAACAAAGGTATATTTTGGAATTTTCCTGTAAAATGAAGGAGGAAAGTAATCGTTTTTATGAGGTGAAATATTACTTGGAAAGCTAATAAAACACTAGTGAGGAATCGTTCTCATGTGAGGTTTTCTGACATGGGTCTGCTTTTTGTCAAGAAAATTATTTGCGTTCGGGCAAAGTTATTTTGTTGTCAGATTTAAATTTTTGATTTATGATTTTTAACAGGGACAAAATGTAGTGAATTGTCGAATAATATGTAATACTCTTAATTTCTTAGTTTTATAGAGATAGAATGAGAGATAGAGTGACACATCGAAGAGGGGGTTACAACAAATATGAAAAGAATAGGACTAGCATGGCAAATATTAATAGGACTTGCGCTTGGTATTGCGGTTGGGGCGATTTTCTTTGGCAATCCAGCAGTGGTGAGTTATTTACAACCAATTGGTGATATTTTCATCCGATTAATTAAAATGATCGTTGTGCCAATTGTTGTAGCAAGTATTGTTGTTGGGGTTGCTGGTGTTGGCGATGTTAAAAAATTAGGTCGACTAGGCGGAAAAACAATTATTTACTTTGAAATCATTACAACAATTGCAATTATTGTCGGTCTATTAATAGCGAATATTTTCCAACCAGGAAAAGGCGTAAATATGGAGCAGTTAACAAAGACAGATATTTCGAAATATACACATACGACAGAGCAAGTACAAAGTCATTCATTTGCAGATACATTTGTAAATATTGTTCCAACGAACATTATGAAGTCGTTAGCTGACGGAGATATGCTAGCTATTATCTTCTTCTCTGTACTATTTGGTTTAGGTGTAGCAGCAATTGGTGAAAGAGGAAGACCAGTTCTTCAATTTTTCCAAGGTGTGGCTGACGCAATGTTTTACGTAACAAACCAAGTTATGAAATTTGCACCATTTGGTGTATTTGCACTAATTGGTGTTACAGTTTCTACATTTGGTCTTGCTTCATTAATTCCATTAGGGAAATTACTAATTGTCGTATATGGAGCAATGATCTTCTTCGTCGTAGTTGTCTTAGGACTTACAGCGAAAATATTTGGAATTAACATTTTCCAATTCTTTAAGATTTTAAAAGACGAGCTGATTTTAGCGTATTCTACAGCAAGCTCAGAAACAGTTTTACCAAAAATCATGGAGAAAATGGAGAAATTCGGTTGTCCGAAAGCAATTACATCTTTCGTTATTCCGACAGGTTATTCATTTAACTTAGATGGATCAACTTTATATCAAGCAATTGCGGCTATTTTCTTAGCGCAAATGTACGGTATTGATTTATCTATTACACAACAAATTACATTGTTGCTTGTATTAATGGTTACATCAAAAGGGATCGCAGGTGTACCGGGCGTATCATTCGTTGTATTATTAGCGACACTTGGTACAGTAGGTATTCCACCTGAAGGCTTAGCGTTCATTGCTGGTATTGACCGTATTTTAGATATGGCTCGTACAGCAGTTAACGTTGTAGGAAACTCTTTAGCAGCTGTAGTTATGTCTAAGTGGGAAGGTCAATATGACGCTGAAAAAGGACAAGCTTATTTAAAAGAGATTTCTGAAAAGGGTCAAGCGGCTTAATTATAATATGAACAAGCTCTCACATAATATGTGGGAGCTTTTCTGTATATAGAAGAGGAGCAGACATAATGAAACGAAAATATGGTGACGGTTCTTCGTGGAAGAGACTAATAGAAAAGAGTTATACGGTTAAGCAAGTGGAAGAGGGAATGCTCGGAATACTGGATATAAAAAAGGTGAGAGAGCCTAGTTGTAAAGAATATGATGGTGAAGAACTTTGTATTGCAGCAGATCAGTATACGTGGATTCAATATTTCATAGACGGGAAAAACTTTGCGATTACCGCTATGTTAGATGATCAGAAAAAATTAGTGCAATATTATATCGATGTAGCGAAAGAATATAAAATAGACGATCGTGGTTTACCGTATTTTGATGATTTATATTTAGATGTAGTATTATTATCTAGCGGTAAGGTGTATGTATTAGATGAAGAGGAGCTAGAGGATGCTTATAAAAGTGGTGATGTCACGAAGGAAGAGTATGAGCTAGCTTGGCACACTACGAAATGGATATTAGCAACAATAAAAAATAGTGAATTTTATTGGATTTCAATATTGGAAGAAGAAATCGAAAAGTTAAAATGATTGTTGTATTCAAATTTTTGTATAATTACCAAAAAAATCTATACAAAAAATAATTGACTTTTGTTTTGTAAGCGAGTAAAGTTAGGGAAGAAATTATTATTAAAAAATAAATATGAAACCTTCTTATAAAGAGAGGCGGAGGGACTGGCCCTACGATGCCTCGGCAGCGGACTCGATTTCAGAGTGCTGTGCCAAATCCAGCAAGCGTGTGCTTGAAAGATGAGAAGAGTGTTTCTTATAGATGTATAAGACCTCTTCTCATCGGAAGAGGTCTTTTGTTATTCATTAGAAAAAGGTTGAAACTAGGGAGAGATGGTACTTTGAAAGAAACGAGAGGAAATGGTTTAGCTTTATTACCACTTGGAATATTTTTGGCGCTATTTATTGGTTCTGGAATTATTACAGGTGATTTCTATAAATTGCCGATACTTGTAGCGATTTCAATTGCTGTAGGAGTCGCTTTAGTGATGAATCGTAAAGAAAGTTTTAATGTGAAAGTAGAGCGGTTCGCTAAAGGTGCAGGAAATCCGGATATTATGATTATGGTATTAATTTTTGTGCTTGCAGGTGCGTTTTCTGAAACTGCTAAAGGAATGGGCGGAGTAGACTCAACTGTTAATTTAGCGTTAACTATTTTACCGCCAGGATTTATCGTAGCTGGAATCTTTGTTATTGGTGCATTTATTTCATTAGCGATGGGAACTTCAATGGGAACAATTGCAGCATTAGCGCCGATTGCTGTAGGTATTAGTGGTCAAACTGATATCTCAATTGCGCTTGCAATGGCTACTGTTGTTGGCGGAGCGATGTTTGGTGATAATTTATCATTTATTTCAGATACAACAATCGCAGCTGTTCGTTCACAAGGAACAGAAATGAAAGATAAGTTTAAAACGAACTTTTTAATTGTGTTACCAGCGGCTATTATTACAATTGTACTATTAGTAATAGTTACTTCAGGAAGTGACACGCAGATTAAAGCACATAGCTTTGATTGGATAAAGATTTTACCGTACGCAGGAGTACTTATTACAGCGCTACTTGGCTGGAATGTACTTATTGTATTAACTGGTGGAACTGTACTATCTGGTGTTATCGGCCTTATAGATGGAAGTTACACGTTAGAAAGTTTCTTTAAAAGTGTAACGACTGGAATGGGCGGTATGATGGAGTTAGTATTACTTGCTATATTAATTGGCGGTATGGTTGAATTAATCCAATATAATGGTGGTATTCAATATTTAATGAATGTATTAACACGTAATATTCGTTCGAAAAAAGGAGCGGAATTTGGTATTGCTGGTTTAGTGAGTATGACGAATATGTGTACAGCGAATAATACGATTTCAATTATCTTTACAGGCCCGCTTGCAAAAAATATTGCAGATCAATATGAAATAGATCCTCGTAAATCAGCGAGTGTATTAGATCTTTTCTCATGTTGTGTGCAAGGATTAATTCCGTACGGTGCCCAAATGTTAACGGCAGCAGGATTTGCAGCGTTATCTCCGGTTGAATTGTTGCCATATGCATTTTATCCAATCTTAGTTGGAGTATGTGGGATTGTTTCTATTTTAATTGGGTTTCCAAGGTTTTCGAAAGTAGCTGAGAAAAAAGAGTATCATAAAACAGCTTAATTTAATATGAATGTTAGTAATTAAAAAACGTGCAGAGAATAGACTCTGCACGTTTTTTTGCGTAAAGGGCTGAATATGACTCGGTCTTAAGTCTGAGTTAAAAACGGTTCTTAAGCTCGTTATGGAAAGATGAAAAAATAGTTAAGATAAGAGTATCAAATCGAAGGGAGGCAAGCACAAGATGAAACAATTTCTAGCGTTTATCGCAGCCGGTATTTTGGCTTTAATTGCTCTTGGTAGTCTTGCTGGTATTGTAGGATTCGCAATCGGAGCAGGAGTTGTATATTGGAGCTATAAATCATTTGTGCGAGCTAAATCATTTTTTGGAAAGTTAGCTTGGGGTATTGTGGGTTTAATCGGTTTATCCATTGCACTTTCTCATTCGCCAGCATTAATCGGTATCGCTGCTTTAGTGGTTTTATACTACGGATACCGTGAGTGGAAAAAAGAAAAAGATGTAGTTGTTGAATCTGCTCCAGAAAGTTCTAAACCATATAGTAACTTTGAAGATGAGTGGAACAAATTAATGAAAAACTAAAACAATAAATCAAATTATAAATAAAGTAGAAGAGAGGAAGATTTATAATGAAACAATCTTTATTCGGACGTGTACGCGATGCAATTTTAGCTGATTTTCATAACGTGTTAGATGAGAAGGAAAGAAAAAATCCAATTGCGATGTTAAACCAATATTTACGTGATAGTGAGCGTGAAATAACAAAAATTGAGAAGTTAATTGAGCGTCATAAAACATTAAAATCTAATTTTGCTCGTGAGCTTGAGCAAGCACGTTATTTCGTTAATAAAAGATCAAAGCAAGCTATCATTGCTCAAGAAGCAGACGAATTACAATTGCACGAACGTGCGTTAGAAGAGGTAGCTTATTATGAAGGGCAAGTAACTCGATTAGAAGAAATGTATGCAGGTGTTGTAGAGCAACTTGATGAGTTAGAGCGTCGTCTTTCTGAAATGAAAAATAAATTAAAAGAAATGCACGCAAAGCGCATGGAACTAATGGCACGTGAAAATATGGCACATGCAAATCGTCGTATGAATACTGCGATGCATAAAATGGATGAAAATAATCCGTTCTTACGATTTGAAGAGATTGAAGATCATATTCGTGACTTAGAAACTCGTATGAATGAAGAGCATGAGCGTGACACGTTTGATATGAAAATTGCAAAACTTGAGCGTGAAATGAAAGAAAAGAATGATGTATCGTTAACGAAAGAGTTAACAAAATAATAGTAGTATATTATAAAACAGGCTTATGATATAGTGATAGGAGAAAAGGTGTTGGAAAGCAATGCCTTTTCTTCTATGTATATGTGACAAGAAGGGGGGAGCTGAAATGAAGAAACATTTTTCAAAGACACAATTAATGGGGATGCTCCTCATCATATTTGGATTCGGTCTTTTTCTTGATATGATACTTGGACATTTTGAACCAGGTGGTCTCATTTTTGCATTTATTATGCTTATGTTTGGAAGGCATTATCGTAAAAAGAATCGTTATGTACGGGGAAATGTATTTTTATTTGTTGGTGGTATCGTATTTTTATTTTTCTTATTTTCATCAGCAGCATTTGTTCTTGTCGTATTTGCTTGTTTAGCTTTAATTGGTTATCAATTGATTCAACAAGGGCATCAGCAAAAAGCAATGAAGGTTGAAATTAAAGAAAAAGGGATTATAGACGAAGAGAAGCAAATATATCGTACAGAAACATATTTGAAAAATATGTTTGTAGGCAATGTACGAATGATGGATCATATTTATGAACTTGAGGATATTAATGTTCAATATGGTGCTTGTGATGTGGAAATAGATTTAACAACTGCTATGATTCCAGAAGGGGAAACGGTAATTGTTATTCGGGGTGTCGTTGGTAATATTCGTTTATATGTGCCATATGATATTGAACTTTCTTTAAATCATTCTGTTATTGTCGGACGTGTGCTCTTGCCAGGTCATGAAGAGACAGGGTTTAACCGCAATGTTACATTTAGAACAGAGCAGTATAAAGAGGCTCCTCGTCGTATTAAAATTATTTCTTCGCTTGTCGTAGGCGACACGGAAGTGAGGAAAGTATAATGAAGAAACAAAAAAATATTTCGTGGATGTATATTCGTTATTCTATGTTGTCCTCTGTTAGTATCGCACTCATTTGTACAATTGTATATGTATGGAAAAGCGAGCAACAAGTGTATGATTTATTATGGAAGGAATCCATCGCTTCTGTTCCAATTGGCTTGTTTATTATGACTACAAGTTTACTTATCGGGGGAATTGTAGGATATGCAATCGGTTATTATATAGAGCAGCGTATACAAGGATTAAATACTTTTCTATTTGAAGTAGAGCGAGGGAATTTTCCGAGCGATGTTTCGTTTACTGCAGATGATGAATTTCATGAAGTGGAACGAAAAGTAATCGTTCTGGCTCGTCGATTAGAGGAGCAAGCTGGACTCTTTCAAAAAGTAACGAATGAACGAGCTCATTGGAATGAAGAGATGAGACAAGAAGCGATTTCTCAAGAAAGGCATCGTTTAGCAAGGGAGTTGCATGATTCAGTAAGTCAGCAGCTTTTCGCAATGTCGATGATGATGTCAGCGATTAATGAACAAATAACTGAATTTCCAGATGTGACAAAAAAACAATTGCAACTTGTTGAAAATATGGTTGTAAATGCTCAATCAGAAATGAGAGCATTGCTCCTTCATTTACGTCCTGTACAATTGGAAGGTAAGAAACTGACAGAAGGTATAGAGGAATTATTAACGGAATTATCGCGAAAACAACATATGAAAATTGAATGGCTTATTGAGCCAATAGAATTAAAAAAAGGTGTAGAAGATCATTTATTCCGTATTGTGCAAGAAGCGCTATCAAACACGTTGCGACACGCGAAGGCAAAGAAAACAGAAGTGCGCCTTCGAAAAATTGATCAATATGCGATTTTAAAAATCATTGATGACGGCGTTGGGTTTGAAGTAGGGGTTAATAAGGCTGGTTCATATGGCCTAAGATCGATGCAAGAGCGTGTTCATGAAATTGGTGGGACACTTAAGGTACTTAGTTTCCCGGCCAAAGGTACACAAATAGAAGTAAAAGTACCGATCATGATTGAGAGAGGGGGAGAAGTATGATAAAAGTATTGCTTGTCGATGATCATGAAATGGTTCGTATGGGTGTATCGGCATATTTATCTACACAGCCAGATATTGAAGTAGTAGGGGAAGCTGAGAATGGAAGAAAAGGATCAGAATTAGCATTGCAATTAAGGCCGGATATTATTTTAATGGACCTTGTTATGGATGAGATGGATGGTGTCGAAGCAACACGTGCTATTATTCAAGAATGGCCAGAAGCAAAAATTGTAGTTGTAACAAGCTTTTTAGATGACGAAAAATTGTATCCTGTTATTGAGGCTGGGGCGACCAGTTACTTATTAAAAACATCAAGAGCAAGTGATATTGCTGATGCTGTACGAGCTACTTATGATGGAGAAACAGTATTAGAGCCGAAAGTTACCGGGAAAATGATGTCCCGTATGCGTCAAAAGAAAGAGCAACCTTTGCATGATGATTTAACGGAAAGAGAGTTTGAGATTTTGTTATTAATTGCAGAGGGAAAAAGTAATCAAGAGATTGCGGACGAGTTATTTATTGCACTGAAAACGGTAAAGACACATGTGAGTAATATATTAAATAAATTGAATGTAAGTGACCGTACTCAGGCGGTTATTTATGCATTTAGGCATCAATTAACGAAGTGATAAAGTGAAACTTTAATCAGTGGGGAGGTTGTTCCTCTCCCACTGATTATCAGCCCTCACCAATCGGGCTTTTACGGGCAGTTAATGCGGGATAAAGTAAAACTTTAATTGGTGGGGAATTCCTCGCTGATTATTGGCTCGATACAATATAGATTTGGCGTTAAAACAATTGAATGTTTTTATTGACGATAAAAAATGTAAGCGTTATCATTGAGGCAACAGAGGAATACTATTTATTTTTAGTAAAGCAAGAAGAGCGCTATGATGTTGTCAAGGTAGAAACAGTTGATACAAATATTGAATATTATACGAAGGCTTATAAAATAAGCAGTTTTAATCATGCTGCGTATCAAATGTAAAAAAACTCCCTTTTGGGAGTTTTTTAGGAGGCTTTTACTTCGTGAGATTCGGTTACTAATGGAACTTTTTTCGTACCGCTTAACCTAGCCGTTGCAAGACCAATAAGACCTCCTACTAATGCTGGTATTAGCCAGCCGATTCCTTCATTATATAAAGGGATAAATTCAAAATATGGTGTGATAAATGAAACTGAAATACCACCTTGTTTTAATCCATCAAATACGCTCACTACAGCTGCTCCAATTAAAGCACCTACATAAACAGAGCGATATCCACCGAAGTATTTATGAAGTAATGATAGTAGTACGAGTACAATCGCAATTGGATACACAACAAGTAGAATTGGAACAGAGATTGCGATAATTTTCGTTAAACCTAAGTTGGCAACTAGTAATCCTAATGCGCAAATGATACTCGCGAACGTTTTGTATGAAAATGTAGTCAATAATGTTGAAAAATATTGGCTGCACGCAGATACGAGTCCAACGCATGTCGTTAAACAAGCGAGTGTAACGATAAGAGATAATAGGAGCAAACCGTATGGACCGAATAATTGTTGTACGATAACAGTAAGTAGCTGTCCGCCATTTTTTGCATATCCGAGCGAGACGCTAGTTGCCCCAAGCCAGCCGAGTGCACCGTATACAAGTACGAGCCCTGTAGCGGCAATAAGCCCTGCTTTTGCTGTGGCGATGGCAATGGACTTACGATCATTCACACCTTTAGAGCGAATTGCATTTACAACGATAATTCCGAATGCAAGTGCTGAAATAGTGTCCATTGTTAAGTAGCCTTCCATAAAGCCTTTGAAGATTGGAGAAGTTTGATACTCTTGCATCGCTGGTCCTGATTGCCCAAGTGGTGTAAATACACTTTTAACAAATAATAAGAAAATAGAGAGTAATAAAATAGGTGTTAATACATTTCCAATACGATCAACAAGTTTAGATGGATTCAAACTCAGCCAAAATACGATAGTAAAGAAGATGATTGTATATACAAATAGCACTAGGCTGCTAGAGCGGATTGTTTCTGGCAAGAAAGAACTAACCCCCATTTCATAAGCGACATTTGCAACACGTGGGATGCCCATGGATGGACCGATGGCAATGTATACAACTACTGTAAAGAAAATTCCGAATAATGGATGGACATGACTTGCAAGTTGCTGCATTCCATTTCCTGATAGAGAAATTGCGATAACAGTAAGTAGTGGCAAGCCAACTCCTGTTAGTAAAAATCCAATCATTGCTGGCCAAAAGTTTTCACCTGCGTTTTGCCCAAGCATGGGAGGGAAAATTAAATTACCTGCCCCAAAAAATAAAGAAAATAGCATAAGACCCGTGAAAAAAATATGTTTTTTTGATACAGTGTTCATTGTTTTTCCTCCTTTTTCATTCATTTGTAAGAACACAAAAAACTCGTCCCTAAAGAAAGGGACGAGTTATATTTACCCGCGATACCACCCTAATTTACACATGTAGAAATAAATCTATATGTATACGGCTTTGCAACGTACAACATGATACGTGTTCCTTGTAACGGGGGACGGCCGGTAAGAACTTACTGTAACATTCGGTTCTACTTCTCGGAGATGATTTTCGGTTACGCACTGAACGTTGGCTTTCAGCAAATCGCCAACTCTCTGGGGAACAGTTCTATAACGTACTCGTTCTCGTCAATGAATTTTTATTCAAGTATTCTGACAGTATTGTTGCATGTTTTTTTTAGAAAGTCAATATGTTTTTTTGAAGATATATTTATATATGGAAATATCGAAAGTGATATTCGTTGTTGCAAAAGGAATAATGAATTGTAAAATAGGAGTAAAAATTTGCGGAGAATTGTAAAATTTATAGAGAAAGTTGATATTTATAGGAGTAAAGAAGGGATTGTTTGAATTTACAGAGAATAATACAACAATCCACTTGCTGGAAAGAACAAACCAAAAGAGGTGACTGAAATGCTTGCGATGGGAGTATTATTTGGCATTATTGCTATAATTGGTTTTATGTGGTTATATTATTCGCGTTCGTTTAAACAAGCAGAAGTTTTACTCTTTCAAAAAGGTAGTTTATTGACAAATCAGTCTAGATATTTAGTATGTCCGAAGTGTGGAAGTGCACAGGCCAGAAGTGGAGGATATCAAGAGTGTTGCAAAATTAGATTATGAAAGGAAGGAAGCCTCACATTATTTTGTGAGGCTTCCTTCCTTACAACTTCATGGCGCTCCAAATTGTCCATCGATCTCTTTCAATAATAGGAGAGACGTTTTGTAATGCGGTCTGTATATGTTGTAGAAGTTGAGAAAGTTCATCATCTGTTAACTCATATAGAATGGATCGACCTGTTCGAGGAGATAAATCTTGCAATAATGCTTCTACAGAATCATGTATTTTTCGTATTTCCCATTGTGTTTGTGCGGGAAGTACATGAAGAGAATGTTTTTGTAATTCTGTCTGTATAGTGTTGGTTTTTGGACGTCTTTTTGACTCTATTTCAATAAGTTTTGGAAATAGAGAGAAAAAATATCCGCGAATGTGTTCGGGACTTCCTGGAATTGTACAATCTTCAATTGTTCGATCTTGTAAAATAAGTACACCGTTTTTATTTAATATACGAGAAGCTTCACGTAAAAATGTAGGAATGTCTTGTAAATGATGAATAACTGCACGCGAAATAACTATGTCGAATGTTTCATTAGGGTATGGGATATTATGTGCATCACCGTGGATGAATGAAATGTTTGAAAAGTTGTTACAATTTTCTTTTGCAGCTTGTAATATTTCTTTTGAAAAATCAAGTCCCACAACATTTTTGGCTCCCATAAGAGCGAGTTCTTTCGTATAAATCCCACCACCACAGCCGATATCAATTATTTGCTTGTTTTGTATTTCTGTAATGTTTTTTACCATTTCAGCCCAAGAAATATGAGCGTTTCTTGTTGCATATGTGTACTTATTATTTTCATCATGAAAATTAATGGACATGATAAAGACCTCCTTTCAATGATTAGTATAGCGTATTTAATAGGATGTCACGTTTTTGTTTTATGTATGAAGATTATAAGGATTTCTTATCGTAAGAGGAGGATTAATTTGAAAGGGAAATATGTATTGGTGTTGTTGTTTGTTATGTTACTAGCAGCTTGTGGTCAAGTTGAGCCGAAAAAAGAAACAAAAAAAGTAGAAGAGACGGTGAATGAAGTGAAAGAAACAATAGGGGTAACCGTTATACAAAAAAAACATAAAGAGAAAAAGTTGCAGGAATCAGAAGCGAAGTTAGTAATAGACATTTTGAATAAAGCTGAGAAACAAGAAATAACAGGAAGCTTCGGTGAACCTGAATATGAAATACAAATTAGTAGAGATGGGAAAAAAGAAACTTATTATGCATGGTTAAGGGGAGAAGATAGACGAGGATGGGTGCAATATAAGAAAGCTATGTATATGTTGAATGAAAAAGATACGGAAAAGCTTTTGGATATATTTCCAAATGTCTCAGAACAAAAAGAAGATGAGATGCAGGTAAGCCCTTTAACAGAAGTAACAAAAAAAGATTTACAGATTACCGCATTTCATATTAAAACAGGCGATCAAAACGTGAATTATACGGTACGGTATACGATTTCACAATCACTATACAATAAGTTAGTGAAGGAGCAAGAATATTATTTGCAACTCAATTTTCCAGAAAAAGTTCAAAAATTAATTGGAGCAAAAGAGAGTGAAATAATTTTAGGTGAAAAAGTAAAGGAAGGGTATAAGCAATATGAATTGCATGCTACTGTTCTGATAAAAAGCGCTTCAGAATCACAATTAAAATCATTAGAAACATATTACGAAAATTATGATTTGAAAATATTAAACAGTGAAAAAGAAAAAATAGGTGTGTTTCAAAATATAATTCAGATTGTTAAAGATTATGGTGAAAAAATGAATTTTCAAAGATAAAGTGAGACTTTAATTAGCCCGTACGGATTGGAATGAATGTAAACTCGTCAAATCTATATGGCCTTTCCTAGGAAATGATAATAGAGAGGGGAAAGCACCCCTCTCTATTACTTTGCTTTTGCAGATGGCTCATTCATTGATTTTCGTGTAATAAGAAAAGAAATCATAAGAGCGGAAAGGATGACAAGGGCAATAAATACGTGATTGGGCAACAAATCTAATAATAATACGTAACTAACGGTATAAAAAATAAGAGTTGAAGCTAAAAACGATAGAGCACCTATTATAAGAGATTGTAAATTCATTTTTGTACACCTCCTTTTATTTGTATTTTTGGCTGAAAATGGATTATATAAACATTATTTCTAACAATAGAAAAAAATATGTCATAATAGAGAAAAGAACAAGCTTTAATGAATGAATATGATTCATTAATGAGAGATAAAGGAGAGGAATATGAAAAATAATAAAAAAGGATTATGGGGAATTATTGTTGCGATAGGTCTATTTTTACTGTCTAAGTTAAAGTGGGTATTTGCAATTTTTAAATTAGCAAAGTTTTCAACGGTATTTAGTATGTTTCTATCGCTTGGCGCATACGCAGTTCTATATGGTTGGAAATTTGGAGTGGCGCTCATTTATTTGTTGTTTGTTCATGAAATGGGCCATTTATGGGCTGCGAAAAGAAAGGGGATCCCAACATCGCCAGCAATCTTTATTCCATTTATGGGGGCCCTTATTGGAATGAAAGAGATGCCGAAAAATGCGAAAGATGAAGCTTACATTGCCTATATGGGTCCGCTTTTCGGACTTCTGTCATTTTTACCAGCGATACCGCTTTATATAATGACGAAAGAGCCATTTTGGGCGCTTGTTATTTTGCTTGGAAGTATGATTAATTTCTTTAATTTAATTCCCGTTTCGCCGCTAGATGGTGGGCGAATTATTTCAGTTGTCAGTACTAAAATTTGGGGAGCAGGCCTTATTTTATTACTTGGCTATTCAATTTACTTTAAAAGTATTTTGGGAGGATTTATTGTTATTATCGGTTGTATGGAGTTATATAGAGTAATAAAGAGAGATGAGCCGATTAAGGAATTAGGGCATAAAATTGATGGGATGAAAGAATATGTTACTAGGCTTGAAGAGGAATTAAAAGAAACGGGTGCTGTACATCGGACTATATACGTGATGCATCATGAGATGAATGCATTAAGACAAAGAGAACGGGAAAAAGAGTTACAAATAGGTGAACTTCAAAAAATGGAAGTGTTAGAGTATCTTTTACCGAAGTTCGAACCGTTAGATTATGTTCCATATGAAGGTGAAAAAGATGAGTATACAATTCACATAAGGGAAGCATTTGAAGCGTCAGAAAGAAAATTAAATGAATGGAAAACAGAAAAGGAACAACAAGAAAACTATTATAAAGTGGATGCGAAAACGAAATGGACAGTATTTGCTTGTTATATCGGATTAATGGCTATACTCGGTTACACAGCTTATGAAGGATATATTGTTTTACAAGAACATTTGCCAACGAGAAATGTATAGAAAAATATTGTCGAAATGATAGGAAGAATTTATACAGGAATTATATTTCTACGAGAGAAAGTTACAAGTATAGTCATACATTGTAATATTTTTAGTAGAGAAGGAGTTCTGTATATGAAGAAATTGTTAAGTGTATTCGGGATTATTATCGTGATGATCATTGCGAGTTATAGTCTTATGAAAGTGCTGTTACATTATGCGAATAAGCCTGCTGAGGTAAATACAATAGCTCAAATAGAAGATGTGCAAGAAGAGACAAAAGTGCTAGATTTTATTCGAATGACACATGAAAGCTATAATAATTTCTTAAATTATGGTAAAGCAGAGAATTATACAGACGGGGATTGGAATCAATTTAAGCAATGGTTTCAACAACAAGAACAATCTTTAAAAAATATACATACGGAAATAAAGAATGAAAAAATAAAACGCGATGTAAATAGAAGCTATGAAATTGTAAAAAAAGGTGTGGAACTTCAAAATATTGAGTATGTAGTGTATGCCCACCGTGTATATCATGACTTGGATATTATCGTAAATAAATATAGAGGTGAAACGAATATCTGGGGGTATACGGAGTTTGGCGATGGGAAAGATATAAAAGTAATCGAACAAGCTATACAAACAAAATAATAAGCTAGCTAGAATTCTAGTTAGCTTATTTTCTTTTGTAAATGCAATGTTCATATATTATTCACAAAAACATCGTGTTAATAGTGATTAAAATCACAATCTGCATTATAAGATTCAGTTAAACTAAAAACAGTTAAGGAAATAGAGGAGTGGGATACAATGTTAAGTGCAAAAACAATTGAAATCGTAAAGTCAACAGTACCATTATTACAAGAAAAAGGTGTTGAAATTACAACGAGATTCTATCAAATTTTATTTTCGGAACATCCGGAATTGTTGAATATTTTCAACCATACGAATCAGAAAAAGGGAAGACAACAACAAGCGTTAGCGAATGCTGTTTATGCAGCTGCAACGTACATTGATAATTTAGAAGCAATTATTCCAGTTGTAAAACAAATTGGTCATAAGCATAGAAGTTTAGGGATTAAAGCTGAGCATTATCCGATTGTAGGTACATGTTTACTACGTGCCATTAAAGAGGTCGCAGGTGCACCTGATGAAGTTTTAAATGCATGGGGAGAAGCATATGGTGTAATTGCTGATGCATTCATTAGCATTGAAGCAGAGATGTATGAAGAAGCTGCACATAAAGAAGGTGGATGGAAAGACTTCCGCAACTTTGTGATTGTAAAAAAAGTGAAGGAAAGCGATGTTATTACGTCATTTTATTTGAAACCTGAAGATGGAGGGAAAGTTTCTTCATTCATCCCAGGTCAATATGTAACGATTCAAATCAATATTGAAGGTGAGACATATACACATAATCGTCAATACAGTTTATCCGATGCTCCTGGGAAAGAATATTATCGTATTAGTGTAAAAAAAGAAAAAGGTGTAGATACACCAGACGGTAAAGTGTCTAATTACTTACATGGACATGTAAAAGAAGGAGATGTTTTACCAGTAAGTGCACCAGCGGGAGATTTCGTGTTAAATATGGATTCAACATTACCAGTTGTACTAATTAGTGGTGGAGTAGGGATTACACCGATGATGAGTATGTTAAATACGTTAATTGAACAAGATTCAAAACGTAATGTATATTTTGTTCATGCAGCAATAAATAGTAATACACATGCAATGAAAGAACACGTTAAGGCAGTTGAAAATGAATATGAACAAGTTAAAGCATATACTTGTTATTCTGCACCGACTGAAAAAGATTTAGAAATGAAGAACTTTGATAAAGAAGGTTTCATTGAAAGTGAATGGTTAAAAACTATTATTCCGACAACTGAAGCAGAGTTCTATTTCTGTGGTCCAGTAGCATTTATGAAGCATATAAATGCTGCACTAACTGATTTAAGTGTGAAACAAGAGCATATTCATTATGAATTTTTCGGCCCAGCAACAAGCTTACAATAAGCAAAAAAACGAGGTATTTATTTTACCTCGTTTTTTATTTGTTCTCGTAATAAACGGTTTACTGTTTCACGGCGTATACCTATCAGTTGGCCAATTTCGGTTTGTGTTAATATTTCATATATAGGAATGTCACCTAAATATAGGGTGAACCATTCTTGTAAACGATGAAGACGTTCTTTCGGAGAGACGGTTGTCAATTGATCAATTCGTTGTTGCATCATTCTTAATTTAGATTGCAATTGCATAGCAATGTTAGCATACGATTCGGAATTTGCTTGAAGTCTCTCATACCATTCACTACTAGTGATCGGTTCCACTTCTGTTTTTATTAAAGCGATAGCTGTACCGTGATATTCTTTCGGTGAAATTAAAGAATGATGAGGTATCGTTTCACCTGGAACGATAATGTTGAATAAAAATGGTGTTCCGTTTTCTTCTAGCCGAACTACTTTTAATAAGCCTGTTTTTATAAAGTATAAAGGACCGTCCTCGCCTTGACGGAATAGTACATCTCCTTTGTGTAGAATCAATGTTAGCCCCCCATTAATATGTTTCTATTTCTTCTATTTTAGCGTATATGTATATAGACAATATGCTATTTCAACAGCAATTTCATTGACGAAATGTATGCTATTACAGTAGTATACTATTTAGTGTGTAATAGTACTAGCAATGAATACGCTGTAGGGGGTTTAGTATATTGTTAGATGCGATGAGAATGACGGATATGAGAATTCCGGCGAATGCTATCATTCATGTAGAAGAGATGAAAGGTGGAGTCGTTTTATCCGTTGAAGTAGACGGCCAAATTATTTATACGATGGCTTATGATGAAGAAACAGATAGTTATGCTGAATTATATGATCGAAAGGATAAGAGGGCGTGCCAAGTACATGAAGACTTCATGGGATGGTCACTTCTTCACTAAAAAAGATGTCAATATGACATCTTTTTTTATTAAATCGATAGAATATACAAAGAAATGAAATATAAGGATAAAATTTGTAATAATTGATTTTGCATTGTTAGCACTCTGTAACTGCAAGTGAACTATTTTTTCGCTATCATAAAGATAACAGTCGCAGTTATAGGAGTGGTCAACTTGAAGAAAGTACATATTTCAAATTATATGTTATTATGTGTTTGTTTAATTTTATTTGTTCTCCTCGGAGGATTTTTATATTCATGTGTATAAGAAAAACGCATTCTAAAAAGAATACGTTATAAAAGGGAAATAATGATTAATCTAGTTCCAAGAATAATTAACGTAATACGCAATAAATTAATTACGGCGTTACCACTTAGTTTTGTATTAATGTAAGCCCCGATTTTTCCGCCAATCCATGCACCCGGAATCAGGATTAATGCATAAATCCAGCTGACATTTCCAAGTGAGATGTGAGTTGCAGAACTTACAATTGCTGATAGAAATACGATGAACATTGAAGTTGCTACTGCAATATGTGCTGGGAATGCAAAAAGAAGCATCATTGCTGGAACAAGTAAGGCACCGCCACCAATTCCAAATAATCCAGATATAAACCCAACTATAAAAGCGATAAAGATAGCAAGAAACGGTGGGAATTGGTAGTGTACAGTATTTCCATCATTATCTGTAAAAGAACGCTTAATTACAGACGTATTTGAGAGGGAAAGAGGTTTTAATTTGTCTCGAAGCATAAGTAGAATTGAGACGAATATAAGGAAAATCCCAAAGTATAAAGAAAATGTGTCTTGGTTTAAAAATTTATTTGCCCATGATCCGATAATACCACCAGGGCCGCTTCCGATAAATAAAATAAGTCCACTTTTATAATCTACTCGCTTATGCTTCATGTAAGTAAGGGTGGAAGATAGTCCTGTGAAAACGACTGTTACCATAGAAGTCCCTACTGCAAGTTGTGGTGATAAACTGTGTAATCCAATTAATAACGGAACAATAATAATTCCGCCTCCAAGCCCAACTAGGCTGCCGACTGTTCCGGCGATTAGTCCGATGAAAAGTAACATGATGTATTCCAAAATTGCCAACTCCTCTAAATAACTTATCCATCAATTATTATACACGCTTTTTAATGAGAAATAGGCTTGTTCACAAAAAAGTCGTCTTCCTAGAAAAATAAGGAAGACGACTTTTGATTAGAAAACAAAATGTAATAGGTAGTAAAACAGAGCAGCTAAAGAAGCTGAAATAGGAAGTGTAATAACCCATGTAATTAACATACGTTTTGCAGTTCCCCATTTTACCCCTTTCACACGGTGAGAAGCACCAACCCCTAAAATAGAAGAAGAGATAACGTGCGTCGTACTAACCGGTAAGTGAATGAATGTTGCACCGAAAATAACAAGTGATGATGATAAATCGGCAGCTACACCATTTACAGGACGAATTTTCATAATTTGTCCACCGACAGTTTTAATAATTTTCCATCCACCGACAGAAGTACCAAGCCCCATTGCGATAGCACAAGATAATTGTACCCAGAACGGGATATCGCTAGAAGTATGATAGTTATTAGCCATAAGAGCCATCGTAATGATTCCCATTGCTTTTTGTGCATCATTCGTACCGTGTGTGTAGGCTTGTAATGCTGCAGTGAAAATCTGGAATATACGGAAGTTCTTATTCGTTTTTGTTAAGTTAAAGTTTTTAAATACTACTTTAAAAATACTGTATACGATATAACCAATAACGAAAGCGATAATCGGTGAAATGATTAAAGCTTCAATAATTTTAATAAATCCTTTAAGATTTAGCGAGCTAATCCCAGCGGCCGCAATTGCTGCACCTGCGATTGAGCCGATAATTGCATGCGAAGAACTACTTGGAATACCGTAGTACCAAGTAATTAAGTTCCAAGCTATCGCCGCAAGCAAAGCAGCTAAAATTACAAGAGAACCATTTTGTAAGGCGAATGGATCAACGATATCTTTTGTAATCGTTTTTGCTACACCTGTAAATGTCATTGCGCCTAAAAAGTTCATAATAGCCGCCATAATAATGGCATGTCTAGGCTTTAGAGCTTTCGTTGAAACAGCCGTTGCAATAGCGTTTGCTGTATCGTGAAATCCATTGATAAAGTCAAAAGCTAAAGCGCAAATGACTACTAAAACGGTCAGTATCAAGAGTGTATCCATGATCAAACTCCTTACGCGTTCTTCATAATAATTGTTTCTAATACGTTTGCAACGCTTTGACAGCTATCAGCTACTTCTTCAAGCTCTTCGTAAATCTCTTTAAATTGAATAATCTTAATCGGATCTTTTTCACGAGAGAATAAGTTCTTAATCGCATGACGGCGAATATCATCACACTGTGATTCATAATCCTTAATTTTAATCGCATTTGTACGAATGTCGACTAATTTTTTGTTAGACATTAATTCAACAGAGTTTGCAATCTCAATCGCACATTGATTAATTGCTTCTACGAATTTAATCATGTATTCATCAGCTTCTGTAATAGAATACATTTCGAACAGACCAGCACTGTGATCTAATCCGTCTAATACATCATCCATACTCATTGCAAGTTGTAGGATGTCCTCACGCTCAATCGGAGTGATAAACGCTTTGTTTAACTCCATAATGATTTCGTGAATAAATGAGTCACCTTTTGACTCATACTCTTTCATGCGCATAGAAAACTCTTTTAAATCGCTAGCATTTTTAATTTTATACTCCACGAAAAACTGCGCGCCTTCTTTTAAATTTTCGGAAACATTCATTAACATTTCAGAAAATTTATCTTTTTTTGATTTAAAGACCATTATTGTTACCCCCACAAAAGTAATATATGTAAAATATATTGGCTAATCAATTCTAACAAAAAACTGTCGTTTTTTAAAACATTTTATCGAAAAGTTTACAAAAACTTAACATAACTCTCGTTGTTCTATTAATAATATTAATATCCAATAGTGAATATCTTACTTGTAGAATGTCCTTTTCTTGCAAAAAGTATGAATGCAAAAGAAAAGCTTTACACTATAGGAATGACTACGTTATTATAATAAATTTAAAAGGCGGTATATTCTTCCTTTTAAAAAGAAGAGTGTAAATAAATGAAGGAAGTGAACGAATGAAATTGAAGAACACTCATTTTAAAAAAATGCTTGAGTGGTTCAATAAGAGGAAGAAACTTCGTAATTCATTAATTGTATTGGGAAGTGTATTCGTTATTCTATTTATTGCTGTAAATATAATAATTTCCATTCAAGACATATCTGAATTAAAACAAGCTGTTCCACAACCGACTTTAATTTATGATGCAAATAATGAGGTCGCAACTAAATTAGCTTCTTCGAAAACAGAAGGCGTTAAAAGAAAAGATATTCCTGATATTATGGTTCAGGCAATTGTTGCAGTAGAAGATAAGGAATTTTTTAACCATCATGGTATTTATTATAGTGGAATTATAAGTGCGGTTTTTAAAAATATTACAGCAGGAGAAGTTGTAGCAGGGGGAAGTACAATAACACAACAACTTGCGAAAAATGTATTTCTGACACAAGACCGCACATACTCCCGAAAAATAAAGGAATATTTTTTAACGAAAAAAATAGAGCGCACGTATACGAAAGATGAAATCATTGAAATGTATATGAACCAAATTTATTTTGGTGAAGGTGCTTGGGGTATAAAAAGGGCAGCTAAATCTTATTTTGATAAAGATGTAAAAGATTTATCAATTTCAGAAGCTGCAACGATTGCGGGCTTGATTAAAGCACCATCTGCGTATTCACCTTATAAAAACTTTAACAAGTCAATTGAAAGACGTAATGTCGTATTAAGTTTAATGAAAGAGCAAGGGTATATTTCTGACGAACAGTATAATAAAGAAAAAGAGAGCGGACTTGTGTTAAAACGTGGCGTTGATGATAAATACAAGGGAAAATACTCTCAATATGTAGACTATATTGTTAGAGAGGCGATGGAAAAGTACGAATTAACACAAAATGAAATTTTAGCGGGTGGTTATCGTATTTATACAGAGCTTGACCCGAAAAAACAACAGGCTGTAGAAGACGTTGTGAATAATGATAGTTATTTCAAAGATAGTGGCTCAGACCAACTTATGCAAACGGGTGTAGTTCTTATGAACCCAAAAACAGGTGGTGTACCAGCTCTAGTTGGAGGCAGAGGGCCGTATCAGTTTTTACAGTTTAACCATGCAACCCAATTAAAAAGACAACCTGGCTCAACGTTAAAGCCTTTGGCTGTATATGTACCAGCGTTAGAACAAGGATATGAAGTATACGATATATTAAAAGATGAACCATTTAACATTAAAGAATATAAACCACAAAATAGCGATCATACTTTTCACGGTGATGTGACAATGTATGAAGCTGTGGCAAAGTCGTACAATGTTTCAGCTGTGTGGCTATTAGAACAAATTGGATTAGATAAAGGATTGAAATCTTTAGAGCGATTTGGTATCCCATTAGTGCCAGAAGATCGTACGTATCCGATTGCTTTAGGCGGTATGCATGTGGGGACATCTCCATTTGTAATGGCTCAAGCATACAGTACATTTGCAAATGATGGAGTCCAAGTGGAAGCTCATGCAATTAGGGAGGTACAAAATGCTGAAGGTGAAACGCTTGGAAAGTGGTATAAGAAAGAGACACGAGTGACGAGCGAGAAAATTTCTCAAAAGATGACATATTTATTAAAAGGTGTTGTCGAAAAGGGAACGGGCGAAAAGGCGAAAGTTAATAATGTTGATACGGCAGGGAAGACAGGAACTACTCAAATTGTAAATGGCCCGAGCACCGGTGCAAAGGATTCATGGTTTGTTGGATACACGCCAGATTTGGTAGGTGCGATTTGGGTAGGATATGATAAAACAGATAGCGATCATTATGTTCCGGGTGGTAGTCAAATTACGACGACAATGTTCCGGGATATTATGAAAAAAGCAAACGCAAATCCAGCTCAAAAAGCATTCCAGTTATCGCTCATATCTGAGGCTGATTATAAAAAACAATTGACTACAATAGAAGAGGAAAAACGAAGAAAAGAAGAAGAGAAGAGAAGGAAAGAAGAGGAACAACAACGAAAACAAGAGCAACAAGAGTGGCTTGATAAAGTGAAAGAATGGATTCCTTCATTTTGGTAAAAGAAAGAGGCGAATAAAAAAATTCGCCTCTTTTTTTGTATGAAAACAAAATAAAATTTTAATCGGTAGAGATTTTTGTCTATCTTAATTAGCTATTAATCCATATCCGTTGAGATACATGATATTACTCATTAAGTACAATATTCGTACTGCCAAAGGATTCGGAATCGTATGTGACGATTATTTTGCCTTTACTAATAGGTTCGTAAGGCAATTCTTCTTCGTAATTACCATTATTTTCATTGTGGATAGAAAGTGTAATTTCATCGATTTTTTTATTTGTATACTGATCTTTAATCGTTTCAGCAATTTGGAGTAACGCCTCGGAACTAGAAGCTTTCGTAATAAGCATTCCTTTTATAACTTTTTTTTCATTATTTGTTGCATTGGAATAAGGGATGTTGCTTTGTTTTGTATACAAAAGTTTGTATGGAACAGTTTTTCTCTCTGCTTTTGATATAGTGGAATATTTTAGAGTTAAAAAAAATCCTACACATAAAATAATGCATACCATAAGAGCAAACCAAATGCGTATTAGTGACATAACTCTCATTTTCATCCCTCTTTCATATCTTTGACTTCATTATTTATCATACAAAAAGAGGATTAAGATAGAGTAAATTTGAGGTAAAGAAACGTAAAGAAGGAGCACTTATCCTCCCAAATAAGTGCTCCTTTCTATATAAAGAGAGATTTAACGCACGGTTAAACGATACATATTATTATAAATATATTTTTCAAGTGAAAATTAGTAAATTCGGAATACAGATAGTGTTGCAGTTGTATCGTCCGTGTTTGGAATAGAAATAGTGTTTGCTGTAGGTTGTACAGAAATTGTTGTACCAGCTTGTAAAGTAACGATTGTAGAGAACGATACAGCACTACCGATAACGTTAGTTGAGAAATTACGAGTAGGTGGTTGGCCGTTGAATGAAATACCGAATCCAAACGGTGAAGATCCTGGGAAAGTTGTAGATGCTGAGAAACTAATATCATATACGCCTGTTTCTAAAACTGTTAGAGTATCTGTAGTGTCATTGAAATCGATATTATTTATTTTGAAAACTTGGTTAAATTGGATATTTATTCCAGGTGATATTGTTTGAGCATTGGAGTTTCCGATTGCTGCGATCGTTACAGGAATTGGCGTACCCGCTGGTCCAGTAGCGCCAGTAGCACCCGCCGGTCCTTGGGCGCCTTGAGGCCCTTGAGTACCAGTAGCCCCCGTAGTTCCTCCGCCTAGGCAACCAGATCCATATTGAACTAGAATAGCTTGACCAAGAGCTTGAAGAAGTCTAACAAATTCTGTAAGTTCTGACTTAGAGATGTTAATATGGCTACATGCTCTTACTTCGCAACAATCATTACCATAAAATACTTTTCCTTTCTTTCATAGAATAAATAGTCGTTACTATATATTAAAATGAAATTTAAACTAATTTCGTGATGGACAAACTACTATTTCTCAAAAAATAAGAAGTTTACCTACCTAACACGAACAATAAAAAAGTAGAGAAAAATCTATATGTTTTAAAGAGAATAAATTAGCATAAAAAACTCCCTTTAATTGTTAGAGTTTGCTTAACAATTAAAGGGAGTTCATAGAACAGCATTATCATTTTATAAGTTAATTGCTTCACGATTTACTTTAGGTAAAATCGGAATAGAGATAGTGAAGGTTGTACCGTCTGGAGCACTAGTCATTTTGAGCGTACCGTTATGATTTTGAATGATTTTTTTTGTTACTGACAAGCCTAGTCCTGTTCCCGAATCCTTCGTTGAGAAGAATGGATCAAAGATGTATTCTTGAATAGCTGGAGGAATACCAATTCCGTTATCTGTGAAAGTAATCCGAACGAAGTTATCAAGGCGATAACTAGTAATTTGAATAGAAAGAGGTTTTTCGCCTTGAGCATCGACGGCATTTTGAAATAGATTTAAAAACACTTGAACAAGTTCATGTCGATCAATATTGACTAAAATATCATCTAATTCATTAGAGAAGTTATAATCAATTGAAATATTATGCAAGGAAACTTCACTAGCTAGTAACTGTTGAATATAGTCACGTAAAAATGTATTGATGGGAAACGGTTCTCTTGTAAATTCCCGTGTTTTTGAAATGGCTAAAAATTTTGTAATAATATTATTTGCACGATCTAATTCAGGGATAAGCAAGTTTTTAAATAACTCTTTATTTGATGGAGAAATGCTTTCTTGTAAAAATTGTAAGTATCCTCGTACTGTTGTAAGAGGATTTCGTACTTCGTGTGCAATTCCAGCTGCGATTCGCCCTGCTAACGAAAACTTCTCTGCATCACGTTCTGTATTTAAATAATGAAAGACACTAATAACTCTAAAAATCTCCCCGTTATAATCACGAATAATTCGGTTATTTATAATGCCATAGTTTTTGTCTAAAACTTCTTCATTATATATTTCTGTTCCCGTTTTTAATGTTTCAATCGCTTTAATTTTTTCTTCCGGCAAGTTTAGTAATTGTTGAATCGGTTTTCCGATAATATCATTTCGTATTACACCGAAATCATCTGCAGCAACTTGATTACATAAAGTAATATTCCCTTTATTATCGATAAAGGTTACATGATGTGAAAAGGCATCAAAAATATGTACAAAGTGTTTTTCGAGTTGTTCAAATAAAAATAATGAATCACAAGTAAGTTGAAAATGAGCCTCTTTATTCTCTTTTGGTATTTCTTGAATGGAATGGGTTGTTCTAGTTTTCTTTATTCGTAAACCAATATGTGGATTTTTGTATGTGAAATGATGTGGTAATTGATTCACAAGTTCTTCATAAAAACGTACTTTGTTTTCTAGTTCTTCAATTCGTTTTTCATGAGATACAGTAGCATCGTTTGGAAGCATAAATAAATAACCCCTCATTTTAAAAATTCTTCCATATAGTATATCATATTTTTATAAGGATACTCTTAAAGAAAAGGCTACATGATGCAAAGTGTTTGGAAAGTGAATAGAAGATGAAGTTAAAAAGGGAGGGGTATATGTGCTGTTTATTGGAGTGACAGGATGGGGAGATCATGATTCTTTATACATAAATCCCTATGAAAATAGAAATAAATTACGAACATACAGCGAGTATTTTCCTATAGTAGAAGTGGATAGCTCATTTTATGCGATGCAACCTGCACGAAACTATACAAAATGGGCAATGGAAACACCGAAAGATTTTTCTTTTATCGTAAAAGCATATCAAGGAATGACAGGACATATGAAAGGTGAAATTCCTTTTTCTACGTTCGATGAGATGTTTGATGTATATAAACAATCTATTCTTCCTTTAATTGAAGCTGGTAAATTAAAAACGATTTTATTTCAATATCCACCATGGTTTGATTGTAAAAAGAAAAATGTAGATTTTCTTCGATATACGAAAGAAAAAATGGAAGGTTTACCATGTGCAATAGAATTTCGAAATCAAACATGGTTTTATCCAGAAATGAGAGATAGGACGTTACAGTTTCTAGAACAAGAGAAATGGATTCATACAATTTGTGATGAACCACAGGCTGGGATAGGTTCTGTGCCACTCGTGTTAGAGGTTACGAATTCAGACATGGCATTAATACGTTTTCACGGTCGAAATGTTCATGGTTGGCTTGATAAAGGGGAAAACTGGAGAGCGGTTCGCTGTTTATATCGCTACAACAATAAAGAACTGGAAGAATGGGTTGAACGATTAGAGCAATTAAAAAAGAAAACAAAGGATATATACGTACTGTTTAACAACAATTCAGGTGGGGATGCAGCAGATAATGCGAAACAGCTTATGAAAATGATGAACATTACATATGGTGAGCCGAAGCCGGAGCAATTAAATTTTTTTGAATGATAATAAACAAGAAAGGCACTGTACAAACAGGGGGAATGTACAGTGCCTTTCTATATGAAAAAGAGGGGTAACAATGTTACTGAGCGTTTGGTTGATTCATCAATTGTTGGCTTCATAATAAATGATAATGGTTATCATTATCATTGTCAATGGTTTTTCTAAAAATATATAAAAAACTTTGTATATTTTAAATAGAGATAAAAAAAGAACAGCATTAATGCTGTTCTTTTCCGTTGACGAATTGTTGTAAATCAAAAGGAGTTATCGCCTGGATAAATTCTTTTGAGATAAGTGTTTGAACGAGAGTGCTCTCAGAGATAGAAGCACCTGTTTTCTTTTCATAAGCTTGTTTTAATAAATCAAGTTTTTCAGCCGTTTCTTTTGGTAATTCAATTGTAAGTGTGTTCATAATTTCTCCCCCTTATTATTAGAGTACCACTACAGTATAGGAGAGACAAGAAAAGAGAATATGAAATATAAAAAAGGTTACCAAATTTTTAAATGGTAACCTTTTTTATGTATAAGAGTTATTAAGCAATACCGATATACTTTAAAGTTTTTGATGGAGTACTGTGATCAAAGAAGTGTTGTAAAAATGCAATATCAACACCTGATTTGTATGCACAATAACCCCAAGTTTTTCGAAGTGTATGTGAGCTAATCCCTTCTAATCCAACTTCTTTTGCAGCTTTGTTTAAAATGTACCATGCATGTTGTCTCGTAATAGATTTTGTTCCTTTTTGAGATTTTAACAATGGTTCATTACGTTTCCAAGTTTTACGTTCTTTCATGTAGTCTTCGATTGCGTGCTGTAAGTCTTCATTTACAGCAAACCATTTATGTTTCTTTACTTTTTCATTGTAAAATAAAATGGAATGGCGAACATTTTCATTTTCATCGATTACATCACTAACTTTTAATTGTAAGATTTCACTTACTTTTAAGCCAGAATTTACAGCTAATACGAATAATAAGCCATCACGTTTCGAAGATTGTAAAAGTATATTTTTGATAGTTTCTAATTGTTTTTCATTTTGAATAGGTTGTCCTGCTTGTTTCATTTCACGCACTCTCCTCTTTTATATGTGTAAAGGAAAGGATTAACTTGTTTCTTACTATAAAGGGAGAGTGTGAATTTCATGTGAACTCCTAGTGAAATTAAGACAAATTATTTGACTTCTTTTACTTTTTGTAAATTGAAATAGAATACAACACTGTTAGTCGTATTATACACACCGTATTCGGCATGATGGAGGTCTAAAATGTTTTTTACAATAGATAATCCGAGACCGGTACCTCCAGTGTGACGGCTACGTGATGCATCTAGACGATAGAAGCGATCCCAAATTTTTTCAAGACTTTCTTCAGGGATAGGGTTTCCTGTATTCTCGATTTCGACTTTTACGGTATCTTCTGCTTCTATAATGGAGACTTGTATTTTTTCTCCCTCTGGCGTATAACGGATTGCATTACTTAGTAAGTTCACAACTACTTGCTCAATGCGACTGCGATTTGCTTTAACAAGTATAGAAGGGTCTGCATCGATGTTCACTTGTAAATGTTTTTCTTCCATGCTAAATAATAATTTTGTGTAGACTTGTTGCGTTAATTCACCGATTGAGAACGTCGTCATATCTAGTTTGTAAGTACCAGATTCCAACTTTGCTAATTCTAACATTTCAACAATCAGCCTGTTCATATTTTCTGTTTCTTCTAAAATAACATCAGTATAATACGAAGTATCCTTACTAACACCATCTTTAATTCCTTCTGCAAAACTTCTAATTACACTTAGCGGTGTTTTTAATTCGTGTGATACGCCAGAAATGAATTCTTTTCTTGTTTTTTCTAATTGACGTTCACGTTCAATATCTTGTTGTAACTTTGTATTAGCAACATTTAATCGATCGATTCGATCTTTTAAATTTACAGATAATGTATTGATACTGCCAGAAAGCCCGCCAATTTCATCGTCAGCTGTAACAGGTAATTTCTCGCTGAAATCAAAATTAGCCATTTTTTTTGTAACACGATTTATTTTAATTAATGGCTTAACAATGATTTTTGAGTAGTAGAAGGATAACAAAATAATTACGAGAAACACGATGATTAAGGCATAGACATAATAATCTTTTAAAACGAGCATCGCTTCATTAACAGGCTGCAAAGATGCTATCGCAAAAGCGTATTCTGTAATCCTTCCATTTTCTATAATCGGTTTTACAAAGATACTATTTTTTATATTTTCTCCGCCATCTAATATGAAAGTACTTAATTGGTTCGAGTTAGAAGTTCCCTCTCTAATCATATCTGCAAAATATTGAACGGCTTGTAATGTTTCAATATCATTTGCAAGACGAACCTCCGCTTTGGATGGGAGCTGTAACTTAGTTATAACACCTGTAAAGACGATTCGAGTTGTAGATTTGTATCGGCTTGCAAGTCTGTTCTTAGAAGGGTTACCATTAATTGACTGAAAATCCGAATAGAAATGTTCGTTCTGCCATTGATTATAATTCGTTCCTAATTTTTGTGGTGTGATTATATTATTCTCTTGTACGACTCCATCAACATTGATTATTACATCTTTTTTTAAACCTAAATTTTCGAATTTATTATATTCTTCTGGTGTTAAAAGATTGTTGAGTGGAATGGAATACTGTTTATTATTGTTGGGATTAAATACATCGATATAGTAATTGTTATCACTTTTAATAATACCGTTAGAATCCAAAAACTGCATATCGGCATTTGTTTTATCATGAAATTCTTGTTTTAGTTTTCTAACCTGCTCATAACTTTTATCACTTTTATCATAATTATCTACGAATTTTTCAAAAGCAGTTTGGACTGTTTTTACTTTCTTATTAATATAAAATTTCTCTAAAAATAGAGATTGTCCTAGGAAAAAAAGTAGGAATATGATTGTAAATAAAGTGGATGTTAATAAAAATAGTTTAAAGACAATACTTCTGTTTTTCACTGCGTCACCTCTTATGAGAAATACTGTAAATGATTTCTTTATCCCGTTAAATCCGATTGGTTCAACAAATAATCAGTGGGGGATGGAAAAAACCTCCACTGATTAAAGTTTCACTTCATTATAACAAACGTTACAAGAAAGTAGAGGGGAGAAATCTGTCTCTTTATAAAGTAGTTATTTATAAAAAGTCACATAAAAAGAACTCGCCAGACGTATGACAAGTTCTTTAGTGTATTATTGTTGAATTGCTGCATCTAAAGCGATTTCAATCATTTCGTTAAATGTAGTTTGACGCTCTTCAGATGTTGTTTCTTCGCCAGTGAAGATGTGATCGCTAACTGTTAATACAGATAATGCATTTACACCGTATTTCGCTGCTAATGTGTAAAGAGCAGTTGTTTCCATTTCTACTGCTAATACACCGTAATCTCCAAGTTTTTTAACTATGTCCATGCTTTCACGATAAAACACATCTGCTGTTAAAACGTTACCGACACGAACGTGTAATCCTTTTTCAGTTCCAGCATCATAAGCTTTCTTTAAAAGGTCAAAGTTTGCAGCTGGTGCAAAATCAAATCCTGGGAATGTTAAACGGTTCATATTAGAATCAGTACAAGCCGTCATTGCGATAATAACATCACGAACTTTTACATCTTTTTGAATTGCACCGCAAGTTCCAACGCGAATTAAATTTTTAACTCCGTAGCTTTGGATTAATTCGTTTACATAAATAGAAATAGAAGGAACACCCATACCTGTACCTTGAACAGATACACGTTTTCCTTTATAAGTTCCAGTGAAACCTAACATACCACGCACATTATTATAGCAAGTAACGTCCTCTAGAAATGTTTCAGCGATATATTTTGCACGTAATGGATCACCAGGTAATAGAATAGATTCAGCGATTTCGCCTTGTTTTGCTTCGATATGTACACTCATAAAAAAGTCCTCCTTATAATGTATTGATAGAAATCAATATCATTTGCATTATACACTACGAATCCTTTCAATTAAAATCTTTTTATTATTTGTAATATGTGCAAAATAGGAGGATTTCATAAATCATAATCTAGAATATATATCTTAAGAAGTTTTGTATGAATAGAGACAATAGAAATGGTAGGTGATGTTTTGAAAAATCTTGTCATTGGGCTTATTGCGTTAGTACTTATTGTGGCAGGAGGATTTTACATAAAAAAATATCAAGAAAACGAAGAGACTGTAGGAGATGTTCAGGAAGTAAAGTGGGATGTTTCAAATGGAAAGGGAAATGAGAAAGTAGATATTGTATTTCAGTTGTTAAACAACAAGAATAATGAAATTCGTGGTGTAAATGATCAAATGCGGGCAGTGATTGTAGATGGACAGTTAAAAAACATACAACAAATTAAACCCACATTTGCAGGGAACGGGTCATATAAGTTATCTTCCAAAATAGCAAAAGACGAAGAATATACAATATTTTTATACGAAGACAAAAATAAGTCCGTAGAGTCATTCGCTAGGAAGAATTTTGGTAGAACGAAAGAGGAGAACAATAAGAAAAAAGTGAAATTTCCAATCGACAGTGTACTTACAAAAAAAATAGGAGAGTATGAAGTTTCTCTTTTATTTGGCGCATTACATCCGAATGAACCAGTTACGTTAACATTTCAGTTTCAAGCGAAAAAGGGTGAAAAATTGAAATTGCATTCAGAGAGAGGAGAAGTAGAGTCACTCTATATAGTGGATGAAACGAAGGAGAATTTTTTATACGCTATGCCTGTAGATACGGATGAGCAATTACAATACCGAATTACATTTCCTGCCGAGGGCACGTATAAAATGTGGGGGAATTTCTATATAAATGGTAAGAAGTATGAAAAAGAATTTATTGTACAAGTTCAAAAAAGAAAAAACAGCTAAGAATTTAGCTGTTTTTTCTTTTTCCTATTAATTTTGTTACAGAGAGCATTGTAATTGGTAAAGAATGATTCTTCCTAAATGCTAAATATTTACCGCTCCATGCTGGTTTATATTTTTCTTTAAAATGTCGTAATCCGCTGAAACTATACGTATAACGAACGTTATTAAAGATTGCAGCAGCCACTCGTTCAGACCAGAAAGACTGTGTGGATAAACCAACATTTGAAAGTGGTGCCATACCGATATTAAAGGAGTGGTATTCATTTTCTTTTGCCCACTGGAATAAGTGGATGAAAATTGCGTCCATAATGCCGCTAGGCGCATCTGGATAATATCGCATTAAATCGACAGATAATGATCCGTTTTGATATACAGGCATGAATGTTGTGAATGCAATAATTTTTCCATCCGCATCAGATAATGTTGCGATAGGAGCGCGACTAATATATTCACGATCGAAGTATCCGAGTGAAAAACCTTTCTCTTTTTTTCCACCAAGCCATGCATCTGAAACTTTTCTTAACTCTTCATATAATTCGTCGGATAAAGGTGGCTCATGAATAGAGAATGTATAGCCTTCTCTTTCAAAACGGTTGAAAGTAGCTCGCATGCCAGCGCGTTTCTTTCCTGTTATTGTAAAGGTATTTAAATCAACAACAGCTTCTTCACCCAGCTTAAAGAAGTTATAACCAAAATCGTGGTATAAACTCATCCATTTACTTTCAATTTGATAGAATACACAAATGTATCCAAATCGATCAGCCTCAGCTAAAAACTCTTGCAATACAGTACGATAGGAGGAAGGGTCCCCAATTGGATCACCCAGTACAATAAGTCGTTTTCCAGTTATTGAGAAGAGAATGAGTGCTTTTCCATCACTACTGAAAAAGAACTGTTTATCTCCTAAAAAACCTAAATGACTAAGTACATTTCCACCATGTTCATCTAAGAAGTTTTGTAATCGTTTATCATTAGCTGGTTGCCCGGGAAATTCATTTCGATAACGATTTGCAATGAGTGAACCAATTAGTAAAAAAGTAGGAACAAAAAAGGCAGCTGCTAATGCACTTCGTTTTACTTGTGTAATATTACGAACGACAAAATCAGGTTTGAAAGCTTCTTTTGCACCTGCAAATAAAATACCTAAGTTTTTATATAAATATAACGTTACAAGTAGGAATATAAAAACTTTTACGATATCGGAAAGTGAGACTTCCATTTTCTCACGTACAAACCTTTTACGAAGCATATACAATACAGCGAGTACGATTAATAAAATAAAAGTTTCTTCAACATCAATTCCTTTTAGTGTGTTAAAAATAGCCGCTCCAATTAAAGAAACAATCGTCATATAATAAGAACGTTTTGTTCCGTAATATATCCCCCGCGAAAGAATGAGGAGGAGAATACCGAATGTTAGCGATAAGCTAAAAGAAAATTGAATAAGATGTTTTGGAGCTAGAATATGTAAGGCGTGTGCCCGATTTATACTTGTCGGTAGAATGGTTGATAAAATAACCATTAAGCCAGCAAATACTGTTAAAGCAGCAGATGCCCAAGAACCTAACTTTCCTAGAAAGTCACGCTGCAAAGTCCATATAACACCAGTTGTCTCTAATGCAGGCGCAATAAAAGGTTTATCTTCAAACTTTTTAATGGCTACTCCTGTCATTTCAAAAGCTGCAAAAATGAGACCAAGGCAGAAGGGCAAGATGTAATAGACGAGACGATATAATAACATAGCAGGGAGTAAAACACCTGTATCGATGCCGTATTGCCCAAGCCCAGTTAAGAAGACAAGATCAAATGATCCAAGGCCACCAGGAACAAGACTAACGACACCAGCTAAAGCAGCAATAACATATACGCCTAAAAACTTTTGGAATTCGATTTCAATGCCAAATAATAGTAATATGACGTACATAACAATACCAGCAGATACCCATTCGACTAATGAAACTAATGAGTATAAAACAGTTGGGTTTTTCTCCTCTTCTTCTTGTTCCTCTGTTTGCGTCGCTTTTCTATTTTTTAATTTAGAAAATCCGATATATATAGGGACGAAAAGAGCGAAGAAGATAAGAACAGGCCATAGCCATGGTTTTTCATGCAAAATAAATCTCGTGTCTAATATTCCGATAAGACCAAGAAATGAAAGAATGGCTAATCCATTAATAAAGGCAGTTGTCATCCAAGCGATACTTTTAATAAGTTTTCCATTTTCTTTTATATATGGACGATAAAGCATTGTGCGTACGCCGGCTCCAACAAGACCACCAAACCCGATAAATCCATTTAAAGTATTAGCAATCCACGAGATACGGAAAATCTTTTGGACAGGAATATCAGCTTTTAAGTAACGAAGCATAACATAGTCATAAAAGAACATTGTTGATACAGCGAATGCACCAAGTGTAATTGCTAAAAAGACTCCTCCAGTTGGAATGTTTTTAATTGTATCAATCGCTTCTAAAAAAGAAATGCCCGCTAATTCTTTTTTTGCTTGAAAGAATACAATTGTTAATACAACAAATGGGAAGATAATTTTCCCGATTTGTAAGAAACGTTTCCATGAAAACGACATAAATACAACTCTCCTTGTATAAGAAAACTGAGACAATAATATTATTATGACAAACTTCAAGAAAAATAAAAAGGTAATTTCCTGTATAGGGGAGCTATTTTTTATATAGGTATATTTAAAAGAATATTTCGTTTATCGGAAAATTAAGTTAGAATAAGGTGAAAGAAGGGTGAGGGGGAGTATATGATTATAAAAGGTTACGTAGGATATGAGTTAGAAAAAGAGAAACCTAATACATCAGAAGATTTTTTTAACAGATCTGAAGTGACATATATATTAAATGGTAAAGAGAAAACTTTTTCGGTTTTATACGTTCGATATTTTGAAGAAGTTTTACAAGAAATTACTCCTTTTGAAGGAAATCCAGTGTATAAAGTAGAAGAACAAAACATATATTTGCGCGATATTGTAGCGACATGTTGTTTAATGAAAGATAAGGAGCTTCGTGCGCAAAAACGTTTGTATTTAAATAATATGGAAGAATTTCAACAATATTTTGATGAGGGAACGGTGTCGAAAGTACAAGAAATATTGGCTGAATTACATAAAAATAAAAGAGTAGAAATAGCGTGAAATGGCAAAGGAGAGAGAAAAAATGTCTAATTTGATGGTTGAAAATCAAACAGAACAAGTTTCTATATTTTTAGAAGATGCTATTAATTTGATAACCAATTATGTAAATTATCATACGTTACCTTCTTTATTAGAGGAAACACCAGCAGGGAATGAGCGATATTATAAAGGGTTATTAGCATCAATGAGACGACTTCTCGTTTTTTGCGAAGAAGGACAGGATGCATGTTTTGTTTTGTTGAATAGCCAGCCATTTCGAAAAACAGCAGCTGAAAAAATTTTATATAAGATTTACCATCAAGTAATTGCAGAGTTTTTTTCACCGAAGAGTGATCATTGGTATGAAAATAGTCGGTCTGCATATACAGGGAAAAATTCTATCGTTTTTCAACAAACACCACCTGCATCTTTAGAGCAAGTGATGAAGAGTTTAGAAGGTAAATTTCAATTGATGCGTGAAGAACTAGAATATTATGAGACGGATTATCAGACAAAGATGTTACACAAATATTGATTGAGGAAAAGAAGCTAAGGTGACTTAGCTTCTTTTCCTTTTGTACAGTTATATAAGGGATTTTCATTGAATATAGTTAAGTGGATAGCATTAGGGAGGTGCAACATGAATCAGCAAGGTGTATTTACAGATTACTTTCATGAAGTAGAAAATTGGTGTGAAAGTGTTCTTCACGTATTAGATAGTCGCGCAATGGAAGTGTATGATGTCCATATGCTTGCTTATAAAATTCAGACGTTATTAGAGCGTATGAAAGAGCATGAGTATGAAACAGATGCAGAGTTTATGTATGAAATAAGCGATGATGTAGAACATATTCAGCATCACTTGCAGGAAGTATTTATGCAAGAAGAAGAGGAATATGAATTATATGAAAGAGGGGATAGTGAACGAGCTGTCCCAATTGGAGGACATACACTCCCGCCATTACCTTATCCATATAATGCGTTAGAACCGTATATTTCTAAAGAAATTATGATGTTACATCATGATAAACATCATCGGAGTTACGTGGAAGGATTAAATAAAGCAGAGAAGATGATGGAAGAAGCGAGAAAAACAAATAAATTTGATTTAATTAAGCATTGGGAAAGGGAAGCGGCTTTTCATGGGTCAGGTCATTACTTACACACGATATTTTGGAATAACATGAAAAAAGACGGTGGTGGAAGTCCAAGAGGAACTTTTTCACAACAAATTGAACAAGATTTTGGGAGCTTTTTACGTTTCCAAAAACATTTTACAGAAGCAGCCTCTAAAGTAGAAGGTTCAGGCTGGGCAATTCTCGTTTGGGTACCCCGGTCTGGAAGGTTAGAAATTTTGCAAAGTACACTTCATCAATTATTTACACAATGGGATACGATACCGCTCCTTGTACTAGATGTCTGGGAACATGCGTATTATTTACAATACCAAAATCGAAAAGATGAATATATTAAAAACTGGTGGAATGTTGTAAATTGGCCTGATGTAGAAAAAAGATTTGAAACTGCGAAACAAATTGAATGGACACCATATTAGACGCAAATTCTCTGCGTCTTTTTTAATGGAAGTAGAAGGAAGATTTCGTTCATATTTTAAAAGGCCAAGCATACACTTGTACAAAAAGTGCCAAAAGGACGTGGGGGGAAATATGAGACGAATTTGTGTAATCATTACGCTTCTTATGATGTATGCAAGCGTTATGCCGATTCCTACATATGCAAAGATGAACAGCAATGTTAGTGCTCGAAATGCTGTATTAATGGAGCAACAGTCTGGTCGTGTATTATACGGAAAGGCAGAACATGAGCCTCAAAAAATTGCTAGTATAACAAAAATTATGACCGCCTTATTAGCTGCTGAATCAGGGAAGATGAAAGAAATGGTATCAGTTAGTAATGAAGCGGTGAGGGTGGAAGGATCGGCAATCTATTTAAAGCCTGGACAAAAAGTGAAGTTAGAAGATTTAGTATACGGACTCATGCTTAGATCTGGTAATGACGCAGCGCAAGTAATTGCTGAAAGTGTGGGTGGGAGTATAGATGGATTCGTATATTTAATGAATCAAAAAGCGAAAGAAATTGGAATGAAAGATACGCACTTCTCAAACCCTCATGGCTTAGATGGAGATGGATCACATTATTCGTCGGCTTACGATATGGCATTATTAACGAAATATGCAATGGGAAACGAGACATTTAAGAAAATCTTTGGAACCAAAACATATAAATCAGATTCTTGGGATTACCCGTGGAAAAATAAACATAAGCTGGTAACGTCTTATTATGAATTTGCAACAGGGGGAAAAACAGGCTTTACGAAGAAAGCTGGGCGAACGCTTGTTACAACGGCATCAAAAGGTGGACTAGATTTAATTGTCGTAACTTTGAGTGCCTCTAGTGATTGGGATGATCATATGAATTTGTTTGATAAAGGTTTTGACCGTTTCAAACAAACGAAAGTTTTAGGACAAGGAGCAATTGCTGAAATAAATGAAAAGAAGTATGCCAACCATGTTTATACGAAAAATAGTTTTTCGGTACCGTTAACTGAAGAAGAAAAAAAGAACGTAGTATTAAAAGTTGAACTCGATAAAAGTACAAAACTTACGGATGGAGTAAAGGTTGGGAAGACAGACATTTATGTTGGTAATGAAAAAGTTGGAGAACGGAATTTATTTTATAGTAAACGAAAGTTAGTAGCTACAACGGGACTTTACTGGAATAATGTGAAAGAAATTTTTTCTTACATGATAGGTGTTGGGAACGATGGTTAATCTCGTATGGGTAGCGATGGCTGTCATTGGGATTGTATACGCCATGATAAATGGAACGATGGAAGAAGTGAATAAAGCTGTATTTGACGGAGCAAAAGATGCGGTAACGATTTGTATAGGACTTATTAGTGTTTTAGTATTTTGGCTCGGTTTAATGAAAATTGCAGAGGAAGCCGGATTGTTAAAAAAATTAGTTACACTTTTTATGCCGATAGTAAAAAGGTTGTTTCCAGAAATACCAAAGGATCATCCGTCTATGGGATTTATTCTATCAAATATGATGGCAAACTTTTTTGGTCTAGGTAATGCAGCGACCCCTCTTGGTATTAAAGCGATGGAACAACTGAAAGAGTTAAATGGAGGAAAGGATTCGGCGAGCCGTTCTATGGTGACGTTTCTAGCATTAAATACATCAGCTATTACATTAATTCCTACGACAGTCATTTCCATTCGAATGACGTATGAATCAGCGAATCCTACTGAAATTGTTGGGGTAACATTTATTGCACAAGTACTTTCTATGATTGGGGCAATTTGGATTGACCGCTATTTTTACCGAAGAAGGAGTAGAAAGGGGCGGAAAAAATGAGCATTGTAAATACAATTTCCTTATGGGTAATCCCTTGTGTAATTGGTTTTATCCTTTTATATGGCACAATAAAGAAAGTGCCGACGTATGAATCGTTCGTTGAGGGAGGAAAAGAAGGGATTCAAATTGCAATTTCCATCTTACCGTTTATGGTTGGAATGCTTGTGTCTATTTCTATATTCCGGTCTTCAGGTGCGTTAGATGCAATGATATCGGTAATGAAGCCAATGTTAGATTTGATCCATGTTCCAGCAGAAATTGTACCCTTAGCACTTATACGCCCTATTTCAGGCTCTGCTGGTTTAAGTATTACGACCGATTTAATTGCAACATATGGGCCAGATTCGTTTATTGGGAGATTGGCTTCTACGATGCAAGGGAGCACAGATACGACTTTCTATATTTTAACTGTATATTTTGGAGCGGTTGGGATTAGAAAAATGGGGGATGCACTAAAAGTAGGACTTTTTGCAGATTTAATCGGGATTATATGCTCAATTGTGTTCGTTTCTTTATTGTTTCAGTAATACTATTCATTTTTTACGCTATTTCGCTTATAATACGTATACGACCACTATTAAGGTGTAGCTTAATAGTGGTTTTTTTATGTGGTATTTTTGACAAAATGATGAACTTTTATTGTGAGAAATATGAAAAATATGGACAATAATAAAGGGTAAAAACATGATTTGACCTTTATATGTTTATTATCATCGCTATGTTGTTTAAGTAAGATGAAGCGAATAGCCGTAAAGCGTATGCGGTTGCCAAGTCTTTCTAATGTAAGGTAAGATAAATTCGAGGTGAAAAAAAGAAATGGAACGATTACAAAAAGTGATTGCGCAAGCAGGTATTGCATCGAGAAGAAAGGCTGAGGAATTAATTCAGCAAGGAAAAGTGAAAGTTAATGGAAAAATAGTGAAAGAGTTAGGGACAAAAGTAACTCCTCAAGATAAAGTAGAAGTAAATAATATCCCTCTTGAAAAAGAAGAACCTGTTTATTTTTTACTATATAAACCAACTGGCGTAATTTCAAGTGTATCAGACGATAAAGGAAGAAGTGTTGTAACGGACTTTTTCCCGGAAATTACACAACGTTTATTCCCAATCGGACGCTTAGATTATGATACGTCTGGTGTATTATTAATGACAAACGATGGGGACTTCGCAAACGTATTAATGCATCCTAGATATAAAGTTGAAAAAACATATGTTGCAAAAATAAAAGGGCCATTAACAGGTGAGAAAATTCGCATGTTAGAACGCGGTGTTACGTTAGAAGACGGTAAAACAGCACCAGCACGTGTGAAAATTATTTCTTGGGACAAGCGTAAAGAGATGGCTATTGTACAATTAACAATTCATGAAGGACGTAATCGTCAAGTACGTCGTATGTTTGAAGCGTTAGACTGTAAAGTAGTGAAATTAAAACGTGAACGTTATGCTTTCTTAGAAGTAGGAAGCCTGCGACCTGGTGATGCGAGAGAATTGACACCACATGAGGTGAAACAATTACGCGCGCTTGCTTCTACAAAGCCAAGATAAGCTATAGAGTTAAAAATTCACCAGTGGAGTGCTCTGCTGGTGATTTATTCAATACAACATTTACAGAAGATAATACATAACATTTACCGAGGAGAGGAGAGGTAATATGAAGAAAAATCGCTTATTATTTCGCGTTATTATTCTACTCATTTTATGTGGTGCTGTAGGATTTACTCTTTATCAAGGATTCTTTGCTAATAAAGAGAAAATGCAAATCGGAAAAGAAGCACCTAACTTTATTGTGACGGATTTAGAAGGAAAGAAAATTGAACTAAAAGATTTAAAGGGAAAAGGTGTATTTTTAAACTTTTGGGGCACGTGGTGTAAACCTTGTGAAAAAGAAATGCCTTATATGAATGAATTATATCCAAAGTATAAAGAAAAAGGCGTTGAAATCATAGCGTTAGATGCAGATGAAACGGATATTGCAGTAAAGAACTTTGTGAACCAATATGGTTTGAAATTCCCAGTTGCCATTGATAAAGGACAAAAGATTATAGGAACATATGGAGTAGGTCCTTTACCGACAAGCTTTTTGATTGATAAAGATGGAAAAGTAGTGGAGCAAATTATAGGGGAACAAACGAAAGAACAGTTAGAAGGGTATTTAAAGAAAATTACTCCGTAATAAAGAAAGCCTTTACATAAGGGGTGCGTGTTTATAGTGCCTCTGGTTTAAAAATTCTGAGTATTGCGGTAACTTGAGGTTAGAATATACAATAGTACATATAGATACAGGGGCGGTGAGAGTGTTGAAAGAAATTAAATGTGAATGTGGACATGTTAATCCGATAGGAACCGTTTTTTGTGAAGCTTGCGGGAAACCATTTGAAAGCAATGAAAATGCAAAACTATTGGATATGCGCTATGAGGGGAGTGCACGGAGATCTCTCACGCAGACAAAAACGATAGTCGATAAAATTTGGAGCTTTTTCTCTTCTGTAAAAGTAGGTGTATGGCTAATCGTAATAACTTTAGCTGCATCAGCGATAGGAACTATATTTCCGCAAGAAATGTACATAACTCCAGGTATTGCACCAGCTGAATATTATAAACAAGAATACGGATTTTTAGGACAATTATACTATCAATTAGGGTTTAATAATTTATACGGTTCATGGTGGTATATGATTTTGATTGCTTCTATCGGTATTTCACTTGTGATATGTAGTTTAGACCGCGTTATTCCACTTTATAAAGCTTTAAAAAAGCAAGGCGTAAAAAGACATCCTAGTTTTTTAAAGAGACAGAGATTATATGGGACTGGTACACCGCAAGAAGGTGACCTGGAAAGAGTGCAAGAGAATTTAAAGAAAAGAAACTATAACGTGAAAGTGGAAGACGGAAACGTTTTAGCAGAAAAGGGACGCTTCTCGCGTTGGGGTCCATATGTAAATCATATCGGTCTTATTATCTTTTTATTCGGTGCGATGCTTCGTTTTTTACCGAGTATGTACGTAGACGAAGCACTTTGGTTACGTGACGGTGAAACGAAAGAAATACCAGGGACGGATGGACAATACTACTTAAAAAACGAGAAATTTATAAAAGAAGTTTATGATAAAAGTAAGGACAAGGAAGTTTTTGATGAAGCGATTGATCGTGTAGGCGATAAAATGATTGCGAAAAACTTCCAAACGAATGCCGTATTATATAAAGCAGTAGGAGAAAATATAGCAGGACAAAAACCGAAATTAGAAAAAGTAAAAGAAGCGGAAATTCGAGTGAATGAACCACTGAAATTTGATCAATTTGCAGTGTATCAAGTGGATTATAAAGAAAGTGAATTTAAAAGTATGTCCTTTAACTTGCAAAATAAAGAAAATAATCAAAAGTGGGGACCAATTAAAGTAGATTTAACGAATCCTAAGGAAAAATATGATTTAGGAAATGGTTATTCTCTAGAACTATTAAGCTATTTTCCTGATTTTTATTTTGATGAGAATGGAAAACCAAATACAAAAACGAAATTACCAAACAATCCTGCATTTGTATTTAAAATGTTTACACCTGAAACACCAGATGGTGAAGTGAGTTTTGTTGGTATTCAGCAAAATATAGAACCAGATGGAAACAACAAATATAAAATGTCGTTTGCAGGTGTTGAAATGCAAAATGCAACAGCACTTACTGTAAGAAAAGATTTAACGCTTTGGATTCTCGGCATTGGAGGATTTATATTTATGGTTGGTGTCATTCAAGGTATGTATTGGAATCATCGCCGTATTTGGATACAACGTGTTAATGATGAATGGTGGATTGCAGGGCATACAAATAAAAATTGGTTCGGTTTAAAGAAAGATATTGAAAGAGTACTAGAAGGTACAGCAATTCCACAGCCAAATGATAAAGTAATTGATAAAAAAATTAGTTAAGGTGGGGAAACGATATGGTGCAAATAAGTAGTAACTTTCTCTTTACCGCATTTATTTTATATTTAATTGCCACTCTATTTTTCGGGGGAGCAATTAAAGAAAAGGGTCATAAATGGGCAAATGTAGGAATAACGATTACAATTTTAGGGTTTATTGCACAAACAGTATATTTTGTTACAAGGTGGATTGCATCAGGACATGCGCCAGTTAGTAACTTTTTTGAATTCGGTACATTTTTCGGCATGATGCTTGTAGGAGCATTTATTGTCATGTATTTTATGTACCGTGTAAGCATAATCGGACTATTTGCATTACCAGTTGCGCTTTTATTAATTGCCTATGCAAGTATGTTTCCGAGGGAAATATCCCCGCTTATTCCATCTTTAAAAAGTAATTGGTTACATATTCACGTGACGACGGCAGCAGCAGGACAAGCCATTTTAGCGATTAGTTTTATTACAGGTGTTATGTATTTATTGAAAAATGTAGATCAATCGACGAGAAGTAAACGTACATTTTGGCTAGAGACGGTAGTATTTACACTTGTTTGTACAGTTGGATTTATTGGAGTAACAACGGTATTTTCTAGTATGAAATATGAAGCGAAGTTTCAATGGATTGATAAAAATGAACAACAAGTGGAAATGAAATACAATCTTCCGGCTTTAGTTGGACCGCACGAAGGGAAGTTACTGACAGAAAATAAATTAGAACCGGCAGTTGAAGTTCCAGCGATTGTAAATGCGAAAAAATTAAATACTGTTATTTGGTCAGTGTTAGTTGGAACATTACTGTATATTGTATTAAGACTTGTTTTACGGAAGCGAGTATCGGCGGCACTTCAGCCGTTAGTAAAGAATACGAATAGTGATTTACTAGATGAAATTGGATATCGATCTATTGCAATTGGATTCCCAGTGTTCACATTAGGTGCATTAATTTTTGCGATGATTTGGGCACAAATAGCGTGGACACGTTTTTGGGGCTGGGATCCAAAAGAGGTTTGGGCACTTATCACTTGGCTCTTTTATGCGGCAGTATTACATTTACGCCTATCAAAAGGATGGCATGGAGAGAAGTCAGCTTGGCTTGCAGTAATTGGTTTTGCAATCATTATGTTTAACTTTATTGTAGTAAACTTAATTATTGCCGGTTTACATTCATATGCATAGAGAAATAAAATAGGGGAGTGCATGTCACTTTCCTATTTTATTTTTGTCAACTTTTCTTCTTTTTTGAGAAAAACATGACAAAGTAGCGGTTGATTTTGTAAAATGATGTCGAGGACATTATATGCTGTTCAAAAAAAATACATAGTTTTGGAAAAAAATTGAACAAAATTTATTATTCTTGTGAAGCATAATATGGGAAGTGAAACATTTAGAAGATTGCTTAAATAAACGAGAATAGCGCAACATAATAGTTAAAGAAGGGTAGGTGTGAACCGCTGAGGTGAGAGTGCGCAGCGGGTAGAGATGGAAAATGAATCAAGAATTTTAATTGTAGATGATGAGGATCGTATTCGTCGTTTATTGAAAATGTACTTAGAAAGAGAACAATATACGATTGAAGAAGCAGATAATGGTGATACAGCTTTAGAAATGGCGTTGCAAAATGATTACGATTTAATCTTATTAGATCTTATGATGCCTGGTAAAGATGGCATTGAAGTATGTAAAGGGGTTCGTGAGAAGAAAGCGACACCAATTATTATGCTGACAGCAAAAGGTGAAGAAGTAAATAGAGTACAAGGATTTGAAGTTGGAACAGATGATTATATTGTAAAGCCATTTAGTCCACGTGAGGTCGTACTACGTGTGAAAGCGGTATTACGTCGTGCTGTACCAACAACATTCTTTACACAAGATACAACGACAAAAGATGTTACTGTATTCCCGCACTTAACAATTGATAACGATGCACACCGTGTTACTGCAGATGGTAATGAAGTAAACTTAACGCCGAAAGAATATGAGTTACTATTATTTTTAGCGAAAGCTCCTGATAAAGTATTCGATCGTGAGCAACTGTTAAAAGAAGTATGGCAATATGAATTCTTCGGAGATTTACGTACAGTTGATACACATGTAAAGCGTTTACGTGAGAAGTTAAGCAAAAAATCACCAGATGCAGCGAAAATGATCGTTACTGTTTGGGGTGTAGGTTACAAATTTGAGGTTGTGAACGACTGATGCTTTGGAGAAGTGTAGTAGGGAAGTTATGGATGACCATATTACTTCTCGTTTCGTTTGTTCTTGGATTTGTTGCGATTTTACTTTCACAGTTTTTTAGAACGTATTATGTTGATATGAGTGAAGCTAGGCTTCAAAAAGTTGCAACAAGTGTTTCAGAGTTAATTGAAGAAGGTGCCGATGTAAAAACGATTGAGAATATCGCTTACAAATTCTCTGACCCACTTTCAAGGATTATTATTGTAGAAGATGGTAAAGAAATCTCTTCTTCACCGAAACAAGAAGGGTTAGTCACTCTTACAATGGATGACTTAAAAGAAGATAAAGAATTAGCGGCTGTGTTTACAGACAAAAAAGAAATTAAGAATAATATTAGAAAAGCGTCTAATAGTAGGAAGAATAAAAACACCGAAAATGATATTATGATCGTCGGAAAACCAGTGCAATCAAAAAATCAAAGTGCAGTGTTCGTATATGAATCTTTACAAGTACCGATACAAGGTATGGAAAGAACAACTGATTTTATTTTCTTATCGGCTGGAATTGCGATTATATTAACAACTTTCTTTGCGTTCTTCTTATCTACTCGGATTACAGCACCGCTTCGTAAAATGCGTGAGGTTGCTTTTGAAGTGTCACGTGGGAAGTTTGATGCAAAGGCTCCTATGGTATCTCAGGATGAGATTGGTGAGCTTGCAACGGCCTTAAACCAAATGGGAAAACAGTTGAAGTTTAATATGAACGCCTTGCAACAAGAAAAAGAGCAGTTAGCAAGTATTTTGAGTAGTATGGCAGATGGGGTTATTACGTTAAATCAAGAAGGTGAAGTCGTTGTAATCAATCCGCCGGCCGAACATTTCTTACAAGTTTGGCAAGAAGAAAAAGAGATAGAGCTCAGTAAAAAACTACCTTCTGAACTTGTGGAATTATTCCATCTCGTTGTAGAAAGCGAACAACAACAAGTTGTTGAAATTAATTTACAAAAAGGAAACTATGTAGTTCTTATGACGCCGCTTTACAATCAAACGAAAATTCGTGGAGCTGTAGCAGTACTGCGAGATATGACGGAAGAACGTCGTCTTGAAAAGATGCGTCAAGATTTTATTGCGAATGTATCACATGAACTTCGTACACCAATGGTCATGCTGCAAGGGTATAGTGAAGCGATTTTAGATGATATTGTGCAAACGAAAGAGGAAATAGATGAGTTTGTTCAAATTATTTATGATGAATCTGTTCGTTTAGGTAAACTTGTAAATGAATTGTTAGATTTAGCTCGTATGGAAAGCGGTCATGTAGAGTTACATATTGGTGAAGTGGATATACATCCGTTTGTTGAAAAAATTGGTCGTAAATTCCAAGGAATTGCAAAGGATAAAGAGGTCGCGTTAACGGTTGATTTCAAAGATCCAATTGAACAATACCCGTTTGATGCAGATCGTATGGAACAAGTATTGACGAATTTAATTGATAACGCAATACGTCATACGAATGCAGGCGGACATGTAACGCTTGTAATTGATACGAAAAATAACGGTCTTATTTTTGAAGTACAAGATTCGGGTGCAGGCATTCCAGAAGAAGATATTCCATTTTTATTTGATCGTTTCTATAAAGCTGATAAAGCAAGAACACGTGGGAAAAAGGGTGGAACAGGACTCGGGCTTGCGATTGCGAAAAATATTGTTCAAGGCCATGATGGTAAAATTTCTGTATCAAGTGTTGTTGGAGAAGGAACTACATTCTCTGTATATTTACCGAATCGTATAATTTAGATATGCGTTTTTAAAGTTGATAATGAATAAAGTTCTGCTGTTTTTTATTTTTTTGTAAACTCAATTAAATAAAGAATGGTAGAACTTTTTTCTATGTTGCTCGAATAAAGAATAACAAGAGAGGTGCTGTGAAGAAATGAAATTATATACAAAAACAGGAGATAAAGGAACGACAAGTGTAATAGGTGGCAGGGTTGATAAAGATGATATCCGTGTGGAAGCGTATGGAACAATAGACGAGGCAAATTCTCATATTGGATATGCAATGACTAAGCTTCAAGGCGGAGCTTTTATAGATATTTACAATGAGCTCGAAAATATTCAACATGAACTATTTGATTGCGGAGGAGACTTGGCAATAGTGGAACAAAAAATTCCTTATAAAGTGACAATTGTGATGGTTGAAAGTTTAGAAAGAAAGATTGATTTATATATAGAAGAAGCCCCGCCACTAGAACGCTTTATTTTGCCAGGTGGTAGCGAGGCAGCGGCTACTATTCATATTGCACGTACTGTTGTAAGGAGAGCAGAACGCTCTATAGTATCATTGCAAAAAGAAGTGAAAATAAATGAAGTTGTATTAAAGTATGTAAATAGATTATCTGATTATTTGTTTGCGATAGCTCGAGTAATAAATGCCCGATTACAAGTGAAAGATGTGGAGTATAACCGTAGTGCATTAGTTTTTCGTGATAAGAAAGAGAAGGAAGTGGAATAATTCACTTTCTTTTTTTGTATACTTTTTTCTGTAATATACCAAAATAGAGAAGGTATGGTGGTAATTAGAAAACGGAGGATGTATATGAAAGTTTTAAAATGCGGTGTCATGTTATTGAGTATACTGTTTGTATCTCAATTACATGTTTATGCAGAAGAAAATCGATGGACATGGCCTGTTGAAGGTCAGATAAGTGATTATTTTGGGACAAGGCATGGAAAACACTATGGTATTGATGTAGCTGCGCCGATTGGAACGCCTGTGGCAGCTATCCAAGATGGTAAGGTAACGAGGTCTTATTATTCAAGTAGTTATGGAAATGTTGTATTTATTAAACACGGAGAATATGAGGCTGTATATGCACATTTAAATAAGAGATATGTGGATCAAGGAGATTATATTTCCAAAGGAGAAAAAATTGGAGAAGTAGGGAACACGGGAGAATCGCGAGGTGCGCACTTACATCTAGAACTTCATCAAGGAAGATGGACGATGACGAAAAAGAATGCGATGAACCCATTGCTTGTTTTAAGTGAACAAAGAAATGAAGTTGTTTCTTCGTCATTATATGTCGTACAAAAAGGGGATACTTTAGTTAGTATTGCACGGAAATTTAGTATGACACTTAAGGAAATTAAAGAAAAAAATGGATTGCAGCAAGAGCTAATTTATCCTAATCAACAATTATATGTTAAGTAAAGGAAACGCTTCAAAAATTAAACTTTGAACAAATTTATGTTCTTCTTAAATAAGATTCAATATAAATGAAATTATATGGGCGCTTTTGCTAGAACTATTGAGTGAATCAGAGCATCTATATCTAAAAGAAAACCGTCCCAAAATTTATTTTGGGACGGCTTCTTTTACCAAAAAATAAAGACACATATAAATCCAGAAATAGCTAAATAGCTATATAAGTAAAAAACTTTTGTTCTTGTTTTCTCTTTTGTTCGAAACAGTACGATAGTCGGTTCAATTAAACCGATTGTCAAACAAAGTAGGCCAAGAAGCATACAACCAATCGAGATAGAATACAGGGCGATTTGTGGTGCTTGAAATGGAATCATCCATTTTAATAAAAATGCAATAAGTGCAGTGTAACAAATACTACCGATGTATTTATTCAGTGGTGTATTAGAACGAAAACCAGGAAGTTTTTTTAAGAAAGAGCGGGAAACAACTTCTGTTTGTAAAGATGTATGCTCTTCAATAATTTTTTGAGCTTCTTTTCCTTTTTGAAAAAGAGATAAGATCCAATTTCGCTCACCCTGAAAAATAAATTGAGAAGTTGTCAAATAGTGATCAATCTTCACTTTATTCCAACTCTTCCACGGATGACGCTCACACAATTTTAATTTACTTTCTGTTTTTTTATCATACTGATAAATACTGATGCCATCTTCATCGAAAGTAGCATAGTATGTCTCGTTTGAGAATGTGCCTAAATCAATTGGGCAGTAGAAAAGTAATTCTTTTTTTAAGTAAAAGTATTCTTTTCTTAAGTTTTTTTTCATTGCTTCTCGAATAGAATGTCTCTTGTCTTTTTTCATGACATTTCCTCCATAACTCAGAAAATGTTCTTATCTTAACAATTCAATATCTTATCACTTTTAATTATATATGACTAGGTAATTCAAAAGAGAAATGCCGAATAATAAAAAATATGGATTGTATTGTAAAATATCTCGCAATTCATTTGTTGTTACGAAAAATAAATAACTAATTTTAAATAAGTTACAATTTTTTAGTTCACAATGTTATGAGGTTGTTGTATAATGAAGGGGAAAATAGAATATCGGTCTATCTTCGGGGCAGGGTGAAAATCCCGACCGGCGGTGATGAACTATTTATGATTTTGTTCTAAGCCCGCGAGCCGTTAAGGCAGGATTTGGTGTGATTCCAAAGCCGACAGTATAGTCTGGATGGGAGAAGATGGAGGTTCAAGCGTTCAAAAAAGATATGGATTTGAACGTCTGTTTGATGTGCCTTAAATTCTCCCTTTGTGTAAAACACAAAGGGTTTTTTCGTTCTATGAAAAAATAGGCATAGCAGAACCTTTCCACTTTCCATGAGATGATCGATGGAAAAGGAGAGAGAAAGATGAAACAAAAAAACAGTGTAGTGCAGATGGTGAGTGTAGCGATGCTAAGTAGTATTGCATATTTACTAATGATGTTGGATTTCCCGTTCCCAGGGCTTCCGCCATTTTTGAAAATTGATTTTAGTGATGTACCAGCTCTAATTGCGGCAATTATCTTTGGACCAGTAGCAGGAGTGATTGTAGAGGCGATAAAGAACATTTTACATTACGGGATTCAAGGAAGTTTAACGGGAGTACCAGTTGGAGAAATTGCAAACTTTATTGCAGGATGTTTATTTATTGGGCCAGCAGCTTTCTTATTTAGAAAGTATCGTACTGTGAAGAGTTTAACTACAGGATTAATGCTAGGGACAATTACAATGGCACTTATTATGAGTGTATTAAACTACATCATCATATTCCCGGCGTACACTTGGTTTTTAAATTCACCAGCTATGTCTAGCGAAGCTATAAAAACAACGGTTGTAACGGCAATCTTACCATTTAATTTAATTAAAGGGATTGTTGTAACAATTGTATTTGTAGCATTATTCTCACGCCTGAAAGTATGGGTGTTTGCAAAAATGAAAAATGCATAATATATACTAAAACCATTAGTAGTGTGAAACTACTAATGGTTTTTTATTAAGGAAAATAAAATTTAGATACAAAAAACGCCCCTCATCAATAGGAGGGGCGTTTTTTGAAGTTAATAAAAGACTATTCGAATTTTAAAGCGTCTCCGTCGAATGATTCGTCAGCAACTTTAATTGAGTCAGTTGGACAGCCTTCGAATGCATCCATCATATCTTCAATTAATACATCTGGAATTTCAACGATACCTTGGTTATCATCTAATGTTACAAATGCAATACCTTCATCATCATAGTCATAAATGTCTGGTGCAGCAGCGCCACAAGCACCACATGCAATACAAGTATCTTTATCAACGATTGTATATTTTGCCATCTTTTTTCCCTCCTGATAATATGTATGTGAAAAGCTCGCCATAAAAATTATAACCTTATTGTAAAACGGTTTGTAAAACTTTTCAACATAAAATTATAATGATAATGCTTATCAATTAGAGTGTCAACTTATTTTTGAATTATGTCATAAGATTTTCAAAATACGTAAATATGATTTCGTTTGATACAATAGAATATATACAAGTATATAGTTCTTATATGATAAGTTTAATGAGCGACAGTAGATAGTGTAATTGTACTGAAAAGAATGAAGTTAAGATTGGAAGGTGGAAGCGGTCATGCAAATACAATATACTTTGTTGCATTGTTTAAAACAATTGAATGGTGAAAGAACCGTTTCTTCTATTTATTATTTACTAAAGGGCAAACGTTCTTCGCAAACTTTACAAGATGGAAATATGTTCCGAATTTCTTTTTTGTTCGGAATATATAAATCATTAAATAGAAATGACTATGATGGTGAAGTTGCAAAGTTGTTGCAAGCGGATTTTATTCAAGAAATACATGAAAATACATATGTGTTAACACCTACGGGTAAAATGCAGTTACATAAATGGGAGGAAGTTTATGCTTTTCCGGCGCATTTGCATGGTTTACATTATGGTGAATTAGGTGAAACATTTTGGAAAAGATTATCATTAATTATTCAAACCATATCAAATTTACAACAGAATAATACGAGGTTTATTCCAATTCAGCAAGATACAGAAATAATGATGTGGGTGAAACGTTTTCTAACAGGAAGGCCATATAAGAGAAGTGAGTTGGCGAGAAAACTATGGACAGAAGTACATAATCTTTTAGAAAAGAGTAATGCGATAGAAGCGACGATTGTAACATATCGATTAACGGGTTATGAACGCATTGGTTGTACATTGCAACAATTAGCAGAAATTACGAAACAAGATATATTCAGGGTGTATTTTTTATTTTGGGGTACAATACATTTCTTTATACAAGAAGTTCGTGATAAAGAAAATGAATTTCCGCTATTAGCTGAAATTATATCTTATCCAAATGAGAGAGCTGAATTATTTAGTTTATCCACGAAAAAAACATATAATTTTTGGAGACAAGGACGTTCTTTAGAAGAAATAGCGACGATTCGGAATTTAAAGGTTGCAACGATAGAAGATCATTTTGTTGAAATTGCTTTGCGAGAAAAAGATTTTTCTATTGAAATGTTTATGGAAAAAGAAAAGATAGACAAAGTAATAAAAGTAATTGAAGCATTGCAAACGCGGAAGTTACGTGTTTTGAAACAAGCGGTTGGAGAAGATATCTCTTATTTTGAAGTTCGTCTTGTATTAGCGCGGATGGAGGGTGTAAATGAAACTTGAAGAATATTTATATAAGTGGTTTGGATATTCTGAATTTCGTCCAGGTCAAAAAGGAGTAATTACAGATTTATTAGAAGGAAAAGATGTGATAGCAATGCTTCCGACTGGAAGAGGGAAATCTATGTGCTATCAGTTTCCGGGGCTTATGCGAGAAGGAACAGTGCTTGTTGTATCACCGTTATTATCTTTAATGGAAGATCAAGTGACACAATTAAAGTATGTTGTGAAAAACCGAGTGATAGCATTTAATAGTTTTCGGACATTAAATGAAAAAAGAGAAGCGATGAAAAAATTATCTTCATATAAATTTATTTTTGTTTCACCAGAGATGTTGCAGTCGGAGTTATTAATTAGGGAATTGAAGAAAATTCATATTTCATTATTTGTTGTTGATGAGGCTCATTGTATTTCTCAATGGGGTTATGATTTTAGACCGGACTATAAAAAACTAAATGTAGTTATTGAAAATATTGGTTCTCCTACAGTATTAGCATTGACAGCCACAGCGACAAAAGGGGTACTGCAGGATATCGCAGATAGTTTAAATTTAAAGGGTGCCGCGGAACATGTATACTCTATTGATCGTCCTAATATTGCAATGGATGTGCAATTTGTAGAGACGATAGAAGAAAAGAAAGAGGCGCTTTTAGAGCAGGTGATGTATTTACAAGGGCCGGGGATTGTATATTGCTCAAGTAGAGCGTGGACAGAAAGGTTAACGGAATACTTGAGAGGGAAAGGTGTTACTGGTGTAGCTTTTTATCATGGTGGTATGGAACATGAAGAGCGTATGTTAATTCAACAGCAGTTTATGAACGATCAATTGCAACTTGTAATATGCACAAGTGCATTTGGTATGGGGGTAAATAAGGCGAATACGCGATATATTATTCATTTTCATTATCCAACTAATATAGCCTCTTACTTACAAGAAATCGGAAGAGCTGGAAGAGATGGCGAACCGAGTATAGCTATTTTATTATGTAGTCCGTTGGATCATGATTTACCAATTTCAATCATTGAGGATGAATTGCCAAGTAAGTCACAAATAAAATTTTTATTTTCTTTACTACAAGAAAGAATGTTTCAAACGAAGGAATTACCAATAGAAGATGTAGAAGAAATTTGTTATAATGCAGCAAGATTTAATGAGCAATATTGGCGTTTCGTTCGTTATCATCTCGAACAGGTTGGAATTATACAACAACGAAGATTATTATTAGAAGGTTTGTCAGATGAAATCATGAACCGATTAATAGCTGAAGTAGAAATAAGGTTGCGTAATAAATATAGTGAGCTAGAAAATATGAAGTCATGGATACAAGTTAAAGGGTGTAGACGTGAATATGTGCTGCAACAGTTCGGTTATAGGAAAGAGCAAGAGTTAATTAATTGCTGCGATTATTGCGGTATTACCAAAGAAGATTATAAAAAAAGACGAGCGCAACAATCGGATTTCGACTATAATTGGGAAACAGAGTTACAAAAGCTTTTCGGCCTAGAAAAGATGGAGGAATGATGAACATTCAAAGGCATAATGTTGAAGATATGAGTCCGCAGGAAATAAGGCTGAATCTATATATAACACAGTTAATTATTATCGGTATTGGCTGTTTACTGGCATATATATTATTTAAAGATGTAAAAGAAGTCTTTAATTTATGGAAATGGGAACCAGTATCTATACTTATTATAGGTGGTTTGTTAGCGATTGGTATTGTGTTATTAGATTATGTTGCAATGCGAGTGTTTCCGGAGTCATGGTTTGATGATGGTGGTATTAACGATAAGATGTTTCGAGGAATGTCCGTTCTACACTTACTCGTTATTACGTTCTTGATTGGTTTTGCAGAAGAATTTTTATTTAGAGGTGTAGTACAGACTCATTTTGGAATTGTAATTGCGAGCTTCGTATTTGCAGTGTTACATATTCGTTATATAACAAAGCCATTTTTATTTTGTTTCGTCTGTTTCATTAGTTTTGTCTTTGGTTATGTATTTGAATGGACAGGAAATTTGTTTATAACAATCTTTGCACACTTTCTTGTTGATTTTATAATGGGACTCCAATTAAGAAAATAAATGGAAGGTGGTGGTGAACAACATGAGGAAACGAATTCCTGATTTTGAAGAGGAATTAGAAGTTGAGCGAGTGGAAGAAAAAGAAAGTTTACCGCCGCGTAGTGAAATTCATAGAAATAAAGAGAAAAAACAAAAGTTTAAAATAAATCACATTTTCGTCCGGGTTTTAACATTTCTATTCATTCTTCTGCCGATTAGTATTTTGTGGTACACGGATAAATATATTCAGGTGAAGGGTGATAGTAATAATGCTGGAAAAAGTGCGTTTGAAGTAATCTTCTTTGATTCAGCTAAATCTGAGTCGCAGAAACATTCTGAAAAAGTAATAACGCATACTGTGAAAGAGGGAGAAACTTTAGAAAGTATAGCGAAGCAATATTTTTCAGATGGAAATGGAATTGAAGTAATTAAAAAGTATAATAACTTGCAGGAAGATGAAGTGAGTGCAGGTCAAGAATTAAAAATTCCGATAAAAGATAAGTCCACAAAGCAAGAAAGCTAGCGAGTTAAGCGATCACAGTTTGTTATAAAAGCCTAGGATTATCTTTATGAGGAGGGAGTCAAAAATATGATATGGATTATATTATTCAGTACTCTCATAGGCATGGGGATTTTATTACTTTTTGTGATGTATAAAGAAGCGATGCGTAATACGGTGTTGGAACATACTTTAGTATTTAAAGAATTTCCGAAAAGTTTTCAAAAAGTAAATGTGTTTTTTATTTCTGATATTCATAGAAGGGTCATTTCGAATTTGTTAATTGAACAAGTAAAAGGAAAAGTAGATCTCGTAATTATCGGAGGAGATTTAGCAGAGAAAGGTGTCTCTTTATCAAAAATCTCTGCGAATATTCAAAAGTTAAGAGAGATAGGTCCTGTATATTTTGTGTGGGGAAACAATGATTATGAGATAGAATATCATGAATTAGATGCGTTATTATTAGAAAATAACGTAAAAGTTTTAGATAATACAAGAGTGGTATTTGAGTCTGAATTAGGAGAGAAAATTTGTTTGCTCGGTATAGATGATGTTGGATTGCACCGTGATCGTCTAGATTTGGCATTGGCGGATTGTAAAGAAGATGGTTTTCGTATCCTAGTTAGTCACAACCCTGATATAATAAAAAAAATGTCTGGAAATGAACAGATTTCACTTGTGTTAAGTGGACATACGCATGGAGGACAAATCCGATTATTCCCATCTAAAAAATATTTAAAAGGTGGCGTATATAACCATTTGAATACGATTCTCTTTGTTAGTAATGGGTATGGAACAACATTGATACCACTTCGTTTCCGAGCACCTGCTCAAACACATATCATTACATTGTGCGGAGGGAAATGATGCCAACTCTTAGTGGGAAATATAATATAAAAGCCGTTTCGAATATAATTGGAGTTCAGCCGAGTACGCTTCGTGCATGGGAAAGACGATATCAAATTATTGCCCCAAAGCGGAATCAAGCTGGGCATCGCTTATATACAGAAGAGCATATTCAAATTTTAAAATGGTTAATGGAAAAAGTTTCTTCCGGTATGATGATTGGACAAGCAGTTCAGTTATTAGAAGAGAATCGTTTGCAGAGTACAGTTCAAAAAGAGATACATTTCGATAAAGAAGTTGTTTTAGTGGACGATTTGCTACAAGCTTTGTTAAAATTTGATGAAATTACAATTGCTGCATTATTAAACGAAGCTTTTAGTATATATTCAACAGAAAAGGTTGTTGCCAGTATCGTTCTTCGAGTGACAGACAAATTATTAACGTCAAAAAATAATAATGAGATTTCAATGGTGCAATTTCAATATGCACTATCATTTTTACAAACGCGTCTAGGGATGGTGTATCACAATGCCTCAATGTTTTCCTCTTTACACAAAGTTATTGTGTTAGAAAAGGATGCATTGAAAGGATTTATTTTTTCAACTTATTTACGCTTAAAAGGATATGAGGCGATATATATTAGGACAAGCTTAGCTGAAGATGGTATGTTATCAGCGGTAGAGGAAATACAGCCGAAATATGTATTTATATCTTTTGCTGACGAACAAGAAATGAAAAAGACGATGAACTTTATAAATTTATTACAAGAAAAAAGGGAATCTCTTTCTGTTGGATTTATTGGAAAGCTAGGCGTTCTAAACCAGTTGGACATTGAAACAATCTTAATTGGTGATACGAAAGAAGAATGGGATGGATGGTTAAAAATGTCGGAATAGTTGTTCGAAAAGAACCATCTATTTTCTATTTCATATAATAAAAATTAGATGCATTGGTTACGTAGGGAGGGTATGAGATGAGGCTGGAACGATTAAATTACAATAAGATAAAAATTTTTCTAACATTTGATGATTTATCTGAACGAGGATTAACGAAAGAAGATTTATGGAGAAATGCACCGAAAGTACAGCAATTATTTCGTGATATGATGCAAGAAGCAAATAAGGAATTAGGGTTTGAAGCAGATGGTCCGATTGCAGTTGAAGTGTTTTCTCTACAAGCACAAGGGATGGTTGTAATTGTAACGAAAGAAAATCAAGAAATGGATACAGATGATGAGTTCCGTGACGAGTTTATTGAAATGCAAGTGACTCTAGATGAAAGTGAGCATATATTATATGAGTTTGCTACGCTAGATGACGTAATTAACCTGTCGAATCGCTTATATAACCTTGGTGTAACTGGCGGAAAGCTATATACGTGGGATGAGCGCTTCTATCTTTGGGTGGAAGAAGAGGAACAAATTCAATTGTTAAAGGCGGATTTTATAGCTATTTTAGCGGAATACGGTAATCCGTCTACAGCAACCATTTATCGCATCATGGAGTACGGTAAAGAATTAATGGATGTTAACGCGATAGAACAAATACACAATTACTTTGTGAAAAAACAAAACCTCAGCTAATACAACATAGCTGAGGTTTTGTTTTTATTTGGAGAAGGGAAGGGATGATTGTAAATACTCGAACATACTTTTTGAAAATAAAATATGCAGTTTTATGGGAGTGTGGTTGATGAAAATAAAAAATATTTAAATATTTAAGTATTTTACTTTTCTAAAAGTAATAAAAGGACTATAATAATAGTGAAAACGCTTGCAACAGAAAATAGTTTGTATATATTTGTTAGCGTTTTCTATTGCATTCCAAATTTAAGGGTGTATACTAGGCAATGAAGGTTTACTAAACAAGTGAAATTACAGGGGGTTTACTTACTATGGTAGCCGAAAAGGGAACTCAAACAAAAACACAACAACAAAGGGAACAACATTTTGAACTATTGAATTCAACACAAATTGTTATTAGTGAAGCGTTAGAAAAATTGGGTTATCCAAACGAAGTATATGAATTATTAAAAGAACCAATTCGTATGATGACAGTGAAAATACCAGTTCGTATGGATGACGGGACTGTTAAAATATTTACAGGATATCGTGCGCAACATAATGATGCTGTTGGTCCAACGAAAGGTGGAATTCGCTTCCATCCGAATGTAACAGAAAATGAAGTGAAAGCACTTTCAATCTGGATGAGTTTAAAATGTGGTATTGTTGATTTACCATATGGTGGAGGTAAGGGTGGAATTATCTGTGATCCACGTGAAATGTCATTCCGTGAGTTAGAAAGATTAAGCCGCGGTTATGTACGAGCAATTAGCCAAATCGTAGGTCCGACGAAAGATATTCCAGCTCCAGATGTATTCACAAACTCTCAAATTATGGCGTGGATGATGGATGAGTATAGCCGTATTGATGAATTTAATTCACCAGGATTTATTACAGGTAAACCGCTTGTATTAGGTGGATCACATGGACGTGAAACAGCAACAGCGAAAGGTGTAACAATTTGTATTCGCGAAGCTGCTAAAAAACGTGGCATTGATATTAAGGGTGCACGCGTTGTTGTTCAAGGATTCGGTAATGCTGGTAGCTTCTTAGCTAAATTTATGCATGATGCAGGTGCGAAAGTTATTGCAATCTCAGATGCTTACGGCGCGTTACATGATCCAAACGGATTAGATATTGATTATTTATTAGACCGTCGTGATAGCTTCGGTACAGTAACAAAGCTATTTAACAATACAATTTCAAACAAAGAATTGTTAGAACTTGATTGCGATATCTTAGTACCAGCTGCAATTGAGAACCAAATTACAGAAGAAAATGCTAATGATATTAAAGCAAAAATCGTTGTTGAAGCTGCAAATGGTCCAACAACATTAGAAGCGACTAAAATTTTAACAGATCGCGGAATTTTGCTTGTTCCAGACGTGTTAGCAAGTGCTGGTGGTGTAACAGTATCTTACTTTGAGTGGGTACAAAACAACCAAGGTTACTACTGGACTGAAGAAGAAGTAGAACAACGTTTAGAAAAAGTAATGGTAAGATCATTTGATTCTATTTATGAAACAGCACAAGTTCGTAAAGTGAACATGCGCTTAGCGGCGTACATGGTTGGTGTTCGTAAAATGGCTGAAGCAAGCCGCTTCAGAGGTTGGGTATAAAATATTATATCTTGAGAAAACGTGATTTCCTTTCGAGGGAATCACGTTTTTTTGTTGAAGTATTAAATGAGGTGTTGTATATGGAGAATGAAATGCTGGAACGAGTAGAACAATTAGAAGAGAAGGTTAAGAGGTTAGAGGGAGAACTTGCAAGAACGATGAAAGCTCGAAAAATAAGTACCGTTCGGATGTTCGGGGAAGGGCTACTGTTTTTGGTATTTGGTGTGGTTGTAGTAGGGCCGATTATTGCCGTTGTAATCTCGATTTTTACTTGGCTTGCTGAAAAATAAAAATAAAAATAAAAATAAAAAGAACGCTTGTTCTATACGAACAAACGTGCTATACTCTCCTTAGATAAACAAAACGGAAATGATTTTAAGGAGAGATAAATGATGAAAATGACAGTAGACCAAAGATTTATGATGCCAGCAGATGTTGTAGAGCGAGTGGAAGTATTACGAAACAAACAAAGCAAGCGTGGCACATTATTACAATCGGTAAATAAATTTTTCGGTTTAGATACGAAAGAAGATTGTGTTTGGTTTTACGGTTTTTATGGAGTGGCTGTAAGTATCTTGTTGTTTATGGTGTTCACTTCAAATATTTTCGATTTTCTCTTCGCGTAAGAAATATGCGATAAGGACATTGCTACCGAATACATATATAAGGAAGTAAGGTAATCTTCTAGAGCGGGAGTTGGTAGCAATGGCGATGTTTCCTATAGAGCGCAACTATATTGGATATGGAAGTTCACGACCGGGGATTCCTCTGACTAAAGTGAGATTTATTGTAAGCCATGATACGGGGAATCCTGGAAGCAATGCGATAGGGAATCGAGATTACTTTAATGAATTACAACCGAAAGCTTCGGCGCATACATTTATAGATGATAAAACAATATTGGAGATTATTCCTATAAATGAAGTTGCGTATCATGTTCGATATGGTGTGCCGACGGATAATGACTTATATGGCTATGACGCGAATAAGGCGGCCATTGGAGTGGAACTTTGTTATGGTGGTGATGTTAACTTTTGGGAAGCATATAATCGTTTTACATGGTATCATGCGTATTTATGCCAAAACTTTGGCTTAAATCCGAAAAAAGATATCGTGTCACATAAAACGCTTGATCCAGCTAGAAAGATTGATCCTGAGAATGTATTAGGGAAACAAGGTATTAAATTTCAGCAGTTTTTAGCAGATGTCTATCGGATGTACGTTTCGTTTAGATGACAAATATATGAAAAATGAATACAATAAAGATAGGTGCCTACTGCTGTAAGTAGGTTTTTTCTTGTTTTTATAAATAGTGTATTGGTAGAAGACTAGGAGTGGACGAGTATGCAGAAAGAAACAGTTATTATAATCGGAGGCGGTCCGTGCGGATTAGCGGCTGCAATTTCGTTGCAAAAGGTAGGGATAAATCCGTTAGTAATTGAAAAAGGAAACATTGTAAATGCCATTTATAATTATCCAACTCATCAAACATTTTTCTCTTCTAGTGAAAAATTAGAAATTGGTGATGTAGCTTTTATTACAGAAAATCGTAAGCCAGTTCGAAATCAAGCGCTTGCGTATTATCGTGAAGTAGTAAGACGTAAATCTGTACGTGTAAATGCTTTTGAGCGAGTGGAGAAAGTTCAAAAAGATGGAGAAGTTTTTCAGGTTGAGACGACAAAGTGTGACGGAAGTAAGGAAATATATATAGCGAAATATATTGTTGTAGCAACTGGATATTATGATAATCCAAATTATATGAATGTTCCAGGTGAGGAATTGAAGAAAGTAGCTCACTATTTTAAAGAGGGGCATCCTTATTTTGATCGAGATGTAGTAGTTATAGGTGGGAAAAACTCGAGTGTAGATGCCGCGTTAGAACTTGTTAAATCTGGTGCACGTGTAACGGTACTGTATCGTGGAAGTGAGTATTCACCAAGCATAAAGCCTTGGATTTTGCCGGAATTTGAGGCGTTAGTACGAAATGGTACAATTCAAATGCATTTTGGGGCTCATGTGAAAGAAATTACTGAGCATACATTAACGTTTACAGTTGATGGTGAAGCTCTTACAATCAAAAACGATTTTGTATTTGCGATGACTGGTTATCATCCTGATCATAGCTTCTTAACGAAGATGGGTGTTCAGATTGATGAAGAAACAGGACGTCCAATTTATACAGAGGATAGAATGGAAACGAATGCTGAAAATATTTTCATTGCAGGTGTCATTGCTGCTGGAAATAATGCAAATGAAATATTTATCGAGAACGGAAGATTTCATGGAGATGCGATTGCGCAAACCATTGCATCAAGAGAAAAATAAAAAGGAGCTGTCGGGAAAACCTCGACAGCTCCTTTTTATTCGTGCATAAACATATTTTGAATGGATTCATGAGAATTTGTATTCTCTAATGCAACAAGTAATTTAATGCGTGCTTTTTGTGCATTTAAGCCGTATGTGAATACAATGCCCATATCTTTTAAGTGTTTACCGCCACCTTCATACGAATATACGTCTTGAACGATACCGTTGAAACAGCGAGAAACTAATACGACAGGAATACCTCTATTTAATAATCTTTCTAGACTAGGTAGTGTTCTTGGAGGGAGATTACCTTGTCCAAGAGCTTCGATAACAATGCCGTCTACAGGAAGATTTTCGATTGCTGCTAATAATGTATCATCCATGCCAGCATATGCTTTTAGAACAACTACATTTTTAGACACTTTGTTTATCGTATATGTTTCGTGATGTACTAAAGCGTGATGGAAGACAACGCCGCGTTTTGTTACCATTCCAATTGGTCCGTATTGTGGGCTTTGGAATGTTGCAACATTACTTGTATGTGTTTTCGTTACATTTGTAGCGCAATGAATTTCGTCGTTTAATACGACTAAAACACCTTTTTCTGCAGCTTCATCACAACTAGCAACTTTTACAGCTGATAAGAAGTTATATAGACCATCAGCACCTAACTCATTGCTAGAGCGCATTGCACCTGTCACTACGATCGGAATAGTTGCTTGTACTGTTAAATCTAAGAAATAAGCTGTTTCTTCTAATGTATCCGTGCCATGCGTAATGACTACGCCATGAATGTTGTCTTGTTTTACTCTTTCATCAATGATGACTTGTAATTGTAACATTTCGCTCGGTGTCATATGAGGAGATGGTAGGTGGAACACATCTTCAACGATTAAATCAACATCGCCTTCTAAATCAGGAATGAATTTTAAAAGAGGATTTTTTTCACCTGGTTGTACGACCCCAGTTTCTTTATCTTCCTCCATTGCAATTGTTCCACCTGTGTGTAAAACTAGGATTCTTTTCAATGCTTATACCCCTTTCAAGTAAAAAAATACATTTAGAACATAACATGTTTTGAGTAAATTCGACAATGGAAATGTATAAAAGTATGCCTCGAAAATGACAATAAAATTAACTGCTATATGTACGATGTATAAAATCATGAAACGAAATGTGCAAATAAATATAGTATAGGAGGGAAGAATTCCAGTGAAAAAGATGGAGAGAATTTTTATTCGTATATTAATAATACAATTCATTTGTCTTTCTGTTGTGCAATTGTTATTTATACATAAGTCATCAGTGAAATATTTATCTAAAATTGTTTATTATGAAGGTGTCATGGTAAAAAACAAAGTGGAAATCTTGCAGGTGAATAGGTAGTTTTCATTTTCTTCTATGAAGGATTATGCTACAATAATTGAGGATTTAATGACGTGAAGCAAATGAGAAGAAGCAGGGTGAACACCTGCTTTTCGTTTTGTTTTATAAGTGAAAAAATGAGGTGTTACAATGGATAAACGAATTTCAATTGCTATAGATGGTCCAGCAGCTGCTGGGAAAAGTACAGTGGCAAAAGTTGTTGCGAAGGAACTTTCTTACGTTTATATTGATACAGGCGCAATGTACCGTACGCTTACATATGCAGCCCTTGAACAAAAAGTAGACATTGAAAATGAAGAGCAGTTAATGGAAGTTGTAAAGAATGTAAATATTGAGTTTCAGCAAGGAGAAAATACACAGCTTGTATTTTTAAATGGACAAGATGTTTCTGAAGTAATTCGTACACCTGATGTGACGAATCGAGTATCTATTGTAGCGAAACATCGCCTTGTTCGTGAAGAAATGGTACGTCGTCAGCAAGATTTAGCGAAAAAAGGCGGCGTTGTAATGGACGGCCGTGATATTGGTACACATGTATTACCGGATGCTGAAGTGAAAATCTTTATGCTTGCTTCTGTTGAAGAAAGAGCGGAAAGAAGACATTTAGAAAATTTAAATAAAGGTTTCGATTCTAATTTAGAGCAGCTAAAAGAAGAAATTTCTCAGCGTGATAAATTAGATTCAGAACGCGAAGTTTCTCCACTAAAAAAGGCTGATGATGCATTGGAATTAGATACGACTTCTTTATCAATTGAAGAAGTTGTCCAAAAAATTATGAGCATTGTTTCTGGAGTGTTTGCGAAATAAAGAAAGGGGATAGTCCTCTTTCTTTTTTTGTTTAAATAGAAATGTAAAGGATACGTGAATTGTGAGTCTCTTTCCTTGACAAATGAGCTGATTTGTAAGAAGTTAGTTAAAGAGGAATAAAACTGTCAGAATATATTCGCTATTATATTTCAAAACATACTTTTTTCAAGCTGGTTTTGCTGTATACTATTTATATAGGTTTAATATATTTTCTTGTGAATGTTATTGAAAAAGAGTATGTGATGAGAAATTCTTAAACATGCAAATGAAAACTTTGTTTTCATTTCGTATATACATAAAAAATGCTTTGTCAATTCTGTAGGGAGGTATTTCCATGGTAGAGAAAATGAATGAAGAAGTTATGGATTCAAAAGAATTACAAGTTGGTGACGTTGTTACAGGTTCTGTAACGAAGGTTGAAGAGAAACAAGTGCTTGTAAATGTTGGATACAAAACAGATGGCGTAATTCCAATTAGTGAATTAGCTAACGTTCATATTGAAAAAGCAAGCGATGTTGTAGAATTAGATCAAACACTAGAGTTGAAAATTATTAAATTAGAAGAAGATGATCTTGTCTTATCTAAACGTGCTGTTGATGCAGAAAAAGCATGGGTAGAACTACAAGAGAAATTTACTTCTGGTCATGTATTTGATGTTACTGTAAAAGATATTGTGAATGGCGGATTAGTTGTGGACCTTGGTGTTCGCGGTTTTATTCCAGCTTCACTTGTAGAAGTACATTATGTAGAAGACTTTACTGACTATAAAGGTAAAACATTAGCGGTGAAAATTGTTGAATTAGACCGTGAAAAAAATCGTGTAATCCTTTCGCATAAAGCGGTAGTAGAATTAGAACTAGATTCTAAGAAAAAAGAAGCAATTTCTTCATTAAAAGAAGGGGACGTTGTTGAAGGAACAGTACAACGATTAACTGACTTTGGCGCATTCGTTAACGTTGGTGGAGTGGACGGTTTAGTTCACATTTCACAAATTTCACACGAACGTGTAGAGCAACCTTCTGAAGTGTTAGAGCAAGGTCAAAAGGTTAAGGTAAAGGTGTTATCTGTTGATGCTGATACACAACGTATTTCTTTATCAATTAAAGCAGCTCAACCAGGACCTTGGGAAAACGTTGCTGGCGAAATAAAAGCTGGAGATATTCGTGAGGGAGTAGTAAAACGCCTTGTTACATTTGGTGCATTCGTTGAGATTTTACCGGGCGTTGAAGGGCTTGTACACGTATCTCAAATTGCAAATCGTCACGTGAAAAATCCGAATGAAGTATTGGAAATGGGACAAGAAGTAAAAGTGAAAGTACTTGAAGTTCACGTAGCAGAGAAACGTATTTCTTTAAGTATAAAAGAAGCGCTTGAGGAAAATAATGTAACTGAAGATTATAGTCAGTATGAGCCAAATGCTGATTCTGCTACTTTCCAATTAAGTGATATTATTGGTGAACAACTGAAAAAATTAAAGAAATAATGAGGGGTACAAGTGGTAAGGGCAAAACGTAAATTAGATCATATTGAATATGCTCTTTCTACTGGTCAGTCTCGTACGCATGGCTTTCATGATATTGATTTTGTGCATCAAAGCTTGCCAAATTCAAATTATGACACAATAACATGTGAAACAAAAATCGGCGAACTTTCACTAAGTTCGCCGATTTTTATCAATGCGATGACTGGTGGTGGAGGAGAGAAAACGTTACATATTAATGAGCAATTAGCATATGTAGCGAAACATCATAACCTTGCTATGGCTGTAGGTTCGCAAATGGCGGCGTTAAAAGATGAAAGTGAAGCTGCTTCTTATAAGGTGATTAGAAAGGTAAACCCAAATGGTATTTTCTTTGCTAATTTAGGTAGTGAGGCAACTATCGAGCAGGCAGAGCGCGCCGTTGATATGATTGAAGCGAATGCATTACAAATTCATTTAAATGTCATACAAGAGTTAACGATGCCAGAAGGAGACCGTGATTTTACTGGAGTACTTCAGCGTATTGAGAAAATTGTTTTAAATAGTAAAGTTCCTATCATTGTAAAAGAAGTTGGATTTGGGATGAGTAAGGAAACAATGCAACAGTTAGTGAACGTAGGTGTAACAGCAATTGATATTGGTGGGCAAGGTGGTACGAATTTTGCTGCTGTTGAAAACGAAAGAAGGCAGCGAATGCTTTCTTATTTTAATAACTGGGGCATACAAACAGCAACCTCGATTATTGAAGCAACCTCTACAAATAATAACCTCTCTTTTATTGCATCTGGGGGTATACAAACAGCGCTTGACGTAGCGAAAGCGATCGCATTAGGGGCGAATACAACTGCGTTTGCTGGTTACTTTTTACGTATTTTAATGCAAGATGGTATTGAGAAGTTATTGGATGAAATTGAGCTTCTACATACAGATTTGAAATTTATAATGACAGCTCTTGGTGCGAAGACGATAGAAGAGTTGCAATCTGTACCTCTTGTTGTAAAGGGTGAAACATATCATTGGTTAATGCAGCGTGGTATTGATACTGCGCATTATAGTAGGAGATAAAAAATCAACCATTCGGTTGATTTTTTTTTGTTCTATTCTTTTTCGTAATATAAAGTGGAGAATGGAATTAGCATTATATAAAAATATCATTTCATAAAAATTGTAATTGAAAAAGGGTTGAAAAATGTAGATGGTGTGTTGTCGAATTACTGGAGAGAACTTAATTTTTAATGGGAATAGGTGAAGGTAAAAAGAAGTAATGGGAGGATATAGTGTGCGAAATATTATTTCAATATAAATAGAAATCATTAAACTGATTATGTAAAAGACGGTTTCGTACAATATCGAAACCGTCTTTTTGTATTAATTAGTGCTGGTTTTGTTTTCGAGCCTGTTCTGGTGTATCAAGTCCAGTTGCACCTGGATATTGTAGTGATTGATCACGATCGGATTCAACGCGGCGTGATTCTCGTAGTTTTCGTTCTTGGCGATCTTTACCCATAATGAATAACACCTCCTTGTTAAAAGTGTTGCTGTTATAAGAAAAAACTATGCGTAAATAAAGTGGATTAACTTTCATAAAAAGTTCCCATAATGGAAAACATAGGAGGTGAAGTTGATGGATGGAAGTACTTTTTATTTTGTAGCTTGGATAGGGTGGATCATTGTAACCTTTTTTATGAAAAAGGACTCTATCCGGTGGAAGTTAGGCGCTTGTATACTGATTTTTATAATTTGCTCTCCGTTACATGTAACGATTGCCTCATTCGTGGTATCAGTAAATGCTCTTTTACTTTGTATTATTTCTTTTATAGGGATCACGCTATATTCTGTCTGGAAAAAATTGTATAGCTTACTTTCGGCACTTATTATCGCAATGTTATATACAAGTTTTCATCTGTTAGAAATATATGATCCGATTTGGATTGTGGTGGATAGAGTGTTTCTGCTAAGTAGTGCTCTTGTGTATGCATCGGTGTTATTGCATGGGGATCGCATATTACGATTATGTTCTCTATATGTAGGGATGTTACAAGGAGAGCTGCTAGTGACATTTATTTTTAGGAAATTGAATTTTCCATATGATTACGGTAGTTTAGCATTTTTTGATATCGTCGCCATTTCTACATTATTCATGGCAATATTGTTTTGGATTGCAAAAGCATCAGTATACATGGAACGGTTTAAGAGAAAAACACGTAAAAGAAAGGCGAGGGTAATACATGACTGAATATACACCAGCCATTTTATGCGGCGTAATAGCTGGGACAGTTACAAGGGTGCTAATGCTTCGGACGGATACGCGGCAATATCCGACGAGGCTACATGGGAAAATTATTCATATTGCAATGGGGTTAATTGCAGCTGCTTTAGGAGCGATTGCAATCCCGTCTATTTTGAAAAAAGATTTTTCTGCCATTACATTTCTTACATTAGCAGCGACACAATTTCGTGATGTACGTAATATGGAAAGAAATACGCTTCAACAATTAGATGGGTATGAGCTCGTACCGCGTGGAAATACATACATTGAAGGAATTGCATTGGTTTTTGAAAGTCGCAACTATTTGGCAATGTTAACGTCGTTTGCAACGACGTTTGCGTATATAGGATTCCGTTCATGGATTGCAGGAGTAATTATGGCTATAATCGCATTTTTTATCGCGAAAAAATTAATGTCTGGTAAAAGGCTACATGATCTTGTTGAAATTGAGCACGTTCCGCTTCGTTTTGAAGGAGCAGGGCTTTATATTGACAATATTTACATTATGAATATTGGATTGCCAGCAAGACAAGAAGAAATTATGAAATATGGTATGGGTTTTATTTTAAAGCCGAAATCAATTGATGCGATGGTTACAATCTCAAATTTAGGGCAACGACAAGCTATTTTACACGATGTTTCAGTAGCGTTAGGGATTTATAGAGATTCTGGTACACCAGCGCTTGTACCGTTAGCAAAGCGTGATTTAGAGGATGGCAGGGTTGGGATTTTTGTCCTGCCGCAAGATCAAGATGCAGAGAAAGCGATAGGTGTCATAGGAAATGTACCAACGTTAGAAAGTGCTGTCCATATGTCATCGGAAGCCCCAAAAGGAAGGGGAGATAAGAGATGATGTTAGAAAGTGTTATTCTGGCAGTTATAACAACGACTCCAGAAAAATTTGCAGGTGGTGCTCCTTTATTCGTTTGCGAATCGACGGAGGAACTAGAATTTGTTGCAAATAATTTAGAAGCAATTTTAGATGGTATTGCACATCGCTTACAAGAGAATGTATATATTATTGTGAAACATTAGCAACGTGTGTTATAATGTGAGGTGTTTTGATACGTTGAGAAATATTCTGGAATGCAAATCCCTTCTTGCACAAAGAAGGGTTTTTTACATAATAAACAGAAGCAAGTTGAAAGGATGAAAGTATATGCCGAAACCAGTAATAGCGATAGTAGGTCGCCCGAACGTAGGGAAATCTACTATTTTCAATAGAATTGTTGGAGAAAGAGTTTCAATCGTAGAAGATATTCCAGGTGTAACGCGCGATCGTATTTATAGCGCTGGAGAATGGTTAAATCATGAATTTAACATTATTGATACGGGCGGAATTGATATTGGAGACGAGCCGTTTTTGACACAAATTCGTCAACAAGCTGAAGTAGCAATTGATGAAGCGGATGTTATCATTTTTATGACAAACGGTCGTGACGGTGTAACAGCAGCTGATGAAGAAGTTGCAAAAATTTTATATCGTTCAAATAAACCGGTTGTACTTGCAGTAAATAAAGTGGACAATCCGGAAATGCGCAGTGACATTTATGACTTTTATGCATTAGGATTTGGCGAACCATTCCCAATTTCAGGTACACACGGATTAGGGTTAGGTGACTTACTAGACGAAGCTGCACAACATTTTCCAAAGATTGAAGAAGACGGATATGATGAAGACACAATTCGTTTCTCTTTAATTGGACGTCCAAACGTAGGGAAATCATCACTTGTAAATGCTCTTCTTGGTCAAGAGCGTGTAATTGTTAGTAATGTAGCAGGAACAACTCGTGATGCTGTCGATACACCATATAGTAAAGATGGAAAAGATTATGTAATTATTGATACAGCTGGTATGCGTAAAAAAGGAAAAGTGTATGAAAGTACAGAAAAATATAGTGTACTTCGTGCGCTAAGAGCGATTGAACGTTCTGACGTTGTTTTAGTTGTTTTAGATGGTGAAGAAGGAATTATTGAGCAAGATAAAAAAATCGCTGGATATGCTCATGATTCAGGGCGAGCTGTTGTTATCGTTGTAAATAAATGGGATGCAGTGAAAAAAGACGAAAAAACAATGAAAGCATTTGAAGAAAATATCCGTGCTCATTTCCAATTCTTAGAATACGCACCAATTGTTTTCTTATCTGCAAAAACGAGAAAACGTACACAAACATTAATACCGGTTATCGATGAGGTAAATGAAAGTCATAGTATCCGTATTCAAACGAACGTATTAAACGATGTAATTATGGATGCGGTAGCGATGAATCCGACGCCAACTCATAATGGTAGCCGTCTGAAAATTTTCTATGCAACACAAGTTGCGGTAAAACCACCGACATTTGTTGTGTTTGTAAACGATCCAGAATTATTGCACTTCTCATATGAGCGTTTCTTAAAGAATCGCTTACGTGAATCATTTGGCTTCGTAGGAACGCCGATTCACATTATCGCTAGAGCAAGAGACTAATGGAGAGGATGTGATTTTATGACAAAAATCACAGTAGTAGGAGCAGGTAGCTGGGGAACAGCGTTAGCGATGGTATTAGCTGACAATGGACATGATGTACGTATTTGGGGAAATCGCCCAGAACTTATGGATGAAATGAATACGAAACATGAGAATAGTCGATATCTCCCAGGCATTACATTGCCAAGCACAATCGTAGCCTACTCTTCTTTAGAAGAAGCATTAGTAGATGTAAATACAGTACTGCTAGTAGTACCAACGAAAGCGTACAGAGATGTATTACAAGAGATGAAAGAAATTGTTACTGAACCAATTACTTGGATTCATGCGAGCAAAGGAATTGAACCTGGTACGTCAAAACGTATTTCGGAAGTGATTGAGGAAGAAATTCCAGAGCACTTAATTAAAGATGTTGTTGTACTGTCTGGACCGAGTCATGCTGAAGAAGTCGGTTTACGACAAGCGACAACAGTTACGTCTGCAGCAAAGCGTATGGAAGCGGCTGAGGAAGTACAAGATTTATTTATGAATAGTTATTTTCGTGTATACACAAATCCAGATATCGTTGGAGTTGAACTTGGTGGTGCGTTAAAAAATATTATCGCATTAGCTGCTGGTATAACTGATGGTCTTGGATTAGGTGATAATGCAAAGGCGGCATTGATGACACGTGGTTTAACAGAGATTGCTCGTTTAGGAAGAAAAATGGGCGGGAATCCGTTAACGTTTGCTGGTCTAACTGGTATGGGAGACTTAATTGTAACTTGTACAAGTGTTCATAGCCGAAATTGGCGCGCTGGAAATATGCTTGGAAAAGGACACTCTTTAGAAGAAGTGTTAGAAAGCATGGGTATGGTTGTGGAAGGTGTAAGAACAACGAAAGCTGCTCATGAATTGGCAGAGAAAATGGAAGTTGAAATGCCGATTACAGCTGCTTTATATGACGTGCTGTTCAATGGGAATAACGTAAAAGATGCAGTAGGCTCATTGATGGGACGTGTTCGAAAACATGAAGTGGAAGCTATACCTGATTTACTGTAAAGAAAAGCGACAGAAGTACATTTGTACTTCTGTCGCTTTTTTATTTTTTGGGTCTTTTCACCATTTTTTCATTTTTGCATAGGATGAAGAGTAACTTGAGGAGAGGGTGAAAAGAATGGATAATAATATTTTTAATAATATTGAGAAGGAAGCGAAAGTAAATAAAGAGGATATTTTTAAATTAGCATCATCCGTGCAAAATGCGAATTTACGTGATGAAACTGTACTTCGTCAATTAATTCATCAAGTGGCTCTTATGGCGGGACGTGAAGTGCCGAAAGAGCAAGAGGATCAAATTGTAAAAGCGATTATTAATAATAATATGCCAACAGATTTTGGCTCGTTAAGCAAAATGTTTAAAAAATAAATTATGAGAAACAAAGAGTTTGGAGATTGCATATGATAGCCATGAAAGAATGGGAATAGAGCTGTTTTTGGGCATATTTGGTCAACCGAAGCGAGAGATACAATCGCTTCGGTTTTATTTTTGCCTAGATTGGTGAGAAATGCTGGAAAACCTATTGATTAAAGTTACATACTCGCGATTTGTAGTAAAATGTTCTTTTTGTATTTGTTTAAAGATTTTAATTTGTTAAAATAGTATAAAAATAGATTAATAAAAAGGGGTGTGTATATGTCAGAAGGGCTTATGAAAATGTGGTTGGCTTTAGGGGCAATTGGATTTATGTTTTTTGCAGTAAGTTTTATTTTATTAAGTAGACATAGAATAAAGAATAAATTTTTGAAAGGGATTACAGCGTTAGTAGCGTACACCCTTATGATTGTGTCAGGAATAGTTATTTTTCTTGTTGTATTTAGTGGACCTGTACAGCAGTAAATGGAATGGTCTCGAAAATACTACATACGGAGCAAATTAGATTAGTATGAAAAGGTGATGCTAGTGAAAAAATTCCATATTATTTTAATATTTTGTTGTATGAGCCTTTTAACGGGGTGTCTGTATCCGAAAGAAAATATGAAGCAAAATGCGGTTCCTTATGAAGATCAGCTACAGGTTGTTCAAAAAGCTGTTGTGACATTTAAGGAGCAAAATGATGGGATATTGCCAATTAAGACGAGGGATATGAGTACACCTATTTATCAAAAGTATCCAATCGATTTTCAACAGATTGCCCCGCGTTACATACAAGAAGCGCCAGGGAATGCGTATGAAAGTGGAGGAGTATATCAATACGTATTAATAGACGTTGAAACAAATCCGACAGTAAAGTTAATTGATGTTAGGATGGCTGAACAAATTCAGGAACTATCTTTAAAGCTTAGGATGTATCGTGATGAACATCAATATCCACCTTTTAAAAAAGTAATTTCAGATGGTGTATATGAATTGGATTTCAAAAAACTAGGATATAAAGATGTGCCACAAGTGACAAGTCCATATTCTGGTAAAGGACTGCCTTTTGTAATTAATGAAAAAGGAGAAGTTTTTGTTGATTATAGAATCGACTTATATGACGCTTTGAAAAAAAATGAAGGGCAGTTTACAGAGGGAGAAGATATTCGAAATATACTTTCGAAAGGTTCCCCATTTGTACCAGCTTATTCTTTACCGTACACAGTAAAGGACGGAGAACCAATTTTTTTAAAATGATAAGTCATGAACCTTTCTTTTAGTGAATAAGTTCTAGAAGAAAGGTTTTTTATGTTATACAACTTACGATGCAAACAAAAGATATTTTTTAATAGTCATATGAAATTGGACAAAATTATATGATATATTGTCCGAACTTCTAGAATACCATTATATTATATCAGATATTATAGGCAACGTTAGAGAAGGTATTAGTTGACTATAAACGCGGAATTATTCCCAAAAATTTTGAGGGAGGGAATCACTTGGAAAAGGTAGATATTTTTAAAGATATTGCAGAACGAACAGGCGGTGATATTTATTTTGGAGTTGTAGGAGCTGTTCGAACAGGGAAATCAACATTCATTAAAAAATTTATGGAACTTGTAGTTATTCCAAATATTGAGAATGAGTCTGACCGTCAAAGAGCGCAGGATGAATTGCCTCAAAGTGCTGCTGGTCGTACAATTATGACGACGGAACCGAAGTTTGTTCCAAACCAAGCGGTTTCTATCGAAGTAGATGAAGGACTTGAAGTGAATATTCGATTAGTAGATTGTGTTGGATATACGGTTCCTGGAGCGAAGGGCTATGAAGATGAGAATGGCCCGCGTATGATTAATACCCCTTGGTATGAAGAACCTATTCCATTCCATGAAGCTGCAGAAATCGGCACGCGTAAAGTAATTCAAGAACATTCAACAATTGGTGTTGTAATTACAACAGATGGAACAATTGGTGAAATTCCAAGAAGAGATTATATAGAGGCAGAAGAACGCGTTGTAAATGAGTTGAAAGAAGTAGGAAAACCTTTCATTATGATAATTAATACGGTACAGCCGTATCATCCAGATACAGAGCAATTACGCCAAAGTTTATCAGAAGAATATGATATCCCGGTTATTGCAATGAGTGTGGAGAGTTTAAGAGAAACAGATGTATATAATGTACTTCGTGAAGCGCTATTTGAATTCCCTGTATTAGAAGTGAATGTGAACCTTCCGAGTTGGGTAATGGTGCTAAATGAAGGGCATTGGTTGCGTCAAAGTTATCAAGAAGCAGTTCAAGAAACTGTGAAGGATATAAAACGTCTTCGTGATGTGGATCGCGTTGTTTGGCAGTTTAGTCAATATGAATTTATTGATCGAGCGAGCCTAGCTGGCATTGATATGGGGCAAGGTGTGGCGGAGATTGATTTATATGCGCCAGATGAATTATATGATCAGATTTTAAAAGAAGTAGTAGGAGTAGAAATTCGAGGGAAAGATCATTTGTTAAAGCTTATGCTCGATTTATCTCATGCGAAAATAGAGTACGATCAAGTGGCGGATGCACTGCGTATGGTTAAGCAAACAGGATATGGTGTAGCAGCACCTGCATTAGCGGATATGAGCTTAGATGAGCCAGAAATTATTCGTCACGGTTCAAGGTTTGGTGTGAAGTTAAAAGCGGTAGCGCCATCTATTCATATGATTAAAGTAGATGTAGAGTCAACGTTTGAGCCGATTATTGGTACTGAAAAGCAAAGTGAAGAATTAGTTCGTTATTTAATGCAAGATTTTGAAGATGACCCGTTATCAATTTGGAATTCTGATATATTTGGACGTTCACTTAGCTCGATTGTTCGAGAAGGAATTCAGGCGAAATTATCTTTAATGCCAGAAAATGCTAGATATAAATTAAAAGAAACGCTAGAAAGAATTATTAATGAAGGATCTGGCGGATTAATTGCGATTATACTATAAGAAAAAATCCCTCTCATTGTAGAGGGATTTTTTGTTTTTTTTGATTATAAAATAGAAAAATAAACAGTCATTATCTAATACATTGTTGTAAATTGTCAAGTTTCATCAGATTTTCACATTTTAAGAGTAACAATTTCCTTAAAAATATTGAATTATAAAGGAGAATCGTATAATATAGGCGTTGATAATGATTTATCTACATCTTTGTAGTATAGAATTTGCAAAAATTGCCTACAAATGAAAGTAAGACTCATTTTATGATCATTATACAGTCTTATCTTTGGGAGGAGGTGAATGGCATGAACAAGACAGATTTAATCAATGCTGTTGCAGAAGCAAGTTCCCTTTCTAAAAAGGACGCAACAAAAGCAGTAGACGCTGTTTTTGATTCTATCTTAGAAGCTTTAAAACAAGGTGATAAAGTACAACTGATCGGATTCGGTAACTTCGAAGTTCGTGAGCGTGCGGCTCGTAAAGGTCGTAACCCACAAACAGGTGAGGAGATTGAAATCGCTGCAAGTAAAGTACCTGCATTCAAACCTGGTAAAGCGTTAAAAGATGCGGTTAAATAATCCTTACATATTAACAGGGAAGAAGAGTTTCCTTTTTGGGAACTCTTCTTTTTGCTTTTAAAAACATAAATATGCTAGAATGTGTTCGTATCACTTTTAGGTTTTCGGGAGGGCTAGCGGATGGCAAAAGTTAATTTAGAACAAATTGAACATGCAGTACGCCTTATTTTAGAGGCGATTGGGGATGACCCAAATCGTGAGGGAGTACTTGATACACCAAAGCGTGTTGCAAAAATGTACGCAGAAGTGTTCTCAGGTATGCATGAAGATCCGAAAGAGCATTTGCATAAAGTATTCGGAGAAGATCACGAAGAGCTTGTACTAGTAAAAGATATACCATTTTATTCGATGTGTGAGCATCATTTAGTACCATTCTATGGAGTTGCTCACGTTGCATATATTCCGCAAGGTGGAAAGGTAACAGGGTTAAGTAAATTAGCTCGTACCGTAGATACAATTGCACGTCGCCCACAACTGCAAGAACGTATTACATCAACAGTAGCGAACTCTATTATGGAAGTACTAGAGCCTCATGGTGTAATGGTAGTAGTAGAAGCAGAACATATGTGTATGACGATGCGTGGTGTGAAAAAACCAGGTGCGAAAACAGTAACGACAGCAGTGCGTGGTGTGCTTGAAAATGATGCTGCAGCGCGCAGTGAAATTTTATCGTTTATTAAAACGAAGTAAAGAAAAGCGGGAAACTGCTTTTCTTTTTTTTTTTTAGTAAATAAATGATATAGTTTTAACTAGACAGAGTGAGATTAGAAAGATTGCTTACATGAATGGTAGGTGTAGCCAAGTTTTGGTTATAGAAAATAGAGTGTATGTGTTATAATAAGTTTTATGAATTAGAAAACAAGGGTGATTTTTTGTGTGTGACATCTACGGAGGGTATGCGGGTATAAAAGAAAAATTGATGGAGAAATTACGCCATCCTTATTTTATAAACTATATTGAAGAACCATTTATTGATGAAGAAAAGATAGCATTGTTATATGGTGCTTTAAAGAGTGCAAACTTACATATAGAACAAATTGAGCATTACGTAGTAACAATTATGCTTGTACAAATTGCGCTTGATACGCATGAAAGGGTATCAAATAAAGCAGGCGAGGAAGAGATTGAATTCCATAAATGTCGTCAATTAACAGTACTTGCAGGCGATTACTATAGTGGACTATATTATTATTTATTGTCTATGAATCGTGATATTGTTTTAATTCGTGCACTTGCTGAAGGAATTAAAGAGATAAATGAACACAAAATTATGTTATACCAAAAAGCGCATGAAACGACGGATGACATAATGAAAAGCATAGTAACGATTGAGTCTGCGCTCCTTCAAAAAACATGTGATCATTTTCAGTTATCACATTGGAAGCCATTTATCACATACGTATTAGGTGGAAATCGCCTTCAAAAAGAAATTCAATTGTATGCTGATAAGCAACATTCACCTGTTTTTCAAGCTATGCAAGATGCTTTAGGGGATAAAGCAGAAGTAGTGATTAATGGTTGGATGAAGGAATTGAGAAAGAAAGAAAAACAATTTTTAGAAAATCACACAGACATAAATGAAATAAATTCTGTGTTAAGGAATAAATAGAAGACATAAGCAATTTTACATTGGAAGAAGGTACGAGCATGCAACAATCAAAAGAAGAAAGAGTACATGACGTATTTGAAAAGATTTCTGATAAATACGATGTGATGAATTCTGTAATTAGTTTTCAAAGACATAAAGCGTGGCGGAAAGAAACGATGCGAATTATGGATGTACAACCAGGCAGTCAAGCACTTGATGTATGCTGTGGAACCGCAGATTGGACAATTGCGCTAGCTGGAGCCGTAGGTGAGCAAGGAAAGGTTGTTGGCTTAGACTTCAGTGAAAATATGTTATCTGTTGGTAAGCAAAAGGTAGAGGCGTTACAATTAAAACAAGTAGAACTTCTACATGGGAATGCAATGGAACTTCCGTTTGAAGATAATACGTTTGATTATGTGACGATTGGGTTTGGTTTACGTAACGTACCGGATTATATGCACGTATTAAAAGAAATGACGCGTGTAGTAAAACCAGGTGGAAAAGTAATCTGTTTAGAAACATCTCAACCAACAATGATTGGTTTTCGACAAGGGTATATTTTATACTTTAAATATATCATGCCGTTATTTGGAAAGATGTTTGCGAAAAGTTATAAAGAATATTCATGGCTTCAAGAATCTGCTAGTACGTTCCCAGGGATGAAAGAATTGGCTCAAATGTTTGAGCAAGCTGGACTTGAACGTGTGCAAGTGAAACCATTTACTTTTGGGGTAGCAGCAATGCATTTAGGAATTAAACCAGAATCAAAATAGAAAAAAGAAGTTTTAGGTTAAGGTGAACAATATGAAGTTACAACTTATGTACTCTTTTTTACGATCGGATATTAATGTGATAGAAAAAGAATTAAAAAAGACAGTCGCTTCTGAACAGCCATTAGTAGAAGAGGCAGCATTACAGCTTATTGAAGCTGGTGGGAAACGAATTCGTCCTGTATTTGTGTTGCTTGCAGGGAAATTTGGAGATTATAAGTTAGATGCGATTAAGCATGTTGCTGTTGCGTTAGAACTTATTCATATGGCTTCTCTTGTTCACGATGATGTTATTGATGCTGCATTTTTACGACGCGGCAGTGCGACTGTGAATGCGAAATGGGGAGATCGTATTGCGATGTATACAGGGGACTATCTGTTCGCTAAGTCTCTTGAATGTATAACCAATATCGAAATTCCAGAGGCACATCAAGCGTTATCACATACTATTTTAGAAGTCTGTAAAGGTGAAATTGAACAAATTAAAGATAAATACAATTATGACCAAAATTTAAGAACGTATTTAAGAAGAATAAAGCGAAAAACAGCATTATTAATTGCCGCGAGTTGTCAATTGGGAGCGATTGCTGCTGGTGCTAATCGTGATACGGTAAATCGTCTATTTTGGTATGGGTATTTTGTAGGAATGTCTTATCAAATTATTGATGACATTTTAGACTTCGTTTCTACAGAAGAGAAACTTGGAAAACCTGCTGGTGGGGATTTACTACAAGGGAATATTACACTTCCTGCTTTATATGCGATGGAAGATCCCGTACTTCGTCAGAAAATCACATCTGTACATGAAAATTCAACAGCAAGTGAAATGCAAGAAATTATTGATGCTGTAAAAAATAGTACAGCAATTGATCAAGCATTTGCGTTTAGTGAACGTTATTTACATAAAGCTTTAGAAATAATAAAACCACTCCCACGTGGAAAAGCAAAGTACGCATTACAAAATGTTGCAAAGTATATTGGAAAACGAAAATTTTAAGGTTTATTCTAAAAAATAAAATAATCTCTCTATTTCAAAACTATTGCACAATTGTGATAAGGGTGATAATATGTGTGTGGGGATATACAATTACATACATAATTCAGAAGTGGAGAGATTTTTTATGGAAAAAACATTTCTAATGGTAAAACCAGACGGTGTACAACGTGCCTTCATTGGGGAAATTGTAGCTCGTTTTGAGAAAAAAGGCTTTCAATTAGTTGGTGCAAAATTAATGCAAGTCACTCCAGAAATTGCTGGACAACACTACGCTGAGCATAAGGAAAAACCTTTCTTTGGTGAGTTAGTAGACTTTATTACATCTGGACCTGTATTCGCAATGGTATGGCAAGGTGAAGGTGTAGTAGATACAGCTCGTAACATGATGGGGAAAACAAGACCACATGAAGCAGCTCCTGGAACAATTCGTGGAGATTTCGGTGTAACTGTTGCGAAAAACATTATCCATGGTTCTGATTCTTTAGAAAGCGCAGAGCGCGAGATTGCTATTTTCTTTAAAGAAGAAGAATTAGTTGACTACTCAAAATTAATGAATGAATGGATTTACTAATTATTTTGAAATAATTTGTAAACGCTTTAATCACTGTGATAATAGTAAAAAGTGCAAGGAGAATAGGGGTATTCTTCTTGCACTTTTTTTATTTTCAGTTAGTTACGAAGTTTGAACTGTTATGATATATTGATATTTAAATTAGGACTATCGGAAATATAGAATAAGAAAATGGTCGATTTATGATATAATTTCTTTAATATTTTTAGAATGATAAAAGTTAATATAGTGAGATAAATACATATACGAAAAGAGGAATAACGTATGCGATATATTACAGCTGGTGAATCTCATGGTCCACAACTTACAACGATTATAGAAGGTGTTCCGGCAGGATTGTCTTTAGTAGCAGATGATATAAACGAAGAGTTAGCTAGAAGGCAAAAGGGATATGGGCGCGGTAGACGCATGCAAATTGAAACGGATCAAGTGCAAATTTTAAGTGGTGTTAGACATGGAGAAACATTAGGTTCCCCTATTGCACTTGTTGTTGAAAATCGTGATTTTGCACACTGGACAAAAATTATGGGGGCGGAGCCTTTAACTGAGCAAGAAGAAAAAGAGATGAAAAGGAAAGTGACAAAACCAAGGCCTGGGCATGCTGATTTAAACGGTGCGATTAAATATGGTCATAGAGATATGAGGAATGTACTGGAACGTTCGTCAGCGCGCGAAACGACGGTGCGTGTTGCTGCTGGTGCGGTTGCTAAAAAGGTGTTAGCAGAACTTGGTATTAAAGTAGCGGGCCATGTAATTGAAATTGGCGGTGTACAAGCTAAGGAGATTACGTATAGTTCAATTGAAGAATTAAAGAGTATTACCGAAGCATCTCCTGTACGTTGCTTAGATGACGAAGCTGGTAACCAAATGATGAAAGCGATTGATGATGCGAAAGCAAATGGTGATTCAATTGGTGGAATCGTTGAAGTAATTGTGGAAGGGATGCCAATTGGAGTAGGTAGCTACGTGCATTATGATCGAAAACTGGATGCGAAATTAGCAGCTGCAATTATGAGTATTAATGCTTTTAAAGGTGTCGAGATTGGAATTGGTTTTGAAGCAGCGCATAGACCAGGAAGTGAAGTTCATGATGAAATTCTGTGGAATGAGGAGCATGGATATACACGAAGAACAAATAATGCAGGTGGATTAGAAGGCGGTATGACGACTGGAATGCCAATTGTTGTGCGCGGTGTGATGAAACCGATACCTACACTTTATAAACCTCTTCAAAGTGTAGATATTGATACGAAAGAGCCTTTTACAGCGAGCATTGAACGTTCAGATAGTTGTGCAGTGCCAGCAGCTAGTGTCGTTGCAGAAGCGGTTGTGGCTTGGGAATTAGCGACAGCTTTAATAGAACAATTCGGATTAGATCGTATGGAACTAATTCGTGAAAATATTGAGAAACATAATGAATATGCGAGGGGATTTTAATGGGAAACATACATATTCAAACGAAATCAAAAGAATATGATGTACATGTTGGTAAAGAAGTGTTGTCAAACTTAACAACGATCGTTCAAAATATGCAGCCAGCGGTATCTAACGTAATGATTATTTCAGATGAAGCTGTTGCATCACTACATTTACAGACAGTTATCGATGCATTACAAGTAGAGCAGCACGTGTTTTCGTTTGTTGTACCAAGTGGCGAAAAAGAGAAGTCTTTCGAAAATTTCTATGCGGCTCATACGTCAGCTCTTGAAAATAAATTAGATAGAAATTCTTTAATTCTTGCACTTGGAGGCGGAATGATTGGAGATTTAGCTGGTTTTGTTGCTGCATCGTTTATGCGTGGTATTCGCTTTGTGCAGGTTCCGACAACTTTATTAGCGCACGATAGCGCAGTGGGTGGGAAAGTAGCGATTAACCATCCGTTAGGTAAAAATATGATTGGTGCATTCCATCAGCCAGAAGCAGTTGTATATCATACACCGTTTTTACAGTCTCTTCCTGAAAAAGAGTGGCGTTCAGGTTATGCAGAGGTGATAAAGCATGCTCTTATCGGTGATGTGGAGCTATACTATTGGTTAAAAGAAGAAGTGCAAACATTAGCGGATCTTCATGATGAGAAGTTAATCCATATATTAACGAAGGCGATTCCTGTAAAGGCAAATGTTGTGTCACAAGATGAAACAGAGAAGGGTGTACGTGCTCATTTGAATTTTGGACATACGTTAGGACATGCTCTTGAAAAAGAGCTAGGGTATGGAAATATTACTCACGGTGACGGTGTAGCGGTTGGAATGTTATTCGCCATATTTTTAAGTGAGCAAGTGTACAAGGTTGATCTTGCTTATGAAGATATGAAGCAGTGGTTCTTGAAATACGGCTATCCAAAAATGCCAGGAGATTTGAATGTAGAGCGCCTCGTTCAATTGATGAAACAAGATAAGAAAGCAAATGCAGGAGCAATTCATATGGTGCTTATGCAGGAATATGGGGTAGTGAATGTCGTATCTATTTCAGATGAGACTGTTCATATTGCGTTAGAGGCATTTCAAAAAGATATGGTTTAAAATGATAGCGAAGTGCTGTGAAGTGCTCATTTAGAGGTATTCTCGTAATAGTGACGGTTATGACAAAAGATTACAGTAAGGGGCTATAACCGTATTGTAATCAAATTGAATGAAATGACTGGGGGAAGAAAAATGAGAGTGAAAGAGCAATTGTTAACTTTGAGAGCGTATGTGCCTGGGAAAAACATTGAAGAAGTAAAACGAGAATATGGTTTATCAAAAATTGTGAAATTAGCATCCAACGAAAATCCATTCGGTTGCTCAGCACGTGTGACAGAAGCATTAACTTCTTTAGCGAGCCAATATGCCCTTTATCCAGATGGATATGCCTTTGAACTTCGGACAAAAATAGCGGAACATTTAGGTGTAAAAGCAGAACAACTACTATTTGGTAGTGGATTAGATGAAGTCATTCAAATGATTAGCCGAGCGTTACTACATGAAGGAACAAACGTTGTAATGGCGAATCCTACGTTTTCACAATATCATCACCATGCTGTTATTGAAGGAGCAGAAGTTCGTGAAGTATCACTTAAAGATGGTATTCACGATTTAGATGCAATGCTAGAGCAAGTAGATGAGAAAACGAAAATTGTATGGATTTGTAATCCGAATAATCCAACAGGTACATATGTTGAGAAACAAAAATTACTTTCATTTTTAGAATCAGTTCCTAAGTCGGCTCTCGTTATTATGGACGAAGCATATTATGAATACGCGGAAGCAGAAGACTATCCGCAAACATTACCACTTCTTGAAAAGTATGAAAATCTTATGGTTTTACGCACGTTTTCAAAAGCATATGGTTTAGCTGCTTTTCGTATCGGATATGCGATTGGGGATGCGAAGTTAATCGGACAGCTAGAAGTAGCTAGGTTACCATTCAATACATCAACTGTAGCCCAATCTGTAGCACTCGCTGCATTAGAAGATCAAGCTTTTTTACAAGATTGTGTGCAAAAGAATGCTGAAGGTTTAAATCAGTATTATGCATTTTGTAAAGAATATAACGTATTCTATTATCCATCTCAAACAAATTTCATTTTCTTAAAACTCGGTATACCAGGTAATGAAGCTTTCGAACGATTAATGAAAAAAGGATATATCGTTCGTTCTGGTGCTGCATTTGGTATCGATGATGGTATTCGTATTACTGTCGGTTTGAAGGAAGAAAATGATGAAATTATAGAGTTACTGAAAGAGCTTGTAAATGAGCAAGTACAGAAAGAAGAAACATATTCTTAAGAGATTGTGAAGGCTCCTATTATAGGAGCCTTTTTTATCGCATTCAAAATAAAGGTTGAAGACTGCTAATTAAGTTATTCTGTAAACCACGGTTTGTATGGCTTGATAATTAGTGAGAGAAGTTATTTGCACGGTCATAAAAGAAAGCGGTACAATAGAAGATGATGATAAGGTATCGGTGTCATATCCGAACCTTTTGAACAATTAACTACTCTGTAGGAAGAAGTATAAGAAGAAGCATGCTCATTCTAAAGGTTGCGTTCTAACAGTGAGTTGCTTATGATAAATGAACAGAAGAGAATATTTTTTAGAATTAAAGGAGACGTTTATGCAAAAGTTTGAACAAGCTGTTTCATATATTGAAAATGGTGAAGCAGAAAAAGGATTACAATTATTAAAAGAACAATTAAAAATTGCGAATGATGAAGAGAAGTATGATATCGCTCGTTACTATCATACACTTGGATTTACAGATGAGGCATTAGCAATTACTGAAGACTTACGTTTACTGTATCCAGAAGAAAGTGAATTCACTGTATTTTTAGCAGAATTATATATTGATCTAGATAAAGAAGATGAAGCGATTGAAGTGCTTCATGATATTCCAGAAAATGACGATTTATATGTTCAATCGTTATTACTTGTTGCAGATTTATTCCAAATGCAAGGTTTTGATGATGTAGCAGAGCAAAAACTATTAAAGGCGAAAGAAATGATGCCTGATGAACCTGTTATTACGTTTGGGTTAGCAGAATTATATAGTAGTAAAGGTGAAGAACAAAAGGCAATTACTTATTATGAATCGCTATTAGCGGAACATAAAGTAATGGGTGGTGTTGTGATCGCACTTCGCCTCGCAGAAACGTTAAGCGCGATCGGAAACTGGGAAGAAGCGATTTCTTATTATGAAGCAGGCCTAGAGGAACAAAAAGATATTCACTCATTATTTGGATATGCCTTCACATTATACCAAGGTGAAGAATATCAGAGAGCAATTGGTGCTTGGCAAGAACTAAAAGAATTAGACCCTGAGTACGCATCACTGTACATGTATTTAGCGAAAAGCTATGAAAAAGAAGGAATGCTTCAAGAAAGCTATGAAACGCTTCATGAAGGAATTAAAGTAGATGAGCTTTCAGTTCCATTTTATGTAGAGTTAGCGAACATTGCGGCGAAATTAGGAAAAATAGTAGAAGCAGAGGAAGTTCTTCAAAAAGCGCTTGAGTTAGATCCAGGGCATTTAGGTGGAACATTAAAATATGCATATATCTTAAAAGAACAAGAAAAGTACGAAGAGTTAATTGCAATTGTAGAGCGTGCTATTGATAGTGGAGAACCAGATACACAACTACTTTGGGATCTTGCGTATGCAAAAAAACAATTAGAAATGTATTCGGATGCATTAAAACACTATGAAAGTGCATATACTTCTTTTAAGAATCATCCAGACTTCTTAGAAGAGTACGGTTATTTCTTATTGGAAGAAGGAAACCGAAAAGAGGCGAAAGAAGTATTTACCCAGTTATTACAACTAGACCCGACACAAATTCATATTGAAGAGTTGTTATATAATTTAGAGGATTTTTCATAAGTTGGAAGGAAACTGAATGCCGCTTCTTGAATCTAAAAAGAAAAGAGAAAGACAGAGGAGGGACTTAATTGCTATGAATACCCCTGTTTCTGTAAACGAGAAGAAGGATTTTGTAAAATGGTTTTTGAATAATTACCAACTGAAACAGCGTGAATGTGTATGGATTCTGAATTATTTAATGAGTCACGACCAATTGATGCATAAAGTCCACTTCGTAGAGCATGCAAAATATTGTCCGCGTGGCTTAGTGATGTCAGCGAATTGTGTGAAAGACACACCGTTTCACTTTTTTAAACAAAATGTTATGACAACAGATGCTGAAAAATCGTTTCATGATATTCGTTTAAATCGAGATGAGGATATTTATATTCAACTCAACTTTAAATCATCGTTTCAAAATGCGAATTATGTAGCTGTATTAGAAGAAAACCCATATCTACCAAAGCATATTGAAGTAAATGAAAAAGATCGTTTACTTGCAGAAAGGTTTTTGGAAGAAAGTGTATTTTCGTTTAGGAGAGAACGCCTTTTGAAACAAATTGATGAAGCGTTAGATAAGCAAGATAAGGAAGCGTTTCATAGATTAACGGCAGAGTTAAAAACTTTATAGAATTTATTTGGATTAATAAATTTTTACAAATTTCAGACTTTCATCAAGAAAAACTACCTATATTGGGTAGTTTTTCTTTTTTTACCTCTTTTAGTATGGTTTAATATATATAAAGTGAAAGTTCTGTCATTTGTAAGTGAAGGAGGGAAGGAATTTGAAGTGGATTGTAAAAGATGTGGAACAGTTTGAGCAAGCAAGAGAGTATGTTGATACAGGAGTAATACCGCTGTTATCAATTTCGGCAGCAAAAGAAATGAAAATGGTTGTAGAACAAGGTGAATTTATCGAATTGTTGAGCACGGAATTGGAAAGAGAGTATAAGGGAAGAGTGCTTTTACTGCCTGCGTTTACGTATTTGGTAGAAAGTCAAAAGAATGAAAAAGGTCGTTTGCAAGAATGGACAAATCATTTACGAAGTGAAGGTTTTAAGCATATTGCTTATGTTACAAGTGATTTTTCATGGAAAGAGGATATGCAAGAGTTACAGGGAGATTTGTTTTGGTTTCCTTCATTAGCATTAGAACAATTTAGTGATCAAGCAAAAAGAGAAGTTATTCATGCACATATAAAAAATATAATGGTGATGTTGGAAGAGAAATGGGGAAACTCATAATAAACAGAAAGTTCTTATTATTATGAGTAGTATGATATTGACCTGTGCATGAGCGTATTATATCATGATAGTGTCCTAGTTTTTATTTTTTATATAATTTATCACGAGGGGACAATTTCTGATAGAGGGGGGAAATTTTCGTGAGCGAGAAAGAACATCGCGTGTCAAGAAGACAATTTTTAAATTACACACTCACAGGGGTAGGAGGCTTTATGGCTGCCGGTATTTTAATGCCGATGACGCGATTTGCGCTTGATCCGGTGTTAAGAAAAGAAGCGGGAACGGATATGGTTGCTGTTGCGCAAGTAAAGGATATTACAACAGAGCCGAAGCGTTTCGATTTTAAAGTGAAGCAGGTTGATGGTTGGTACAAGTCTGAAGAACCAAAATCAGCTTGGGTTCATAAAGATGAAAGCGGAGACATTGTTGCGTTCTCTCCAGTATGTAAACATTTAGGATGTACAGTTAACTGGAATTCGGACAAAGCACATCCGAATCAATTCTTTTGCCCATGTCACGGGGGTCGTTATACAAAAGATGGGATGAACATTAAAGGTACGCCACCCCTTGCTCCGCTTGATGTGTACGAGTCTAAAGTGAAAGATGGAACGCTGTATCTAGGAAAAGCGAAGCCAAGAGGGGGTGCAAAGTAGATGTTAAATAAAATTTATGATTGGGTGGATGAAAGATTAGATATTACACCAATATGGCGTGATATCGCTGATCATGAAGTACCTGAACATGTAAACCCGGCACATCACTTTTCTGCATTCGTCTATTGCTTTGGAGGACTTACCTTTTTCGTTACTGTAATTCAAATTTTATCTGGAATGTTTTTGACGATGTATTATGTGCCTGATATTAAAAATGCTTGGGAATCAGTTTACTATTTACAAAATGAAGTTGCTTATGGGCAAATTGTTCGTGGTATGCACCACTGGGGTGCTAGTCTCGTAATTGTAATGATGTTTTTACATACACTCAGAGTTTTCTTCCAAGGTGCGTATAAAAAGCCCCGTGAGTTAAACTGGATTGTTGGTGTTCTTATTTTCTTTGTTATGTTAGGTCTTGGTTTTACCGGATATTTATTACCGTGGGATATGAAAGCTTTATTTGCTACAAAAGTAGGGATTCAAATTGCAGAGCAAACACCGCTCATTGGTCCTTATATTAAAACATTACTCGCTGGTCATTCCGAAATTGTTGGCGCTCAAACATTAACTCGCTTCTTTGCTATTCACGTCTTCTTCTTACCAGCAGCACTTCTAGGTTTAATGGCCTTCCACTTCATCATGATTCGCAAACAAGGTATTTCCGGTCCACTATAAGAGATTGCTAAATTAAAGGGGAAAGAACTAAAGGAGGGAGATTATGCATCGCGGCAAAGGGATGAAGTTTGTAGGAGATTCTCGGGTACCAGTAGCTCGGAAACCAAATATTCCAAAAGACTATTCTGAATACCCAGGGAAAACAGAAGCATTTTGGCCGAACTTCTTGTTAAAAGAATGGATGGTTGGTGCAGTTTTTTTAATCGGTTATTTATGTTTAACAGTGGCGCATCCGTCGCCGCTTGAGAGAATGGCGGACCCAACAGATGCTGGATATATACCACTTCCAGATTGGTATTTCTTATTCTTGTATCAGTTATTAAAGTATTCGTATGCTTCCGGTTCATTTACTGTAATTGGAGCATTTATTATGCCAGGGATTGCGTTTGGAGCATTACTGTTAGCTCCATTTCTTGATCGAGGTCCAGAAAGACGTCCATTGAAGCGTCCTGTGGCAACTGGATTTATGCTTTTAGCAATTGCATCGATTATCTTTTTAACTTGGGAATCTGTAGCACACCACGACTGGGAAGCTGCAAAAAAACAAGGAGCAATTGTAAAAACAGCGCCAGTTGATAAAAATGATGATGGCTATAAATTAATGCAAAAAAATACTTGTTTAACATGTCATGGTGACAATTTACAAGGCGGGGCAGCAGCACCGGCACTGCAAAACTTAACTTTAAAGCCAGAAGAAATTGCTAAAATTGCGAAAGAGGGAAAAGGTTCAATGCCTAAAGGTGTATTTAAAGGTACGGATGAGGAACTGAAGAAGCTTTCGGAATTCGTTGCAAAGTATAATAAAAAATAATAAAAAAGCTGACTACAAAATTTGTAGTCAGCTTTTCTATTTAGTTGGATGAAGTTTGTTATAATAGAGTAGGATTTAGTGAATGAATTACTTTGCTTGAAAGGTGTTGGACATACGGATTGGTGTACTTGTATGCAATGTTAAGACAACGCTCGGTATTATTATTTTTATTAATTGTTAACTTATTAGGTACAATTTATGGATTTATATGGTACGGAAATCAATTGAAAGAAACGTCACCTATATTTTGCCCGTTTGTACCAGATAGTCCTATGGCGACTCTCTTTTTTGTCTTTGTTTTAATTGCTTTTTTGGCAAAGAGAAACTGGGGATTAATAGAAGCGTTAGCGATTGTAACTTTAATAAAATATGGTATTTGGGCTGTTGTTGTAAACGCGATTATGATTTACGTAAAAGGGCCTATAGGCCTTATGGGCTACATGTTAATGCTTTCGCACTTCGCGATGGCAATACAAGGATTTTTATATGCTCCATTCTATCGTATAAAAAAATGGCATTTTATAGTAGCAGCTGTGTGGACGTTGCATAACGATGCAATTGATTATTTATTTTGGCAAATGCCGCGATATGGAATTATGCATTTGTTTGTAGAGGAAATTGGTTATTTTACGTTTTGGTTAAGTATTGCTGTACTATGTATTACATATTATTGTTGCTTACGTGAGCAAAGAAAACAATTTTCTTTATGATGGTTAGAACATTTAGGGGGAGAACATGGAGAAAAATAAGAGTGGTACAAAAATATTGGATCGATTGATTACTTTAGTTGTTTCATATAGCATAGCATTTTCTATTTTTGCACTCGCAACAACGGCAGTTGTATATGGAAAATGGTTGTATTATTTTGAAATTGATTTTTTAAATATTCCTGATTTAGCGGATATGACGAAGGATGAAATTAAAAGAAATTACGATGTGCTTATTACATATTTATCCCCGTTTTATGACGGAGCATTACATTTGCCCACATTAGATATGTCCACAAATGGCCGTATTCATTTTGTAGATGTTAAAAATATTTTAGTAAAGATTCAATATGTGATGTATGCGACAATTATGATTGCAGTGATAGGCGGAATTTATTTATTAAAAAAGAAAAATGAAAAGTTTTTACTGCACGGATCGATTTTAACAATCATTTTTCCGATAGCGCTTATGTTACCAATTGCTATTAATTTTGAAAAGAGTTTTGTATTATTCCATAAACTTTTATTTAGTAATGATTATTGGGTTTTTGATCCTGAAAAGGATCCAATTATATTAATGTTACCAGAAGAGTTCTTTATGCATGCTGCGTGTGCTATTTTATTATTCATTTTAGGTGGGAGTATACTTTGTTACAGCTTATATAGATATCTCGTAAAAAAGAAAAGGATGTCACAGAAAAAATTCTCTGCTTAAAGAGAATTTTTTTCTTTGTAAAACGATAATATATTTTTCGGTCTAGTTCTGTTCTATTCTTGTCCAAATTAACATATTTTGTACTAGTAGTTAAGGGGGGACCGGGATGAAGAGAACATTAATTGGATTGATAGCATTTCTAATTATAATGTTTCCGTTACGTATATATGCTGAAGAGTGGAATGAGCTAACAGGGTTGTTAGACGACTCGTTACAGTTAGTGAAGCGTAATGAAGATGAAAAAGCGGTACAAGTATTACAACATTTCTCGGAGCAGTTTTTAATAAAGGGGAATGAAAAGAAGCAGGAAGTAACACCAGATCAAGTTAGAGTTATTTCTTTAGCTTACGATAAGGCGCAACAATCGCTCTCTGAAGAAGGTTTAGGTAAGCAAGCTAAAATTGATAATGTGCTGGCATTACAACTTGCTGTTGATGCACAAGTATCGAAATATCAACCACTTTGGATGGAAAGAGAAAGGAAAGTAATGGATGCCTTTTCTCAAATGGAAAAAGCGATGGAAAAAGAAGATGCTGGGCAGTTTCAACAAACGTTAAATACGTTTTTAAATGAATTCAATATTATTTATCCAAGCTTAATGATTGCTTTGCCAGAAAACGAGGTCCAGCGTGTAAATGTTCATTTATCTTATTTAGATGAATTTCGTAACGTTATGTTAAAAACGAAAGGCGGCCAAATGCAATTAGGGATTATTAAAGGGGATTTGCAAAAGATATTTCACACAGTAAAAAAAGATGAAATTGCACCCTCTCTCATTTGGTTTATGACAATTACTGGGGGACTTATTTTATTCACATTAACTTATGTTGGATGGAGAAAGTATAAAGGAGAGAGAGAAAAAAGAAAAAGTAATGTACATTCTAAAAATAGATAATGCAATAAATAAAGATATGGATTGTAAGGTTTATTCATTGACAATAGTGGCAGAAGAAAATAGAATGAGAAGTACTATAATTAAAACTTCAATGGAGGTTCATGATGTTTTATTTAATTTACTTCGCGATCATAATGATCATACCGTTGTATGCACAGTCAAGAGTACGTAGTGCCTATAGCAAGTATTCACAAGTTTATTCAACATCAGGTATGACAGGAGCGGAAGTGGCTCGAAAAATTTTAGATGAAAATGGATTATACAACGTAGCTGTAGAAGAAACACCAGGTCATTTATCAGACCATTATGATCCAACCGCTAAGACGGTTCGATTATCAACAGATAACTATTATGGACATTCAGTTGCTGGTACAGCAGTTGCAGCACACGAAGTAGGACACGCAATTCAAGATGCACAAGATTATAACTTTATGCGTATTCGTCATTCGTTAGTTCCTGTGGCTAATTTTGGATCGAATATATCATGGGTATTTATTATGATTGGTATATTTGCGACAATGTCAAAACTATTGTTATTAGGTATCATTTTAATGGCAGCAGGTGTTGTGTTCCAGCTCGTTACATTGCCAGTTGAGTTTGATGCGTCAAAGCGCGCAATGCAACAAATTGAAGCGTTAGGTATTGTATCAACAGATGAATATGGGCAAGCTCGTAAAGTATTAAATGCGGCAGCATTAACATATGTAGCAGCTGCAGCTGTAGCGGTATTTGAATTATTACGTCTCGTATTAATGTATACTGGTATGCAGCGTAGCGACGACTAAAGACTATCAATTTTGATAGTCTTTTTTTGTTGTGTGGATTGAATTATATAATGTATTGCAAATAGAAATAATAGAAGTAATGCGGAAAGGTGGTGGGGGAAATGAAATATCCAGACCATTTAGTAAAACAAGTGCAAAAGCGTAGTGCTCCTTATCAACTAGAAGGTTTTTTAAGTGGACAAGGTCCTGAAAATCCCAAATTTATGTTGTTAGGAGAAGCACCTGGTGAAACAGAAATTCATAATGGGATTCCGTTTAGCGGGAGGGCGGGAAAACAATTAATGGTTTTTTTAGAGCGTATCCACGTTACAAGGGAAGAAGTATATATTACGAGCGCTGTTCGGAGTAGACCTTATAAATGGCGAGAGAAAAAAGAACGAAATGGTGAAATCATACAAAAAAAGTATAATAGAACGCCAAATCAGGGAGAAATAGTTGCCCATGCGCCTTTGTTAGATTATGAATTAGAGAAAATACATCCGAAGCTTATCGTCACGCTTGGAAATATCGGTCTTCAACGTTTAACAGGAAAAAATAAAAAAATCACAGATGTACACGGGCAATTATTAAAACAGCCCATTCAAAAATTAAAGGATATGCAAAGTGCAGAGTTTACATGGTCAGAGAAAGAATATCATGTTTTTCCGACTTTTCATCCAGCTTCCATTTTTTATAATCGGAGTTTATTGGAGCTTATTCATGAGGATTTTGAGAAGCTTAAAAGACTTGTAATAAAAAACTAGAAAAGCTAAGGCGCTTTTCTAGTTATATTTAATTATGTAAAGGGTTTTTATTTTCATCTAACGTAAACCCTTCACCAACTACATCATGTACATCACTTACAGCGACAAAAGCATGAGGATCTACAGAAGTAATGATATTCTTTAATTTCACGATTTCATTTTTAGCAACAACGCAATACAATACATTACGTTCCACTTTTGTATACGATCCAACAGCTTTTAAAAAGGTTGCTCCGCGCTCCATTTCAGATAAAATTTTGGCAGCAATTTCATCGTTTTTCTCTGAGATAATAGTCGCTCCTTTGGCAGCATAAGCTCCTTCTTGCATAAAATCAATGACTTTAGCACCGATAAAAACAGCAACTAGCGTATACATGCCCTCACGGTATGATAAATAGGTAAGAATAGAGACGACGATAACGACAGCATCAAACATAAACATTGTTTTCCCCATACTCCAGCCAACATATTTGTGCGCTAGTCGTGCGATAATATCTACACCGCCAGTAGTCCCGCCATATTTAAATATTATTCCAAGGCCGATACCGATAAATGCCCCGGCGAATAAAGCTGCGAGTGTCATATCATTTTGCAAGTTTAAATGTAAGTTGAGTACTTCGTAACGCTGGAAAATCCATAGAAATAAAGATACGCTAAAGGTTCCAATTAATGTATATAAAAATGTCGTTCTGCCAAGTAACCTCCAGCCAATAAAAAATATAGGGATATTTAAAATTAAGTTTGAGTAGGAAGGATCAAACTTAAATAAAAAATACAATAATAGTGTAATACCAGTAAACCCACCCTCTGCAAGGTGGTTTTCAATATTGATATTGACAATACCGAAAGAAAATATAGCGGAACCAATTAAAATAAAAATAATATTTCGCATCTTCAATTTTGATGTCATATAGAAATCCCCCTAATTATGTAATGATTGCATTGCTCCGCTGAAACGGTAAAACATAATAATAAGTAATTTCTAGTTGCTAGTGAAAATAGTAAGAACCTGATTGATGTGGGCTGATTTTTTGTGTAAAGTGAAACTTCTTTTGCAAAAATCGCAAAAGAAGTTTCACTTTACCCCGTACCAACGGCTGGTAGGAGATAAACCTCTGAAGAAAGGCAAACCAGCCGTAGGAACCCGATTAGTTCAACTAATCTTTTGCAAAAAAATCACAAAAGAAGTTTCACTTTATTATAGTCTATCCAAAAATGGGTCGCAAATAGGTGTTTGGCGGGGAATAATATTTGTCAAATCGCGATGAATTGGCTAACATGAAAGAGGAAGGATTAGAGGTGAATAGTATGGAAGCAAAAACGATGAAAGATATGCAGAAAGAAGTAGATGCATATATTGGTCAGTTTAAAGAAGGTTATTTCAGTCCGCTTGCAATGATGGCTCGTTTAACGGAAGAAATGGGAGAGCTTGCAAGAGAGGTAAATCATTATTATGGTGAGAAACCTAAGAAAACAACTGAAAAAGAAAGAAGTATTGAAGAAGAGCTTGGAGATGTATTATTTGTTATGATTTGTATGGCAAATAGTTTAAATATTGATTTAGAGACAGCACATAACATTGTAATGAATAAATTTAATACACGTGATAAAGATCGCTGGACACGTATTGATGAGGGAGAGAAAGAATAATGAAAGAAATTAAAGTAATTATCGCCGGACCAAGAGGACGTATGGGACATGAAGCAGTCCTTCTTATGGAAAGAACGGAACATTTTAATTTAGTAGCAGCAGTGGATTATAAGCATGGTGGTGAGAAGATTTCTGATTTACCTGGCATGCCAGCATTACATGCGCCGATTTACGCTGATTTACATACTTGTTTAGATGAAGTAGAAGCAGATGTGTTGTTAGATTTAACAACACCAGAAGTGGGGAAACAACACGTTACACTTGCAGTTGAGCGTGGACTTCGTTCGGTTATTGGTACAACTGGATTTACAGAAGAAGAATTGACACGTTTAACAGAGAATGCAAAAGAAAAAGCAGTAGGAACAATTATTGCTCCAAACTTTGCAATTGGTGCAGTTCTTATGATGAAATTCTCACAAATGGCAGCGAAATATTTCCAAGATGTTGAGGTAATTGAATTACATCATGATCAAAAATTAGACGCACCATCTGGTACAGCTGTAAAAACGGTAGAGTTAATTCGCCAAAATCGTGAATCAAAGCAGCAAGGTCATCCAAATGAAGTAGAGCAACTAGCAGGTGCACGAGGTGCAAATGTAGACGGTATTCACATTCATAGTGTACGTTTGCCAGGGCTTATTGCACACCAAGAAGTAATGTTTGGTGGAGATGGACAAATGTTAACAGTTCGTCATGATTCATTCAATCGTGCATCATTTATGTCAGGTGTAAAACTATCAATTGAGACAGTAATGAACCTTGATCATCTTGTGTACGGTTTAGAAAATATTATCGACTAAAGGGGAGACAACGGATGAAAATTGCCTTAATCGCACATGACAAAAAGAAAAATGATATGGTTTCGTTTGCATACGCATATAAACCAATTTTTGAACAACATGAATTATTTGCAACAGGAACGACAGGGCTTCGCATTATGGAAGCGACTGGATTAGTTGTAACAAGATATCAATCTGGCCCTCTTGGTGGAGATCAAGAAATTGGTGCAATGATTGCAAAGAACGATTTAGATATGGTGATTTTCTTCCGCGATCCATTAACAGCACAGCCGCATGAACCGGATGTGAATGCATTACTTCGTTTATGTGATGTATATGCGATTCCACTTGCAACGAATATGGCAAGTGCTGAAATGTTAATGCACGCATTAGAGCGAGGAGATTTAGATTATCGTAAGTTAAGAAAATGAGGGGAACAATTATGAGTGGATTACATATATTAGCGTTTGGTGCTCATGCCGATGATGTTGAAATCGGCATGGCTGGTACCATCGCTAAATATACAAAGCAAGGGTATGAAGTAGGTATTTGTGATTTAACAGAAGCTGATCTTTCTTCAAATGGAACGATAGAGTTGAGAAAAGAAGAAGCGAAGGTCGCAGCTCGTATAATGGGAGTAAAAACGAGGCTGAATTTAGCGATGCCAGACCGTGGTTTGTATATGAAAGAAGAGTATATACGTGAAATTGTCAAGGTGATCCGTACATATAAACCAAAACTAGTTTTTGCGCCGTACTATGAAGATCGCCATCCAGATCATGCAAATTGTGCAAAGCTTGTGGAAGAGGCTATTTTTTCAGCAGGAATCCGTAAATATATGCCGGAACTTTCACCACATCGTGTGGAGTCTTTTTATAATTATATGATTAATGGTTTTCATAAACCGAATTTTTGTATAGATATAAGTGAGTACCTCTCTATAAAGGTGGAAGCATTAGAAGCGTATGAAAGTCAGTTTTCAACAGGGAGTGATGGTGTTAAGACACCGTTAACAGAAGGTTACGTTGAAACTGTGATTGCTCGTGAGAAGATGTTTGGAAAAGAAGTTGGAGTCTTGTATGCCGAGGGATTTATGAGTAAGAAACCGGTTTTATTACATGCTGATTTATTAGGGGGATGTAAATGAAATTAAAAATAGGTATTACATGTTATCCTTCTGTAGGTGGTTCTGGAGTTGTTGGAACAGAATTAGGAAAGCAATTGGCGGAACGTGGGCATGAAATTCACTTTATTACATCGGGTTTACCATTCCGGTTAAATAAAGTATATCCAAACATTTATTTTCATGAAGTGACGGTAAATCAATACTCTGTATTTCAATATCCACCATACGATTTAGCGTTAGCAAGTAAAATGGCCGAGGTTGCACAAAGAGAAAACTTAGACATTTTACATGTGCATTACGCAATACCACATGCAATTTGTGCATATTTAGCAAAACAAATGATCGGAGAGCGTATTAAAATTGTTACAACCTTACATGGAACAGATATTACTGTGTTAGGTTCCGACCCTTCGTTAAATAATTTAATTCGTTTTGGTATTGAGCAATCGGATGTTGTTACTGCTGTCTCGCATTCATTAATTAACGAAACACATGAGCTTGTAAAACCAAGTAAAGAAATTCAAACGGTATATAACTTTATAGACGAACGTGTATATTTCAAGCGTAATATGTCTCAATTAAAGAAAGAATATGGTATAAGTGAGAGTGAAAAAGTACTTATTCATATTTCGAATTTCCGTAAAGTGAAACGTGTGCAGGATGTTGTTCAGGCATTTGCTAAAATTGTTAAAGAAGTAGATGCGAAGTTGCTTCTTGTTGGAGACGGACCAGAATTCTGTACGATTTTACAGATAGTGAAGAATTTACATATTGAAGATCGCGTTTTATTCCTAGGGAAGCAAGATAATGTTGCAGAACTACTTGCGATGAGTGATTTAATGTTGCTTCTATCAGAGAAGGAAAGTTTTGGTCTTGTTTTATTAGAAGCAATGGCGTGTGGTGTACCTTGTATCGGAACACGGGTTGGAGGTATTCCAGAGGTTATTCAACACGGGGAAACAGGATATTTATGTGAAGTTGGCGATACAACAGGAGTGGCAAATCAAGCTATTCAGCTATTAAAGGACGAGGAACTTCACCGTAATATGGGAGAACGAGCAAGAGAAAGTGTTTATGAGCAATTTCGCTCAGAAAAAATTGTTTCACAATATGAAACGATTTACTATGACGTACTAAGGGATGACAAAAATGGAAAGATTTAAAAAAGCTAGTTCTATTATTGAGACATTAAAGCAACAAGGACATGAGGCTTACTTTGTTGGTGGGAGCGTACGAGATCTTATTATCGATAGGCCGATTAGAGATATTGATATTGCGACATCTGCTCTACCAGAAGAAGTGATGGCTATATTCCCAAGAAATGTTCCTGTTGGTCTTGAGCATGGAACTGTAATTGTTGTAGAAAATGGTGAGCCCTATGAGGTAACTACTTTTCGAACAGAAAGCGAATATGAAGATTTTCGAAGACCTAGTAGTGTTCAATTTGTTCGTTCATTAGAAGAGGATTTAAAACGTCGTGATTTCACGATGAATGCAATTGCTATGACAGAAGAAGGCAAAATGGTCGATTTATTTGCTGGACAGGAAGCCATTCAACAGAGAGAAATTGTGACAGTTGGAAATGCTACGGATCGTTTTCAAGAAGATGCCCTGCGAATGATGCGTGGTATTCGGTTTGTAAGCACGTTAGGTTTTTCATTAGAAATGAAAACGAAGCAAGCGATTGAAACGTATGGGCATTTGCTAGAACATATAGCAATTGAGCGTATTACAGTAGAGTTTGAGAAACTGTTAACTGGTACATATTGTGTGAAAGGTCTCAAAGAATTAGTAGAGACGAAGCTATTTTCTCATTTGCCATATTTACAAATGTCAGAAGAGAGACTGTTAAAAGCTACGCAGTATAAATGGGATTCTTTCGAAACGGATATTGAGGCGTGGGCATTTTTCTTATATTGTATCGGAGAAGAACATCCATCTGTCTTTTTACGTCAATGGAAGTTTTCGAATAAAAAAATAAAAGATATTGTTGCAGTTTTATTGACAATCCGTACTAGAAAGGAGAAGGATTGGGATACAGTCCTTCTTTATAAAACGGGAATTCATATCGCTGAAATGGCAGAGAGAGTATATGAAGCGATGATTGAACGCTATGACCCTACATCTGTTGAACGAGTACAATCAATGTTTCATGCATTGCCAATCCAGGAGCGTCAAGAAATGAAAGTGACTGGTAATGATTTATTAAACTGGGCAAACAAAAAGCCTGGTCCGTGGGTTGCTGAGATGCTTCAGAAAATCGAAGAAGCAATCGTACAAGGAAACGTAGTTAATGAGAAAGAGCGTATAAGGGAGTGGCTACAAGGATGCAATCTACTATAAGAAAGCAGTTATTGCAAGTTTTTTCTGAAGCGGATGGCGAGTTTGTATCCGGCCAAACAATTAGTGATAAACTTGGTTGTTCAAGAACTGCTGTGTGGAAACATATGGAGGATCTGCGGAGTGAGGGATATGAACTTGAAGCTGTGCGTCGATTAGGTTACCGAATTGCAAGTAAGCCAGACAAAGTGACCGCTAATGAAATTCAGTTAGGGCTACAAACGAAGCGGATTGGTAGAACAGTGTATTTTGAAGAAACTGTTGAATCAACGCAGCACATTGCAGCAAAACTTGCTTATGAAGGTGCAGAAGAAGGAACAGTCGTTGTAGCAGAAGAACAAACAGCGGGAAGAGGTCGTTTAAGCAGAAAATGGCATTCACCAAAAGGAACAGGGATTTGGATGAGTATTATTTTACGCCCATCAATCCCAGTTCATCATGCACCGCAACTTACTTTGTTAGCGGCCGTTAGTGTTGCACAGGCAATTGAAAAATGCACGGGTGTAAACGTAGGAATAAAATGGCCAAATGATATTTTAATTCAAGGTAAAAAGGCTGTAGGTATATTAACAGAAATGCAAGCGGATCCTGATAAAATTAATGCTGTCATTATGGGCATCGGTATTAATGCGAATCAAAAGCAAGAACATTTTGATGAAGAAATTCAGCACATTGCTACTTCATTAGCGATTGAATCAGGTAAGCCGATTGTTCGTGCAGAACTTATGCAACAAATCTATTTACAACTAGAAAAATTATATGAAGAGTATTTACAAAATGGTTTCTCTGTCATTAAAATTCTTTGGGAAAGTTACGCTGTGAGCATCGGGAAAGAAATTACCGCTCGAACGATGAGAGAGACAATTACGGGGTTAGCAAAAGGAATCACAGAGGATGGTGTATTACTTCTGGAGGATCATGAGGGGAAAGTACATCATATTCATTCTGCAGATATTGAAATTAAGTAAAAGAAGTTCCTCTTTTGGAACTTCTTTTTATTTCAATAGTTTTGAGTTGAATTTGTAACATGATAATAAATTTTTTTCATATTTAAAGTTCATTTCAAAATATCTTCCGCCTAGTTGGCAGGGCATGTTATTTGACGATTACTTTGCCTGCCATTCCTTTAAGAAGATGGTATCGACATATTAATTCATATGTACCAGTATTTTTAGGTTTCACGGTAATATTCTTTTCTTTTCCTGACTCGATTACGACGTCAATGCCGAGTTTTTTCACTGTAAAGGTGTGCTCGTTTTTACCTTTATTTTTCAATAGTAATGTTGTTGATCCTTCAAGCGGAATCGTGATAACATTTGGATTAAAGTAATCATCATTTAGTTCAACCTCAATCACTTTCGTTAAATCGGTGGGGGGTGTTACGACAGTAACTGAGGCAAATACATGGGAGGATCCTAAAGACATCCACCATACAATCATTACAAGCAAACTGCTGAATCGAAATAACCACCTGTTCATAGACATCTGCAATTCTCCTTTGTTAAGTACTTTCCTCAATTAACCTGCATCATTAGTTTAAGAGTTATACTATACAGTTAAATGGATTACAGAAAAAATTAACTTGGACTTTTTTAGCATGCGTTGAAAAAACATGTATCTTTTCAGGATTGAATTCTCCATAAAAACTGTATAGCATATATACTCTCGTGTTAAATTTCATATACCGTAATAAGAATAAAAAATTATTTTTTCAAAAAAATGTAGTAATTCCTTTTTGTAGTTTGCTATAATTAGTTCGAATGTGGGCAGTATCAGAGCGAACTGCACCATGATTCGAAGTCATACGAAAAATAATAACTTGGATTCTGCCTTGATCCAATAACGGACTGGGACAGAGGGATGAATAATGCCGACTAACACACAACCCTTCTGCCCTTTTATGGTCAGAGGGGTTTTTTATATGATTTCGGCCATCTCCTCTCTCCTGCATAAAGGAGGAGTAGTTTTTGAAAACAAAAACAGATTTTTTGAAGATGAAAGAGCAAGGTGAGCCGATTACAATGCTAACGGCGTATGATTATCCATCTGCTAAATTAGCAGAAGAAGCTGAAGTTGATATGATTCTAGTTGGAGATTCTCTTGGAATGGTTGTACTCGGATACGATTCAACAGTACCTGTAACAGTAGAGGATATGATTCATCATACGAAAGCTGTACGCCGTGGAGCGAAAGAGACGTTTATTGTAACTGATATGCCATTTATGTCGTATCACGTATCATTACAAGAAACGATGGTGAATGCACGTCGCATCGTTCAAGAGAGCGGGGCACACGCACTGAAGGTAGAAGGTGCTGGAGAAGTTATATCGACGATTCAATATTTGACGAACGCAGGAATTCCTGTTGTAGCGCATTTAGGTTTAACCCCTCAATCTGTAGGAGTGTTGGGTGGATATAAAGTGCAAGGAAAAGATGCGGAGAGTGCAAAAAAATTAATAGAAGATGCAAAGAAATGTGAAGAAGCTGGTGCAATAGCGCTTGTGTTAGAATGTGTACCAATGCAGTTAGCAGAACTTATTTCAGAGCAACTAACAATACCAACAATTGGGATTGGTGCAGGACAAAAAGTAGATGGACAAGTGCTTGTTTATCATGATCTTATCTCATACGGCGTAAATCGTGTTCCGAAATTTGTGAAGCAATATACGTCTGTTCAAGAGGAGATTGTGCGTGGGATTTCACAATATGTTACTGAAGTAAAGACAAGGCAATTTCCTGAAGAAAAACATTCGTTCACAATGAAAGAGGAAGAATGCTTAGCGTTATACGGAGGAAAACAATAATGAAAATCGTAACTACAGTGCAAGAGATGCAGCAAATTACAAGCGAACTTCGTGCAAGTGGAAAGAGTATTGGTTTTGTTCCAACAATGGGTTATTTACATGAAGGCCATGCTACTTTATTACGTAAGGCAAGAGAAGAAAATGAAATTGTAGTTTTAAGTGTATTTGTAAACCCGCTACAATTCGGCCCAAATGAAGATTTAGATCGATATCCTCGTGATATTGATAGAGATGAAAATGTAGCAAAAGAAAACGGTGTAGATTATTTATTTTATCCGAGTGTAGAAGAAATGTATCCAGCAGAACAAACAACAACAGTAGAAGTTGTGAAGCGCACGGACGTATTATGCGGTCAACAAAGACCTGGTCATTTCGCTGGTGTTGCAACTGTACTGATGAAACTATTTAATATTACGGTGCCAACGCGTGCTTATTTCGGTATGAAAGATGCTCAACAAGTTGCAGTAATTGAAGGATTTGTAACTGATTTCAATATTCCAGTTACAATCGTACCAGTTGATATTGTAAGGGAAGAAGATGGTTTAGCGAAAAGTTCTCGTAACGTGTACCTATCACAAGATGAACGTGAAGAAGCTCTTCATTTATACCGCAGCCTATGTATAGCGAAAGAAAGAATTGAGGCAGGTGAACGTAATCCGGAAATCATTACAAATCTTGTGAAAGATTATATTGAGACGCATACGAAAGGCACTGTAGATTATGCGGATTTATATGCATATCCGTCATTAACAATGGTAGAGAAAGTCGAAGGAAGAATCATTTTAGCTATTGCAGTTAAGTTTGAAAATGTAAGATTAATTGACAATATAACATTAACGGTTAAATAAGGGGGAGCATCTATGTTTCGCACAATGATGAGAGCAAAGTTACATCGTGCAACTGTAACGGAGGCAAATTTAAATTATGTAGGTAGTATTACAATTGATGAAGACTTAATGGATGCAGTAAATATTGTAGAAAACGAAAAAGTCCAAATTGTAAATAATAATAATGGTGCTCGCTTAGAGACATACGTTATTAAAGGGGAACGCGGTAGTGGTGTTGTTTGTTTAAACGGTGCGGCGGCAAGACTTGTACAACCAGGGGACAAAGTAATTATTATTTGTTATGGGCTAGTTACGGAAGAAGAGATTCATACACAAGAACCAAAAATTGCAGTACTAGACGATAATAATCAAATTATTGAAATGTTAGGTGCTGAAAAAGCGGGTACGATATTATAAGTAGAAAGGCTATCTCCATTGCGGAGATAGCTTTTTTGTGCATCTTTTCATTAAGATGAGATAAAACGTGGTATAGTAACATTATATAAATTATTGTTGTTTGAAAGGTAAGAAATTGAGGTGTTACATATATGAGTAAGCGTTATGTCGTTGTTGATTTAGAGACGACAGGGAACTCCTGGAAAGATGGGAAGGATAAAATTACCCAAATTGCAGCTGTTGTAGTAGAAGATGGAGAGATATTGGAGATTTTTTCGTCTTTTGTTAATCCAAAGAGAGAGATCCCACCATTTATTACAGAATTAACAGGGATTGATGAAAGTCTTGTAAAACAAGCCCCGTTATTTCAAGATGTAGCCCCGATGATTGTTGAGCTATTACAAGGTGCGGCTTTCGTTGCGCATAATGTTCACTTTGATTGGAATTTTTTAAATGAAGAATTAAGGCAAGCTGGATATACAGAAATACATTGTCCGAAAATCGACACGGTTGAATTGGCTCAAATTCTTTTGCCGACAGCCGATAGTTATAAATTACGTGATTTAGCTAAGAAGCATGAACTAGAGCACGATCAACCACATCGTGCGGATAGTGATGCTCTTGCAACAGCGGAATTATTTTTACAATTTTTAAATGAAATTGAAAAGTTACCACTTGTCACGTTGCAATCGCTTTATGAATTAAGTGATGTGTTCCAAAGCGATATAGCTGATGTGCTTTCTGAAAATATTTTAAAGAAAGTAATGCACGGTAAAGAAGATATAGCGGAGTATGAAATACATCGAAATATTGCGCTGAAAAAGCGGAACTATTCCTTAAACCTTGGAGAAACGTGTTCATCAAAGTTTGATGCTTTCTTGAATAAAACGATGGATAAATTGGAATCACATATGCCAAAGTTTGAAAGAAGAGAAAGTCAACAACTGATGATGAAAGAGATATATACGGCGTTAAGAGATTCTCGTTTTTCACTAATTGAAGCCGGTACAGGAACAGGAAAGACTCTCGCTTATTTGCTTCCTAGTCTTTATTTTGCAAAGAGAAAAGAAGAACCTGTCATTATAAGTACACAAACGGTACAACTCCAACAACAAATATTAGAAAAAGAAATTCCGTTATTACAAAAAATAATGCCATTTTCATTTGAGGCAGCTCTTCTAAAAGGAAGAAAGCATTATTTATGCTTACATAAATTTGAGTATGCTTTGCAAGAGGAAGAAAAAAATTATGATATGGCACTTACAAAGGCGAAGATTTTAGTTTGGCTATTGCAAACTGAAACAGGTGATCGAGACGAATTAAATATTCCTGAGGGCGGAAAGTTACTTTGGAATCGTATTTGTAGCGATGCGTATAGTCCAGGCGGTATGCAAAGTAATTGGTTTAGTCGTTGTTTTTACCAGCGAGCGAAGAATAAAGCTTTATTTGCAGATATCGTTATTACAAATCATGCGTTATTATTTCAAGATTTTTCAAGTGAAGAACCGTTGTTTGCTTCATGCGAACATATTATTTTTGATGAAGCTCACCATATTGAAGAAGCCGCGAGTAGAACATTGGGTGAACAGTTCTCTTGTATGTATTTTCAATTGGTTATATCTCGTCTTGGGACACTAGAAACAGAAGATGTACTCTCCAAAGTATATAAAATGATGAAAAAATCAGAGCAAGCATCTCGTTCAACTTTCCGTATGATAAGTTATAGTTTGAAGGAACTTAAGTTTGATGCGGATGAACTCTTCCAAATGTTACGTACTTTTATATTTAAACAAACAAAGCAAGAGCAAGGAACGAATAATATGCCGCTCATCTATAGGTATAACGCAGAACTAGAAAAAGGTAAGTTGTGGGATAGTATCGTCGAATTAACAAATCGTTTTATATATGAATTAAGAAGGGTAGTAACTGCTCTTGAGAAGCAAGTGGATATATTGCAAAGTAAGTTAGAATGGGAGATGCATGTTGTAACAGGTGAATTTATGCATTTAATTGAGTTGCTGAGAAAGATGGCAGAATCATTACAGTTACTCGTATTAGAAAAGAATTCGTATGTAACTTGGATGGAGACTGAAACGAAAGGGACGATTCATTCAACAGTTCTATATGCACAGCCTGTTCATATTGGTGAAAGATTTGCTGATGAATTTTTAACAGAAAAAAAGAGTGTTATTTTTACATCCGCAACACTAACAGTTAACGATACGTTTGATTATATAAAAGAGGAACTTGGTTTACATGATTTCGCTCCAAATACTTTAAAGGTTCCGTCGCCATTTCGTTATGATGAACAGATGAAATTAATGGTGTCAACGGATGTACCTTTTATTAAGCAAGTAAGTAATGAGCGATATATTGAATCTGTATCGGAACATATTGCAAAGATAGCGAAAGCCACAAAAGGCAGAATGCTCGTTTTATTCACTTCGTATGAAATGTTAAAAGAAGCGTATGCGAATTTAAAAAATAATGATGAATTAGAGGGGTATTTATTACTGACCCAAAGTGTGAATAATAGAAGTCGAAGCCGCTTAATTCGAAAGTTTCAAGAATTCGACAAATCAATTTTATTAGGGACGAGCAGTTTCTGGGAAGGAATAGATATTCCAGGAGATGCCTTAAGTTGTCTTGTTATAGTCCGTCTACCATTTACACCTCCTCATCAGCCGATGATGGAAGCGAAAGGTGAGTGGCTAAAAAATCAAGGTGAAGATGTATTTGCTAAATTAGCGCTTCCACAAGCAATATTACGTTTCAAACAAGGATTCGGCCGCTTAATTCGAACGAATACAGATACAGGAACGGTAGTAGTGTTAGATCGTCGTTTGACGAGTTCTTCCTATGGAAAACGATTTCTACAATCGATTCCTAACGTACCTCTTTATGAAGGGCCATTAGAAGAATTGTTAGTACAATTAGAAGAACCACCAAATGAATAAAAATGGAAGAAAAATACGCCTGAAGTACTTATAAACTTCAGGCGTAAAAAATGTGGGTAGGAGGAATTTTATTTTTCTTACTTCTTGTATACAAAATGTGTTGGTTTTCGACTTGAAACCTTTTTTTGCTGTACATGTCCTGCTATAATAGATGGGTGATGAAGCAGGGGTTGTAAAGAATGTACTCTTATTGTAACCGCATTGCGTTCTTCTATAATTAGAAATTTTTGTGTAACGGAGGAGTTTTTTCATGGAGAAGAAAATCGAAGTACTATCAACGACGCGTATTAAATATTCGTCGGATTTGTATAAAATTGTTGATAGTTTAAATCGTACGTTAAAAGAGCAGGACCTCATGTTCGGACTAGCATTAGACGAAAAAGATAAAGAAACAGCTGTATTTACGATTTACAGAACGTAGTGATACAATGAAAAAGTGGATCTTTGCAATCATTATTGTTATCGTTGCTAGCGGAATATATGGGGCGTATGTTTATAATAAAGCGATGGGAAAGAAAATTCCAAAAGAGTCGAAATTTGTAGAAATTGCTAAAGAAAAAGCAAAGCTTACAAAGGTGAAATCTGTTGATTATTACAACGGAAAATCTGCATATATAGTCGTGCAAGGTACAGATGAAAAGGGAGAACAACTTATCGTTTGGGTGCCTGAGAAAAAAGGGGATACTGTAGTAAGGAAAAAGAGCGAAGGTATTTCTGAAAAAGAGGCTATACAAAGAACAATAGAGCAAGTCGGCAATGAAAGTAAGGAATCAAAAAGTAAGCCGAAAGAGATTATGAAAGTGAAATTAGGCTTTGAAAATGATGTACCACTATGGGAAGTTACATATATTGATGATGACAATCGTTATAGTTATTACTATCTTGAATTTAAAGATGGAAAATTTTTAAGACGATATAGCATTGAAAAATAGATGTAGGGGGAACTACAAATGAAATTAGCAAAGCGAGTAGCTGCTTTAACACCGTCTTCAACTTTAGAAATTACAGCAAAGGCACAAGCATTAAAAGCAGAGGGTCATGATGTAATTGCATTAGGGGCAGGGGAACCTGACTTTAATACACCAGAGCATATTATGGATGCTGCACATAAAGCGATGTTAGAAGGGCATACGAAGTATACACCAACAGGTGGATTACAATCGTTAAAACAAGAAATTGTGAAGAAATTTACTCGCGATCAAGGTATTGCGTATGATCCATCTGAAATTATTGTATGTAATGGTGCAAAGCATGCATTGTATACATTATTCCAAGTATTACTTGATGAGGGAGATGAAGTTATCATCCCAACTCCTTACTGGGTAAGCTATCCAGAGCAAGTAAAGCTTGCTGGCGGTAAGCCGGTTTATGTAGAAGGTTTAGAAGACAATGAGTACAAAATTACAGCAAAGCAGCTGCGTGAGGCAATTACAGAGAAAACGAAAGCAGTTATTATTAATTCACCGAGCAATCCAACAGGAATGATTTATAGCAAAGAAGAATTACAACAGCTTGGAGAAGTATGTTTAGAACATGATATTTTAATCGTTTCTGATGAGATTTATGAAAAATTAATTTATGGTGGCGTAGAATATACTTCAATTGCCCAGCTTTCTAATGCATTAAAAGAACAAACACTTATTATTAATGGTGTATCTAAATCTCATTCTATGACAGGATGGCGTATTGGATATGCTGCAGGAAATAAGCAGCTTATTAAAGCGATGACGAACTTAGCGAGTCATAGTACGTCAAACCCTACTTCAATCGCTCAATACGGCGCAATTGCGGCATATGCAGGCTCACAAGAACCTGTGGAAACAATGCGTCAAGCCTTTGAAGAGAGATTAAACATCATTTATGATAAATTAATTCAAATCCCTGGCTTTACTTGCATTAAACCGCAAGGTGCATTTTACTTATTCCCTAACGTAAAAGAAGCTGTAGCTTTATCAGGATATGCAACAGTTGATGATTGGGCAAAAGCTCTATTAGAAGAGGAAAAAGTGGCTCTTGTACCAGGTACAGGATTTGGTGCTCCAAATAATGTTCGCTTATCATATGCGACATCTCTTGAACAAGTAGAGAAAGCATTAGAGCGTATCCATACATTTATGAAAAGTAAAGTGCAAGCTTAATTTTATATTTCATTCATGTAATATAAAAAACCTCCCCATTAATAGGGAGGTTTTTTTGACGAATTGTGGCAAAAAGAAATAGCTAAAGGTGTGTTATACTAGAGAGCGAGGTGTTTGGTGATGAAAAAGAAAATGATGTTACAGTGGTTTGAGCAGGGAAGCATTGCAATTCCAAAATTACTTATGATGCATTATAAAAAATTAGGTTTAAATGAGACGGAATTTATGGTCGTACTTCATGTACACACATTTTTAGAATCAGGTAATTCGTTTCCGACTCCATCAGAGATTTCTGAACGGATGACGATAACGGAAATGAAATGTATGGAAGTAATTCAAGCATTGATTCAAAAAGGGTTTTTATCACTAGAAGGTGGACAAAGATCAGAAGCGATGATGTGCGAAAGTTATTCTTTACAACCGTTATGGGAAAAAATATTACATTTCTTAATGGATGAATCAATAGAGGAAGAGCAAAAAGAAAAAAAACAGCTGCAAGTAAATTTATATACAGTATTTGAAAAAGAATTTGGAAGACCACTTTCGCCGTTCGAATGTGAAACGTTAGGAATGTGGGAGGACCAAGATCAACATCATCCAAATTTAATTCAAGCGGCTCTTAGAGAAGCTGTAATGAGTGGAAAACTAAATTTCCGATATATTGATCGTATTTTATTTGAGTGGAAAAAGAATGGAATTAAAACGGTAGATCAGGCTCAAAATCAAGGTCAAAAATTTAGAGCGAATCAACAAAGAGCACAACAAATGACAAAACAAGAGACGAAATTTACTGGAAAAGTGCCTTTTTATAATTGGTTGGAGCAGTAATATAGGAGGAAGTATATGTTAAATAAAACGCAAATTCGCTATTGTTTAGACACAATGGCGGATATGTATCCAGAAGCACATTGTGAATTAATTCATGAGAATCCTTTTGAATTAGTAATCGCGGTGGCACTATCTGCACAATGTACAGATGCACTTGTAAATAAAGTGACGAAAAATTTATTTCAAAAATATAAAACACCAGAAGATTATTTAAGTGTATCTTTGGAAGAGTTACAACAAGATATACGTTCTATTGGGTTGTATAGAAATAAAGCAAAAAACATTCAAAAATTGTGTCAGATGTTGCTGGATGATTACAATGGAAAAGTTCCAGAAGACCGTGACGAGTTGACGAAATTACCAGGAGTAGGGAGAAAAACAGCAAATGTAGTTGTTTCGGTAGCGTATGGCATCCCGGCAATTGCTGTTGATACGCATGTAGAAAGAGTGAGTAAACGGTTAGCGATTTGTAGATGGAAAGATTCGGTGTTAGAAGTAGAAAAAACATTAATGAAGAAAGTACCGATGGATGAGTGGGGAGTTACACATCATCGTATGATTTTCTTTGGACGTTATCACTGTAAAGCACAACGACCGCAATGTGAGGAGTGCAGACTGTTAGAAGTATGTCGTGAAGGAAAGAAGCGAATGAAGGTGAAATAAAGGATGGAGCGAGTTATAGAAATACCGAAAGAATTTCACTGTTTACCATTTTTTAAAGAAAGTGTAAATTTAATTAAGTATCATACAGACAATTCTTTTGAAGAGATAATACAAAATACTTACTTTATATTTGATATTGAAAGACAGTATGAGCCGTGGAAGGAAATTGAAAACAGCATTCCAGCGATGTTGAATGTATGGAAAAATAAGCATGAAGACATTGCTATACTGTTTCGAAATAGAAATAAGCAAGAGGCTGAGGGACCAATGATTCTTTTTGCAGCTCACTTGTTATCGGTTGTCTATTGGCTAAATGAACAACCTGTTCATAGTTTGAATGAAATGCAAATAAATACGAATAAATTAAAAGTGCAACCTGTTAATTTTATGGAAAGATATTCATTCATTATAAAGAAACCGAGTAATTATCATTCTTATATTCAATTAGCGCAGTTGTATATCGAAATAGAAAAGCTGTATGTAAAGAAAATGATAACAAAAAAGAAGTCCGCTTCTCGTTAAGAGAAACGGACTTCTTTTTTTGTATATTAGGACTCTGTTGTAACAACAGCACCGTCTGCGTGAGGTGTATCTCCTCTGGTATTTTGGTGTTGCTGTTCTTGTTGTTTCTTAGCCTCTTCTTCAGCTTTTTTCTTGGCCTCTTCTTCAGCTTTCTTCTTAGCTTCTTCATCAGCTTTTTTCTTAGCTTCTTCTTCAGCTTTTCTTCTAGCTTCCTCATCAGCTTTCTTTTGAGCTTCTTCTTGCTGTTTACGTTGTTGTTCTTGCTGTTGTTCTTGTTGTTTCTTAGCCTCTTCTTCAGCCTTTTTCTTAGCTTCGTCTTGTTTTACTTTATCTTCATTAGCCTTTTTCTGGGCTTCTTCATCAGCTTTTTTCTTAGCTTCTTCATCGGCCTTTTTCTTAGCCTCTTCTTCAGCTTTTTTCGCATCTGGAGTTCCGCCAGGCGCAGTGAAGGATGCACCAACTGCTGGGCTTGTTCCAGTGCCTTTTTTCGCTACTACAGAGAAGCTGTAAGTAACACCTGGTTTAATACCACCAAGAGTAGCTGTCGTACCACTTATTGATAGGCTACCACTTGAACCATCAGTTGCTTTATAGCTGGCTGCATATGCATCGACTTCTGCTGGTCCAGACCAGTTTAGTGTAACTGTGCTAGCGCCATCAAAAGTGACATTCAGACCACTAGGGGCATCTACTTTAATTTGTTTAATTGCATCTTTTTTCGCACCTTTTACGTATAATTCTCCGTTTATTTCTTGTACAGAAGAAGGACGTTCAAAGCGAGATTTATCTGTAGCGAATTTGCTCATCATTACTTGGAACATTTGCTGTGCAATTTTAGTATAACGATCACTAATGTAGTTTTCTGGACCATTCTTTACGTAACCAGTCCATACAGCCATCGTATATTGTGGTGTATATCCAGCGAACCAGCTATCCCTGTTTGCATCAGCTGGAATGCCGTATTTCTTTAGATCTTTTGCATCAAAGTTTTGCGTTCCAGTTTTACCCGCTACGTCAACACCTGAAACATATGCTGTTGGTCCTGTACCACCAGAACCAGGTTTTACTACGTCACGAAGAACGTCAGTTACCATGTAAGCTGTATAGTCTTGCATAGCGCGTTGTTCTTTCGGTTTAAAGCTTTTCTTTTTCCCGTCCGGGAAGGTTACTTCTTTTACGAAGTGTGGTTTATTATAGTTACCACTATTACCGAAGGTTGCATATGCACCTGCTACTGCTAATGGAGAACTATCGTTACTACCAATTGCAGTAGATTCATGTACTCCATTTTCAAATGTCATGCCTAAACCTTCAGCAAACTCTTTTGATTTATTAAGTCCAACTGTTTGAGCTGTCTTTAAAGCCGGGATGTTTAATGACTTCTTCAATGCTTCACGAAGTGAAACGTCACCTTTAAAACTCCCTGTAGCATTTTTAATCTTTGTGCCATCCGAATAAGTATATTCAGAGTCATTTAATTGATGGTAAGTAGACCATTGAAGATTCTCAATCGCTGGACCGTAGTCGAAAATTGGTTTCATTGTTGAACCAACTTGGCGTTTTAAATCAGTTGCCATATTATGACCTTTGAAAGTGGACTTATTTTCTTTACGTCCAGCACCAATTGCTCGAACTTCTCCAGATTGTGTATCCATAAATACGAATGATCCTTGGAATTGATCGTTTGGATACTTAATAAGATTACCATCCATAATTTTTTCAGCGTAATCTTGAGCATCTTGATCAAGTGTTGTATGAATCGTTAAACCATCTGAACCGATATTTACATCAGGATATTCTTTTTCAACTTCTTTTACAACCGCATCTAAAAATGCTTGATACTTCATCTCAGTTACTTCTGAAGACGGTTGAAGGCCCTCAGTTACTGGGATCTTAACGGCGTTATTCATTTCTTCTTTTGTTATATAACCATGTCGATTCATTAATGATAATACGACATTACGACGATTTGTTGCTCGTTCAACATTTTCCTTTTTTGTTGGATCATAAATGTTTGGACCTTGGGGTAAACCAGCGAGCATAGCAGCTTCATGTAATTGCAAGTCTTTTAAATCTTTACCATAATATTTTTGCGCTGCTGTCGCAATACCGTATGAACGGTTACCTAAATTAATCTTATTTAAGTACATTTCTAAAATCTCATGTTTAGAGTATTGTTGCTCTAATTTGTAAGATAAGTACCATTCTTGTACTTTTCTTTTAGCAGTTTTGTCCATCGTTAGAAAGTAGTTTTTAACGACTTGCTGTGTAATCGTACTACCACCTTGGGAACCGAAACCACCAGTGACATTTTCCATAACTGCTTTTGTAGTTCGTTTAAAATCAATTCCATTATGATCATAGAAACGCGAATCCTCAGTTGCAAGGAATGCATTTTCAACTACTTTTGGAATTTGATCATAAGTAACGTGTGTTCGTTTTTCAGCACCGTATTCATAGAAGAAATTCCCGTTTTTATCAAGAAACTTTGTTGATAAAGGATTAACAAGTTTGGCCTTGTCTAATTTTGGAGCATCCTTTACCATAACAAAGAAAGCGGAAACGCCGGCTACAAGACCAACGATACCAAGAAGTAGACAACCTATAAGAAATTTCTTGAAAAAGGAGCCTTTTTTCTTTGGTTTTTCTTCTTTATGTGTTTTTTTCTCTTGATTTTTCACATGATTTCGTTCTGTACGAGAACGATAATTATCTGACATTATACTTTCTCCTACCTTTCATTCTCTCCCCCAAAAGTCGAAAAAAGAGCCTTAGTGATGACTCTATCACGAAAAATAAACCATGTCTAGTACACGGATATAGTCAATCCGAGGGTGATAACCGCATGATAATAAGGATCCATGCTCTTCTATTTCTTCTTTCGTAATCGACTTGCGTCCACCAGTATTTTGACGATTCCAAAATGCAATAATATGTTTTGCATCTAGTAAATAAAATTCATCAAAAAGTGTAAATTTAATAATAACAAATGCAATTCCATTATGAGCAACCACTTGCTTCATATGTTCAATTTGATGAAGGTGGAAGTTTTGAAGTGGGAAACTAGTTTTATTTTTTGTTTCCTTTGCTTCAAAATCGATGTATTTCCCTTTGTATACACCGTTGTAATCTGTTGTAGAAGGTTGTTTAAAATACGCTTCTTTTACCACTGCAGCACTTCGAGCGGGGTAATCTACTTTTACAATTTGAAGAGGTGTAGGCTTTTTATGTACACATGCAATATTATGGGTTAAGTAATATTGATTTGTTTCATTTAATTCCTCTTCAAGGGACATACCTCTATTACTATAAGTATGTGTTTTTATAGGTGTTTTTTGAGGTTGTGAAGCTTGATTATACCTTTTTCCATTTGGGTAACGAATGGTCATAGTGTGTCCACCCCCAACTTGCTAAGAATTACTTACAAAGGTGATTATATCAAAAAATGAAAAAAGATGTGACCTTTTTGATGAAAGGTATGATGACTTATTTATGTTTACATGGAATGATTATATGAAAATGAAACAAAATCGAGAAAAAAATTTTTGTACAGAGGAAGAAAAAGCAATCATTCACAATATTAAAAAGAAAACAGAAATAGCTAATGTGGACAATATTTCTCGGACACAATCTTATCAAGAATATTATTTAAGAAATAGTGAAATCAGGTGGGCCTTTTTAGCGAGTATGGTTTCGAGAAATGCGGGCTGGAATATGACTGATTTAGAAGGGAGATATTATGCTACTGTTTTACCTAGAACAGTAAAAAAACATTTATTTATTCTGTACGAACAGGCTAATTGGATTATTTTTTTAGATGCATTTCCTCAGCTATTATTGTATGAGGAAAGTAAGAAGAGACGTGCACCTCTCTTTCATTTGTTGCAATATTTCAACGTATCAATTTTTATGGAAAAAGAATGGTTACTTTTCTGGGAAAGAAGAGATATGAATAGGCTTATGACAGCGCTTATTATAAATGAACAAAATAAAATTCAAAAACCAGTCATTGAGAACACATATTTTAAAAAACATGTATTCCATACTGCACTTTTTAAAGTGCAAGAAAGACTTCATATTAGTGCAGTTATCTTCCCAACAATTGAAGGAAGAATGTATGGATTTTCGGTTTATCAATTTGAAACGTTACAACAGCGCATAGAACTAGGAAAAAAATTAGCATGGTTATTGTTTCATCCAATTTATAATGGTTCGTTTTATAAGTTTGCATTGCAAACTACACATACTGGGTCTAGAGAAGATTATGAAGTTTACGCAAAGGAAACTCGAAAGTCTTATACGCCAACACTTAGAGATATTTATCCTGTTATTTTACATGAAGAAATAAAAATGAGAGATTGGTTTTGTGCAAATATGAAAATGAATGTGCTATTTGTACCTGAAGAACCTAAAGGGGAAGTTAATATAACAGAATGGTATAGAAGAAAGAGAGAACAAATCTATAGGCTATCTATCGCAAATCGTTTTGCTAAAAGGATGGATGAGTTCATGATATAATAAAAAAGAAGTCCCGTCTTCCATTTTGAAGACGGGACTTCTTAATTTGAAACAATCCTGCTATGTGTGCTACAACTTTAATCTCAAAACGTAATGCTAGTAGGAGATTAAGGGTGACTTGAAATTTAACTGTTCGTAATAAAGTCTCGCTTTATGTAGCAGGGAAGTTTGGACCATCTAGCTTTGGATTGCCAGTCTCGGGTTTATTTTGTTGTTTGTTTTGGTTTTTCTTTTTTTCATTTTTGTTCTTTGCCATTGTAATACACCTCCTTTTTGTATTGTTACCATTTCTATAAATGACATACGAAATGATTTCTTTGACGAATAACAACTAGTTTTGTCATGTGGGCAGGAGTGGTGAATCATTCGGCGAAATTACATGACAAAGGAAAAGCAAAGAAGGAGGCGTTTTGTATATGGCGATGGTTCAGAAGGAAGATGTAATGAAAAAAATGGATCAAATGTTAAGTTCTCTCGATTTGCTGGAAATGAATATAGGGATTAGAATGAATCATGCATTAAAGGATGCGAGTGAAAAAATATGCAATAAGATAGAAATAACAGAAATGCATATTGAACATATGGAAAATAAATTAGTGCATCACGAAGAGAAAGGGAATTGGGTAAAGACATTTCAAAACGTCGTAGTGAGTGCATAATAAGGTGGGAAAGAAATGAAGAATGAAGCATTAATACAGTCTTCAGAAAAACTCATGCAGTATAATAATGAAGCGAATGTAAAAAAGAGAGAACTAACCGAATACGACTTTTATAAGGATATGAAACCGTTTGTAGATATGGTAGATGAGGAATTAAAGAAGTGGAAAGAATTAGCTTATAAGTGGATTAAAGAAGAAAAGCCAAAATATATACATGTACAGCAAATTGATCAAGTATATGATAATTTACAAACGAATGTGTTGCAATGCTTTGTAAATAAAGGTAAAGGTAAACGATTCTTTGAAACACACCAAGCCATTTCGTATACTTTGCAAAATATAGTTGAGCAATGTAAATAACAAGAGGGAGAGCCCTCTTGTTATTTTTATGCTTCTGTCATTGTTGTAGGTTTTGTTGCGCCGTTTATTTCTAATTCTTTTATTAATGTTCGATAATCTGATATGCATATTTTTCCTTCGAGATACCAATGTCTCGCAAAGTCTAATAATTCATTTGCATTCTCTGTGCAATACCCCTTTTTTTGAGAAAACGCTTGTTTTAAATCCCCTAATACCATGTTGATTCCTCCCCCATGAGAATCTTCTTCTTCATTATCATAGCATGGAAGGGTTTTCTTTTTTAATTTTTTAAAAATTTAAACTTCCGACAAAAATAGACAGATACTCCATCACACATATTATTTTATAGGTACATATTATATATGTAGAAACTTATGTGAAGGAGGAGAGAATGCATGTTTCAACAACCTAACTTATATCAGCAAACGAATCCATATGCACAGCAAAATATGTACCAATATAATACGGATACATATTTACGGTATAATATGTATCCTTTCGAGCCTTATTATGGAAATCAAAATTATTATCAACCGTTTGAAGTGTCCTTTATGAATCAAGCTCAACAACCACAACAGCAGCAACCTTATGTGAATCAAGCTCAACAACCACAACAGCAGCAACCTTATGTGAATCAAGCTCAACAATCACAAGCTCAGCAACCATACATGAATCAATCACAGCAGCAGCCTTATATGAATTCGCAATATTATATGCCACCACCATCTCCGTATGCTAATCAACAAGCGATGTTTTATCCACCAAAACAACCGTACCCGACGCAGGGTAAGCAAAAGCAACAACAGCCAAGTCAGTTTTCTAGTTTTGTTTCTCAATTTAAAACATCAGATGGTAACTATGATGTAAATAAAATGATGAATACAGCTGGACAAATGATGAATGCGATGAATCAAGTGACAGGTATTGTAAAGCAAGTTGGAGGCTTTTTTGGTAAGTGATGTTGAAGGATTGTCTATAAAAACAATGTAAATGAAATAAAGGACTAGACAAATTTCCTTGTAATAAATGGGTATATATAACAAACGGCTTTCTCTCTTTTCTCATACTGTAAAGTGTAATCAGATTTTTTTAACGAGAGAGGAGAGAAAAAACTATGCATCATTGTCATCCTTGCTTTGGAGGGCATAAGCCTACAGGACCTATTTGTACGACTGCTCCTGTCATTCATCCGACGAAACAATGCGTAACACACTCTTTTTCAACAACGGTGGTGCCACACATTTTCCCAACACATACAACACATGTACATCATCAACAAATTAAAAACCAAAACTTCTTCCCGCAAACAAATTCAAATGTAAATGTTGTGGACCCAATCGACCCAGGATTCGGTGGCGGATGTGGACCGTGTGGCCATGGTCATCATCATCATCATCACCACGGTCATCAAATATCTCCATTTGGGCCAGGACCGAATGTATCACCGTTTGGACCAGGACCAAATGTATCACCGTTTTTACCAAACAATGTATCACCAGTAGGTCCAAATATCGGACCAAACGTTGGTGGAATATTTAAAAAGTAAATGATATGTTAGAACTAGCGAAATGCTAGTTCTTTTTTTGTAATTGGAGTGTTGATATGAAAGTTATTGCAGTAACAGGATATAAGCCATTTGAACTTGGAATATTTAAAAATGATCATCCAGGAGTGGAGTGTATAAAGAAAGCATTACACCGTAAATTAATCACTTTTGTAGAAGATGGTTTAGAATGGGTTATAATAAGCGGCCAATTAGGTGTAGAATTATGGGCTGCTGAAGTTGTTTTTGAAATGCAAGTAGAATATCCTGATTTAAAATTAGCGGTATTCACTCCGTTTTTAGAACAAGAAGAAAATTGGAAAGAAGATAATCGTGAATATTACGAATTTATTCTTTCTCAAGCAGACCATGTTGATAGTATCACGAAACGGAAGTATGAAAGCCCAGAGCAATTTAAATTAAAAAATCAATTTTTTATTGAAAAAAGTGATGCGCTTTTAGCGGTATACGATGAAGAAAAACCAGGAAGTCCCAAATATATTGTAGAATCAGCAAAGAAAAAAGGAGAAATAGAAAATTATCACAGTTATTTCATTCTTTTTTCTGATTTACAAGATATAATAGAAGAGGAACAGTGGAATAATGCAGAGTAATATGTAATATAGTACTCGTATATATGATTGACAAAAAGCATTGTTTCTGAAAAAATTTAGTTAATGAAAGTTTTGGTAAAAATTTGAGGTGAAGAAAATGATTTCGGATAAAATTAAATTAACAGCGAAAGATATTTTAGAAAAAGAATTTAAAACAGGTATGAGAGGTTATCAGCAAGAAGAAGTAGACAAGTTTCTTGATATGATCATTAAAGACTATGAAGCTTTCCACAAAGAGTTTGAGCAATTAAAGCAACAAAATGCTCGTTTAAAGCGTGAATTAGAGGAACAAAAACTAGCAGTAACGCAAGTTCCACAACAACCTGTACAAACACCAGTTGCACAACCGGTTTATAACAACACGAATACGGATATTTTAAAACGCTTATCTAACTTAGAAAAAGCTGTATTTGGAAGTAAGTTATACGAATGATGTAAGGTGGGAAAAGGTTTAAGCATTTTACATAGAAAAAAACGTTGCAAAATCTTTTTGTTTCCACTATACTAATGGATGTCATAACGTTTGGGTAATCGCTGCAACGCCAACGTTGTAGAGGAAAGTCCATGCTCGCACGGCCTGAGATGGCTGTAGTGTTCGTGCCTAGCCAATTCATAAGCTAGGGTATTCTGGCTGTAAGGCTGGTTTAACGGCAGGGAAAAAACCTAAGTCCTTTCGGATATGGTTTGACTACCTTTAAAGTGCCACAGTGACGAAGTCCTTGAAGAAATGATAGGAGTGGAACGAGGTAAACCCCACGAGCGAGAAACCCAAATAATGGTAGGGGAATCTTTTCCAAGGAAATGAACGACGGGAAAGGACAGGTTTTATAACCTGTAGATAGATGATTGCCACCGGAGTACGAGGCGTGGGCCGTTTGTAGTACAAAGGAACAGAACATGGCTTACAGAACGTTATGAACCAACTATGAAATAACTCAGCTCTCCTTTGTTAGAGGAGGGCTTTTTATTTGTATGAAGTTATAAAGTATGAGTTAAAATGGTTAATGAGAAAATTTTTCGTAAAATGTAATAATTAATAGGACCAATTGCTATTAATTATTGTTTGAATATACATAAGAGGTGAATGCAAATGGGAAAAGTTACTTTAATTGCAACAGCGGCAATGGGTATTGAAGCGTTAGTTGCCCGAGAAGTTCGCGATCTTGGTTATGAATGTCAAGTAGAAAACAGCAAAGTAACATTTGAAGCAGATGAAAAGGCGATTTGTCGTACGAACTTATGGTTACGTACTGCGGACCGTGTAAAAATTAAAGTTGGCGAATTTAAAGCAACGACATTTGATGAGCTATTTGAAAAAACAAAAGCATTAAACTGGGGAGATTATATTCCAGAGAATGGTGAATTCCCTGTTATCGGTAAATCTTTAAAATCTGAATTATTCAGTGTTTCGGATTGCCAACGTATCGTTAAAAAAGCTGTCGTTGAAAAATTAAAAACAACATATAAACGTACAACTTGGTTTGAAGAAGATGGTCCGTTATTCCGTATCGAGATTGCAATGCTCAAGGATATTGCAACATTAACAATTGATGCGAGCGGTGTTGGGCTTCATAAACGTGGATACCGTATGGATCAAGGGGAAGCTCCGTTAAAAGAAACATTAGCTGCGTCTTTAATTAAATTAACAAACTGGAAGCCAGATCGTCCATTTGTTGATCCATTCTGTGGATCAGGTACAATTCCGATTGAAGCAGCATTAATTGGACAAAACATTGCACCAGGATTTAACCGTGGTTTCGCATCTGACGAGTGGGGCTGGGTAGGGAAACAAAACTGGCGTGAAGCTCGTCAAGAAGCTGAAGATTTAGCGAACTATGATCAACGATTACAAATCATTGGATCAGATATTGATCATCGTATGATTCGAGTTGCTCAAGATAACGCAGAAGAAGTAGGCTTAGGCGATTTAATTACATTTAAACAAATGCAAGTAAAAGATTTCACAACAAAAGAGGATTATGGCTACGTTGTAACGAATCCTCCATACGGAGAACGTTTAAGTGAAAAAGCACTTGTTGAACAACTGTATAAAGAAATGGGACAAGTATTCCGCCCATTAGATACATGGTCAGCGTATGTATTAACAAGCTACGAAGCATTTGAGAAGTGTTACGGAAAAGATGCGTCGAAGAAGCGTAAGCTGTTTAACGGATTTATCCGTACAGATTACTACCAATACTTCGGAAAACGTCCACCGCGTAATTCATAGTATAAAACTCCTCTAGCGCGCATATACTGGCTATTATGTAATGCGTAAAGGAGGAAGTCATATGGATAATTTTCAATTATCAATGATTCAAAAAGCTATTCACCGTACGTATGATGAGCTCGGAAAAGAAGTGGATAGTCAAGGTGCGATTGTAGATGAAATACAAAAAGCGCAAGAAGAATATTTGTCAGCTCTTTCACATGAAACAGCGATTGATAAACGGTATTTAAAGTCATTAATATAGAAGAAAATTTTCCTTTTTCGAAAGGAAAATTTTTTTTCGTGAATTTCTATGTATTGCAACAGGGGAAAGTGGCTGCACACATATGCGTAGCAGTTGCTATTATCTTTTTATAGAAAAACTTTTTGGTTGGAGGCTAAGGATGTTTACTGAGAAGAGATTACCATTTGAAGTAGGAAAACAAGATAATTTTTATGATAAGTTGAATGAGTGGATTGGAGATGTGTTTTACGACATCCTTCCGGAAAAAGGCTTTGAAGAGCGTGATGAACAAATTTTTATGGCGTTTCAGTTAGAACGCGCTTTCCAAGAAAAGAAAGTTATGTTCGCAGAAGCTGGTGTAGGAACAGGGAAAACAATTGTATATCTTCTATATGCAATTTGTTACGCGCGTTATACTGGGAAACCAGCTATTATTGCTTGTGCAGATGAAACGTTAATTGAGCAGCTTGTGAAAGAAGAAGGGGACATCGCTAAGTTATCTGAAGCATTAGGGCTATCTGTTGATGTAAGGCTTGCAAAATCAATGGATAATTATTTATGCTTACGTAAACTTGAAGATGTTATGAGTGGACGAGCTCCAGAAGTAATTGAAGACGTATATTACGAGTTACCACAGTTTGTATTCGATCATGGTACGATGCAAAACTTTACTCACTATGGTGACAGAAAAGAATTTCCACTTTTAAATGACGAAGAATGGTCAAAAGTAAATTGGGATTACTTCCAAGATTGCTTTACTTGTGATTCTCGTCATCGTTGTGGACAAACTCTTTCTCGTGAACATTATCGTAAAGCAGCAGATTTAATTATTTGTTCTCAAGATTTCTATATGGATCATATTTGGACGTACGATGCTCGTAAGCGCGAAGGGCAAATTCCATTATTACCAGAAAGTAGCTGCGTTGTATTCGATGAAGGACATCTTGTAGAATATGCAGCTCAAAAAGCTTTAACATACCGTTTAAAGCAAACGATGATGGAGCAACTATTAACGAGATTGCTACAAAACGATATTCGTGAGGAGTTTGCACATTTAGTAGAAGAAACAATTTGGCAAACTGAACGATTCTTTGATGTGTTACAAGAGAATAAAAAGGAAATTGCCGGTTCTGATCGTCTAGAAATTACTGTGACAGAAAAAGTAACAGCTGAAGCGAAACGACTTTATGCAAAAATCGGTGAAGTTGGAGATGCATTAGTATTCGAAAGTGAAATGCATACAGTAAACACGTATGATTTAAATATTGTTGATGAGCATTTAGATGTATTAGAACATTCACTTCGTCTGTTCATGCACGAGAAAAATGTAATTACTTGGGGTGAAGAAGGTGATGGTGCCTTCACGTTAGTTATTATGCCGCGTGCAGTTGAAGAAGTGTTACAAGAGAAAGTATTCTCGAAGAAAATACCGTATATTTTCTCTTCTGCGACATTATCGAACAACGATTCATTCGCTTTCACAGCTAATAGCCTAGGGGTAAAAGATTACTTGTCATTCTCAGTTGCTTCACCGTTTGACTACGAAGAGCAAATGACAGTAAACTTACTATCACATACGAAAGAAAATGAATGGGAAAGAAAGTGTCAATATACACTTGAAAATATACAAAAAACAAATGGACGTACGCTTGTATTATTCCGTACAACGCAAGAGCTTGCAGCGTTCAAAGAGTATGTAAGTAAAGAGCAAATGTCGGTTCCGTTCTTATATGAAGGAGATCAGGAAATTAGCCAGCTCGTTTCTCGTTTCCAAAATGAAGAAGAGACTGTACTTTGTGCGGTTCATTTATGGGAAGGTTTAGATATTCCTGGTTCATCATTATCGCACGTTATTATTTGGTCTTTACCATTCCCTCCAAACGATCCTGTGTTTGAAGCGAAACGTAAGCACGTAAATGATCCATTCTGGGATGTAGATGTACCATATATGATTTTACGACTTCGTCAAGGAATTGGGCGTTTAATTCGTACAAGTGAAGATAAAGGTGCCATATCAATTTTCTTATCTGATTCAGAAGAAGAGAAAGTAGTTGCAGCTGTGAAAAATGTACTGCCAGTAGAAGGTAAAGAATTATAAGGAGAAAGCTTGGCGCTTGCCAAGCTTTTTTTCTATTATAAAAGGAATTTATGTTTCCGTGTCGAATTAAGTTTGAGGTAGAAAAAGGAGGCTTTTATACGATGACAGTTGCTACATATGAAGTAGAAAAACAATTTTTAACATACGTGAAGAAGATACAAAATTACGGAGAAGCATTAAGTTTAATGTTTTGGGATTTAAGAACAGGTGCACCCAAAAAAGGTGTAGATCAGCGTTCAGAAGTAATTGGTATGCTTTCGTCAGAAGTGTTTGCTATGTCGACTTCAGATGAGATGGGAAACTATTTAACAGAGCTTGAAGCTTTAATACGTGAAGATAAACTTTCTGAAACAACGAAGAAAATGGTTGAAGAGTGTCGGAAAGAATATGATAGAAATAAAAAAATTCCACAAGCTGAATATGAGGCTTATGTGAAATTAGAAGCGAAAGCAGAGAGTGTGTGGGAAGAAGCTCGTGAAAAATCTGATTTCGAAATGTTCCGCCCATACTTAGAAAAAATTGTTGAATTTAAAAAGAAATTTATTACATATTGGGGTTATGAAACATATAAATATAATACATTATTAGACATGTATGAGCCAGGTATTACAGTAGAAGTTTTAGATCACGTATTTGGTCAACTTCGTGAGCGCATCGTGCCGCTTGTAAAAGAAATCTCTGAGTCTAAAAAAGGATTAAAAACAAGTGCTTTATCGGAACAATTTTCAAAAGAAAAACAAAAGAACTTTACATTAGAACTATTAAAGCAATTGAATTATGACTTTGAAGCAGGTCGTCTTGATGAAACAGTGCATCCTTTCGAAATTACATTAAATAGAGGGGATGTTCGTATTACGACACGCTATGATGAAAAAGATTTTCGTATGGCTGTTTTTGGAACGATTCATGAATGTGGTCATGCAGTATATGAACAAAATATTGCAGAACAATTTGAAGGTACACCACTTTGCAGTGGTACATCTATGGGTATTCACGAATCACAATCATTATTCTTTGAGAACTTTATCGGCCGTAATAAATCATTCTGGAAGAAAAATTATGATTTATTAAAAGAGTATAGCAATGGTCAATTTGATGATATGTCAGTCGATGAATTTTATGATGCAATTAACGAATCGAAGCCGTCATTCATTCGTATAGAAGCAGATGAGCTTACATACCCGCTTCATGTTATGGTGCGTTATGAATTAGAGAAAGAATTATTTGATGGTACATTACAAGTGAAGGACTTACCAGCAGCTTGGAATGATAAGATGGAAGCATATTTAGGAATTCGTCCGGAAAATGATGCGCAAGGTGTATTGCAAGATGTTCACTGGGCTGGTGGCTCATTTGGATACTTCCCATCTTATGCACTTGGTTATATGTATGCAGCGCAATTTAAGCAAAGAATGTTAAAAGACATTCCGAACTTTGATGCATTATTAGAAGAAGGAAACGTAACACCAATTCGTGAATGGTTAACAGAAAACATTCACCAATACGGTAAAACGAAAAAGCCACTTGAAATTTTAGAAGATGTAACAGGTGAAGGCTTAAATGCAAACTACTTAGCCGATTATTTAGAAGCGAAATATAAAGAGATTTATGAGTTGTAAAAAAAGAGCCGCTTAATTGCAGCTCTTTTTTAAAGGGGGATGGGAGAATGGACTATACATATACAGTAATGACGCAAGAAGAAGCAGAAGAAATTGCATACAACTGGCATTATGAAGGGAAATATTCCTTTTACGATATAGAGGCAGATGAAGAAGATTTAGCTGAATTTTTATATGATGAAAGTAGAGGGGATCATACATTTTCTGTGAAGGAAAATGGCACTCTCATTGGTTATTTTACTGTTTGTAAAATAAATGACGGAACGGTTGATATTGGTCTTGGAATGAGACCTAATATAACTGGGAACGGATTTGGTTTACAGTTCTTAAACGCTATACTAGCTTTTAGTAAAGAAAAATATGGATGCAAGTATATAACACTATCAGTAGCTATATTTAATGAGAGAGCGATTAAAGTGTATAAAAGGGCAGGGTTTGAAGTAGTTGGAACGTTTATACAGAAAACAAATGGTAGTTGTTTTGAGTTTTTGAAAATGAATTATATATGTAAAAATGATTAAAAAACAGAAGAATCTCCTTCTGTTTTTTTATGCAGAAATAAATCATACTTTTTGTAATTGGAAGTTTTGAAATTTTGGAAGAGGATGTGTATGATTGAAGTTTAATAGTAAATAGCAAGTTTAATAGTAAATAGCAAGTTTAGTAAGGAGAGACAGCATGAGTATAATTAAAACGAAAAATGAAATAGAGTTAATGCATGAATCTGGAAAATTACTTGCTTCATGTCATAGAGAAATTGCGAAGATGATGAAACCAGGTATTACTACAAAAGAAATTAATACGTTTGTTGAAGCATATTTAGAACAGCATGGTGCAACGTCTGAGCAGAAAGGGTACAACGGATATCCATATGCGATATGTGCATCTGTAAACGATGAAATGTGTCATGCGTTTCCGGCCGATGTTCCTTTAACTGAGGGTGATATTGTAACAATTGACACGGTAGTAAACTTAAATGGGGGTCTTTCAGATTCTGCTTGGACGTATAGAGTTGGAAAAGTTTCTGATGAAGCAGAAAAGTTGTTGTTAGTAGCTGAGAATGCTTTGTATAAAGGAATTGACCAGGCGATAATCGATAACCATGTAGGAGATATTGGCTATGCAATTGAAAGTTATGTAACAAATGAAGGTTTTTCTGTCGCAAGAGACTTTACGGGACATGGAATCGGTAAAGAGATTCATGAAGAACCAGCAATTTTTCATTTTGGGAAACAAGGACAAGGACCTCAGTTACAAGAAGGAATGGTAATTACAATTGAACCGATTGTAAATATAGGTATGCGATATTCTAAAGTAGATTTAAATGGGTGGACTGCACGAACGATGGACGGGAAATTATCAGCTCAATATGAGCATACAATTGCGATTACAAAAGATGGGCCAATCATTTTAACGAAGTTGTAATTGGAAATGAAAGAGTTTGCAAAACTCGAACAAAAATAGTAGTTTTTAAAAATTTGTACGTGTTTTTTCGATAAATGCTTTTCAAAGCATAAAAAGTACGTTATAATCCTTCTATAAAATAAATAGTTAGCTACACTCATATAATCGCGGGGATATGGCCTGCAAGTTTCTACCGAAGTACCGTAAATACTTTGACTATGAGTGAGGACGAATATAATTGCTTGTTTAGCATTCTTTTTTTGCGAAACTCCAAAAGCTCGTCTCTCACTTGTAACGAGTGGTGGCGGCTTTTGGAGTTTTTTTATTGCATAAGAGGGGGAACAAACATGAAAGTATTACAAGAAAAGATTTTGAACGAAGGAAAGGTTTTATCTGGTGACGTATTAAAGGTAGATGCTTTTTTAAATCATCAAATTGATCCAGTACTTATGCAAGAAATCGGAAAAGAATTTGCTAAACGTTTTAAAGAAGAGAACATTACAAAAATCGTGACGATTGAATCTTCAGGCATTGCACCAGCAGTTATGGCTGCATTAGAGCTTGGTGTAAAAGTAATTTTTGCACGAAAACGTAAATCGTTAACGTTACAAGATAATATGTACGTTGCAAACGTATATTCATTTACAAAACAAGAAACAAATGAAATTTCATTATCTCGAAATCATATCGATGAAAATGATCGTGTGCTAATCATCGATGACTTTTTAGCAAACGGTCAGGCTGCTTTAGGTTTAATGAGTTTAGTAGAGCAAGCTGGAGCGAGTATTGCAGGAATTGGAATTGTTATTGAAAAAGCATTTCAAGATGGAGGAAAGAAGCTTCGTGAACAAGGCGTTCGTGTTGAATCACTAGCAGAAATTGCATCACTTGATAACGGCACAGTTACATTTGTACAGCAAGAAACTGCGGAGGTGAAATAAACGATGAAGCAGCATCCATTTAAAATTGCATCGCTTGGTATGCAGCATATGCTTGCAATGTATGCTGGAGCAATTATCGTTCCGCTTATTGTGGGCGGTGGACTTGGTTTAAATCAAAAAGAGTTAACATATTTAGTCTCAATTGATTTATTAATGTGCGGCGTTGCGACAATTTTACAAGCATTATCAAATCGCTTTTTCGGTATAGGACTTCCCGTTGTACTTGGTTGTACATTTACAGCCGTTGGACCGATGATTGCGATTGGAAAACAATACGGTGTGTCTTCAATTTATGGAGCAATTATTGCTGCTGGGTTATTCGTTGTTATTTTTGCGAAATTATTTGGAAAACTTGTAAAACTGTTTCCACCTGTTGTAACAGGATCTGTTGTTACTGTAATTGGAGTTACACTTGTTCCAGCAGCAATTAATGATATGGCTGGAGGAGTAGGAAGTAAGGATTTCGGTAGTCTTGAAAATTTAGCATTAGCATTTGGTGTGTTATTATTTATCATCATTATGTATCGTTTCTTTGATGGATTTATTCGTTCAATCTCTATTTTACTAGGTCTATTGTTCGGTACTATCGTTGCAGCGTTTATGGGGAAAGTAAGTTTGCAAGCGGTTGGAGAGGCGGATTGGTTCCACGGTATTCAACCATTTTACTTTGGTACACCAACATTTGAATTAACACCAATTATTACGATGATTCTCGTTGCTTGTGTAGGGATTGTAGAAGCAACGGGTGTATACTTTGCATTATCTGATATTTGCAATAAAAAAATCGGTGAAAAAGAATTAACAAAAGGCTATCGCGCAGAAGGATTAGCGATGGTGTTAGGTGGCATTTTCAACGCGTTCCCATATACAACATACTCTCAAAACGTAGGACTTGTTCAATTAACTGGAGTAAGAAATCGCGTTATTATTTATACTTGCGGTGGTATGTTAATCGTACTTGGTTTCATTCCTAAAATCGCAGCTATTACAACAATTATTCCGAAATCAGTACTGGGCGGTGCGATGTTAGCGATGTTCGGTATGGTTATGGCATATGGTATTAAAATGTTAAGTAGCGTTGACTTCGGAAGACAAGAAAACTTATTAATCGTTGCATGTTCTGTCGGAATTGGGCTTGGCGTAACAGTCGTTCCTACATTATTTTCACAACTTCCAGAAAGCATTCGTATTTTAACAGATAACGGAATTGTACTTGGAAGTGCGTCAGCAGTACTTTTAAATATCGTATTTAATATGGTGCCGCAGCGCAAAGTGAAAGTAGAAGAAGAGCCAGTATCTATGCAAAATGCAGTAAGAGAAGCGTAAAAAAGCAAGGTCTCGTTATGAGACCTTGCTTTTCTTTTTAAGTGGCATCATTTTCCCGTAAGTACCAAGACGCCAAATGTACTCAAGTGGCCCGTATTGGTAATGTGAAAGCCACCAGCGGCTAATAAAGATTTGTAACGTGTAGAAACTAATGCAGAATATTGGTCCAACCCATAATGGAGCAGGATAATAATTTTTAAGAAATAGACCAAATACAAGTAATGTAACAATTGTATGCGAGATGTAATTTGTTAATGCCATTCGTCCAACGTATTGGAATGGACGTAATAACGTTTGCCATTTTTCTTTTTGTAATAAACGCATTAGTGTGAAAATGTAGAATATGAATAACGTTTTTCCGCTAAACATTGTAAAGACCTGCATATAAATTGGTTCATAAAATGGTTTTGATAAGAAGTAACGAACCATGAAGAACCACATTGGTAATGTAAAAAGGAACATAATAATTTGCCATTTTTTAAGCTTTGGATCTAACTCTTTCGCGCGGCGGAAAATATCCTTTTTGCCGGCGTATAAACCAAGTAAAAACAGCCCAACTGTTTCTGGGAGCATAAGTAAATTTAATCCAATTCCATCAGCGTAAAATGTATGGAAACGATTTTGTATTTGTGACAGCCAGTCTTCTAATGGCATGATAGGTAAGGAAAAACCTAGCTCTTCCTTTGGTACCAATGCAACCGTAATACCAGCCATTAGCATAATGAATTGAAAAATACTCAATAAAACGATAGCCCATATTAAAATAGTACGAGGTTCTCTCTTATAAAATAAAAATAAGAAAAATCCAGCAATCGCATAAGTATGTAAAATGTCTCCGTCCCATAAAAGAACGTAATGTAAGAAACCGAATAATAATAAAATAAGTAAGCGGCGAACAAATAAAATTTTTGGATGATCTGTTTTCGCTTCAGCACGACTCATAAAAATATAAAAACCTAATCCGAATAAAAACGAAAAAATTGTATAAAATTTCGTTTGAATAAACATATCGTAAAATAGGCGAATGTAGCTGTCTATCCCTTCGTAAATTCCTGAAAGATCACGTGAGTCAACCCCGGCGATAACAGGCCAATTCACAAGAAAAATACCTAGTACAGCTATTCCTCTAATAATATCAATGGAGTGTATCCTCTCGCCTTGTGTGAGATTTTGTGTCATTTTTTTCCTCCTTGTTAAGTAATTCCCTTTTATTATACGAAATGTAAGGTGGAGGGGATAGGGGATATTTCCATTTTTTTAAACTGTTAAGTTATGTAGGATGAGATATAATAAGAGTGCACAACAAGTTTTAACCTTTTTCAAAACAGGCAGTAAAGCTCCTTCTTATAAGGAGCTTTCTTTATGAAAAGTGTTGATAATGATTCTCTTTAATGATAAACTGTATTCAAAAGTGATAATCATTATCAAAAAAGGTTGGTGCGTAAGTATGGTATATGCATTAGTAGCAGGTACAGTCGCTGTATATGCAGTTATTGCGAAGTATGTTTTAAATGGAGTAGGAACAGCAAAATGAGTGATATGACATAAAATCCCTTTCATTTGTAAAAAGAATGAAAGGGATTTTTTATTTTTAATGAGAATATGCTGAAAATTTAGTATGATAGTAAAGTGAAACTGTAATCAATGGGTAGGTGTAACTCTCACTGGTTATGAGCTCGCAAATAGCGGGGAAAAGTATATACATCTTGGATAAAGGGGAACAAGGGGATGACAAACATAGTACAGACAAACGGTATGAAAAAACTTGTTTGTTTTTATGAAGAGTGGCAAAAACACGGCGATGCAGAGAATAGTTTAAAGTTGTTTGAGGTAATTCAAAAATATAAACAAGAACAGCTTATGATAGCGTTCTGCGGTCACTTCTCTGCAGGGAAATCAACGATGATGAATCATCTATATAAAGCGCAGTTGTTACCGACAAGTCCAATTCCGACAAGCGCTAACGTTGTCAAAATTGAAAAAGGAATGGATCGTGTTGTTGTAACGGTTAAATCTGGAGAGCAGTACGAATATGACGGTGCATATTCAGCAGAAGAATTAAAACAAATTTGTAAAGACGGCGATGAAGTAATTGGTGTTCATATTTATCGAAACGACGCGCCGATTCCTGAAGGGGTTATGTTAGTTGATACACCAGGGATTGATTCAACAGATGATGCCCATCAATTAGCGACAGAGTCGACACTTCATCTGGCAGATGTCATTTTTTATATGATGGATTATAATCACGTCCAATCCGAAGTGAATTTACAATTTGTTAAAGAATTGAAACAACGTAATAAAACGGTTTATCTCGTTGTAAATCAAATAGATAAACATAAAGAAAATGAATTATCGTTTGAGAATTATAAAGATAGTGTAAAACAATCATTCTCTAACTGGGATATTGAAGTAGATGGTGTTTATTATACGTCATTACGAATGATGAACCATCCACATAATGAAATTAGAAGCTTAGAAGCGTTAATTACTTCTATTATGAAAGAAAAAGAGCAGTATGTAAGGACTGGAATGGAGCGAGAAACAGAATATTTAATGGGGGAACATTTCTCGTTTATTGTTTCTGAAAATGAAAAAGCTCTCTTGAAATATGAGGAAGAGTTAGCATCACCACTTTCTATTTCAGAGGTAGTTGAAAAGAAGGAAGAGTTAACGGAAGCGAAAAATCGTGAGGCAAGTAAAGAATCTTATGTGAGAAATGAATTTATAAAAGGTTTACAAGCTATATTAGATAACGCTTATTTAATGCCGTTTGAAATGAGAGAATTGGCAAATGCATATTTAGAAACGAAATTAACAAAATTTAAGGTCGGTTTGCTATTTGCGAAAGGAAAGACGGAGCAAGAAAAACAAAGACGTGTAGAGGCGTTTTATTCTGCCCTTCAAAAGACTGTTGAAACGCAGCTTGATTTTCATGTGAAGGAATTTATTGTAGCCTTCTTAAAAGAAGAAGGATTGTTCACGGAGGAAATTGGGAAAGACATATATGGGTTAGAAATTGCTTTCGGACCAGAAATGTTGGCTGAAGTAATTAAACAAGGCGCAGGTTTCACAGGTGATTACTTACTTCTTTATACAGCGGATGTAGCGAATGAACTGAAGAAACGTTATTTTATAAAAGCGCAGCAAATTTTTGATAAAAGTGCGGTCGTTTTAAAGCAAAAGGTGAGAGAAGCAGTTGCTCGTATTGAAGAAGAGATTGAAACATATACGATGCTGCAAACGGCGAAAGAAACACAATTACAATACAGTAACAATTTGGAGGCATATGAAGACTATTTACGAAATGTTTGGCACGATCATGTTGCTACGCCTGAAGGGCTGCAAATAGATGAGATATTGCAAAGGGAAAAGCAAATTGTTAGTGAGAAATTTACACTACAAGAGCAGGAAATCGTAAACGATAACGTAGCGGTTCATGAAGAAGAGCTGAAAGGAACGGCGGCTTTAAATATTCAGCGGATATTAGAGAAAGTGAAAAAAGCTGAAACGATATTAGAGCCATTGCCAGCGCTGAAACATGTACAGCAAGAGGTAATAGAGAAAAGAAGACGTGTGGAAACAAAACAATTTACAGTAGCGTTATTCGGGGCATTTAGTGCTGGGAAATCATCATTTGCCAATGCCTTACTCGGTGAGAAAGTACTTCCTGTATCACCAAACCCGACGACGGCAACGATTAATCAAATTTTGCCGGTTACAGAGGAAAAACCACACGGAACAGTAATTGTTCAGTTTAAATCAAAGCAAGCGTTATTAGAAGATATGAAAGCTGTTTATAAGCTGTTTCATTATGAGATTGCTACGTTAGATGAAGCGTTAGCACAAATTGATAAAGTTATGAAATATCCTTCACCAACTGGGAAGCAAAAAACAACATTTAGCTTTTTACGAGCGGTACAAAAAGGATATGATGCAGTTTCTACTTATTTAGGAGAACAAGTACAAGTTACATTAGAAGAGTTCTCTGATTATGTAGCGAATGAAGAGAAATCATGCTTCGTTGAGTATATGGAACTTTATTATGATTGTGCTTTAACAAGGCAGGGAGTAGCGCTTGTAGACACACCTGGAGCGGATTCTATTAATGCTCGCCATACGGATGTTGCATTCCAGTATATTAAAAACGCAGATGCTATTTTATTTGTAACATATTATAATCATGTATTCTCTCGTGCTGACCGTGAATTTTTAATTCAGCTTGGTCGTGTAAAGGATACTTTTGCCCTTGATAAAATGTTCTTCTTAATTAATGCGGCGGATTTAGCAGAGTCTGAAGAAGAACTTGAAATGGTAAAAGGTTATATCGCAGATCAGCTGCTGCAATACGGTATTAGAAATCCGCGTTTATTTGCAATTTCAAGTTTATGTGCGCTTGAAGAGAAACAAGGAAAGAATGTTGAAAAAGAGAAGTATGGTATTTTACAAAACTCTGGGATTACGAAGTTTGAGGAATCATTTACGTCCTTTATGATGAGAGATTTAATGCTTGTTTCTGTGCATGCTCTATATGGTGCTTTGCAAGGGGCAGATCAGCTTTTAGTAAACATGATAAAGGGTGCAAAACAGGGGAATGAAGAGAAAGAGAAGCAAACGAAAAAATATGAAGCAGAGCGTGATCAACTACTTCATATCATTTCATCATATAGTGTACTTGCTGAAGAACAGGCGATGCAAAATGAAGTGAAAGAGTTGCTTTATTACGTGCAACAGCGTCTATTCCTACGCTATAACGATGTGTTTACTGAATTTATTAATCCGGCGTCACTTCGAACGGATGGAAATGTGAAAACACAATTGCAACAGTGTGTTATGGAATTAGTAGCATTTATTCAGCATGATTTATTGCAAGAAATGCGTGCGACATCATTACGCCTTGAAAAATGGATAGATGAAGCGATGAAGCGTGCAAAGAACGAAATTGTAGTGAACTGTAAAGTAGAAAATGAATCAATTTCTATGAATGGAACAGTGGAGTATGAATATAAAGATATTACACATAAAGAACCGTTTCCTTCAGTTGAAATAAAAGATTTCAAAAAAGCATTGGCACATTTTAAAAATGAGAAAAGCTTTTTTGAAAAGAATGACAAAGCTTTTATGCAAGAAGACGCTAAATCTGTATTAGAACCGCTCGTATCAAACTATGTAGCTGATGAAAAAGATTTATTTGTTCATCATTATAAGCAAGAGTGGGATATGAAGTGGAACTTATTCCAAAAAGTGATGCAGCAAGATGTGATGAACTATTATGAAAGTATATTGTTTGCATTGGCTGAAACGATTGATGTATCTCTATATGAACAAAGTAAAGAACAATTGCAAAAGCAGTTAGTAGAGATTGAAAAAGAAATTTATGTTATATAGTCGTTATGAGAAAAAGATTCGTTCAATTTTCTTTTGCAGTACAGTATCTAAAGATTTTACAAATCCAGCAAATTCATCGGTAGAAATCATATGAGTAAGAACGAGTCGTCTGCCATCTGGTGTTTCACCGCATAAGACGAATGAAGAAAATTCATATGTTTTGTTTTCAACTACTAATTTTGGATAGGAATACGTGTCGCTTTTCTTCTTCTTTCCATCAATAGAGATGACGTTGCATTTTTTCTCATTGTTGTCCATGGTGAATCCCTCCTTTCTATTACTTATGGTAGACAAGGAGGGTTTAGAACAATAGAGAAGGGGGAATTTTTTATGTCTGTTGTAATAGAATGTATTCCAAAAGAGGCTATACCGAAGTCTCTATTGTTACTTGCTGATCCAAGTGAACGGCAAATAGCTACGTATGTACAAAGAGGATTAACATACGTAGCTAAGCAGGGGGGGAGCGTTATCGGTGTATATGTTCTTTTGGAAACAAGGCCAAAGACGATGGAAATCATGAATATTGCGGTTGCAGAGCATTTGCAAGGAAAAGGGATTGGGAAGAAGCTATTAAGGCATGCTGTAGAAACTGCTAAAGGATACGGTATGTCAAAACTTGAAGTTGGTACAGGCAATTCTAGTGTTTCACAACTTGCTTTATATCAAAAATGTGGATTTCGTATTTTTTCTATTGATTTTGATTACTTTTCGAAGCATTATGAAGAAGAGATTATTGAAAATGGGATTGTATGTCGTGATATGATCCGGCTTGCAATGGAATTGAATAAAAACGTATAACTATTTAGGGGGAAGAGAAGATGGAAGTACATAAAGCAATTACAGCACATTCTCGTAAACAAAATGAAAGTGTAAAAGCATGTTTACAATTAGATGCACAGCGTGAAGCAGCTATTGAAGCTGCCGTATCTCTTGCGTCAAATGGGAAAGAATTTTCGGTTGATGTCATTAATGTTGTAACGAAGCAAATTAATGATCTTGCAAAAAATGGTGTTACCTTGCAGCGTAAATATGTTACAGAAGAAATGGTTATGGAGTATGTAAGTCGTTTGAAAGAGAAAGAAGGTCTTTAAAGATGATAGTTACAGTCGAATGGTTACGTGAGCATATAGACGATGAGAATGTCCGTATAATCGATTGTCGTTTTGATTTAGCAAATCCTAATTGGGGTAGAGAAAAGTATGAAGAAGGACATATTCCTCATGCGTTATATTTTGATTTGAATTTAGATTTATCAAGTCCTATAGCAGAACATGGTGGCCGCCATCCTTTACCAAATATTGAGGAGTTTGCAGACAAGCTTTCGGAGGCTGGTATTGATGAACATACGAAAGTAATTGCGTATGACAGTCAAGCCGGTGCAAATGCTGCTCGTTTATGGTGGTTATGTAACTATGTAGGACATGAGAAAGTATATATATTAGATGGTGGTTTCCCGGCTTGGAAAGAGAATGGACTACCGACAACAACGGAAATTCCTGTTGTTATACGAAAAACATTCAAAACAAACATACAAGATCATATGCTTGTAACGATGGAAACGGTCAGAGAGAATATCCGTGCAGGTGCGGATGTTACATTAATTGATTCTAGAGAGCCAAAGCGTTATGCTGGTGTCGAGGAACTTGTCGATCATAAAGCAGGTCATATTCCGACAGCGGTAAACCATTTTTGGAAGGATGGAATGTTGCAATCAGGACAATTTAAGAATGGAGCTGGGCAACAAGAACGCTTCCAAAATCTTTCGAAAGATAAGGAAACCATTGTATATTGTGGTTCTGGTGTTACAGCGTGCCCAAATATCGTTGCATTAAAATTAGCTGGATTCCAAAATGTTAAATTGTATGCAGGTAGCTGGAGTGATTGGATTTCTTATCCAGAAAATCAAATTGCAAAAGAAGAAGATTAATCACTTGCATGCAAAAATAATTTGTATTAAAATAAGGTCACAAGCAAGAGATTGCTCGAAAAACTTTGTATTTTACACATTGGAAACAATGTGATAATATAACGACAAGTAAATAATACATCCTGCGGTGTACGTAACTTATTTATGTCTAAAACCGATGTTAGTTATACGGAAGCTCAATATTTAGCGACCATCATCAAGCCTTCCTTGTGGAGGAAGATGTACGGTAACTGTGAGGGCATCCACCTGCGAGTAGCGGGTTTTTGGACATTTACGAGGAGCGGCACGTGCGGGGGTCTTATTTCAACTAACCTTATATAAAATTCCTACGGTGTACGTAGCTTATGCATGTCTTAAACCAATAAGTTTAATATGGAAGTTCAATATTTAAATGTAGCTAACATGCCATCTTTTTAAGAAGGAAGTTACAAACATTTGTGAGAGCATCCACCTGTGAGAGCAGGTTTATGGACATCTAGAGAGAACGGCATATGTGGGGCTATATAAAAACCTTACGTTTTATACGTAAGGTTTTTTTGTTGCATAGATATATCAATATTATCTTGATTCACCTGTGAAGTTTCCGTAATAAATGTAGCACTTTCTGTCTTCATCAATCTCTCTTGAATCTAAGGAGAACTCCATAGACATGCCGTCTCGCTGAATATATATAATATCTGAATGAAGAGATGGTAAAATTTCTTCATAGTTCCATACATCTTGACTATCTATTATGTTTGAACTCGTTTCACTTAGTTCTCTAATTTCAAAACCGATGTAGGAGTATGTAGGGTCTGAAGGGTCATTTGCGAAAACTTCTTTTTGAATATAAATAACTGCTGTTCCGTCTGGATCAACCGAAGTTGCAGTAACAATATAAGTATTTTTCTCTTTAATAAAATATTCACAAGTCATGCGTGCGATAATTTCAGAATTAGAAATATTGGCGTAGTTCCATAAAGCAGGATACCCTTTCGTTTCATCATTAAGTCGATATTCTAAGCGCATTTAATCCCTCTTCTTCCTTTTTCTTCTACTTTATCATGCCATCCTATATAATAGGAATAGAATTTAAAAAGGGGAGTGCGAAGGTGACAAAAACGAAATGGCTAGTAGGTGGTGTCGTAACGTCTTTAATGACTGGCACTTTATTTGGTTGCGCACAAGATCTTCCCCCAAAACCGAATGATAATAGTTGTTCTGATTGGGATTGGGATGATGAACTTGGGGTATGGCAGTGTGATGATAGTAGTTCAGGTTATCGTGGGCATTACTTCTATGGTGGGCGATACTATCAAAATAAATCCACTTTTAAAAATTCATCGGCGTTTAAATCGTATCAATCGTCTGCTGAATTTAAAGGTGGAATTGGAAGCGGTTCAAAGGGAGGATTTGGGGGCTAAAATATGTCGCAATACATAAGGGATAGAAAAGAATTTTATTTAAAATATCCGAATTTTTGGTCGGATTTATATGAATGTGAGTATAGTTTGTTTCATGTTTTTTCTATAACAAATCAGACTTTGGAACAATTACACTTAGCGACTGAACGAATGGGTAAAATATTTTTTAAGACTGCTAGACTTTTGCGAAATTTAAGTGACGAACAGCTTCTTGAGCTTGGTTTTCCTCCTGCGAGCTTATCATTCATTAGAATGAAAGGGCTTTATCCTGAATCTGTAATTTCGCGATTTGATTTTGCCGTAACAGAGGATAACCAAATCAAAATGCTTGAGTTTAATAGTGATACACCAACTTTTATTATGGAATGCTTTCAAATGAATGGGAAAGTATGTGGAAATCTAGGCTATGATGATCCAAACTCAGATCAAGAACGATTGCTATCTTCTGGTGTAACGAAAGCAGTAATGGAAGCGACAAAGGGATTAGATAATCCAAATGTTGTTTTTACAGCACATCATGAACATATCGAGGATTGGAATACCACTATGTATTTAAGTCAGCTATGCCATGTTGAAAATAAAGTAGTGCCAATGTCAGAACTTAGAATTACAAAAGATGCTCTAGTCGATAAAGATGGGGCGAAGATTGATGTTTTATATCGCCAAACATATCCGATAGAAGATTTAATTGAGGATCAAGATCCTGAAACAGGAGATTTGGTAGGTGTGGAACTGCTGCAACTTGTAAAAGCCGGAAAGCTTTTTATAATAAATCCTTTGTCAGCATTTTTACTTCAGCCAAAATCAATTCAGTGTCTTATTTGGGGGTTAGCAGAAGAAGAGGTCTTTTATACAAACGAGGAACAACAGTGGATTAAAGAATATATGTTACCTACATATTTAGAACCAGATTTATTTTTAGGAAAAGGTTCTTTCGTTCAAAAACCTTCATTTGGGAGAGAAGGAGATACAATTACGATTCGCGATAAAGACGAAAATATTATGCTTCAAAATGCACACCAAACATATAAAGCGTCACTACCGATATTTCAAAAGTATATCGAACTGCCAGTCGTATCCTTGGAAACAGAAAAAGGGATCGAGAAACTGTCATATGTGTTTGGTTCGTTTTTAATTGCTGGAAAAGCGAGTAGTATCGGTATTCGCGCGGGAGAAAAGATTACAGGAAATGAATCGTACTATTTACCGGTAGGTATAAAAAGGAGGGGAAAAAATGATTAATTTTTTATTATATTTAGCAGTAACACTCGGCCTTTTATGTATTGGTCTGTTCTTGATGGAAGTGACAACGAAAGTTAAGGAATTTAAGTTAATGGCTCAAGGTAATAAGGCGGTAAGCTATGTGCTTGGAGGGCGATTACTTGGGTTAGCTATCGTTTTATATTCGACAGCAGCTAATTCAATTTCACTTCTTGATATGATTTCGTGGGGAGCAGTTGGGATTTTGGCTCAAATTATCGTCTTTTATTTAGCTGAGTGGCTTACACCACGCTTTAATATAAACAAAAGTCTCGAAGAAGATAATCAAGCAGTCGGTCTTTTTCTTATGTTTTTATCGCTTTCAATTGGGATTGTAATTGCTGGTTGTATAACTTATTAAAAACTTTACGTTTAAACGTAAAGTTTTTTATTTTATTCCGTAAAAGCCCGATTGGTGAGGGCTAATAATCAGTGGGGGATGAACAAAACCCCCACTGATTAAAGTTTCACTTTATATACGTTAGTTTGCCATACCATTTGAAAAAATTGTAGGCTACGGTTGACATCTATTTTAAATAAGAGTAACATTTTCAATGTAATGAAAATAAGTCTCTGTTAGGTGAGGCTCCTGTATAGAGAAATGCTACTGCCCAAAAATGTCGAGAGACGCCAATGGGTCAACAGGAATGATCGAATTAAGGTTTTTCTTAACGTAGCTGGTAATGTACCTATGCTATACAGTGCTAAAACTCGGTGAGGGAGAGGTCCGTAGATTTCTAATTATATTAGAAATCGTTTATTTGTGTATGTAATGGCCGCTACTCTCTTAAGGGTAGGGGTCTTTTTTGTTACCAAGCTATGAGTAATTTCATATTATAAACTATAAAATTAAACGAGGAGGTGAGGAGCATGTCAAATTCTGACTCGGTTCCGTTACCCATATACTTCAAATCAAAAATATATGATGTAGGCAGGAAACGATTTGTTCCTCCCTCTATATTTATCACAATAATAGCGTTTATAAAGCGCGAGACACTTTCACAGTAAAGTGGATAAATTGAGAAACAAAGCGTTTCTTCCTATGTTGTAAAGGAGGAGACGATAATATGTTATATGCAAACAAAACTGTGGGTAACACGTCATATAAACTAAGTAAAAAATCAATAAAAGAACAAACAATGCTCCAAAAAAATAAAGATTTATTAATTGAAATTGCAACAAGAGATGTAAAATCTGTATTTGCATATTTTAAAACAACAAGAGACGGACTATCAATGAAAGAGGCACAAAAACGTATTCAAGTATATGGCCGAAATGAACTAACTTCAAAAAGAGCACTTCTTGCAGAAGTAATGATGAAGCTAGGTGGCATGATTCCAGGTTTTTCAAAACAACGTGTGTGTGATGAATTACAACGTGAAACGATTACTGTATCTAGAGTAGAATGTTCTAGTAGTACAGGGCTAAATAGTGAACTGAAAATGATGGAGATACCTGTGCAAGAACTTGTACCTGGAGATATGATTTTTCTTTCGGCTGGAGATGCTGTGCCAGCTGATGTACGTATTATTTATGCAGATGATTTATTAGTGAATGAGTCTGTGTTAACGGGAAACGAAGCGAATATAGAGAAGTTTGAGAGCTGCTATCACCTTGAACGTAAACGGTTTATTCCATTAAAACGGATGAAAGATTATAATCCACTTGAGCTTGAAAATGTATGTTTTAAAGGTTCGCATATTGTTAGTGGAAATGCAAAAGCTATCGTTGTTTCTACTGGAAAAAATACGTATTCAGGCATCTTGCATACTTGTTGTAGTAGAACGTCTTAATGTGTTAATGATGCTAAATATACAAAAACAATGTATAATAGACAAAGTTGAGCAAAAACGTAGAATGGTAATCTATTTATATAACCTTACGTGATAACGTAAGGTTATTATTTTTTTAATAGGAGAGGAATTATGAAAAAAGTATTATTAGTTGATGGTATGGCACTATTATTTCGTGCTTTTTACGCAACAAGTGTCTACGGACAATTTATGAAACGACAAGATGGAACCCCTACGAACGGGATTCATGGTTATATGAAACACTTATTAACAGCTACGCAAGCGATCGAACCAACACATATCGTTACATGCTGGGATATGGGAAGTACGACATTTAGAACAGAATCGTTCTCGAATTATAAAGCAAATCGTGCAGCGCCACCAGAAGAATTAATTCCTCAATTTGATTTAGTGCAAGAAATGACTGCAAAATTATCCATTCCAGTTATCGGTATGAAAGGCTACGAAGCCGATGATTGTATCGGTACGCTTGCAAAACAATATTGCAATGAAGCTGAAGTTTATATTTTAACAGGTGATACGGATTTACTTCAACTTGTTGATAAGAGCGTTACAGTCATGCTTCTGCGTAAAGGAATTGGAAATTACGAATATTACACACCGGAGAAAATCATGGAAGAAAAAGGTGTAGAGCCGTGGCAAATCGTCCATGCAAAAGCTTTCATGGGAGATACAAGTGATAATTATCCAGGGGTAAAAGGTATCGGTGAAAAAACAGCGTATAAGCTTATTCAAGAGCACGGAACAGTATCCGCTGTACTAGAAAATGTAGAATCATTAACAAAAGCGCAGCGTACGAAGATTGAAAGTGATTTAGAGAACTTAAATATTTCGTTACAATTAGCCCAAATTCACTGTGAAGTTCCAATTTCATGTTCACTAGAAGAAGGATTACACACAATGGATGAAGAAAAACTTAGATTTGTTTGTGAAGAAATGAATTGGGGAAGACCTGAAATATTAATAAATATGCTATAAATAGTTTGGGAAGAGGGATGTTGCATAAGTCGAACTTTGACTTGGTGACACCTTCTTTTTGTTTTTGTAAACAGTATGATAATAAATAAAATTATGTCGAACTCAATTTTAAATATATAAATATTTCGACAAGATATAATGATAAAAGTTGATAAAAATAATAACTTTTATCATGAAGTGAATTAATTTCAACATAGTTTTAGATAATCATTTTTTCGTGTTCACAAAGTTGTCAGAAAATAAACGAGATTTTCATATGAAGTTCAAATAGAATTCACAACGATCAATTATTATAAGAACACACAGATAATTCTTTATCTTTTATATAAACCATCCCCCAAGGAGGACAATGAAAATGAGAAAAAAAGTGAGAAAATCGTTTAAACAATTATTAATTGAAAATAAACAATCACTATTAAATAATAAAGAAAATATGAAAGAAATTGAAGAGAGAATTGAGAAACGACATGTAGCATATAGTGGTGCCAGTAATTAAATAAAATAAAAAAGATAGCCTATGTAGGCTATCTTTTTTATTTTATATTGAAAAAACGCTATTCAGCTCTTTAATTTTGTAAATATGCAAGATATTTTTATAGCGTTTTTCTATCAATATTACTCATTTTTCGAGGTTGAAATTGGTATATACCAATTTTTGAGATTTTCTATTCAAAATATTACAAAAAATGTTACAATACACTCAAATTTATACTATAAAATCATTTTAATATGAAAAATTGGAATGAAAAGAAAGGAGAGGAATATGAATAAAGATGTCGCTTTGAAATGATTATTATCATTTCATTAGGAGTTGATGTAAAAAGATGAAAAGATACGAAGAATTGGACTCTATAAGAGGGATTTCTTCATTAGTAGTAATGATTGGTCATCATTTAATGATTTTTTCAGCATTTCAAAATTACAGTTATGAAGATAATAAACCATTTGTTGTGTATCTATTAAAAGAAACGCCTGCTCGTCTAATTTTTAGTAGTGGTAACGAATCAGTTATTATCTTTTTTGTTTTGAGCGGATTTGTTTTGTATGAATCTATTCAAAAAAACTATAGTAGCTATGGGTCATACCTTTTAAAACGTATATGCAGAATATATATTCCTTATATTGTGGCAATAATTATAGCTATTGTATGCCAGATTACAATTAGTGAATATGGTATTTCTTATTTAAGTGAATGGTTTAATCGCTCATGGACGATTGAAAGTTCTTCAAGCTTAATCGCACAACATATTTTATTGGTTGGGAAATATAATACAGATGCATATAACGGTGTGATTTGGTCACTTGTCCATGAAATGCGAATATCAATAATTTTCCCGTTAATTTTGATGATTTGCTTACGAAAAACGTTAAGGTGTTCATTACTATTATTGTTTAGTTTTAGTATATGTTCTGTCGTAATATTATTTTTGTTTCGCTCGGGCTTAACATTAACAAGCTATGCATTAACATTGCATTATACGGTGCTGTTTTTACTAGGGGCACTAATTGCGAAGTATAAAAATAAATTAATAGTTTTTTATAGTAATTGTACTAAAAACACGAAAATTGCATGGTTTTTATTTGCGATTTTACTTTTTATGTACGAAGGACTTATTGGAGAAATGAAAGTGCTCAATAATTTTATATTTCGAGACTACGTAGTGGCGATAAGTGCATGTTTATTTGTCATATTAAGTTTGTCAATATCAACTTTGTCGTCCTTGCTACATAATAAATATTTGTTATATTTGGGGAAGATTTCTTACAGTCTTTATTTATACCATATTATATCGTTGTTTTCCCTTATATACATGCTCCATGAAATATTACCGTTGCCTATTATTTTAATTTTTTCATTTGTTTTTTCGTTTATACTTGCAATGCTTTCGTATGTATATGTAGAAAAATTTGCATTCGGAGTCGGAAAGTATGTAACAAAACAAGTGGATAGAAGAGAGAAAGGGTTATCTGTAAAGAGTGAATTGCAGGATGTTATTCAGAAAAGGGCGGTGAAATAATTGAAGCAAGAAATGAGTATAAAAGATTTTCAACAATTACTGAAAAGAAGATTCGTAACGATTATTTTAACGATGTGTTGTTTAACCGCTTCTTTAGTTCTTATCTCTATGTATGTTTTAAAGCCGTCATATCAATATTCAACGCAAATTCTTGTTGGGAATTTAGATGAGTTTAATAAGGAAAATTCAACAAATAAAACACAAGAAAATAAGCAACTAGTAACATCGTATGTTGATATTTTAAAAAGCCCATTAATTATTTCAACAGTCAAAAAAACTTTGAAATTAGAGCAATCAAGTTATGAATTAGCACAAAAAATCTCGGTTGTGAATACGGACAACTCACAAATTGTAACTGTTACAGTAAAAGATTCCAATCCGAAAATCGTGAAAGACATTGTAAAGACATTGGCAGAGCAATCACAAAAAAGCTTTCAACAGTACACAAATGTACAAGGGGTGAAAGTATTAACTGATCCTGAGTTACAGGAACAGGCTGAAAAATTGTTTCCGAAATTTCAACTGATCATTCCTATTTCTTTAATTGTTAGTTTTTTTGTTGGGATAGGTTTAGCTGTATTTCAAGATTATTTTGATGAACGTATATACACGGAACAAGATTTAGAGAAAATAACAACAGTCTCTGTTATTGGTCACATAAATATGGAACCAAATAGAAAAAAGAAACCTACAGAGGTTGATAAAAAATCATCTATATATCGAGGTGAACATGTCGATGTTTAGGACAAAGAAGCAGCTTCCATTCAATTTGCATGATGATCTGATGAAAGAGCAGTTTTATACGGTGTATCACGAGCTGAAAAAATCCGGAAAACAACTGTTCACAGTTAGTTCAACGAAGGACAGAGGTGTTGTTGCCTCGCTTATAGTAAATATGGGTCTAGTGTTTGCGGAAATGAAAAAAAAGGTGTTACTTATTGATGTGAATTTTTCTGACCCTAAACTACATGTATTATTACAAAGTGATCACATGATAACAGTAAACGATATAATAAGCTCTTCCTCCTGCAATTATGAATCTTTTTCTAGTAATTTGTCTAATTACTTATATTGTATTCCTGCAAAAAAAACAGTACATACAGGGACGCCTTTAGTTGCTATGGATGAATTTGATAATGCGATTGCTAAGTGGAAAGAAGATTTTGATTACATTTTCGTTTATTCTTCTGAAGTATTTGAACTTCCTGCTACGCACATTATTGCAGGGAAATGCGATGGAGTGGTTTTAGCAGTTAAAAAGCAAAAAGATTCATTACGTACAGTGCAAAAAGTAATAGCGGATATAAATAGGAAAGAATGTGAATTAATAGGTATAATTTTATATTCTTGAATGTGGGGGTAACGATCCATGATTCGTGAAACAAATCAAGCCAAGTTGTATACGATTCCGGCTCAAGAAAAGCCTAGCATATTGAATCGAAGTGTAAAACGCTTGTTTGATATTATATTTTCAATCATATTGTTACTATTAACAATACCAATTATGTTGTTCTTTTGTATTATGATTACCTTAGAAACATCAGGGGCTCCAATATACTTTCAAGAACGTTTAGGTATAAACGGGAAGAAGTTTAATGTATTTAAATTAAGGTCGATGGTAAAGGATGCTGAAATGAACGGACCACAATGGGCAAAAGAACATGATCAAAGAATTACAAAAGTTGGATTGTTTATAAGAAAAACGAGAATTGATGAATTACCACAGCTCTTAAACATTTTAAGAGGAGATATGTCTTTTGTAGGCCCTAGACCAGAGAGAGAGTTTTTTTATAATGAGTTTGATGCGTATATTCCAGAATTTAAGGAACGTTTAATAGTAAAACCAGGATTAACAGGATGGGCACAAATAAATGGAGGGTATAATCTTGATCCAAAGGAAAAGTTGAGGCTGGACATGGAGTATATTGAAATGAAAACATTTCGGATGGACATCCGTATTTTATGTAAAACCGTTTTAATTGTATTGAACGGTAATGGTGCAAGATAAATATATATGTAAACAAACAACATATGTAAGTAGGTTACTTGCAAAGGAGAACTTGTATGGGTAGATCTATTCTAAGCAATATTATCCATCTATTTTATAGTACGATTTTAGCTAACCTTCTTCAGGCCGTCAGTTTAATTGTTTTAGCAAACTTTTTTAACGCACAACATTATGGGATGTTTAGTGTTGCCATAGCAGTGACGTTTGTTATGTTATTTTTTACAGACTTAGGACTTAGTAATACGTTTCTTCGAGAAGGGGCAAAGGATGGAGCAGATTTAGAGAAGATTTTATCATCGTATATAAAAATAAGGATGATTCTACTTATTTTTATTTCTATCATCGGTTATATTGCTATTCATTATATGTATGCGGATAAAAATTTAATTTATATGATGATAAACGTAATGTTTTTCATGTTAATAGGATTAACTTGGCAAAACATAGGGATTGCCTATTTTCAACTGACGGAACGTATGAAGTATATAGCGCTCATAAAAGTTGTATCAGCATCAGTTGTCATTATAATTACATGTTTTTGTATTTTCGGAGAGTTACCGGTGTATGTAACAGCTCGCTTATATGCTTTTGGGTATATGATTGGTGGTTTATTCAGTATATATATTATGAGAAGAAAGACGAAAATGAATATGAAAGTCGTAATTCATAAAGCGTTATTTTGGCAATTAACTCCCTTTATTATTAGCGGTTTTTTAATAATGAGTACGCCACAATTAGCGCCTATCTTGCTTAACTATACATTGCCATTAAGTATGGTAGGTGTTTTTGCAGTGGCGTACCGGATGCCGGCAGCTTTATATCAAGTACCAGGGGTAATTGCAGGTGCATTTTTTCCGGTGCTCTTTAAGCATTATAACCAGAATAATATAGAAGAGCATACGAAATTAAATTTACTTCAAATTAAATCAATGGCGATTGTAGGAATATGTATGACGATCGGTTTATATCATTTAGCACCATACTTTATTTCTATATTTTTTCATGAAGAATGGAGGAATGCAGTAGAACCACTCCAAATATTATCATTTCTTATTGTGCTACAAAGTTTAAATATTGCCATTGCTGACGGTTTAACGACGAGTGGTTGTCAAAATAAGAGGACTGTTGTGCAGTGTGTAGCATTGGTGATAGGTGGGGTTATGCTGTATAGCTTTAGTAGTCTTGGTGGAGTGATAGGAGCGGCATACGCTATGGTTTTATTTGAAATAGTCGCTTTAGTGGGATATATAGCGGTAAGTGTAGTGAAGAAAAAAATTGTATTCCAAATTGTAATACCGTATACAATTTATTTTGGTGTAACCTTTATTGGAGTGCAATATATATTGCATACATATCATTTAATTGCGCTTGTTCTTAATATACTAATTGTAGTAGCTGCCATATTCCTATATGATTATGAGCTAAAAAAACTTCTTCTTTCTTTTATAAGAAAAATACGCAAAAAGGATTATATTACGAAACAGGGGATATAGCCTATGGAAAATAATATGAAAGTATCAATGGGATGGATTATTCTTCTAATATTATTTGTCATGTTAAGTAAATACAATTTATATATTGGATTTTCATTGAAGATATATATGATTTTTTTAGTCATATATTTTTGTTTAACAATTAAAGACTTTCATATTCAAAAGTTATATTTTCATGAAGTTATATTTTTACTGTTTTATTTCATTTATTGTTTAAGCGGAATTCTTTCTATGTATTTAAATGCTAGTATTCGTATGATTTTTGGCGTGCTACTTGTTTTAGGATGCTATTTTATAATGAGAAATTTATTGGGGAATACTGAAATAGTGGTACTTGAATCATCTATTGCTTATGTAGGAATAGTATTTAATGTTGTAAGTCTACTACTCTATATAATCGGTTTACAATACTTTAGTTTATACGGTGGAGAAGAGAGAGAAATTTTTGCTGGATTATTAGTTGATAGAGGATATCCACGGTTAATTGGATTGCTAGATGATCCTAACATTTTTATTTTCTATAATACAATATTTTTTATGTACTATATGACGAATTTGCAAAATATCACTAACATCTTAGGGTTAATTTTATGTGTTACGACGAGTCTATTAACCTTTTCAAGAGGGGGAATATTAGCGCTTGTGCTTGTCATTTTTGTATATATATGTATGTCTAGTTTCGCTAAAAAAATAAAAATAATTATGAGTTTAGTATTGTTTAGTGTAGTTATTTTTAGTTTATCGAATAGTGTAATGGGGGGCCAATTAGATGACATATTAAATAAACGAATTTCTGATTTTTCCCATGATAATGGAAGTGGTAGATTTACATTATGGGAAGCTGCTTTTAAATATTATTTATCCAATCCATATATCGGAATTGGTGCGTTTAACTTCTCGAATTATTATGAGTATCAATTTAATGAAAAATTATATGTACACAATACATTTTTAGAAATTTTGTCTGAGTCGGGTACAATTGGTTTTCTTCTATATAGTGCGTTTTTATTCATATTAATGTTTAAGTTAGCGCAGCATACTTTGTTTCGTGAAAAACCATACCTTCTATTGACTATGATTGCATTTTTATTTCAGATGATGTCATTGTCACTCATTATTAACGAAGCGTTCTTTTTATTTTTAGCAGTTGTTGTGAAGTATATTTCAATATATGAAGGAAGGGGAAAGATAGATGGTAAAATGTCTATCAGCACATAATAAGGCGCCTCATGTTTCTGTAATAACACCTTCTTATAATAGTAGACGATTTATAGGTGAGACAATTTTATCTGTACAGAATCAATCGTATGAAAACTGGGAAATGATTATCGTTGATGACTGTTCAACCGACCAATCTGCCGCAAAAATTAAAGAGATAATAGAAGGAGACTCACGTATTAGGTTATTATCATTAAAAGAAAATGTTGGTGCTGCTAAAGCTCGGAATTTAGCGATTCGAGAGGCGAGAGGAAGGTACATTGCCTTTTTAGATAGCGATGATATATGGTTGCCGCATAAATTGAAGACACAATTGTTATTTATGGAAGAAATGAATATTGCTTTTTCATATGCGTCGTATAGTTTAATTGATGAAAATGGTAATGAATTAAATCGCGAAGTGAGTGTACCAAAATCTGTTGACTATCATTATTTAGTAGGAAATACAATTATCGGGTGTTTAACGGTGATGATTGATCGTGAAAAAATTCCGTATGTCGAAATGCCTAGTGTACAGCCGGAAGATACAGCGTTATGGCTGAACTTATTACATGAAGGGCATGAAGCAAAAGGGATACAGCAAGTATTAGCGAAGTATCGAATTGTAGCAAATTCTGTTTCGAGAAATAAAGTTAGAGCAGCTTTTCGGTATTGGAAATTATTAAGGGACCAAAAAAGTCTTAATGCAGTGCAAAGCTTTTACTATTTTAGTAAGTATGCTTATCATGCTTATAAAAAAAATAAAATCAATGTAGTTGGGAAGACGCAATTATGAATATACTGTTGATGACTGATAAATTGATAACTGGCGGAGCCGAAAATTATTTCTGTAAATTAGAAAATAATTTGCATTATGAGGATTTTAAGATTTATACAGCTGCAGGTGATGGAGAACTATATGAATCCCTTACTAGAAAAGAAAATTTTATCTTACTTAGTCGATGGAATCATTTGAGAAATATTTATTATTTACGAAACGAAATTTGTAAACGAAAGATAGAACTTATTCATGCAAATAGTTTGCGAATGGTATTATATGCTTTTCTACTTCAAAAGTTTATTAAAAAAAAGATGAAAATTGTTTATACGAAACACAATGTAACGATATTAGAAAAGAAAATGCCAACGCTTTTTCGGTATTTCATGAATAAATATGTGAACCATATTATTACAGTAAGTGAGTTTGAGAAGAATAATTTAATTTCAATTCATGTAGCAGAAGAAAAAATAAATACAATTTATAACGGTGTTGATATTGAAAAGTTTTTATTCCAGCAGAAAAAGAAAGAATCTACATATAAAATAGGGATATTAGCTAGATTATCCAAAGAGAAAAACCATCAACTATTTGTCAAAATTGCAAATGTGTTGAAAAAGAGAAATGATTTTATGTTTTATATTGCTGGTGATGGACCAGAGAAAGAATCGATTATGAAAGAAATAGAAAAATATGGATTGCAGCAAAGGGTGAAGATGCTAGGGAATATTTCAGAGCCGCATGAGTTTATAGGGAATATGGACGCCTTACTTTTATTATCTTTTCGTGAAGTGTTTCCAATGGTAGTAATTGAAGCGATGGCTACAGGGACACCAATTGTTTCAATAGATGTTGGTGGAATACATGAAGCGGTAATAGATGGAGAGTCAGGTGTTTTGATATCTGAATATTGCGAATCGGAATTCGCAAGTGCGCTTGAGGAACTACAAGGGAATGAAGAAAAGGTAACTGCTATTAGATTGAAAGCACGAGAGAAAGCAATGAGATATTTCTCGTTAACTAAAATGATAGAGGAAACGAAAAATATATATGAATTAAACAAATGACCGAGTAGGTCGTTTGTTTTTTTTATTATAGAAACTTTTAAGAGACAACTCACATATTATATGAAAAAGGTAATATGAGGAGTGAATTTATTTTGTCAGAATATATTTCATCCCAAGAAGATTGTGCGCCAGAAAGTAGCGTTCATATTGATTGTTTTGGCGCAGTTCCAAACTCGGGAAATGATAGCTCATTAGCAATTCAGCAAGCTATTGATTATTGTGTAGCGAATCGAATTTCGACGGTTAGAACTACAGGGATAAATACGTACAAAATTGTAAAGCCGATTGTTATTAAATCAAACGTAAGATTAGAGTTGGATCCTACCGTAACACTGCAAATTGATGGGGATTTTAATGCATTTGAGCTACAAAGTAACGCTTCGATAGTTGGTGGTACTCTTCAAGTTATAAATCCATTGTTTCAATCTGCTGTTATTTATGTTTCTGGTTCACAACAAATCGAAGTACCTAATCAATCTGTTATATCAAATATAAATATAATAAATACAACTCCATCGTATAAAGGAAAAGCTATACATTTTTATTGTCAAAAGGCATGGGATTTTATTAGTTTCTTTCAAGTTAAATTTATTCAAATTAAAAACTTTCAAACTGCAATACATTTGAAGACAGAATATATAAATGATATCAATACACCTTGCTGGATTAACGCCAATGTATTTCAATCTATATTTATTGATGGATGTGTGTATGGGATTGAAGTAGATGGAAATAGTGATTTGCCAAATGAAAGTTCAGGAAATACGTTTCATGATATTCAAGTGCAATGTAGACAACAAACGGAAAAAGTAATTCGTTGTTCAGGTGCGTATAATACATTTGATTGTATGATCTGGGATACGTACCGGATGAGTAGTGAACAAATTGTTATTGAATTTTCTTCCAATTCTCATCGTAACTACCTTTTTTCAAATCTGCTTTCGACAACTATTGTAGATAAAGGACAATACAATGTTTGTAAGTCTACTTATGAAGAATCCCTACGAATTCAGTTACCTTTGACGTTAAATAGACCTCATTTAATAGGAAATCAAGATGATATTTTAGTAAATGCTCAGCAGAAATATAACGTTAAGCAAGTAAGTGGAAAAGTGCCGTACGGGGGAAATCTCACAAATTGCTTTAATTTAATAGATGAACAAAGTGTAAACTATATTGACGTTCCAGATAGTAATCCAGTTGTAATTGAAATGGATTTTACGAAAAAACCAATACAAATGTTAAATTGTTTTGGAATGTATTTTGGATGGGGAGAGAGCCCAAAGAAAATTAAAATTGAATATGCATTAAGTGCAACTGGAAGTTGGGTTATCGCGTTGGATGTTCCATTAAATGTTGGCGATACAATTATATCGAATATGAAGGCCAGTCAGTTATATAAAGTTAGAATTACATTAAGTGGTTATTCTCAAGATCATAAACGTTTTCGAATTAATCGTATCTTTGCAAGATCTTCTATGGAAAATGGGAGTGCTTGGTTAGCGACGACTGGCGGAAGAATGTTTGGAGATATTGAAATAGAGGCAAGTAAAGGTATAATCATGAAGACTGCTAGTGGAGTGAAATGGAAAGTTACTATTAATGAAGCTGGCCAACTTATTACGACTAAGATAACTTGAGATGGTGTTTAATCGTATATCCTTGGACGAGTTACAAGTAGTGGGATATAGGTAATGAAAAAGAGATTGTAATTTGGTTTCAACCAAACTACAATCTCTTTTTTGTTTCAATTACTTCCACCAAATCCAAGTCCAAAGGTAATTTCGTACATTTCGAGGAGTAATGCGAATGAAGCGTTCACCGTCAAAGAAGCAATTTAAATTTGGAAGTGCTTCATCTGGATTTTCTGGAACAAAGGTGACGATGTTTTCGTTACTTGTAACGGTTACTGTAATTGGTGGGTCGGTAGGCGAGACTTGAAGTTGTAACGAAATATTGGCCGTATTTTTAAAGGGATTATTAACAGGGGGGCTTATCACTTGTACTGTGAATAACACGATAATTGTTTCGTTTGGTTCCAAATTAGTAGCGACTAGGAAACCGATATTCGGATTCGCTAGTGGAGAGCGTTCACCGTTAATAAAGACAGTGCCATTTATAAATTGTAAACCTGCTGGAATAGTATCTTGTAACGAAATATTTGAGAGTGAAATTTCAGAAGTATTTGTAATGCGTACCGTGTAATCAAAATATTGATTTAAATAAGCTGAGCTGACGGAAGCATTTTTCGTGACTGTTGCAGTTATAAATTGAACTGGTATACGAACGATATTTGAATTAACAATGAAAGTAATAATTGGATCCTGTGGTGTCAACTGAAAAGCAGCGGTAACTGTTGCAGAATTTATAATTGTACTGTTTGAAGGAATAGAAGTTGCGAGAACTTGAAATGTTATAGTTGCTACTGTACCTGCAGATAAAGAACCAATATTAATACCAGTGTCTGGACGAACATTTGGAACGGGAGTGCCGTTAATGGTTACGCTGTTTTCTATAAATGTTGTACCAGCTGGAATTGTGTCTATAACAGAAGTACTGATTGTAGGAATTGGGGAATGATTGAATACCGCTAATGTGAATGTAATGATATCTCCTATAACGACAATAGATTTGTCAGCTGTTTTTTCAATGCGAACCATCGGATCAATAACTGTCGTTGTAACGGTATTTGTTTGTTTTGTAATTGTAATAGGTGGTTTTGTTGGATCAATGATAACGGTATAGGAAACAGAAGCATCATTATTAATTGTAGATTGAAGAGTAGAAGAAGATATTGTCACTTGGAACGTAATAATAACAAATTCATTAGGAGCAAGATTTCCTAACGTAATACCATTTTCAGGATTCTCATTAGGCTGATTGATTCCGTTAATCGTAACACTACCAGCAACAAAAGTCGTATCTATTGGTACGGCGTCTATGGCAAGAAGGTCTTCAATCGTTACATTACCGCTATTCGTAATCGTAATTGTATACGTTAAAGTTTGACCAGGTAAGGCGTTTGTTACATCAGCAGACTTAAAAGCAATGACATTATCATTTTTGACAGTAGTTTTGACAGTATTTGTTGTAGTCGTATTTGTAACAGGTACGTTATTTGGGTTGACTATATAGTTAAAAGTAGTAATTGCGTTGTTGTTTAGTTCATTTGGTGTTGGAATAGAAGTCACAGTTACTTGGAATGAAACGATAGCATCTTCACCAATAGTTATAGTACCAATTGGTATGCCGCTTACTGGATTCACTCCTGAAAGAGTTTCTCCGTTTACAATAACGCTATTTTCTATAAACGTAGTACCTTGAGGAATAATATCTTGAATGATTACATCATTTACTGCAACATTACCGGTTTGATTTAGTGTAATCGTATACGTTAACGTATCACCAACCGTTGCAAATGCAAGGTCAACAGCTTTATTACTATTCAAATTTGCGTGATTAATTTCTGTTGCGGCAGCTGATGAAATAATAGTTTCGGTAATAGGTGGTCGATCTGGTAACGTGTATTCATATTCAATTGTACTCGTGTTAGAGATTGGATTTGTTTGTGGAATCGAAGTAACCCTTACTTGGAATAGAATAGTTGCTGTCGTATTAGGTGGAATGGTATCAATTTGTATACCGTTAAGAGGATTGTCATTTGGCCGAGCGTTGCCGTTCACGATAACACTATTCTCTATAAAGCTCGTATTTGCTGGGATAATATCTGTAACAATAATGTTTTCGACTTGTATATTTCCGTTATTTATGATGGAAATTGTATAAGGGATGATAGTTTGTAAGTCAGCATATTGGATAGGTGTTGTTTTTGTCGCAATTACATTAGCGGAAATAACTTCAGTGAAGGTAATATTGCTAGTCGATATTTGTTCTTCCACGTTAATTGTATAACGAGAAGTTGATTGATTTTGAACATGACCGCTAGCAGGAAGAGCTACGACGGTAACAGAAAATGTGACTGGGATAGAAATGTTAGGAGCAATCGTTCCTACAAGTATACCTACACTTGGATTGGCGTTAAGCTGAGGAATGTTATTTACTAAAACGCTACCGTCAATAAAGGTTGTTCCATCAGGTATATTGTCTGTAAATACAACAGCAGTGGCATCCGTATTCCCTGTATTCGTTAAAGTTGTTGTATAAGTTAAAATGTCACCAATCGTTACAGAGGTTAAATCAACGGTTTTAAGTGAAACGATATCAGCATCATTAATTTGAACGAAAGTAGTATTGGAAGTAGTAGATTTTTGAATTGGTGCAAAGTCAGGATTGAAAATAAAGTCGTAGACAATGTTTGCAGTATTAGGTTTTGGATTTACAGTAGGTAAATTCGTAACGGAAACTTGGAATGTTATTGTAGTCATTTGACCTGCTGCGACATTAGGAATGGAAAAGCCGATATTCGGATCTGCTGCAGGAAGTACAGTATTATTAACTATTACACTTCCTGGAATAAATACTGTTCCATCTGCTATAGTATCTGTAAAAAAGATGGAGTTAGTTGTAGCCGATCCATTATTTTGAATGAATACTGTATATTCAATGGTTTCATCAATAGTAGCTAATACAGTATTAGCAGATTTTGTAGTAATAAGAATAGCATCAATAAATTGTATGTTTGTAGCATTGGAAGAGGTCGTTTCTGAAATTGGTGGTGTGCTTGGGTCTGGTCGATACTCATAGTGAATGACGGCGATATTATTAATGTTATTTTGTGGCGGTATAGAAACTACGCTTACTTGGAACGTAACAATAATCGTATTATTTGGAAGAATTATATCAAGATTGATACCGGTAATTGGATTTTCGTTAGGTCTTGGTACGCCATCTACAAGAATGCTATTTGGAACGAATGTGGTGCCAGAAGCAATTGCGTCAAGTAGGAGAGTATTTGTAATAGGTATTGTACCGGCGTTTGTAACTGCGACTGTATATGTGATGATTTGACCGATACGTGTAATGGATCTGTTAGCGGATTTAATTGCACTAACATTTGCCGTTCGCACTTCAGTATTTACTGCATTTGATAACGATCTACGCTGAATAATTGGAGAACTAGGGTCAATTTGGTATTCGTACGAAGTGTCTGAAATATTAATGACTGTATTGCCCTCTGATATATTTGTAAGTTGTACTTGGAATGAAATAGTGACTGTTTCATTTGGTTGTATCGTGCCGAGAGTTACTCCGTTTTCAGGATTCACGCCAGGCTGAATTACATTATTTATTGCTAAGCTATCTTCAATGAATATAGTACCTTCTGGAATATTATCAATGAACACGATATTGTTAGCCGGAACGGTTCCTATATTTTGAAGTGTATTTGTGTAGGTAATCATTTGCCCGATTGATACGAAATTTACATCCGCACTTTTAACAGAAATAATCTTTGCATTTTGAAGTGATGTTGTAACAATGTTAGAATTTGCAGAGCGATTTACTGGTGGGGCTGTAGGAATACTTACATATTGGTAAGTTGCTGAAGATTGATTTACAATTTCAGTTTCATTCGGTGGATTATTTGTTTGCACTTGAAATAGTATCGTTTTGGAACTGTTTGCTGGAATTGTTCCAATCGGTATTCCGTTTTCAGGATTTACACCTGGCTGAAGGACACCATTAATTGTGACACTATCGGGAACGAATGTAGTCCCAGCAGGGATAGAATCTGTGAAATTAATATTTATTGCGTCAACATTACCGATATTTTTCACTTCAGAAATATAAAGTATAGTTCCACCGATATCTACAGTTGTTGGATTGGATGTTTTTGTAATTGCCAATTGTGCTTGCACGAAATTTGTAATAACGATATTACTAGTAGATATTTCAGTAATAGGCGGTTGCCCTGGGTCTGGTTGGATTGTATATGTTGTATTGGATTGATTTGTAATCGATTCTTGGGAGAATGAATCGTTAATAAGAATTTGGAACGAAATAAGGTGAGTAGCGTTTGCTGCTAAAGTAGGTAAAGTAACACCTACATTTGGATTGGCATCAAGTATAGTTGTTCCGTTAAGTGTAAAACTATTTTCTACGAATGTAGTATCTTGGGGGATCGTATCTGAAAATATGAGATTCGTAGCTGGAATATTTCCGGTATTTTCTAGTGTTATTGTGTAAGTCAAAATATCACCTGTTGTTGCTTGCTGTGCATTGACTGCTTTTAAAGAAAGGATAGTCGCATCCGAAATTTGTGTGAAAGCAGGATTAGACGTAATTGTTCGAGAGATGATAGGAGCAGTTGGATCGGCGATAAAAGTATAGTCAATACGGGCTGTATTAGAAATTGGGTTTACGCTTGGAATAGATTGAACGATAACCTGGAATGTTACAGTGACGATTTCTGACGGTGTGATGGAGTTTAATGGTATTCCTACGTTAGGATCAGCATCTGGAACGGAAACGCTATTAATAGTTACGCTATTCGGAATAAAGGCAGTTCCTTCGGGGACCAAATCTGTTAAAGTAACTGTATTTGCAGTAGTATTTCCGTTATTTTGAACGACTACTGTGTAAGTGATTGTACCGTCAGTAGATTGTACGAGAGAATCTGTACTTTTAATTACGGATAACGATGCATCAACAACAGCTGTATTAACCGTATTAGACGAGGATGTTGCTGTAACAGGAGGTTGACTTGGATCGACAATATACGTGTAACTTGTAAGTGCTTGATTTATAATTGCTCCTTGTGGTGGAATAGAACTTGCAAGAAATTGGAACGTAATAGTAGCGGAATCACCTGGTGCGATAATACCAACGGGAATACCGAGAGTTGGACTTGCATCTGGAAGTGAAATCCCGTTGAGCGTAACACTATTTGGAACAAATAATGCTCCTTCAGGAACTCCATTAATGAGTAATACAGAGTTTGCAGGGAAGTTTCCAGTATTCGTTAATGTTGCTGTATACGTAATTATATCCCCGATAGACACAATTGAACGATTTGCTTGTAAAACAGTTGTAACAGTCGCGTTATTAATTTGTGTTGAAGCGCTATTAGAATTTATCGTGCCTGTAACAGGAGGAGAGGCCGGATCAACGATGAATGTGTATTGAATAGATGCTACGTTTGTAATCGGATTTGAAGGTGGAGTTGATGTAACTATGACTTGGAAAGTAACGGTTAAGGAACTATCCGAGCTAATTGTTCCGATATTCACTCCGTTATTTGGATTTGCACCTGGAATGGTACTTCCATTTACAGCAAAACTATTTTCAACAAAGGTTGTTCCTGCTGGAACTGGGTCTGAGAAATTTACATTCGTAGCGTTTGTATTGCCGCTATTTTGAATCAAAACTGTATAAGTGATCGTATCTCCAATATTTGCAAAGGCTGTATTAGCAGTTTTTACAGCTGAAAGTATTGCTGTATTAATAGAAGTAACGAAGACATTCGTTTCCACATTGCCAGGTTGAGCCAGTAATGCATTGCCTACGTTATATTGGAAGTTAACAAATCCTAAGTTTTGGAGTTCAGGTGTGAACGTTGTTGGATTACTTACGATTTGTACTTGGAATATAATTGTAACAGTTTGATTTGGATTGATTGTATTTATGCCAACACCGTTAATAATCGAAGCGGATGGTAATGGAGTGCCATCAACAATAACTGATCCTGCAACAAATTGTGTCCACGATGGTAAAGGGTCTGAGAATATAGCGTTGTTAGCAGGAATATTGCCTGTGTTCGTAATAGTCGTTGTATACGTAATCGTATCACCAATCGTTGCAAAAGTTTTATCTCCTATTTTAATAGTATTTAAAATAGCACTTTCAATTTTTGTTGTAACGTTGTTAGAAATAATATTTTTTGAAACTGGGGGATTAGCTGGATTAACGATATGTTGAAAGCTAACGCTAGCTTGATTAGTAATTGGATTTATAGGCGGAATTTCATTGGCGATAATGTTAAATGCTACGATGACAGATTCGTTTGGCGCGATATCACCGATTGGAACGCCTGTAATGATATCTGCATTTGGGATGCTAGTTCCGTTCAGTGTAAAGCTATTCGGTTCAAAGGAAGTTCCGTCTGGAATAAGGTCGGTAAAAATAACATTCGTTGCACTTACATTTCTGCTATTTGTAATTGTAACGGTGTAGGTAATATCCTGCCCGATATCTACCGTAGATACATTTGAATTTTTTTGTGCAGTAAGGATAGCGCTATTAATTTGTGTTGTCGTTGTATTAGATTGATTGGAAGTTGTAATAAGTGGCTGGCTAGGATCAACGACATAATGATATGTGGTAGAAGCAGAGTTAGAAATGGGATTAAGTGTTGGAAGTGTAATAACAGTTGCTTGGAATGTAACGATTGCCGTATTACCACCATTAATGGAACCAATATTTACACCAGTTGATAAATCGGCGTTTGGAATGGTTTGCCCATTAGCTGTGAAACTATTTGGAACGAAACTTAAATTGCTATCAAGAATATCGATAATAGTTACATCAGTTGCGGTCACATTTCCGGTATTAGGAAGGTTAAGTGTAAATGTTATTGTATTACCAACATCCGCAAAAGTAAGATCTGCTGTTTTGGTGCTAATAATAGTTGCGTTGTTTATTTGAAGGAGTGTAGTGTTGGAAGTAGCTGCACTTGAAACGGGAGGATTAACAGGATCAACAGTAAATTCATACGTCGTTGATGCTGTATTTGGTGCTGGGTTACTAGGGGGAATATTGTTTACTGTAACTTGAAAGACGATACTATATATTTCATTTGGTGGAAGTGTTGCAAGTAATACACCTGTATTTGGATCCGCGTTAGGTTGTAAAACGCCATCGATAGTTAATGTGTTAGGAACAAATGTGAGTCCACTTGGTAATGCATCTGTGAATACAATATTAGTTGCATCGGTATTGCCTACATTGGTAATAGAAGTAGTATAAAAAGCAGTTTGCCCGATATCTGCAAAGGATACACTTTCATTTTTCGTCATAGACAATATTGCTTCGTTAATTTGGGTTGAAACAGGATTACTAATTGAAGTTTCTGCATCAGGCGGTGAGACTAATTGATACGATGTTGATGAGAAATTTACAATTGGGTTTTGGGTTGGTAATGATGTTACAGTAACTTGGAACGAAACTGTTACTGTAGTCCCGGCTGTTATTGTCCCAATATTCACACCGTTCGATGGATCCGCCCCACTTTGAGGAACTCCATTAATAGAAAATGTGTTTGCAATAAATGTAGTGACACTTGGCACGGTATCTGTAAATATAACATTTTGTGCAGATGAGTTTCCATTGTTTGTTAAAACGACAGTATAAGTGAGTGTGTCTCCAATACGGCTAAAGGATTTATCGACTTGTTTTAATGAAAGAATGTTAGCTGTATTAATCGTAGTAAACACTGTGTTTGAAGTAACGTTTCTTGAAACGATCGGTGCATTTGGATCAGCGATAAATGTGTAAGAAGCAGTAGCGGAATTGGCTACAGGATTTTGGTTTGGTGTAGAAGTAGCAGTAACTTGAAATACGATAGATATTGAGTTGTTAGGAGCAATTGATCCGATTGTTATACCTGTATTAGGATCGAGTCCGATGTGTGTACTGCCATTGATTGTGACACTATTCGGAATGAAAGTTGTGCCGTCTGGAATAAGATCAGTGAAAGTAATATTCGTTGCATTTGTATTGCCATTATTCGTTAAAATGGTTGTATAGGTAATAGTATCACCTAGTGTAACAATTGTTTGATCGACCGATTTTACCATCGTTATCATAGCATCTAGTACCGGATTTGTAACGATATTCGTTGAAGTAGAAGTTGTAATAGGAGCGGCACTTGGATCAACAGTATAAGAGTATAAAATTGTATCGTTATCCATAATTGAACTTGAAGGAGGCACAGAAATAACATTTACTTGGAAAGTAACGGTTACTGTTTTACCAGGAGTGATATTTGGTATAGTTACTCCGAGCGCTGGCCGTGCACCAAATTGCGGTATACCATTGATTGTGAAAGAATTTGGTATAAATGTAGTGTTAGCTGGAATAGCGCTTGTGAATGTAATATTGGTTGCTGTTGTATTTCCTGTATTTGTAATAGTAGATGTATACGTAATCGTATCGCCAACAGAAATAATGGATTTATCAGCATTTTTTGTGGTAGTTAATATTGCGCTATTTATTGTCGTAGTAACGGTATTCGATGAAGCAGTTTGAGTTATAACTGGTTGATTTGGATCGACAATATGCTGAAATTGTACAGAACTAAAATTAGAAATTGGATTTATACTTGGAATGTTTGTAACAAGTACGTTGAGAGTAATCACGGCCGTTCCATTTGGGTTTATATTTCCAATCTGAATCCCTTTAGATGGATTTCCGATTTGCTGTGTACCAGAATCGTTTGTAAGAGTGCCAGATATGAATGTCGTCCCATCAGGTAAAGTATCCGTGAAAATTATATTTTGTGAAGTGACATTTCCAGGGTTACTTAATGTAATTGTATAAGAAATTGTATCACCAATCGTTGCGAAAGTTTTATCTACAGATTTGATTGCCACAATTTCTCCAGAATTTATTTGTGTCGAAACAGAATTAGATGTCGTATTTCGTGAAACAAGTGGTAAATTAGGTCCTGTCATAAATTTATAATCAATAGAAGCGCCGTTTACAACCGGTGAGTTTGGTCCGCCTGGTCCAATTGTGAAAATTGGATTTGGAATGCTAACTACTTGCACACGAAAGGTAACATTTATAAAATCTCCTGCAATAATATCTCCAATTGGTATCCCGTTCGCTGGATTTACTCCAGGTAATAAAACTCCGCCTACTCGAACGCTATCTTCTATAAATACTGCGTTATTTGGAATCGGATCTGTAAAAATGATATTCGTAGCAGTTGTGTTTCCTACATTTTCTAATAAAACTGTATACGTTAAAAATGAATTTCCAGGTGCTATGTCAGAAAATAGCCGATCCACACTTTTCGTTGCTTGAATAATCGCTTCGTTAATTTGAACTAAAGTTGGATTACTTGTAGCTGTTTCTGTCACCGGCGGCTGGGTAGGATCAACAATGATCGAGTATGTCGTGCTAGACTGGTTCAAAGTTGGATTTGTAACTGGTATTGAGCCAACGATAGCTTGAAAGCTAATTGTTGTCGTTCCTCCAACTGGAATTGAGTCTAAAGAAATCCCGCTATCTGGTCTAAATCCAAGTTGTGGGATGGTATTAATTTGTACGCTATCAGGAACGAATGAAAGTTCAGGTGGTAATATATCGATAAAAACAGGTGTGTTTGCGGCAGTATTTCCGCTATTGGTGAGGGTAGTTGTATACGTAATTGTATCTCCAACAGCAGCAAAAGCACTGCTTGCAGTTTTTGTTGCGATGACAGAAGCAGTATTTACTTGTGTAAAGGTTTTATTAGATTGAACTGTTCGTGAAACTGGCGGTTCATTTATATCTACAATAAAGCTATATTGAAGCGATGATTTATTCGGGATTGGATTAGGGTTTGGAAGTGTTGTAATGTTTACTTGAAAACTGAGTGTAGCAGATGCATTTGAATTCAAGTTACCAATATTGATACCGTTTTGTGGATTTGCATTCGGAACGGTTACACCATTTATCTTAAAGCTATTTGGGATAAAGGTAGTACCGTTTGGAATTGTATCAGTAAAAATAATGTTGTTCGCAGTAGTATTTCCGTTGTTTGTAACAGCTGAAGTGAATGTAATTGTATCACCGATTGTAGCGAAAGTTGTACTAGCGCTTTTATTTATTACTAAAGTAGCGTCAATAATTGGTGTAACTGTTGTATTTGTTACAGTGCTACCAACAGCAGGGGATTGGTTTGGATTTACGGTATATTCATAATTTACAAGAGCATTATTTGTTAATGTGCCACTAGGTGGTATCACTAAAATTTGTGCTTGAAAAGTAATGAATACAGTATCTCCTGGCGAAATATCTGCCAAGTGAACACCAAGTGATGGATCTAATCCTGGTTGTGGAACATTATTGATCGTTACGGAGTTTTGGATAAATGAAGCTCCTGCGCCAAGCCCATCTGTTAAAACAGTTGCACTAGCAGGGATATTACCTGTATTTGTTACTGCAATCGTATAAGTAACAATATCACCAATTGCAGCTGTCGGTGTATTCACAGACTTAGTAGCGACAATAGTAGCGTTATTAATTTGAGTTGTTATTACGTTACTTAACGTATTGGCGGATGCTGGAGGTAAGTTAGGATCTACGACATACTGGTACGTTGTATTACTTTGGTTCGGGATTGGATTTGGATTCGGGATAGAATTTACTTGTACTTGGAATGAGATGATTGTATTTGCATTCGGATTTATTGGGTCGATTGCAATTCCGCTTGCTGGATTGACATTAGGCAGTGTATTCCCATTTACAGTAACACTATTAGGAATAAACGATGTTCCGTTTGGAATTACATCTGTAAATATTACATTTGATGCAAGTGTGTTCCCGTTATTCGTTAAAGTAGTCGTGTACGTAATAATATCATTTACGTTAGCAAACTGTTTATCTGCAGATTTAGTAGCGGCAATTGAGGCGTTATTAATAGTTGTCTGTACAGTGTTAGAAGCAACCATCTGCATCACAGCAGGTTTGGATGGATCATACGTATATTGGAATGTTGTGCTTGATTGATTTGTAATTGGGTTTACAGCAGGGATAGTTGGTACAAAAACTTGAAATGCAACGGTGCGTGATGAATTCGCTCCTATCGTACCAATTGAAATGCCGGTGGCAGGATTTGCGTTAGCTACAGGGACATTATTAATCGTTACAGTATTAGGAATGAAGAGGGTACCCGCTGGAATGATATCTGTAAACGTTACATTAGTAGCAGAGATATTCCCGTTATTTGTTAAAATAGTTGCATATAGTATGACATCACCAACATCAGCGAAGTTTGTGTTTGTGAGTTTTGTAGCAACGATATTAGCAGTATTAATTTGTGTAGTTACTATATTGCTAGCAGTGTTTCTAACGAGAGCGGGTAAGTTTGGATCAGCGATAAAGCTATATTGAAGTGAAGCGCTGTTTTGAATTGGGTTTGGTGAAGGTAGCCTATTTGCACTTATTTGAAAAACAATCGTTGTAAAACCACCTGAAGGAATGGAGCCGACTTGAAGACCGGTACTAGGGTCTGCACTTTGTTGTAAAGTACCACCTATAAAAATACTATTTGGTACGATAGTGGAGCCATTAGGGATTATATCGGTAACAATAACATTATTTGCTGTAGTATTGCCAAGATTAGCTAAAGAAATTGTATATGTGATTGGTTGCCCGACATCGGCGATAGTTAAATCTACTTCTTTGACAATCACTACATTTGCTAAATTAATTTGTGTACTTACAGTATTACTTACAGATGTTTCTATAGTTGGTGGATCGCCCGGATTTAGAATAAAGCTATACTGTGTACTAGATGAATTTAATGTTGGGTTTTGTGTTGGTAAAGAGGTGACGGTTACTTGATAAGAGACAGTAAGTGAGCCATTAGCAGCAATGGAAGGTAGTGGAACACCTATATTTGGATCTGCGTTATTTTGGAGTACACCATTAATAAGAAAAGTGTTTGGGATAAAGGTAGTACCGTCTGGATTCGTATCTACGAAAGTAGGACTATCAGCAGAAACACTTCCTGCATTCGTCAAAGTAACAGTATAAGTTAATATATCCCCTACGGTAGCGAACGCTCGGTCCACTGTTTTGGCTGAAATGACATTTGCATCGTTTACTTGAGTAAATGTAGTAGTTGAAGTAGTGTTCTTACTTACAGGTGAAGCGTTTGGATCAACGATAAAGTTATAGGAGATGGAAGCGCTATTTGAAATAGGGTTTGGATTTGGAATACTAGTTATTACTACTTGGAATGAAGCTGTAATTGTAGTATTAGCATTGATGCTACCAATATTGATGCTAGCTGGTGTAACGCCTGGCTGAGTAACACTGTTAACTATAACGCTGTTTGGGACAAAGGCGGTTCCATTCGCAATTGAATCAGATAGTAATATATTGTTCGCTGCAACATTTCCATCGTTAGTAAGAGCAAAGGTGTAAGTTAATACATCGCCAACTTCCGCAAACGTTTTATCTACAGATTTATTAACATGGAGATTTGCTAGTCTAATTGTTGATGTAACAGAATTAGAATTTGCTGTTTTTGAAGTCGGTGGCAAACTTGGATTTACAGTATATAGATAAGAAGCGAAGGCGTTATTAATGATAGGATTTTGGGTCGTAATATTGATGACTGTTACTTGGAAAGAAAGGGTAACAGTAGCCCCACCAGGAATTGTGCCGATAGGTAAAGCAACGAGAGAATCTACATTTTGTAAAACTCCGTTTAGTGTTACAGTACCAGGAGTCAATATCGTTCCGTTTGGAAGTGGATCTGTTAGTTGCACGTTATTAGCGGCTGTATTTCCACTGTTTGTAATAAGGATTGTATAACTTATTGTTTCGCCAATTGTAGCAAATTGTTTATTTGTTGATTTTGTTAATGTTACATTCGTATTGTTAATTTGAGTGGAAACGAGATTCGAAGAAATATTTTTTGTAACAGGTGATTGGCTAGGATTGACAGTATATTGATAAGAAGCGCTTGATCCGTTAGATACGACATTTGACGTGGGTATTGTGTTTACTACTACTTGAAATGCAACATTTTTTGTTGTGCCGCTTGTTATGGATCCAATGTTCACGCCGGTAGCGGGATTTGCACCCACTTGTGTCGTGCCATCTATTGTTAAACTGTTTAGAACGAAAGTTGTTCCAGTAGGGATGATATCTGTAAAAATAACATTGTTCGCATTTGTATTACCTGTACCTGTAAAGGAAACGGTGTACGTTAGTGTATCACCAATATCTGCAAAATTTTTATCTACTGCTTTCGTCATTGTTACAGTAGCATTATTCACTTGAGTGGAGACAATATTTGTCGTATCAGTCCCACTTACTGCTGGTTGATTAGGTACAGGAATGTATTGATATGTTGTTGTTCCACTATTTAATATTGGGTTTGTTTGAGGGATAGAAGGAACGAGCACTTGGAATGAAATAGTAGTAGTGGAATTTGCGGCAATTGAACCAATTGTTATACCATTAGCGGGATTTGCGCCAGCTTGAGTAACTCCGTTCACAGTTACACTCCCTGGAATGAAAGTAGTCCCGCTAGGAATCGGATCCGTATATATCACATTCGTTGCAGCGATATTTCCTATATTAGCTAAGGCAATACTGTAAGTTAATGTTTCACCAATATCGGTAAAAAGTTTGTTAACTGATTTTGTTCCATTAATATCTGCAAGGTTAATTTGTGTTCCAGCAGAGTTACTTGTTGCAAGACCATTAAAAGTTGTTCCTCCGGCGATTGGTGTATATTGAAATGTAATATTAGCAGTGTTAGAGATAGGATTTTGACTTGGAAGAGAAACGACAGTAGCTTGGAAAGTTACTATACGAGAAGCACCATTATTAATTGTTCCAAGAGATATACCAGCCGCAGGATTTGCATTTGTTTGTGGTACGTTATCTACTGTTACAGTGCCGGGTATAAAAGAAGTACCGTTAGGGAGACTATCTATAAAAATAGCGTTATTGGCAGGAAGAAGCCCGGTGTTAGGGATAGTAACTGTATAAGTGAGAATATCTCCAATTGCAGCAACACTTTTATTTACGCTTTTCGTTGCTTGTATATTTGGGGAGTTTATATTAATTTGTAAGCCGACTGTATTTAACATATATGCATCTCCGTTAGTAGTTAAACGGATTGCAGCGGATACTTGTGAGTTTGTTAAATAAGGAGAAATATCAATAGAAGTAATATCCCAGCCCTGTCTTCCTGCTGAGATGTTTGTACTTGTAGAAGCACTTTGATTTCGCGTTCCAAATGTCCCTGTTGTATCTAAGTTTCCTGCAGCATTATTAACTTGAGAACCGAAGAAATTATTTATGGCATTATTTGGCCCAGATAAAGCATTTAATGAACTGAAATTTGGTCCAAATAAAGCTTGATCCCCGGTTAAATCTGCATCTCCTTCGGTAGAACTTAAAAATAATCTCCCGCTTACTGGTCCTCCTGAAGGTGTTAAAAATCCAGAAACAGATACATCGGCACTACCAGTTTCTGCAGAAACACGGTTACCAGCTACATAAATGGTTAAGTTTCTTGCTGGCAATGTCCCATTTTGATAAGCAACGATAAGCGTCCATCCAGCCGAATTAATTGTTCCATTAGAAGCATCTATAGGATCTACAAGTCCAGGAACCGCTCCTGTAGTATAGGAACCAGCACCTCCCGCTTGAATAAGAGTTGTTACGTCTGCTGAACGAGTGTAAAAGCCAAATGTAATAGAGTTTGAAACGAAAGTTTGATTTGAAGCCGTAACAGCTGAAGGAGTAATCGAGTATGTTGAAACAGGTGTTGTAAAAGAAACTGGGTTTCCTAATACACTCGTAATGTTTTGATCACGAGATAAATAGTTTCCACCCCAAACGAGTTCTGCGTAAAGAATAGTACTACCAGCAGGGATATTTAAAATAGCGGTAGAACTATTTTGTGTATAGTTTAATGTTGTACCAGCAGGAAAAGTAGTTACTTGTAAAGCGGTATTCGTAGTTGCGAATGCACCAATTGCCCCGATTGTACCAGCACGGTTTTGATTGCTGATTTTACTTAAGCCTAAAGTATTACCTGTAATAGCGAGTGCGCCGTTAGTGGTGGTAGAAAATCGATTCGTAATGGGCATGTTGTCACCTCATTTACAATATAGTCTTGGTCAAAATAACATATGTGTGTGACAAATAAAGGGAAACATGTACAAGTTGATTTCGTAATAATGATTTAAATGTCTAGATAAGGGGATGGAGTATGAGTGAATTAGAAATTAGGTTGGAGCGTCTTAGGGAAGAACAAATAGGCAATATTGTATCATTATCTTCTTATATTGGTTGGGATTATAACAGAGAAGAAATTGAGACTATTTTTAACGCAGGGATTGTATACGGTGTTTGGAATGAGAAAGAGGAACTAATAGCTAGCGCGGCAATAATATTATATGGGGAGAAATTAGCATCTATCGGAATGGTGATTGTACATCCAGATTATAAGGGGAGAGGGATTGGAAAGATAATAACGGAAGCGTGCGTTAAAAGCGTATCAGCTCATACTCCAATTATGCTTATTGCTACGGATGAAGGGAAACCTTTATATGAAAAGTTAGGATTTAGGGCAGTAAGTTATGTTTCTAAATACATATGTAACTCATACAATGCGAAAGATTATTGTGTAAGAAATGAAGATTATGTGATGAATTATGAAGAGGGTGATTTAGAAAAAATAATAAAAATAGATGAATATGCGTTTGGAACAAATAGAAAAGAGTTTTTAAAGAAAAGAATTATGCAAAGTGAACAGTGTATCGTTGTAAAGGACAAGGAACAAAATGTATTAGGTTACGGTTTAAGCATACAAACACCAGAAAATAAGATAATAGGGCCGGTTGTTGCTAAAAATGATGAGATGGCAATGAGAATTGTACATGATTTAGCAAAAGGGCATAATGGTAAATTAAGAATTGATGTACTAGAAGGAAAGAAAGATTTTATGAAAGTATTAGAGATTGCTGGTTTTAAAAAGGTGAATACACCACCAATTATGATGAAAAATAGCGGTCAATTATTAAAAAGGAATAATGAGCTATATAGCATTGCAGCACAAATTTTTGGGTGAAAAAGAATCCTTCTGAATGAAGGATTCTTTTTCGCTAATCACGATATTGATCATGAGTCGGCTGAAAGAGGTCTTCCTCGATATCTCTCACCATAGAAAAATGATCAACGTTATAATGACCGTGTAAAGTTTTATTGTGATGACTAATAATTTGTTCTGCAGACAATACGTTAGAATCAGTTGTTGAATGACCGTTTTTAATTAATGTAACGTCAAATCCTTGTACAGTTGCTGCTCTAACTGCAGTGTCAATGCAATGTTCTGTTTTACATCCGCCTATAACAATATGATTAATGTTTTCTTCTTTTAAAAGTTCAAGTAAAGAAGTGCCGTAGAATGAATTGGTTGCTGCTTTATTAATAAAGATTGCAGACTGAGGTATTTGAATTTGATTATGTACTTCAAATCCTTCGCCACTACCAGAAGCAACATCGATATCTCTTACGAAAACAATAAGGGCATTTGAATCTATTGCTTTCTGCAGGGCTATATTTAGTGTAGATAATAGCTCGGTTTTACGAAAAACTTCATTTTCTTGCTCATTTCCATCAATTAATTCTTGCTGAGCGTCAATAATTAATAGTGCTTGTTTCATCGTGTCTCCCCTTTAATATGAAATAAGTTCCACTGTACATATTCCTTCAGATTGTTAGAAAATCCTCCATTGTAAGCGAAGTAGAAGATTGATTTACAAAGTTGTCAAAGAAATTTCATTCTCATAGCGTGTAAAAACATGTATGATAGGAGATGGAGAATTTTTGAGTAGGTGGGAATAACATGCAAACAGTAGAAGATTATCTTTCATTCTTACATACGAAAGGATTTAAATTATCAGAGGAAGCACAAGGGTTTATTATGTTTGGACAAGGATATACTGGTGCGTCTGATGGGATTGTGAACGCAGCAATAGAAGCCACAATTAAACATCAATTGCAGTTTGATGGTAGTTATTTCGTTGCGTTATTAGAACGATTGAAAGAGGAAGAAATTACAGATAAAAAAAGCGCTAAGGCTTTTATGCGGAAGTTACAAGCGTAACTTCACGCAGCCTGCGCTTCTTTTTTTGTTTTGGAAGGTAATTCAACAAAAATCATGCCTAGAAAAATACATAGACATCCGATAATAGCAGAAATAGAAAGTTGTTCATTTGCAACGAGAACGCCTGTTAATGCAGCAAAAACGGGCTCCATTGCGAAAATAATTGCTACTCTCGTTGGAGAAGTGTGTTTTTGTGCCGATGTTTGAATGAAAAAAGCAATAGATGTTGCAAACAGGGCAGTTAGAAAGAGTGCGAATAAAAAGGATTGATTCGTCCATAGTGATACTGAAAATAACTTTTCCCAATCTTCAAACAAGAAAGCGCAAATAGAAGAAAATATACCAACAGCTAATACTTGAGATGTGCTTAATAATAAAGGTGATATTTTTTTAGAAAAGAAGCCGTTAATAAGAATATGGGCAGCGAAAGCGACTGCACAACCAAGAACAAGTATATCTCCTATATTTAATTGGAAAGAATCAGCAGCTGTTAATAAGTACAAACCTGTTGTAGCTACAGCAATACCAAGTACGATGAAAATGGTGGCTTTTTGTTTTAAAAAGATAAATGATAAGATTGGGACCATAACAATGCTTAGCCCAGTTAAGAAACCTGCTTTTGAAGAAGTTGTATAAAGTAAGCCAAATGTTTGTAATAAATAGCCGACAAATAAGAAGAACCCAACCATTAATCCAGCTAAACTACTATGTTTTAATTCTTGTTTTGAAGTTTTCTGTGAGAAAATAATTTGAACGAATAATAAAATAATTCCAGCGAATAAAAAGCGAATACCATTAAACGTAAATGGACCAACGAAAGACATAGCGTTTTGAACGACAACAAACGTAGCTCCCCAAATAAAAGAGACAAATAATAAAGCAAGAGGAGCAATCCACTCTTTTTTCACACTCATACCCCCGTTAATTTTGTAAGATAGCTTTTCTAGCTAATTCATCAGCTACTTTATTTTGACTACTTGGAATCCACTTAATAAAAAAGAGATCGAAGTTTTTTATGTACTGCAGTGCTTCATCTAAAAGAGGTGCAAATATTTTATTTTTTGCGTATTCCTTTTCAACAGCCCGCTCAACAAGCTGCGAATCTGTACGAAAAGAGACAGTGCTATAATTATGCTCGATGCAATATTTTAATGCTAAAAGTAAAGCGCGGTATTCTGCTTCATGATTGGACATTGTTCCAAGTGGTACTGATAATTGTACAGGTGGCTGAACGCCTTTAATAAACACTCCTGCACCAGAAGGACCAGGATTTCCTTTTGATGCACCATCAATATATACTTCAATCAAAATGAGAAACCTCCAAATTATAAGATGATCCCCTACTTAAATATTTTTTTGAAGTAGGGGATAGAGTAGTTATCCGATTGTGATGCTGTAACGACATGTAAATGTTTCATTCGCTTGTAAAGATTGAATTCCCTTTTTGTTCTTGAAATCTTTTGCTGGATTTACTTCATCAGCGATGCCATACCAAGGTTCAATACATAAGAAAGGTGCGTTATCCCCTGGTGTCCATACGCCAACAAATGGGAATCCATCAAATTCTACTTTTACAAATTTATTATGTTTATGAGAACGAATCGAAATTTCATTCGTATTCATATGTTCAAAAATAAGTGCATCATTTTTGAATAAATCATATGTAAGTGGCAATTCAGTCGTATTTTCAGCGATTAATTGCTTTTTGTTTGAAAGATAAGGTCCTTCTAATACGCTTGTTTCTAAGCGTTCCGAACCATTAAACGATAAGTGATAATCTGTAAATGATTCACCGTCCAATAAAGGGAAGTTGAATCCAGGATGTGCTCCGATTGAGAAGAACATCTCTTTTGAAGTAGGATTGTTTACTTCATATGTTATATGAACGCTTTGTCCATTTAGCTCATAAGAAACGAGTAATTCGAATTCGTATGGGTATTTTTTTAATGTTTCTTCATTACTAGTAACGATATAAGTGATTTTTGTTTCGCTTTGTTCTTTCACAGAGAAAGTAAGATCACGAGCGAAACCGTGTTGTGTTAATGAATATGGTTTACCGTCTACGTAGTATGTATTATCTACTAATCGGCCGACAATTGGGAACAAAATTGGTGCACGGCGTCCCCAATAAGTAGAATCACCTTGCCATAAATATTCTGTGTTGTCTTCTTTTAAGCGAACGCTCTGTAATTCTGCACCTTTGTCAGAAATGGAAACGATCACTTTTTCATTTTGAATTGTTGCTGTCATGAAGTGAAACCTCCTAAATCTTTCATATGTTTCATTATACGTTGTCTAAAAGGAAAAAGGTAGTTTATGATAGGAATCTATTGACGAAAGAGGGGCTACCACGTAAAATATAATCTTGTTGCTTAAAAAACGAATAACGTGGTTCGAAACCATCCCACGTAAAAAAACTAAGGAGATTTTGTCATGAATATTAGAACTTTAGTCGGTAATGGTATTTTAGCGGCATTATATATTGCTGTTTCTATGCTTATTCAGCCATTTGGCTTTACGAATGTACAATTTCGTATTTCAGAGATGTTTAATCATCTCGTTGTATTTAACAAGAAAGCAATTTACGGAATTGTATTAGGTGTATTTTTAACGAATCTCTTTTTCTCACCTATGATCGCTTACGATTTAGTATTTGGAGTAGGGCAATCTATTCTTGCGTTAGTTGCAACGATTATTTCTATGCGATTTATTAAAGGTGTTTGGGCTCGTATGATTTTTAATACAGTTATCTTTACAATTACAATGTTTATGATTGCAATTGAACTTCATCTTGCATTGGGTTTACCATTTATGTTGTCTTGGTTAACTTGTGCAATTGGTGAATTTGTTGTCATGGCGATCGGTATGCCTGTAATGTACTGGATTAATAAGCGAGTACAATTTGAAAGATTTATGTAATAGATGAAAGAGCTATTCCTATAGGGATAGCTCTTTTTGTATGTAATCATATTGAATATAATGCTGTGACTCTAGATAAAATATAATAAAATAAAGTGAGGCTTCAATTAGCCGGATATATATAAGAAGTCTTACATAAGGGGAATGTAGTATGAAATATAAAATTCATTGGTTGTATAAAACGAAGCGTGGATTGCAGACGGAATTAACAACAGAGTATATGAACATAGAAGAAGTACTTCAATTTGCAGAGGATTTTGAGAAAACAGGAAGAGCTAAGGAACTTTTATTTTACGATGAAATGGACGCAGAATGGTCATTAAAAGAGATGAAAAAGTTAAGTAAGCAAGTAGAGGAAGAGCCCCAAGAAATACTCGTTTATTTTGATGGGGGGTATGATGTGCAAACGAAAGAAGCTGGCGTTGGTATATGTGTGTATTATAAAAAAGGAAATACAAACTACCGCATTCGCCGCAATGCATATATAGAAGGTATATATGATAATAATGAAGCGGAATATGCATCATTATTATACGGTATGAATATACTCGAGGAACTAGGGATTAAGTATGAAGCAGTTACACTTCGCGGAGACTCACAAGTGGTACTGCAGCAATTAGCCGGAGAATGGCCTTGTTATGATGAACATTTAAATCATTATTTAGACCAAATTGAGCAAAAGGCGAAGCAAATGAAATTAAAACTTATATGTGAGCCGATATCTAGAAAACAAAATAAAGAAGCACATCAATTAGCTACGCAAGCATTAGAAGGAACAAGTATTGATAGTCATAAAGAAATAACCGAATAGAGAGGTGCAAAGGTGGATAAAAAGCAACTCATTACAGAGGTAAATGACTTATTAGAAACGTATTGTGAAGGATGTTTTTTGCGAGAACATAATCGAAAGACAAATAGTAAGTATTACGCTCATTCATTTTGTATAAGGCAATGTACAGTGGGAGAAACATTGAAAAAGTATGGGGAACAGTTGTCATGAAAAAACATCCAGAGAAAATTCTCTGGATGTTTTTTAGTGTCTTGCTTCGTTTAGTTGATGCTCACATTTATTTAATTTTTTTTCCTCATTCATTAAAAATGGCTCATCTAAATCAGTTGCAACAGATTTCATAATTTCAAGCTGAGAGCGAGCTGCTTCTACAGCAGTAGTAGCATGTTCTAATGTATCTGGATCCATTGAAATTGTTGCTGATCCTACCATTTTTTGTGCTGTTTCTACACGGAATTTCACTTCTTCAAAATCATTTACTTCTGATCCCATTAATAATTCCTCCTTTGTATAGTGCGCATTTCACATAGTTTTTGCTCTGTAAAACGGAAATATACAAAGGAATAACAAAGGAGGTTACCAAGTAAGGTAACCTCCTGTTATATGTTGGATTAAAGTTTTACTACGTTAGCAGCTTGAGGTCCGCGGTTACCTTCAGTAATGTCGAAAGATACTTCTTGACCTTCTTCTAAAGCTTTGTAGCCGTCGCCTTGAATAGCAGAGAAATGTACGAATACATCGTCAGCGCCTTCCATTTCGATAAATCCAAAACCTTTTTCGTTGTTAAACCATTTTACTTTTCCTTGCATGTTACAATTCCTCCTAAAAGCGTTTACTATTTTCATTTAGTGAAATTCATTTTAAAAAAATAATATAAACTAAAAATGCTATATTCTTGAATATTCTGCTAAATGATTAATTTAAATATACACGAATTGGGAGAATTTAGTCAAGTAAGCGATTTTATTTTTTTGTATTTTTAAATAATTTTTCAGTCAAATTTTTAAATAGGTATAGGACAGGCTGAGTATATAATATTCTTAATTGAATGCTATTATACATAATGAGGTGAAAGAATGAATAAGTCTTACTTATTAGATAATGAAGGAATGAGAACGAGAACCGACATACCGGATTGGGTTGCAAAAGAATTTGAGATTTTTTCAAATGTTGTGTTAGAACCAACTTTTCCATGTTATTTCGGTTTAACAGCTTTGAAAAAGAATGAACTTCGTTATTCATTTCTTTCTCATAATGATTGGAGTCATTTACCACATACAATGTTATCTTTTTTAGAGTTAATGAAAGAGAGGCCGATTGTAAGAAGGGGCTTTTTCCTTTTTGTAGAACCGGAATGTGAAGAACAGCCACTCGAATATTACCGTGATTCCTTTTGGAAAGTGTTACAGTATTTACATGAAAACGATAATCAAGCATGGCCAAAGCAAATTCCTGAAGATCCAGACCATTATTTATGGGAATTTTCATTTGGTGGTGAGCCAATATTCGCATTTGGAAATGCGCCAGCTTATAAACAACGAAAAACTAGACATTTAGGGAATTCTCTCGTTATTGGGTTTCAGCCACGCACTATTTTTGATGGATTAGAGGGAGATCGTCCTAAAGGAGCATATTCAAGACAAATGGTTCGTGAGCGAGTTGAAAAGTGGGATCAATTGCCGAAACATCCTAACATTAGTCATTATGGTGACCCAGAGCATCGTGAATGGAAACAATATTTCATAGGAGACGATGTAGAGCCAATAAAAGGGAAATGTCCTTTTCTTCATAGGATAGAAAAGTAAGAGCCATCACCTAGATGGCTCTTTTGTATATTTTGGATAAAAAAGGGTATTTTATTATGAAAGCTAGTCTATTTTTTCAAATTACATCATTAACTAGTAGTAAAGAGAGTAGAAAGGATAGAGCGATGTTTGGAGCAATTATACAGCAAATCGTATTAGGTATATCATTAGCTGCGCCAGTAGGGCCGATTAATATTGAAATGTTAAAACGAGGAATTGAACGTGGGTTTTGGCACGCTTGGGTTGTTGGAATTGGTGGAATGACTGCAGATGTTTTATTTATGCTTCTCATTTATTTCGGTTTATCTTCTGTGTTTATGTATACATATGTACAAGCCTTCATGTATTGCACGGGTTTTTTCTTGTTATTTTATTTAGGATTTCAAAGTGTAAAACAAGGAATTTTCGACTCGAATATGGAATATAAAAAAGAAGAGGTAGGTGGCCTTAAGCAATCGTTTATGGCAGGATTTTTAATTGCGATATCCAATCCATTAAATCTTGTTTTTTGGTTTGGTATATACGGAAGTACACTTAGCTCATTACTTACGAAGGTAACGAAACAAGAAGCTTTTTTGTACAGTCTTTGCATTATTGTTGGTATTATTTTATGGAATTTAAATATTGCTTTTTCTGTACATTTTGGAAGAACCTTATTAAAACCAAAAGCGCTTGGCTACATAACAGCCGGAGCAGGTATTATTTTAGTAGGTTACTCTATACATTTTGCATACAAAGCTTTACAGTTGTTCACATAAGATTGAAGGGGAGATTTTTATGTATCGAACCACTATTGACGGAAAAGAAATTATAATTACGTTAGCGCCAAAAATCCGAAAAGAAATTACTGATAGAAATCCACTATATGAAGCGGTATTTCATAATGCTGCAAGATTGTTACAAACAAAGCAACCGACGTTTGCAGTAAATCATGAAATATTTGGGCTCATTATTGGAGAAGTGCAAAGAGGAGAAGTAACAGTGTTTGCAGTGGAACATATTATTCCGAAGCAAAATATATTTGGACCAAACAATTTTTTCTCGACAATAGAACAGCAGGCAAATTTGTAAAGTGAATAGAATAAGAATAGAAAAGAAATAGTCGTAACGATATGTTGCGGCTGTTTTTTTGGAAAAGGGGGAAACAAGATGAAGAAAGTGGGAAAAGAGTTCTTTTTACAACATGATATCGTTATTATGTATAGCATTCTATTTGTTTTCATTATTATTTTAAAAATGCAATTTTTTACGTGGTTTGGCATGTTAGCATGTATGTTTGGGATTGTTTTCTATACACTTAATGAATATATGACACATCGTTTTTTATTCCATATAAAGCCACCTAAAAACACATTTCTATTAAAAATGTTAAGAAGGTTGCATTATGATCACCACGTATATCCAGATGATTTAAAACTTTTGTTTTTACCTGTATGGTTTAGTATACCTAGTTTTACTATATATTTACTTATAGCATATGGTATTACAAAAAGTGTTACTATTACACTTTCATTTGGAATCGGAATGATTATTATGCTGCTTGTTTACGAATGGAAACATTATATTGCTCATAGACCGATTCGTCCCGTCACTAAGTTTGGAAGATGGCTAAAAAAACAACATATATTACACCATTATAAAAATGAAAAGTTTTGGTTTGGTGTTTCAAATCCAGTATTCGATTTTATATTTGGAACACTGAAAGACGGAAAAGATGTTGAGCTAAGCGAAACGGCTCGTAATTTAGAAAAGGAAAAAAAGACAAAAGTAGTGCGTTAAGCACTGCTTTTGTCTTAATGAGGATAAATAAGTAAAGTGTCACTTTATTTTGAAAAAGTATATTAAAAATTTAGGGGAAATTGCCGAAAAATGTCTATCAAAAAATCTTTGCATGAATGCATGGATTGTCTAAAATGAATATAAGTTTCTGAATATTTATAAAATTTAGTCTTTAGGTATGCAAGGGGGAAGTGTATTTCAAGTAAGAGAGGGGATCGGTTAATGAAACGAGACGATACGTCAGCACGTAAGTTGCAAAATGAGGTGAATTATACAGAGGTCGTTCAGTCGGAAGAATTTCAATTGTTATTAAATACGAAAAAGAAGTTTATCATTCCAATGAGTATTTTCTTTTTTAGTTTTTTTATCGCATTACCTATTCTAACATCGTATTCAAAGGTGCTTAATACACCTGCATTTGGAGACGTTACATGGGCGTGGGTATTTGCTTTTTCCCAATTTATCATGACATGGGCACTATGTATGATTTATAGCAAAAAAGCAGAATCATTTGATGAAATCTCCCGAAAAATTCTGCAAGATATGCAAAAAGGGAGGGGCTGAACTTGAATACTACTGCATTTGCACTATTTTTAATTATTGTTCTTGGTACGCTCGTCATAACCTATTTTGCATCGAAAAAAACGAAAAATGCGAGTGAATTTTATACGGCTGGAGGGGGATTAACTGGTTGGCAAAATGGTCTGGCCATTGCTGGAGATTACATGTCTGCTGCTTCATTTCTCGGTATAGCTGGAGCAATCGCATTAACTGGGTTTGATGGATTCTTTTATAGTATCGGTTTTTTAGTTGCTTATCTAGTTGTACTATATCTTGTTGCAGAACCGCTTAGAAATTTAGGAAAGTACACTTTGGCGGATATGATTGCAGCACGCTTTGATGCGAAAAAAGTTCGCGGAGTTGCAGCTCTTAATACGATGACGATTTCTATTTTTTATATGATTGCACAATTAGTTGGCGCGGGTGCACTTATTAAATTATTATTAGGGATTGAATATACGACATCTGTATTAATCGTTGGAACACTTATGACGGTGTATGTTATTTTTGGTGGTATGACAGCAACGAGCTGGGTACAAATTGTAAAGGCTGTATTACTTATGGCTGGTACTTTTATTATTTCTGTTATCGTTTTCGCAAAATTCAACTTCAGTGTGACTGAAATGTTCGCTCAAATGAAAACAGCTACACCTTTAAAAGATTCATTTTTAAATCCAGGTGTAAAGTATAAGGATGGTCTTGATACACTTTCTTTAAATTTAGGACTAGTACTTGGTACAGCTGGATTACCACATATACTTGTCCGCTTTTTTACAGTACGTGATGCAAAAACTGCACGTCAATCTGTCGTATATGCGACGTGGTTAATTGGTGCATTTTATATTATGACGATTTTCTTAGGATTTGGTGCGGCAGCGTTTGTAGGAAATGAAGCGATTATTAAAGCAAACCCAGCTGGTAATATGGCGGCACCTTTATTAGCCAAAGCGTTAGGTGGAGACTTCTTATTTGCTTTCGTATCAGCAATTGCTTTTGCAACGATTTTGGCTGTAGTGGCAGGTCTTGTATTAACAGCAGCATCAGCATTCGCTCATGATTTTTATAATGAAATCATTCGTAAAGGAAAATCAACGGAAAAAGAGCAAGTATCCATGGCTCGTTATGCATCTATTGGAGTAGCGATACTATCTATCATACTTGCATTATTTGCCCAAACATTAAACGTAGCATTTTTAGTATCATTAGCATTTGCAGTTGCAGCGAGTGCAAATCTACCAGTGATTTTATTTACAATATATTGGAAGCGTTTTAATACAACGGGTGCTATTTCTGGTATGATTGTAGGTCTCGTATCAGCTATTGTTCTCGTAGCGTTGAGTCCGAATGTTTGGAACCCTGTAGCTGGAAAAGCTATTTTTGTTGGGGAAGCGTTATTCCCATATACGACACCAGGAATTATTTCAATTCCGCTCGGATTTCTTGCAGCATATTTAGGAACTGTTTTATCTAGTAAGAAAGAAGATGCAGCGAAATTTGATGAAATTCTCGTGAAATCTAATACTGGTCACGGTATTAGCGATGCGTCTTCACATTAAATAAAAGAGGAGCTTTTCGATAGATAAGAAAAGCTCTTTTTTCTTTTGTCATTTTCTTGTAAATATTACTGATTTGTAAGTAGGATTTGTCTTAATTTTGTGGAATGAAAATAGCAGGGAGAAATTTAAGTCATCATGGTACCAGCGCAGCTTTTGTGAAAAATAAGTTGTTATGGAAGGTGGAAGTAATGATGAAAACGAAGCAAACTGATGAATTATTAGCAAAAGATGAGCAATATGTTTGGCACGGAATGCGTCCCTTTAGTCCAAATAGTACAATGGTAGGGGCAAAAGCTGAAGGGTGCTGGGTTGAAGATATACAAGGAAAAAGATATTTAGATGGTATGAGTGGCCTTTGGTGTGTCAATAGTGGATATGGAAGAAAAGAGCTCGCAGAAGCGGCTTATAAGCAATTACAAACATTATCATACTTTCCAATGTCACAATCCCATGAGCCAGCTATAAAGCTTGCTGAAAAGTTAAATGAGTGGCTTGGGGGAGAGTATGTTATTTTCTTCTCAAATAGTGGTTCAGAAGCGAACGAAACAGCTTTTAAAATAGCAAGACAATACTATGCTCAAAAAGGTGAACCACATCGTTATAAATTTATGTCACGTTACCGTGGGTATCACGGGAATACAATGGCGACAATGGCAGCGACGGGACAAGCGCAGCGTAGATATCAATATGAGCCGTTTGCTTCAGGTTTTTTACATGTAACACCACCGGATTGTTACCGTATGCCTGAAATTGAAGGGCAGCATATTTATGATGTAGAATGTGTGAAAGAAGTCGATCGTGTTATGACGTGGGAATTAAGTGAAACAATTGCTGCGTTTATTATGGAACCTATTATTACAGGCGGGGGCATATTAATGCCACCACAAGACTATATGAAAGCTGTTCATGAGACGTGTCAAAAACACGGTGCCTTGCTTATTAGTGATGAAGTGATTTGCGGTTTTGGACGTACAGGAAAAGCATTCGGATTTATGAATTATGATGTGAAGCCAGATATTATTACAATGGCAAAAGGTATTACGAGCGCATATTTACCATTATCTGCAACAGCTGTGAAAAAAGAAATATATGAGGCTTTTAAAGGTAAAGGAGAATATGAATTTTTCCGCCATATTAATACATTTGGTGGAAATCCAGCAGCTTGTGCATTAGCACTTAAAAATTTAGAGATTATGGAAAATGAAAATTTAATTGAGCGATCTGCACAAATGGGTTCCCTTTTATTAGAGCAACTAAAAGATGAAATTGGGGAACATCCACTTGTTGGGAATATTAGAGGAAAAGGTCTATTAGTTGGGATTGAATTAGTAAATGATAAAGAGACGAAAGAGCCAATTGATAATGATAAAATAGCAAGTGTTGTAAATGCTTGTAAAGAAAAGGGCTTAATTATAGGACGAAACGGTATGACAACAGCAGGATATAATAACGTTTTAACATTAGCGCCGCCTCTTGTTATTTCAAGTGAAGAGATTGCTTTCGTTGTTGGAACGTTGAAGACAGCGATGGAGCGTATTTAATAAATAGAGAGAGGAGCGAGCTGTAATATAAGGCTCGCTCTTGTTTAGTAGGAGGGGACTTTTAATGGAGAAATATGATCCTAACAAACATTATCACATCGGATATTATGAAGACGGATATGATTTAGAAGTGACGGCGTACAAAAGAATAAATGAACCAGTTTGGGATGCTTATATTCCGCACTATGAGGCAGACGATTTTTATAAGAAAGTGGAGGAAATGAAATTGGGTGAATATATAGATGATTATGGTATTAAGGTGTATTCATTTAGTAATGATATTAATGATGATGAAGCACGAATTATTTTTGAAAAATGGTTAAAAAAGAACGGGATTGTTTAAAGATAAAACAAAAAGGAGATTGCTATCTTATAAAATAGCAATCTCCTTTTATTATAGTAAATTTATTTACTTGCTTTCATTGCTTTATCTTTTGCACCAAAAGTGTATTTTAACATTGGTGGTGTAATCATTGTAGTTAAAATAACGACAATAACGATTGCTGTAAAGTAATCTTGTGCCAATAGACCTGAAGAAAGTCCTGTTCCTGCGATGATAAGTGCAACTTCACCACGAGAAACCATTCCAGCACCGATAATTGCAGAAGACTTAGCGTCAAATCCAGTCATTCGTGCACCGAATCCACAGCCGATTAATTTCGTTAATACAGCGATAACGGTTAATGCTAAGATGAACCAAATTTGATTGCCGATACCGTCAAATGTAATATTCATACCGATACTAACGAAGAATACGGGAACGAACATAGCGTAAGCAATTGGTTCTACTTTCTTTTCTACTTCATGTTTGTAGTTTGTTTGAGAAATTGCAATACCAGCAGCGAAAGCACCGATAATACCAGCAATTCCTAATAATTCGCCGAAATATGCGAATGAGAAACAGATGATAAGAGCCGCGCTCACGATAGACTCAGATACGCGCAGTGGTGATAACCAGCGCATAATCGCAGGAACACCTTTCCATCCGATTAAAATAATAGAAGCGAAGAATACTACTTTCTTCAAGATAACCATTGTTAAGTTAACATCATCAGTACCTAAGAAGCTCATTGCAAATGCTAATAAAATAACAACAAGAATATCATCAAATACAGCGGCTCCAAGCATCGTCGTACTTTCACGTGTTTTCATTTTACCTAAATCACGAAGTGTTTGTACGGAAATACTAACACTTGTCGCACATAGAAGTAATCCTAAGAATACAGCGTTTCCTTGTTCCATTCCCATCACAAGACCGGAAACGTAACCACCTACGAATGGAAGAATGATACCTCCGAGTGCAACTGCTAAAGAAGAATTACGATTTGCGTTTAATTCTTCTAAGTCTGTTTCAAGTCCAGCCATAAACATTAAAAGAATAACCCCGACATTACTTAATTGAGTTAGAAGCTCTGAATTTTCAATCCAACCTAATACAGCTGGACCGATAACGATACCGACAATTAATTTACCTAGTACAGAAGGTTGACCTAATCTAACACTAAGATCACCAGCAAGCTTTGTACTTAATAAAATAAGTGCAATTTGAAAGAAAAATTCGAATTCCATCTGATCCTCTCCTCGTCATTTTTAATTTTATCATACGATTTCTCGGAATTTGCCTAATGAAAATATGTAAAACCCATTAAACAAAAGGGTCTGATTACAAGTTCTTTTGAACTTGTAATTTGAACCTGTAATTAATATATAATAGATTTTATAAAAAATCAATGAAAAAATGGGAGCTTTTTGAGGAAGAAGCTGTCTTATTGGGATATAGATGTAAGAGTAGTGTGTGAATTTTATATGTATAAAATAGTATGAAGTCCTTTTCCATTACAAATAATAAATTCTACATACTATTTTACGAACTATAACTGTGAAAGGGAGGATTTATAATTTGAAGGCATTAAAAAATAACTTGTCTATTGTTGCTTTAGGTGGAGTAAATGAAATAGGAAAAAATATGTATGCTATCCAATATGAAAATGATATTGTCGTCATTGATTGTGGATCTAAATTTCCAGATGAAAGTTTATTAGGGATTGATTTAATAATTCCAGACGTCACATATTTGCAAGAAAATAAAGAAAAAATTCGCGGTTTAATAGTAACGCACGGGCATGAGGACCATATTGGCGGAATACCATATTTTTTAAAACAACTAAATGTACCAATCTATGCAACAAAGTTAACGTTAGGTTTAATTGAAATTAAATTAAAGGAACACAATCTTCAAAATGATACGGAATTAATCGTTATTCATTCAGAATCAGAAATTGATTGTGGTTCTATTAAGGCAACTTTTTTTAAAACGAACCACAGTATTCCGGATTGTCTCGGTATTGTTTTTCATACACCAGAAGGTACTGTAGTACATACAGGTGATTTTAAATTTGATTTAACACCAGTAAATAATCAACATCCTGATATTCATAAAATGGCTAAAATAGGAAGTGAAGGTGTACTAGCTTTATTATCTGAAAGTACAAATGCAGAACGCCCAGGTTTTACTCCATCAGAAAGGTCAGTAGGAGAACGGATAGAGGAAATATTTATGAAAGCAAATAGAAAAGTAATTATTTCTACGTTTGCTTCTAATGTGAATCGTGTTCAGCAAATAGTTGAAGCATGTATAAAAACAAATCGAAAACTAGCTTTGCTAGGGAGAAGTATGGTAAATGTAGTAGAGGTTGCTCTAGAGAAAGGTTATTTACATATTCCAGAAGGTATGTTGATTGAAGCAAATGAGGTAAATCGTTTAGATCCAAAGCAGGTTGCAATACTTTGTACAGGAAGTCAAGGAGAACCAATGGCAGCTTTAGCGCGTTTAGCTAGTGGAAACTATAGACAAGTGGATATTTTACCAGAAGATACGGTTATTATAGCCGCGACCCCTATCCCAGGAAATGAACGTAACGTTTCTCGAATTATCGATAATTTATTTGCATTAGGAGCAAAGGTGATTTACGGATCAGGTAGTTCTACTGGAGTGCATGTATCCGGTCATGCATATCAAGAAGAGTTGAAGTTAATGCTTACATTAATGAAGCCAAAATATTTTATTCCAATTCATGGAGAGTTTAGAATGCTACACCACCATAGTTTGTTAGCAGAATCAATTGGTATTGAAAAGGAAAATATCTTTATTGTACGTAATGGAGATGTTGTAGATATAAGTAATGAAGTGGCAATTCAATCTAGAAGAATACAGGCAGGAAATATATATGTAGATGGATTAGGAATTGGAGATGTTGGAAATGCATTATTACGTGATCGTAAACAACTTTCAGAAGATGGAATGCTCGTTATAGTTATTACTTTTAATAAAGTGGATGGAGAAATAATTTCAGGTCCAGATATTATTTCTCGTGGATTTGTCTATGTCCGTGATTCAGAAGAATTTCTAAGAGAATTAAATAAATTAGCTGTTATTACGATTAATAATTTAAAGAAAGAGAATGTGAATAGCTGGGGTATTTTGAAAAGGGAGGTAAGAGAAGCATTAGGGAAGTATATATATACAAATACAAAACGAAAGCCGATGATTCTTCCTATAATAATAGAGGTTTAATAGTAAAAAAGAATTCTCGTATGGGAATTCTTTTTTGTTTTGAAGAGAGAATGAACATATAATGAAATAAATAGAAATGGAAGGAAATAAAAGATGTTATTAAATAAACGTTTTACAATTGGAGAAATGGCGAAAATGCATAATATCGCAGAATCTACATTAAGGTATTATGATGAAAAAGGAATTTTTCATCCGTCCATTGTGGATCCTCAAACGAATTATCGTTATTATACAATCGATCAATTTTCACTGTTAGATACGATTAAATTTTTACGCCAGTTAAATATTCCGTTAAAGGAAATTAAGAAATATATTGATGAAAGAAATCCAGCATACGCACTCAATTTACTGGAAAAACAACAAGAGATGATGCTGAAGAAACAAAGAGAAATTGAGTATGCTTTGGCGAAAATGGAGCATAGAATTCATTTAATTAAGAAAGCAACAAAAGCAAAAGCTGAACAAATGGTAATTAAAGAGATTCCGCAGCGAAAAATTACAGCAATTGCGGTTGCTCCAAATACGACGGATGATATGTTTGAGTACTACATTCATTCGTTACAAAAAAATATGAGGCAAATGGATGATAGTTTATTTTCTGGAGATATTGGTGTAACTGTTGCGAAAAAAGGATTAATGCAAAATGAGTTTCAAGCATATAGCAGTGTATTTATTCTTTTGGATTATATGCCGTATGAAGTGCATACTTCAGATGAAATTAAAGAAGGTTTATATGCTTGCTCTTATCATCATGGACCGTATGAAGAAACAGATGCAACGTACAAGGAGTTACTTACATACATTGATAAAGCAGGTTACGAAGTACATGGAGATTCGATTGAGATTGGATTGATTGATTGGTCTGTAACAGAAAATCCAGAGGAGCAAGTAACAGAAATTCAAATTCCTGTAGTGAAAAAATAAGATGAACACCTTTGAATTGATTACAAATTTACATTCATTAGTATAAGTCAGTTACCTGTTTTTTTAATTCTCTCTTGACCTTCAAGTTACTTGAAGGTTTAAACTAAGAAAAGAGAGTTGAAAAAAAGGAGCATATTAGAGTATGGAAGCAACAGAAAAATTAAGAGAAAAACCGATAAAAAGCTTATTTATTTCTTATTTAATACCAGCCGTTCTTGGAATGGTATTAATGTCAGTGAATATTGTAATTGACGCGGTCATGATTAGTAGAGGAGTTGGGGCGAACGGTTTAGCAGGAGTGAACGTGGCTATTCCAGCATTTTCGATTTTCTTCTCTATTTCATTATGGATCGGAATGGGCGGGGCAACGTTATACTCCATTGCATTAGGCGAAAATAAACGAGAAAGAGCAAGGTCTATTTTTACTCAATCCATGACGGTAGCAGTTGTTATCGTAGGGATTTTAGCAGCGATTTGCTTATGGAGAATAGAAGATTTAGCATACTTATTTGGTGCAAATGAAGTGATTCTACCATATGCGTTAGACTATTTACACGTATTATTAACATTTGGAATGATATACGTTTTAGAAAATATTTTAAGTACATTCATACGAAATGATGGAAATCCTAATTTAGCAATGGCTGGTCTTGTTGTAACAGCTGTATTAAATATAGTGTTTGACTATATCTTTATTTTTATCTTTGGATGGGGCGTAACAGGTGCTGCTTCAGCGACTATTCTTTCGGCAGCGATTGGTTTCCTTGTATTATTAACTCATTTCTTTAGAAAAAGTAGTATTTTAAAGTGGACGAAATTCCATTTTGAATGGGATACTGTCAAACAAATTATGGTGATTGGTTTCCCAAGTTTTACAGCAGAAAGTACGGTTGCAATCGTAACGATTGGTTTTAATATCGCATTCGTCCAATATGCAGGAGAAGTAGGAGTAGCTTCCTATGCGATGGTGAATAGTATTCATGCAATGACATTACTATTATTCTTTGGTGTTGGAGCAGCATTACAGCCAATTGCTAGTTTCCATTATGGGGCAAATTTATCAGAGAGACTTCGTGAAGGATTGAAGTTTGCTGTGAAAATTGCAGTTGTCCTCGGAGGCATTGCGATAATTGTCGGATTATTCTTCGGGAAATATATCATTGGTTTATTTGATGTTCAATCTCCAGAATTATTGGAGTTAACCTTAACAGGTATTAGCTTATTCTTTATCCAATACGTATTTTTAGGTTATAACATTGTGTATGGAGAGTATTTCCAATCAGTGCGACAAACGAAGAAATCAGTACTTATTATAATGAGCAGAGGATTACTATTTATTATTCCATTGTTATGGATTATGCCGAAATTATTTGGGATAAACGGAATTTGGCTCGTTATGCCAGTTGCAGAAGTAATGACAGCGATTATCGTATTTACGATGAATCGTATGAAACATCCTGTTCCATTAAATATGGCAGGAGAGAAAGAAGCGATATGATGAAGAAAATCCCCTTAAGCAATTAAGGGGATTTTTTTATTCCTTTAAACTAATCGCAAAAGATCCATCCGTTTCTTGAACAGAAGCAAAGGCAACGTTTTTAATATTTGTAATTCCTTTTTCCTTTAATTCTTTATATAACCATTTTTCATCTTTATGTATTAACTTTAAGTTATCATATTGAATTTGTGAATCGACGATAAGTGCAATTGGTAATCCAGCATACTTAACTTCTATGTTTAAATCTTTTGGAGTTAATGGTACAAGTTCTCTTTTTGGTAAAATACTAATAGCGCCGTTCGCTTCTAAAATAGCGTATTCAATTTCATGAACACTTGGATATCCTGCAACGCGAAGATTAGAAAGTAGTTCTGCAATGGGGTATCTACTTTTTTGTAAGTTCTCAAAAATAATATCACCATGTTTAATTAAAATGATAGGGTGTCCAAGAATAAAACGATTTAGTTTGTTGAATAGGCTTAATTTTGTAAGGAGTAAATGTAAACATGTGATAACAACCATACCGAGAAATGCTTGTAAAGCACCAGAGACGGGTATGGCCTGGAAAGCTAAATAAGATAAAAAGATTATAGCCCCAAAATCATGAGGAGTTAGTTGTGCTAACGCGGATTTACCGAGTAACTTAAGCGATAGTAAAAATAAGATAAAAAAGAACGACACGTTACATAAAAAGAGAAGCAATAGAGACACTCCTTCGTGTAAAGTTGTACTTACTATTCCCGAAAGTAATATAAATATTACCTTTCAGAGGATAAATTAGGGTTTATTGGAATCTGTCTGTATACAAACAAATAAATGGATATTATCATGAAGGAAGTAAAAGAAAATAGGAGTATATGAATATGAGAAAGAAGAAAATAATGAAGGGCATTTTAGTTGTTATAATGATTTGCGCCGTGTATGCGGGGTTTTTACAATATCACATTTATAAGCATGGGCATATGAATGCAACCTACGATGCTGATTACATAATTGTACTAGGATCGAAAGTAAATGGGACGAAACCATCTTATTCATTGCAATATCGTATTGATAAAGCAGCTGAATATTTAAAATCACATGAGAAAACAATCGCTATCGTATCTGGAGGACAAGGAAAAGGCGAAGACATTTCAGAAGCATTAGCAATGAAACAAGGACTAATAAAACAAAATATCGCAGAAGACCGCATTATAATGGAGGACAAATCTACGAGTACAGATGAGAATATTACATTCTCAAAACCGTTAATTCCAGCCGATATGAAAAAAGGTATGATTGTAACAAACGATTTTCACATGTTTAGAGCGAAAAAAATAGCGGCAAAACAAGGTTTACAATTAGAAGGTCTTCCGGCAAAAACACCGAAACCAATCATCATTCCATCGAATGTACGAGAATATTTAGCAATCACACAGTACTGGTTTATGAATCGAATATAGTGAAAGTGATCCCGGCTGAAACTTCAGGCGGGATTTAGTTTGAGGAAAATCTTACAAATATGTCACGTTCGTGAAAGGTAAAGCGATAGTTTCTAGAATGATTTCCTGACATAATGAAGGTAACAAAAACTATTTAGAGGTGAATCGGATGAAAGGAAATAATATTTTATCTTCGTTATGTTACTTTAGTATCTTTTTTGCACCATTTTTACTACCAATTATCGTGTACTTTGTTGCAGAAGATGAAGTGAAGTATCACGCGAAAAAAGCATTTTGGTCACATGTTTTCCCATACGCAATCTTATTTGGAGGACTAGCAGTATCAGGTATGTACGGTTTAGGTTTCAATCAATCTGACGGTGCTGGAATTGGAATGATGATCACATATGCAGTGTTCATTCTTGTAGGAATTTACTACTTCATTTGGAATATCGTAAAAGGTATTAAAGTTTTGAAAACGGCGTAATAAGATAAGAAATAATATGATGTAAATCTGTCGGTATAATTTCATTTACCGTATTAATAAACGTTTTAAAAAGAGCAATTCAAAAAGAATTGCTCTTTTTGTGCTTATAAGTTGTGAATATTGAAAAAGATATGTTAATTTTTCATTAGGAAGAGAAAAAGGAGTGATTTTCATGAATGAGATGATACATAAAATGGAGCAACACGTTTCAGTTCGTAAATATAAAGAAGAACCTATTCCGAAAGATGTAGTAGAAAGAATGGTGCAAGCTGCGCAGCATGCTGCGTCCTCGCATTTTGTACAGGCTTATTCTGTTATATATGTAACAGATCAAGACCTAAAGATTAAACTAGCAGAGCTATCCGGAAATCGTCACGTGAAAGACTGTGCAGCATTCTTTGTTTGTTGTGCAGATTTAAAACGACTTGAAATGGCATGTGAAAAACATGGTACCGAGATAAAGCATGAAGGAGTAGAAGATTTTATCGTTGCGACAGTAGATGCTTCACTTTTTGCGCAAAACTTAGCGCTAGCAGCAGAATCGTTAGGATACGGTATTTGTTATATTGGTGGTATTCGTAATAATCCGAGAGAAGTGAGTGAACTGCTTCATTTACCTGATAAAGTATATCCTGTATTCGGAATGACAGTCGGCGTACCAGATGAAGATCATGGAGTGAAACCACGTTTACCGGTAGCAGCAGTTCTTCATGAAAATGGATATGATGAACAAAAATATGATGAATTACTAAACGAATATGATGAAACGATGAACGCGTATTATAAAGAAAGATCATCAAACAAGAAAAACGTAACATGGACGGAATCAATGAGTTCGTTTATGTCTAAAGAAAAAAGAATGCATATGAAAGAGTTCTTAAGTGAAAAAGGATTAAATAAGAAGTGAGTAAAGAGGCAAACCTGTGATGTAGGTTTGTCTTTTTGGGAAGGAGAAATACCTAAGGCCAGAAAGTTGTTTATTCTTTCTGAACTTAGGTATTTTGTTTGTTATCATATACATAGAAATAAAAATTAATAATTTTTTACAAAAGTGATAGAAAATGAGAATGAAATGCCAATAGTAAGTAAAAGCGGCATAATAGCCGCTTTTTATCGTTTTATTTAGTATTTGATTTGAAATGTTTATCTTATGAAAGAAAGATTATTGCTAATTGTAAACTGTCAATAAAGTTATTTAAGTTTTGATATGGAATACCCTGCCGGAAAATACAGCAATAATTTTGTTTGAACATATCTGTTATGGCGCAATCTAAAGCATCTTCTATAACAAGTTCAAACTTTCAATAAGAAGATAACCCCCTGTACAACTTAAAAGAATGTACGTAAATATTTTAAAAATCCGTTGATTAAGCCATTTAAAAATAATTTGACCTATAAACAAACCTAAAAATACAATTGGAATGGCATAAAAACTTGATTCCCAAATGGTTTTGTTTGTGCCAGTAAAGAGTATTTGAGTTACTAGGCTAATGAAATATATAAACAAATAAAAAGCTAATGTAGTTGCTCTTAACTTCTCTTTTTTAGTATCAGTTCCTGTAAAATAAAGTAACAGGGGTGGGCCGGGCATACCGATACTTGTCGTTAAAAGACCAGATAATCCACCAACTATGAAATCTCTAGATTGTGTTGATCTAATCTTAACGTTGCATATTAGCAATAATGTTAATAGTAAGAGTAGGATGCTAACTGCTAATTTAAAAGTGTTTATGTTAACGGAAATGAAAATTAAAATGCCAAAAGGAACACCAACTATACTTCCAAAAATAAACCTTTTCAGTAGAACAAAATCAACGTCCATTCTTATTTTCCAAATGAGTGAAATGGAAATAATTAAAGATAAAATAATGTTTATTTGTATAGCTTCTTGTGGTAGAAATAACATAAGTAAGAAAGGGATTGCCATTATGGAAAAGCCAAAACCTGTACTTGCTTGCAGAATAGAAGCCACTAATATAATACATACGAAAATGAATGTGATACCCAAAACAGCCCTCCTATTTAATCAAGTTTAACTAGTTAAAGTCTATTATTTAAGTGCAATATTTCACAAACTCATTTGTATTTTAACATAAATATCTAGTTTTTTCTCAAATAGTATTGCCATATAAGGCTCTTTAACTAAAAAATCCGACTTACATTTTGAAACAATTTTATTATGGGGAAACAAATAATGAATGGGATCAAAATGTATTGATTATCATTAAATTATTCACTGAGATCCCCGCGATAAAACAAGAACAGCCATATAAAACTTACAAAAATACAGCATGTAGCTAATAAACTGCCAATCATTTGAGGAGAAAGAATTTCTAACAGCCCTCCTGTAAAAAACATCGATAACTGAATAAGAGATCCGTAAATAGAATAATGGAATGAAAAAACTTTACCTATCATATTTTCGTGTGTGTAAGTTTGAAGTAATGTCGTATCAAGTGGAACGATGATTCCTCCTGCTATACGCATACAGAATAAAGTAATGATACCGATAATAAGTTGATCGGATAGAATGAATCCGAGAAAGAAAATTCCTTGTAATAAGTAGGCCCAACCGAATACTTTTTTCATTTTTTCTTTATTATGGGATATATAAAGATTAACGAGAAGGCTTCCTATCATAAGCCCAGCCCCTTGAACCGTATATAAAATCCCAATGTTCGTATGGAAAATTTTTTCGGCATAGATCGTTAGAAGTAGTTGATAAGCGCCTCCAATAATGCCCCATGAAATGCCGACAAGAATTAATGTTAAAATGATTTTTGTTTGTAATATGTATGTATAACCACCTTTTATATCAGTGAAAAATGCTTTGTTCTTGTTACAAGTAACATGAGCAGGAATACTCATGTTATAAATAAAATAGGCTGAAATAAAGTATGATAGGCTATTTACTAAAAAAGCGAACTCAATATGTAAAGATTGTGCAATTACTCCGCCCAAAGAAGCCCCCATAATAGACATAAAACCATTAATTGTACTAGAAAGAGAGTTAGCAGTTACGAAATGATTTTGGTGTACGATATTTTTTAAGGTTGCTTGTTTAGCTGGTTCAAATAAACAAGCAAGTACAGATAAACATATATTAGCAATGAAAATAATCTCAATTTTATAGCCTGCGAGTAAGTATGTAAGGACTAGAATTCCCCGTGTAATATCGGTGAAAATCATAATATTCTTTTTAGAGAAACGATCTACAATTCCGCCTATGAATGGACTAAGAAGAAGCTGTGGTAAACTTTTACTTATAAAAGTAAGTGCGATCATAAACGGCGATTCCGTTATGCTGTAGACAAATGTTAATAAAGCTACCGTATGGAACCAATCCCCAAGTACACTTAATGTTTGCCCATAAAATAGTTTATTGAAGTTTTTATTTGTTTTAAGAAGTGTGGAATAAGAAACTGACATAAATAGATTATTCCTTATGTAATGACGATGTTTGAATTTGTTCTTTCCACTCACTTAAATACACTTTTTCCGCTGTAGGAAGTCCAACAGGTAATTGTGCAATCAATTCTAAACTATTTCCATCAGGGTCGTTAAAGTATACGGCTGCATGTGCTAATTCCGGAAAAACAATCGGTTCAATTGGTTCCATTCCAAAGTCTTTTCGTGCTGAAATTCCTTTTTGATTTAGCCAATGAATCGCATTTTCTAAATCATGTAAACTTACTTGAAAGGCGATATGTCGTAAAGAGGGGTGATAATTCACTTTGTATTCTGTGCCTTCCCAAAGGCCGAGCCAACTCTCATTTTCTTTAATCCAAAAGAAAGCAATATTATCGCCTCTTTTATATAATTTTAGCCCTAGTGATTCATAAAAAGGTATTGATACTTTTAAGTTGCGGACAGGTAAATGTGCTTCGTAAAGACCTCTAATCATTGTAATCCCCCCTTAGTAAAAATGTTTCTTATTCCATAGTAAACAATATGTTGTTAGTTGAAATCGCAAATAAGAGGGATATAAATTCATACGAAAGTATGAAAAAAACAGCTCAAATATGAGCTGTTTTTTTATAGTTTTTCGTTCATTTGTCAAGGGTAGGATATATTAATATCCGTATCCGCCGCCACCCCAACAGCTACATCCGATGATGATTAGAAGGATGAATAGTACGATAAGCAAAGCAAATCCACCGCCGAAACCAGCGCAACTTCCACCATAACTCATATGTTTTCCTCCTTTTTAGTAAGTTAATCTATATGGTTCATGGACTACTATATACAGTATGTTTTTTGTATAGAAAACGAGCCAGTCTCATTTATAATTAGACAAATGCCTGTAGATTCATTAGGATTGCATGTTAGTGATTTGTAAATAAACCTTTACGTAATTCATAATTTAGGCATAAAAAATAAAAAATTGTAAAAAAAACCATTTTCTTATTTTTTTATGAGAGAATATGTACTATAATTTTACAAGTAATATTATGGGAAAAGGGAGTTTTAGTATAGAGATGGAGATGGGACAATTAAAAAATAAAATAGAAAACAAAAAGAAAGAGTTAATTCAACTTGTTGCGAGACACGGATTGGATCATGATAAAGTTTTGTTATTTAGTCGTGATTTAGATATACTTATTAATAAGTTTATGAACATAAAAGACAAAATGCATAAATAAAAAATTTATAGTTTTTTATATTAAGATATTTCACAGAAAGGAGAGGACAGTAATTGGAACATTTACAGGAAGAATTGTATAAACAAATAAAAGAAGAAAAAGGTACAGTTACAATTTTCTTAAAGAGTGGCGTTAGAATAATAGGAGAAGTTGTTGGAGTGGATAAATTTACACTTTTAATCTTAGTGGATGGAAAACAACAGCTTATTTATAAGCAGGCTATATCAACAATAATGAAATAAGACACTCTTGTTGAGTGTCTTATTTCATTATTGCTTGCATGCCTCAACATCAATGCCGGCAGCAATTAACTTCTTTTCTCCATCTTGTTCAATGATTTTTTGTAATTTAGATAGGAAAGAATCAAAGTTTGTATGCTTTGCTACTTGGAATGTCATTTTATGTTCAATTGGTAGCCACGTATCAATATCAGCTTCGTTATGCTGGATTTTCACCTCAAGTTTATCGAGTGCATTAGCAACTTTTGCTTCGTACGTTTCTTTCGCTTCAAACTCCATCCATAAGTCATATAATTCCTCACCGAGAGAACCTGTTAATGTTTGTTTAATATTTAAAATAGCTTCTAGTTCATTTTTTTGTTTTTGTAGCTGTAAGTCATGACTATTCATTGTATCAAATGCAGGGATATCACCAGCTTCGGCTTCGACTAGATCGTGAATAATAACCATTTTAAGTAATTTCTCAATACTTACTTTTTGATCCAAATAAGGTTCAACTAAAATGGCCATTAGAGACATGCGCCATGTATGTTCGGCAACACTTTCTTGACGTCCGTTGGAAAGCCAGCTATGTCGCATTTCATATTTTAGTTTTTCTGCTAATGCAATGACTTGTAAAATGTTGTGTTCCATCGTGATCCTCCTCATTTATTCATACCATAATTCTAATATAGAAATGAAATGTGTCAATTTCATGAGTATATTGCGATAAACAGATGATAAGCGTATAATACATGTTATATGTGAAAACGTATTATTAAAATAAAAAAATGTTATATAAAAATGGAAAGGAAAGGGCAGAAATATGGGAGAGAAAAATCAAGTATTAGCTAGACCACAAAGAAGAAAAAGGAAGTTTGATATTTCTAGCCCAGTGGGCATTATAGTAGGTTTCATTATAGTGATAGCGGCAATTATGCTTGGCGGCGGTGGAATAAAAGCTTTCAAAAACTTTTTAGATGTTTCATCTATTTTAATTGTCATAGGGGGAACAACAGCGACAATTGTTGTGGCATATCGATTTGGAGAAATAAAAAAATATACGAAAAGCATTTTTACTGTTTTACATAGAAGAGAAGAAGATTTAGAACAGTTAACGGATTTGTTTGTCGATTTTTCGAAAAAGTCTAAAAAGCACGGCTTGCTTTCTTTAGAGGTAGATGGAGAGCAAGTGGATAATCCTTTTATTCAAAAAGGAATTCGATTAATGTTAAGCGGTTACGATGAAGATGAATTAAAAGAAGTGTTATTGAAAGATATTGAAACGGAAGTGTATGAGTTAAGAAAAGGAGCAGCATTATTAGATAAAATTGGTGATTTTGCTCCAGCTTGGGGCATGATAGGGACTTTAATTGGTCTTATCATTATGCTCCAAAACTTACAAGATACATCGCAAATTGGTACAGGGATGGCAGTTGCGATGTTAACGACATTATATGGGTCTGTACTTGCGAATATGATTGCAATCCCTCTTGCGGAAAAAGTATATCGTGGTATTGAAGATTTATATACAGAGAAGAAGTTTGTAATAGAAGCTATTTCAGAATTGTATCGTGGACAAATCCCTTCTAAATTAAAGTTGAAACTGGATACATACGTATACGAAACAAAGGTAAAAAAGGTAAAAGGAGCAGCCTAATATTTCAAGGAGTGGTATGATGAGTAAAGGACCGCAAAAGGGATCGCCTCGTTGGATGACGACTTTTACAGATTTAACGATGTTATTATTAACTTTCTTTGTATTACTAGTTGCTACATCAAAGCAAGATGCAGTAAAATTGTCAAAGATGCTTGAAAAGTTTAGTGATACGGAGCAAGTAGATGCAAAAGTAATGGAAAATACAATACCGGATATTTCACATGAAAAAAATGATGAAAAAATGATTTCAAAAAAGAGAATGGATGAATTATATAAGAAGTTAAAAGCGTATGTAGATAATAACGGTATTAGTCAAGTGAATGTATATCGAGAGGATACAGGGGTAAGCGTCGTTATAGTAGATAATTTAATATTTGATACAGGCGATGCGAACGTTAAGCCCGAAGCGAAAGGGATAATAAGTCAATTAGTTGGATTTTTTCAATCCGTACCTAACCCAATTGTTGTAGAGGGACATACAGATAGTAGACCTATTCATAACGAGAAATTCCCTTCTAATTGGGAGTTATCTTCAGCACGAGCGGCAAATATGATTCACCATTTAATTGAAGTGTATAATGTGGACGATAAAAGGCTAGCTGCGGTAGGATATGCAGACACAAAGCCAATTGTACCAAATGATTCACCGCAAAACTGGGAAAAGAACCGTCGCGTTGTTATTTATATAAAAGAGTAGTATATTGTTATTTTAATAATAAAATAATAAAAATACGAAAATTCTTTTAAAAAAATATTAAATTTTATCATTTTATTTTGTATAATGAGTGAGAATGATAAGGTGAAATATTAAGATATATTTATACATAGAAGGAGAGAATTAAAAAGAATGGCACATAAAATTTTAGTAGTAGACGATGCGATGTTTATGCGAACGATGATTAAAAACTTATTAAAAAGTAATGCTGAATTTGAAGTTATTGGCGAAGCAGAGAATGGGGTAGAAGCAATTCAAAAGTATAAAGAACTTCAACCTGATATTGTAACATTAGATATTACTATGCCAGAAATGGACGGGCTTGAAGCATTAAAAGAAATTATTAAAATTGATTCAAGTGCAAAGGTTGTTATTTGTTCTGCAATGGGACAACAAGGTATGGTATTAGATGCAATTAAGGGCGGGGCAAAAGACTTTATTGTAAAGCCATTCCAAGCGGATCGTGTAATTGAAGCTTTAACAAAAGTAGCAAATAGTTAATATAGAAGGGGTGCCACAAGGAATCAAAACAGTGATAGCGGATCGACGTGTGGCCCCCTTTTTTCTCATTGTAAAACACTAAATTGTTATACATAAATGAAATGTTTGTTAGACAGGTAGGGGATAAAAATGCAAACAGATCTATTAAATATATTTTTCGAAGAGTCAGAAGAACATTTACAGTCGCTAAATGAAAATGTGCTAGTGTTAGAACAAAATCCTGCTGATATGGATGTTGTAGGAGAAATATTCCGATCCGCTCATACATTCAAAGGTATGTCTGCGAGCATGGAATTTACGGAAATGGCTGATTTAACGCATAAGATGGAAAATGTGTTAGATGAAATTCGTCATGGAAATATAGTTGTAAATGCGGATATTATTGATGTGATTTTTGAGTGCATTGATAATTTGGAGAAGATGGTTGCAGATGTGCAACAAGGTGGAATGGGCAATATTGATGTAGCCTCAACTAAACAGAAATTAGAAGCATTATTGAACGGCAATGTAGAAACTCCTACGGAACATATAGAGCAAAATCATATAGACACCGATGATGGAGTTTCGCATGAAGTGCATATAACAGTTGAACAGCAAGCGATTTTAAAAGCAGTACGTGCCATTATGTGTATTGAAGCATTGCAAAATGTAGGGAATATACAAAAAACAGCTCCGAGTATTGAAGAAATTGAAGCAGATGCTTTCGGATTTGAATTTACAGTATTTATGGATACGGATTGTAGTATAGAAGAGTTGAAACAAGTAGTACTTCATGTTTCTGAAATTGAGAAAGTGGAAGTAAAGCAAGGAGAACCTATATCGAAGGAAGTAGCTTCTAAAAAAGTCGTGACACAAGAAGTTGTGCAAGTAGAAGAAAAGCTACAACCTGCTGTGGTTACGCAAGTAAAATCACCGATAGAGGCAACGAATCAACCTTCAAGTACTATGCCAGCTAAAAGTACTACAAAAACGAAAAATGCTAAAGTGGAGAATCGTTCAATTCGTGTTCAATTAGAGAAAATCGAAAGATTAATGAATATGTTTGAAGAAAGTGTAATTGAACGTGGGCGCATTGATGAATTGGCTCAAACAATTCAAAACAAGGAGCTAATTGAACATTTAAATCGATTAGGCGATATTTCAAAAGATATTCAAAATGTACTATTAAATATGCGTATGGTGCCGATTGAAACTGTGTTCAATCGTTTCCCGCGTATGGTACGTATGTTAGCGAAAGATTTAGGGAAAAAAATCGATTTACAAATTACAGGTGAAGATACTGAAGTAGATAAAATTGTTATTGATGAAATCGGTGATCCGCTCGTTCATTTAATTCGAAATGCAATCGATCACGGTGTTGAAACTGTTGAAAAACGACGTGATGCAGGTAAAAATGAGACAGGTACGATTAAATTAGAAGCCTTTCATAGTGGAAATCATGTCGTTATTCAAATTACGGATGATGGAAACGGTATTAATAAAGGGAAAGTATTAGAAAAAGCGATTAAAAATGGCGTTGTAACTGAAGCGGATGCGAATAGATTAACAGATCGTGAAGTGTTTGATCTTATTTTCCAACCAGGATTTAGTACAGCTGAAGTTGTATCAGATCTTTCTGGACGCGGTGTCGGATTAGATGTTGTAAAACATACGATTCATAGTTTAGGTGGACATTTAATTATTGATTCTGAGGAAGGAAAGGGAAGTACATTTAGAATTGAACTTCCATTAACGTTGTCTATTATTCAATCTATGCTTGTTCAAACGAATGATAAGCGTTATGCTTTACCTCTTGGAAATATCGTTGAAGCAATTCGAATTAAGAGAGAAGACATCCAATCCTTACAAGGGAAAGATGTGTTAAATTATCGTAATCAAATTATTGAAGTGAAACATTTAAGTACTGTATTTGGTGAAAAAACAGTAGATGAGGCGTTTGCGTCATATGATGGTCAAATGGTTCCTGTGTTAATTGTTCGTAATACACATCGCAGCTATGGACTTATTGTAAACACAATTATCGGTCAAAGAGAAATAGTCTTAAAGTCATTAGGTGACTTCTTTGCAGAGAGTTCTAACTATTTCTCTGGTGCGACGATTCTCGGTGATGGACGAGTGGTCCTCATTTTAAACCCAGAAGGTTTATAATAGGAATGAAGGAAAGCTCCCCACTTGTATACAATTGGGGAGCTTTTTGGCTAATTGCTACGAATCTAATAATGGGATACATAGTAACGTTTTATACTAATGAGTTTGCTAAAATAAGAGTTTATATTATTTGATAGAAAAACAGAAATGAGGAGGCAGGGAAAATGCCTGAGCAACACACAAAAGGGGATACAAGCACGATTGTGCTAGAAAAAGAAAATGAGCATTTAACGCCTCAAGAATGCGATATTCTTGGCGAAATTGCAAATATATCATTTGGTTCAGCTTCGACTGTATTATCAACAATTTTAAATAGGCAAGTAAGCATTACTGCTCCTCGCATAGAGTTGGTAGATTTATATGATTCAAGAGATGTCGAAGTTCCACATGTTGTATTAAACATTCATTTTACAAAAGGATTAGATATGGAAAACCTTCTTGTCCTTAAGCAAGATGTTGCATTATCCATTGCTGATTTAATGATGATGGGAACAGGTGAAGTGGAGGACGGAAAAGAACTTGGTGAATTAGAGCTAAGTGCTGTACAAGAAGCGATGAATCAAATGATGGGATTCGCAGCTACATCTATGTCGGAATTCTTCCAAGATACAGTAGATATGTCTCCGCCGACGATTAAAGTTGTAAAGTTATCAGAAGAAATGGAGAAAATCTCTGAAATCGATGGGAATCATACGATTGTTAAAGTGTCGTTTGATTTAAAGATAGATAATCTTGTAAACTCTAAACTTGTACAAATTGTTTCAGTTGAGCATGCGAAACAAATGGTAAATAAATTAATGCAATTATCTGGTGAAGTAGAAGAAACAGTCGAACCATCAGAAGTAGTGGAAACTGAGATTGTAGAAGAACAAGTTGAAAAAGAGCATTTAACACAAGAAGAGAAAGATGTGCTTGGTGAAATTGCAAATATTTCAATTGGTTCCGCTTCAACAGTATTGTCAACGCTTTTAAATCAGCCAGTTACAATTAGTACACCAAATGTGGAAGCAATTAATGTTCGTCATTATGATGGAGTACCAGTGCCATTTGTTATTTTAAATGTCGACTTTGTTGAAGGGCTAAAGAATGAGAATGTATTCGTATTTACGAAAGATGTCGCCTTAACAATGGTAGATTTAATGATGATGGGAACAGGGGAAGTCGATCCGGAAAAAGAGCTTACTGAATTAGAACTGAGCGGTATTAAAGAAATTATGAACCAAATGATGGGCCATGCTGCTACGGCGATGTCAGAAATGTTCCAAGAAAAAATGGACATGACGCCGCCAAATGTTAAATTTGTAACGTTAAAAGAAGAAATGGAGTATTTGGGAGAGTCAATGGAAGTGGACGAACTCGTTCAAATTACGTTCAATCTTGAAATTGGTGATCTGCTTCAATCGAAAATGTATCAAATTTTGCCAATTTCTGAAGCGAAAGAAATGGTAAGGCGACTTCTGTATCCGATGGTGGAAGAAGAAGAGATTGCCACAGAAGAAATTGAAGAAGAAAAAATTGTAGAACCAGTTGTGCAACCTATTGAATTTAAAGAAGTAAAACAAATGGAACCAGTATATATGGACACGTCCATTCTACAAAATGTAGAAATGAACGTGAAATTTGTATTTGGAAGTACAGTGAAAACGATTCAAGATATATTAAGTTTACAAGAAAATGAAGCAGTTGTGCTAGATGAGGATATTGATGAACCAATTCGTATTTATGTAAATGATGTATTAGTGGCGTATGGTGAACTTGTAAATGTAGATGGATTTTTCGGAGTAAAAGTGACGAAATCACTATAAGGCATTGAAATAGGAGTTTGAACTAGTAGATGAAAAACGTAAAGTTTTTTCTAATGAGTTGGCTATGCATACATGTATGCTTGTTCTTCCCCTTGCAAAGTCAGGCTGAGGAACAAATTGAGTCAGATCAAAAAATAAATGAAGTGAATGTACAAGAAGAAAATAAGGAATCTCAAGAATCGTCAGAGCAAGTGGAAACGAAGCAAGATGAAGAGAAACAAAAAGAAGCAGAACAACAAGAAGTAGTAAATAAACAATTGAGTGAAAGAAAGATAGAAACAGAACAGGGAATTATTACAGTAAATAAGCCGGAGCTTAAAGTTGGCGAAGAGGTGCGAATTGCTGTAGAACCAAATGGGAAAAACATTCAAAGTATGAAAGGTATATTGCAGTTACAAAAAAATGGGGAGCAATATGCGCAAGAAAGAATGTTATCTTTTGAGTATGATGAAGAAACGAAGAGCTGGGTTGCTAACTATAAAGCAGGGGATTTTGATTTGCAAGGTGATTGGAATCTTCAGCTCGTTCAAAGTTACAAAGAGAATGAGAAAGAAGAGCTCATAAAAAATGAAGTGAAAGTCCCGCTCATTCGTATTAAAAATGAAACGCCAACTATAGATAAAGAATTGCCAAAGTTACAGAAAGTTACTATTGATGAAGTAAAAGAGAACTTAGTTGAACGAAAACAGGGAGATTCTATACATATACGAGTAAAAGCATCAGATATAGAATCGGTTGTAAAAGAAGTGCGCGTTACATTAAAAGGGAAAGAAAATAAAGAGCTTTCGTTTTTATTAGACTACAACAAGCATGATATGGATTGGCAAAAAGTATTTGAAATAACAGAAGCATTGCCGGCTGGGCCATACGAATTACTTGTAGAGATAATAGATGCAGCAGGTAATAAACTTGTTGAGGAAAGTGAATATACCATTTCTGTTTTGGCGCCAAAAAATGAAGATGATAAAAAGATAGAAGAGAAAGAAGATAAATTAGATAAATTAGATAAATTAGATAATAAACTAGAAAATGAATTAGAAGATAAGAAAGAAAATGAGAAGCAAGAAGATTCCAAAGTCAAAAACCCGGTTCCAGAAGAAAATTTGCCAGTTGTTCAAATTCCGAAGCGAGATGAGAAAGTAAATAAGTTTATAAAAGAACCGTTGAAAGAGAAAGAGGAATTTACTTACGTTATAAAAGAGCCGTTCGAAGACAACAAGGAAGTACATAAGGCGAAGGACCAAAAAGAGAAAAATAACAAACAAGTTGCCTCTAAAAAGAAAGAACAAAAAGAAGAACCGAAAGACAAGAAAGAAGAAAAAGGTGAACAGGGAGTGCAAGCTTCTGATGTGTTTACTATCATGTCAGGTTTATTCGTACTGTTTTTAGTTTTAAAGAGTAATAAAGAATGGGGCTAATTATTTCATAGTAGTGGAGGCGCTTAAATGGAGATTAAACGTACGACAATTGAAGATAAGGCGTTACAACCATTAAAACAGCCTGCAGCTATTTCGGAGCATGAAATCCAGAAAGAACGAAAGCGTAGCAATTTAGTGTTTACTGGACAGTCTAAAATTATTTCGAAAAATAATGAAATAGGCATTTTACTTGCAAGTTTAAGTGATGGAAAGATTATGAAGGAAATGCTTTCTAAAGAGATGGATACAGTGTTACAACTTTTTAAAAAGTTACATACGTTATCTGGAGAAGGTAAGCAAACAGAAAAAATATTTGAACAAGTAATTAGAAGCCTACAAGGGCTTGTTAAGCAGGCGCATATAAAAGAACTTCCTTTGTTAGATGGAACATATGATTTCGCTGAAGTACAACTATCATTTGGTAGAAAAGTACATATTCCTTTACTAGATGTAAGTGCACTTATCTCTAGAGTGGAAAGTGATTCTTCAGAAGGAAATATAAATTTGATGGTAACGGTTATTACTGCTTATATAACGAAATTGTCTAACGAAACAATTTTAATTAGCGTTACAGACCGCATTGCTAAAGATCGGGATGTAAGTGTATGGAGAGCGCTTGCGGAAATGAACATGACACAATTGTCACAGGCGTTGAAACAAACGATGCAAGAACATAAATGGTCTATGACGTTTCTTTTTCTCTTCATATGGATTGTCGGTATTATTTTAATTCGAGTTATGTAAAGAGGTCGTCACTCCATTGTGACGACCTCTTTTATATTTTTTCGTAGAAGAATGTATCAAATCGCTGAAGATTGTAACGTTCGGGTGTTAAAATTTGTTCCGTACTACCAACAAATAGTACACCGCCTTTTCGTAAAGAACGACTAAATTTTTCGTAAAGTTTTACTCTTGCTTCTTCTGTGAAATATATCATTACATTACGACAAATAATCAAATCATAATTTGTATCGAATGACTGCATTAAAAGGTCATGTTGTTTAAACGAGACGTTTTGTTTAATGTTTTGATGCAATGAATATAGACCATTCTCTTTTGTGAAATGACGTTCTTTCAAATCAGTAGGTAATTCCTTTAACGAACGTTCTGTATATTGAGCGCGTTTTGCGGTTTCTAAAATATGAAAATCAAGATCTGTTGCTTGAATTTCAAAACGAAATGGAGCTAGATGCTTTGATAAAATTAAAGAGAGTGTATATGGTTCTTCACCAGCAGCGCAAGCGGCACTCCATACCTTTAATTTTCCGCTATTTTGTTCGAGTAATTTTGGTAGTGCTTTCGACTCTAAAGTTTGCCATCGTTCTTTATTTCTAAAAAACTCTGAAACGTTAATTGTAATATAGTCAATAAAATTTAAAAATAAATTTTGATCAGCGCGTAATTTGTTTAAAAAATTAGTGTAGTTTTCGAAGCCTTTTCTCGAAATGAAAGCATCGATTCTACGGCGCATTCTATCTTGTTTATATGAAGCGATGTCCATATTGAATTGTTGTTTAAAACTCGCGATAAAATGATCATAATCTTGTTCAATTATCATATTTACAATGGGCACAATAATGGTATTGTGCCTCCCCCTTTACATCATACGAATTTTTTGTTCAAAGCTTTTTTTCATTTGCTTTTCATGTAATCCTGGTAAATCATAAATGACAGCATCAATACCTGCTTCTTTTGCAACATCGACAGGGATGACAGATGTATGTTTGTCACCATTATAAAAACAGAGAACTAAATCAGTGTCTTCAATAATTTGTTTAACAAAAAACATATAATCTGATCGGTAAATGGAGTCGGAAGGATGATCAAAAGCAACATATTCGGCTCCGTGTTTTTTTAAGTAATCAACGACTTCTTGAAATTCATCTGTAATTGCTTGCAATGGTTGCAGCGTGTAAAGGCATAAATTTTGAGCGAGTCTTTCATTCTCAACGAAAAAACGAAGAACCTCATTTTCAATAGATTTATAACATAATATGTAAATTTTATGTTTGTGAGCATAGTCAGTTAAAAATTTTTTAATTTCTTCTTGATCTAATGCTGTTAATTGATTTGAACCACAAAGGAAAATATTCATAGAATTGTGCCACCTCATGCTAAATTGTAACATATCTTTTATAAAAAATAACTGCAAAATATTACTGTTCAGAGTATAATTATAAATAACTGGATTTTACGATTAAGTTTAGGAAGAAATAAAAAAATAAATAGGTGATATATATGCTACGTTCTATCTCGCATAATCCAATTTTATCGCATATACCGCCTGCTACTCAAATGCCGAAAGAAGCAAATGTCAGGACAGGACTTGCATTTTCGGATAATTTGCATGCAGATCCGAAAAAAGATAAATTGCTAGAACAAATGGAAGCGTTTGTCGATAATATTGGAGAAATTAAAGAGAAAATTGAAATGGAATTAACGCTTGATAATGTAATGGAATACAAAAATACAGTAAAATCATTTTTGAATTTTTACGTTGATAATGTATTGCAGTATAAAGATGTCATGTCTCGTCACCCGCGTTACGGATATTCACAGAAAATGACGATTGTGAAACAGGCAGAAATGGGATTGAATGAATTAGAAGATGTTATGAATTTAATTAATACGAAAACAGGACATTTAGAAATGTTAAATCAAATTGGAGAAATCCATGGTTTAATTGTGAATTTAGTCTTGTAAAAGAAAGGAAGCTATATGTACATACAATTATATGAAAAACTCGTTATTATTCAAAAAGCGTATGAAAATATTCAAGCGCTTGGAGAGCAAATATATGATAATTTAAAAAATAAAAATGTAAATGCAGTTCAAAAGTTGCAAGTAGAGCAATTGCAGTACATTGATGGTTTAAAAGGGTTATCAAGCTCATTTGAAGAAATGGTTGTTCAGTTCTGTAAAGAACAAGGGGTTGAATCGTTTCGTGTAAGTGCGTTATTTTCGTATTTTTCTCAAGAAGAAATTGAAAAAATGGAAGAATTACAAAAAAACGTAACTGAATTAGAAGAGAATGTAAAAATGATTCTTTTGAAAAATCAATATTACTTAAACGTACTATTAAAAACTACAGAAAGTATTGTGGATTCTGTTTCTGAATATAACTTAGAGCGAAACAATAATTCGCAAATCTTTATGAATGAACTATTGTAAAGGAGAAGTGAAGCTTTATGAGATTATCTGATTATAATACACCGCTATCGGGTATGTTAGCGGCTCAAATGGGGTTACAAACAACGAAACAAAACTTGTCTAACATTCATACACCGGGTTATGTTCGTCAAATGGTGAATTACGGATCTGTTGGAGCAAGCAATGGTCATACGCCAGAACAGAGAATTGGTTACGGTGTACAAACGCTAGGTGTTGACCGTATTACTGATGAGGTAAAAACGAAGCAGTTTAATGATCAATTATCTCAGCTCTCTTACTATAACTATATGAATTCGACTTTATCACGTGTAGAGTCTATGGTTGGAACGACAGGGAAGAATTCATTATCTAGTTTAATGGACGGTTTCTTTAATGCCTTTCGTGAAGTAGCAAAAAATCCAGAGCAACCAAACTACTATGATACATTAATTTCTGAAACTGGGAAGTTCACAAGTCAAGTGAATCGTCTTGCGAAAAACTTAGATACAGTGGAAGCACAGACAGCAGAAGATATTGAAGCGCATGTTAATGAATTTAATCGTCTGGCTGCTAGTTTAGCAGAAGCGAATCATAAAATTGGACAAGCGGGTACACAAGTGCCGAATCAACTTTTAGACGAACGAGATCGCATCGTTACAGAGATGTCTAAGTATGCAAACATCGAAGTATCTTATGAATCTATGAATCCTAATATCGCGAGTGTTAGAATGAATGGTATTTTAACAGTAAATGGACAAGATACATATCCACTTCAATTAAATAAAGAAAAAGACCCAATGTCAGTTGAGATTTACGGTTCAGAAATCTCTGTAACTAGCGGAGCGATAAAGTCAGCGATTGATACGAAAGCAAAGATTGTTGATTATAAAAAAAATCTCGAAGACTTAATGAGTTCAGTGAAAAATCAAGTGAATACAGTGATGGGAAAAGATTTCTTCGTTGGAGATTATGCGAAGGATATGAAGTTAAATCCAGAATTCCAAAAAGATGTTTCGAAAATGAAAATATCTGCTGAAACAGCAAATAAACTAGCAGCAATTACAGATGGAGATTATAAAGAAGGTCTTTCTTATAAACAAGCATTAGACCAATTTATAGTTCGTGTAGCCTCTGATAAAAGTGCAGTGAATGCTTATCAAAAAATTCATGGCGACTTACTAGAAGGTATTCAGCAAGAAAAAATGAGCGTCGAAGGGGTAAATATGGAAGAGGAAATGGTAAATTTAATGGCCTTCCAAAAATACTTCGTCGCAAATTCTAAAGCTATTACTACGATGAATGAAGTGTTTGATAGTCTATTTTCGATTATTCGATAAGTGATAGTAATTGATTGGAAATATATAAGGAGGAGATAGAAATGAGAGTATCTACATTTCAAAATGCAAACTGGGCAAAGAATCAGTTAATGGATTTGAATGTGCAACAACAATACCATAGAAATCAAGTAACTTCAGGGAAGAAAAATCTTCTTATGAGTGAAGACCCACTTGCAGCGAGTAAATCATTTGCGATTCAACATTCATTGGCAAATATGGAGCAAATGCAAAAAGATATAGCGGATTCGAAAAATGTATTAACACAAACTGAAAATACTTTACAAGGTGTTTTGAAATCTTTAACGAGAGCAGATCAATTAACAGTACAAGCATTAAGTGAGCAAAATGGTGAAAAAGAATTGAAAGCAATCGGTGCAGAGATTGATCAAATTTTAAAACAAGTTGTATATTTAGCGAATACGAAAGAGCAAGGCCGTTATATTTTCGGTGGTGATAGTGCAGAGAAGCCACCATTTACAGAAGATGGTACATACCAGGGCGGAAAAAATGATGTGAACTGGCAACTAAATGACGGTTATGAATTCAAAGCGTTCCGTAACGGAGAAGCATTATTATCCCCGGTTATAAAAACGTTAAAACAGATGAGCGAAGCGATGCAAAAAGGTGACCAAAAAGCGTTACAACCGTTATTAGGAGAAAATAAGAAAAACTTAGATGGCATCATTAACCGTACAACTGAAGTTGGTTCAACAATGAACACAATGGAGACGTTTAAAACAATTTTAAGTGAACAAAATTTAGCGCTTCAAGAAAATCGTAAAGAAATTGAGGATGTCGATTTAGCGGTCGCAATTTCTGACTTAGCATATATAAATGCAACGTATGAAGCGACGCTTAAAGCAGTTAGTACGATGAGTAAAACGAGCATTTTAGATTATATGTAAACGAATAAGGAGTGATACAACATGGCAGGAACATTAACAGGTATTGGCGGTAGACAACAAATTTGGAACCTCGGAAATAATATGATCGATACTTCTAATCTTGTAGAATTAGAACTACAAGCATTAAATATGAAAAAAACACCCTATACAACGGAAAAACAACAACTTACACAAGATAAACAATTATACACAAGTTTAAAAACAGAATTTAGTTCTTTTACACAAACATTTAAAAACTTAGCATCATTTAAAGGAAATGAAAAAAAAGTTACAACAACACAGGATGGCTATATTAATGTAATAGCTGATGGCGGAGCAATCTCGGGAACATTCAATATGACAATTAAGCAACTTGCGCAACGCCATCAAATTGCTTCAAATGATATTAAAATTGATGAAAAATTACCTGCAGAAGAAACATTAGAAATTAATGGGAAACCACTTAAAGTAACAACGGATATGACTTATAAGGACTTAATTAATAAAATTAATGATGGTGACTATGGTGTTTCTGCATATACGCTTGGTGGCAAAGTATTTATGTCTGCTAAAAATGAGGGAATGGGAGGCGAAATTAAGTTTACAAGTGAAAAATCTGATTTGTTCCAAAAAATGGGTTTATCTACAGTGGATGGTAAAGCAGTGAACGTCATTAATGAAGCACAGGATGCAATATACAGTATTAATGGCATTGAAGGGAAAAGTGCTAGTAATACAATTGAAACACTCCCTGGTGTAAAAGTGGAGTTATTAAAAGTAACTGAATCGAAGGTAACGGACGGTGGAACTGGTACAGACACAAAAGGAATAGATTTAAAATTTACAGTAAGTGATTCAAATGTAACCGACGCATCCAACCTTATTAAAAAAATGGTGGCAGATTATAATAAAGCGGTTTCTACAGTAGATCTTTTTGCTGGAAAAGGTGGAGCCTTCCAGGGACAAGTAATTATGCAAAGCATACGTCAAGTAATGAATAGCGTTGTAACATTTTCTCAAGATGATAATTATTTATTTAATTTTGGTATCCAAATAAAGCAGGATGGGACATTAGAAGTCGATGATGAAGCTCTAACAAAGGCATTAAAAGAAAAGCCAGATACAGCTAAACAGTTTTTCTTTAGCTCAAATGGTTTAGGGAAAATGATGGAGGCCCCGCTTGAAAAGCTTTTCGGTGATAAAGGTGTCGTTGGGGAACGAGTAAAGAGTATAGATTCGCGTGTAAGTGATTTAGATAGAAAAATTAGCGATATTGATATGCAAAATAAACAAAAGCAAGATGAAATTGTGAAGAAGTATCAAAAGCTAGAAAGTACATTGGCGGCGCTTGATAGCCAACTAAAAACAATTAAAGCAATGACAAAACAAAAAAGTGATGATTAATGAAAGTTGAGGAAGTGATCGTATGCAAGCATGGCAACGTTATATGCAAAATGATATTATGACGAGTAACCCAATTAAAAATACAATTTTTATTTATGAAAGATGTATTGTAGAGTTTCGTAATTTAGAAGAACTTTTACATACTTTTAAACTACAAGAAGGGGACGCACTTCTTGAAAAATTAGAACGTATTTTTGAAGAACTAAAGCTTCAATTAAATCCTGAGATTACGAAAGATTTATATGACAGTCTCTATGGTTTATATGATTGGATTAGCATTCAAATTCAAACGATGAAAGTAACGCGTGAAGCGAAAGATATTGATGCAATTGTGAAAGTGTTACAAGATTTAATAGACGGCTACCGCGGAGCACTTGAAAATGAACAATGATATTTATCGGACGTTTGTCGACTGTTTTAATGAAATCGGTGAATTGCAAGTGTCAGATAGAGAGTTTGCTGAGAAGAGTGAGATGTTAAATCGCTGGATGATGACATTGGATGAAGAAACGCGTGCGCAAGTTGCAATAGAAGTAAGCCCGCTAATTATTAAGGCAGCTCAGCATATTCGGGATAAGCAAAGGATTTTAGAAGAAATGATTATGGAAAACAATGGGCGAATGAAGGCTAATTCATTTTACGGTAAATATTAATAATAACGTCTGGAAACAGATTCCCCTTTTAAAAGGGGGTCTATTCCTTCGTTTACATAAAAAACTCCACTGATTGAGGTTTCATTTTATGACTGTGATGAAAAAATAATAGTAATCTAAATAATAGAAAAATGGACTTTAGTTTGTAGTTTATATATTGAAATGTTCTATAGATTACTATGTGTATACAGTTTTTTGCATTCTTTTTTATATTTTTGTATTTTTCTAAAGACAACAATGAAAAAATGGAATAAAATATGTAAGGGTACATAATAGTAAATATTTTAATAAACGCATATAAGAAAATAAATAATGAAGTGAAACTTCTATCAGTGGATCATTACGTTAGAAAAGAAAGGGTGTGGAATATGCCAGATTTAGTGAGTGATGTAAGCCATTATATGAATTATTTAGTGACGAAACGAAATACTGTTTCTAGTAATATTGCAAATGCAAATACACCTGGCTATAAAGCACAGGATGTAACATTTGCTGAGCAGATGAATAAAAGTAGTGCGTTATATAAAAATAATGCGGCTGATTTAAAGAGCAATCCAGATTTATATCAAACGAATGAAATGCACTTACCGACAGTAAATACGAAAAATACATATGCAAAGATTCAAACAAAATCAATGCAAACGAATAAAGACGGAAATAGTGTGGATGTAACGACAGAAATGCTAGATTTAATGAAAGCAAATCAGTTATACGGTATTTCAATTAACGCAATTAATACACAATATGCAATTAATCAAGCGGCACGCGGACGTTAAAAGTAGAAGGAGAGACAACGGATGTTTCAGGCAATTAATGCAAGTGGCTCAGGACTAACGACAGCGAGAAAGTGGATGGAAGTTACTTCTAACAATATTGTAAATGCAAATACGACGGCGGCTCCGGGGGCAGATCTATATGAGCGTCGTAGTGTGGTGCTAGAATCAAACAATAGTTTTGCAAGTATGTTAGATGGGGCTCCTACTAATGGAGTAAAAATAAAAAGTATTGAAGCAGACAAAACGGAAAATTTAGTGTATGATCCGACGCATCCGCACGCAAATGAAGAAGGATATGTACGTTATCCCAATATTGATGTAACTGCTGAAATGACGAATGTAATGGTTGCTCAAAAAATGTATGAAGCGAATACGAGTGTATTAAATGCGAATAAAAAAATGCTTGATAAAGATTTAGAAATTGGCCGAGGATAAGGGGGAAGATAGTAATATGAAAATTCAACCAATGTTACATACACAACCATTTGGAGCAATTCAGTCAATTGGTGCACCGAAAACTTCTCAAACATCTGTAGCTCCGGAGAAAAAGTTTATTGATTTATTGGAAGATATGAATCAAACACAAAACAATGCACAAACAGCAGTATATGATTTACTAACTAAAGGGGTAGGAGAAACACATGACGTTTTAATTCAGCAAAAGAAAGCTGAGTCTCAAATGAAAACGGCTGCTCTCGTACGTGATAATCTTATTGAAAATTATAAGTCACTAATTAATATGCAAATTTAGGAAAGTGGACGGGTGTGTTTAAATGGAAAAGATGAAAAATGTTATCCAATCGTTAAAAACGTGGCATAAGTTAGTAATCGGTGCTGCGCTTTTAGCGATTGTAACAGGAGCACTTTTATACTTCACCTTGCCAGATAAATATGTTGTTGTATATCAAAATTTAAATGATGCAGATAAACAAGAGATTACAGCAGAATTATCGAAGTTAGGTGTCGATTACCAATTAGCGGCCGATGGTTCAATTCGTGTGCAAAAGAATGATGCTCCATGGGTTCGAAAAGAAATGAATGGGATGGGCTTACCGTTTAATTCGAAAAGCGGTGAGGAAATTTTATTAGAAAGCTCGCTCGGTTCAAGTGAGCAAGATAAAAAAATGAAGCAAATTGTCGGTACGAAGAAGCAATTGGAGCAAGATATTGTAAGAAACTTTGCGACAGTTGAAACGGCAAATGTTCAAATTACATTGCCTGAAAAAGAGACAATTTTTGATGAAGAAAAAGCAAAAGGAACAGCGGCGATTACGGTTGGAGTGAAGCGTGGACAATTGTTAACAGCTGATCAAGTTGCGGGTATACAGCAAATGATAAGTGCAGCGGTTCCTGGTGTGAAAGCAGAAGAAGTAAGTGTTATTGATAGTAAAAAAGGTGTTATCTCAAAAGGGACAGATGAAGCACATTCTAGTAGTTCCTCTTCTTACGAGAAAGAAGTAGAGATGCAGCATCAACTTGAAGGTAAATTAAAGCAAGACATTGATGCAACGTTAATGACGATGTTTAAACCGAATGAATATAAAGTGAATACGAAAGTATCTGTAAACTACGATGAAGTTACACGTCAGTCAGAGAAGTATGGTGACAAAGGTGTACTTCGTAGTAAACAAGAGCAAGAGGAAAGCTCTACTGCGCAAGAAGGGGCAGATACGAAGCAAGGTGCTGGTATTACAGCTAACGGTGAAGTGCCAAACTACGGTACGAACAATAATCAAAATGGTAAAGTTGTCTATGATAATAAAAATGGCAACAAAATTGAAAATTATGAAATAGATAAAACAGTTGAAACAATTAAGAAACACCCAGAATTAACGAAAACGAATGTTGTTGTATGGGTAGATAATGATACGTTAGTAAAACGTAGAATTGATATGACAACTTTTAAAGAAGCAATCGGAACAGCGGCAGGACTTCAAGCTGATCCGAACGGTAACTTTATAAATGGTCAAGTTAACGTTGTAACTGTTCAGTTCGATCAGCCGAAAGCCGAAAAAGAGAAAGAGCCAGAAAAAAGTGGTATGAACTGGTGGTTATTCGGTGGAATTACAGCTGGCTTAGTAGCAATCGGTGGTCTAGTATGGTTCTTATTAGCAAGACGTAAGAGAAAGAAAGAAGAAGAGGAATATGAAGAATACTTAGCAGAAGAGGAAATTGCTGCAAGTAATGAAAGTATCTTGGAAATTCCTGAAGAAAAAATAGTGCCAGAGCCAAAACCTGAACCAGAAGAACCGAAAGAACCAACGTTAGATGAACAAGTGCAGGATGCTACGAAAGAACATGTAGAAGGTACTGCAAAAGTAATTAAAAAATGGTTAAACGGACAGTAAGGGAGGAACAATGATGTTAGATGAAATCTCCTCCAAAGAAAAAGCTGCCATCCTTATTCGTACATTAGAAGAAGGGGTGGCAGCAAAAGTCATTGAATATATGACAGCTGAGGAAAAAGAAGTATTACTTCGTGAAATCGCAAAGTTTCGTGTATACAAACCAGAAACGTTAGAAAATGTACTAGGAGAGTTCTTATATGAACTAAATGTAAAAGAATTGAACTTAGTCACTCCAGATAAAGAATACATTCGTCGCATATTTAAAAACATGCCAGAAGACGAACTGGAAAAATTATTGGAAGATCTTTGGTATAACAAAGATAATCCGTTTGAGTTCTTAAATTCACTTACAGATTTAGAGCCACTTCTTACAGTGCTTAATGATGAGTCACCACAAACAATTGCAATTATCGCTTCTTATATTAAACCGCAACTTGCGTCTCAATTAATTGAGAGATTGCCAGATCATAAGCGCGTTGAAACGGTAATGGGTATAGCGAAACTAGAACAAGTTGATGGTGAGTTAATTAATCAAATTGGTGAGTTGTTAAAATCGAAATTAAATAATATGGCATTTAGTGCAATTAATAAAACTGATGGCTTGAAAACAATCGTAAATATTTTAAATAATGTTTCACGAGGTGTTGAAAAAACAGTCTTTCAAAAGCTGGATGAAGTCGATTATGAGTTATCTGAGAAAATTAAAGAAAATATGTTTGTCTTTGAAGACTTACTTGGTCTTGAAGATCTTGCGCTTCGCCGTGTATTAGAAGAAATTACAGATAACGGTGTTCTTGCGAAAGCACTTAAAATTGCAAAAGAAGAAATTAAAGAGAAATTATTTACATGTATGTCTTCAAACCGTAAAGAGATGATTCTAGAAGAATTAGATGGCTTAGGACCGCTTAAGATGACGGATGCTGAAAAAGCGCAGCAAACGATCACTGGTACAGTGAAAAAGCTAGAGAAAGAAGGAAGAATTATCGTTCAAAGAGGTGAAGAGGATGTCCTTATTTAAAAACAGAATTCCGAAGAATTCTGTTTCTTTTTCTGAAGAAACGTATGAATTACAATTTCCAAAACCAGCTTCAGTTCAAATAGAAGAGGAAGAATTACAAGCTGATCATGCAGAACTTCGCGCCCAGCAAGAATCGTTACATATGGAAATGAATCAGCTAAGGCAAGAGAAGCAAATGCTAGAACGAGAGCGGCAGCAGTTATTACAAGATAAAGAACAATTTCAAATGCATATTCATGAGCAAATGGAACAGATGGAAGCAGCGCGTGTGCAATTTCAAAAAGAACAACAAGAAACAGCATATGAATGGACAGAGTTATTATGGGATCAATCATTTCATTTAGCAGAAAAAATCGTGAATCAAGCGGTAGATTCACGATTGCTTGATGTGTTACCTATTTTAACCGGCATAGTGCAAACATTGCCAACTTCGTTTGAAAAATTAATCATTACAGTACATCCAGAAACGTTTGAACGTATTCAAGAAGAGAAGGAAAATACGAAAGAATATTGGTTACTACAATTAGTAGAATGGAAATATGATTTCTCCCTGCAGTTTGGTGAATTTGTTCTGGAAGAAGAGAAAGAATTCTTTGAATTTAAATTTGCACCTATATTTGCGAAACTTCGTCAGAAATGGGAAGAAGAGAAGTTATTTGAGGAGCAAAATGTATGAGCCGCCTGTTAATGAATGAGAACGAAAAATGGAATAAGTTCATTGAAACACCGCTGTATACGAAAGTAGGCAAAGTTCATAGTGTACAAGAACAGTTTTTCGTAGCAAAAGGGCCGAAAGCGAAGATTGGTGATGTTTGCTTCGTTGGAGAACATAACGTCTTATGTGAAGTGATTGCCATTGAAAAGGAAAATAATATGCTACTTCCATTTGAACAGACAGAAAAAGTATGTTATGGAGATTCAGTGACATTAGTTTCAGAAGATGTTGTTGTACCACGTGGTAATCACTTGCTCGGAAAAGTGTTAAGTGCAAATGGTGAAGTGTTAAATGAGGAAGCTGAAAACATTCCATTACAGAAAATAAAACTAGATGCACCACCTATACATGCATTTGAACGTGAAGAGATTACCGATGTATTTGAAACAGGAATAAAATCAATTGATTCTATGCTAACAATTGGTATCGGTCAAAAGATTGGTATTTTTGCTGGGTCAGGTGTTGGTAAATCAACTTTACTTGGAATGATAGCAAAAAATGCAAAAGCTGATATAAATGTTATTAGTTTAGTAGGAGAACGTGGCCGGGAAGTAAAAGACTTTATTCGAAAAGAGTTAGGCGAGGAAGGTATGCGAAAAAGCGTCGTTGTTGTAGCGACGTCAGATGAAAGTCACCTTATGCAACTTCGTGCAGCGAAACTTGCAACGTCTATTGCTGAATACTTCCGTGATCAAGGTAATAACGTATTACTTATGATGGACTCTGTTACTCGTTTTGCCGATGCACGAAGAAGTGTTGATATTGCTGTTAAAGAGTTACCGATTGGTGGTAAAACACTGTTAATGGAAAGTTATATGAAGAAGTTGTTAGAGCGGTCCGGAAAAACACAAAAGGGATCTATAACAGGTATTTATACGGTGCTTGTTGATGGGGATGATTTAAATGGTCCTGTACCAGATTTAGCACGTGGTATTTTAGATGGACATATCGTATTAAAGCGTGAGCTTGCAACGCTTAGTCATTACCCTGCGATTTCAGTATTAGATTCAGTAAGTAGGATTATGGAAGAAATTGTTTCGCCACATCATTGGCAACTTGCAAATGAAATGAGAAAGATTTTATCAATTTATAAAGAAAATGAATTGTATTTTAAGCTAGGAACGATTCAAGAAAATGAAGAAAATGCTTATATTTTTGAATGTAAAAATAAAGTAGAAGGCATAAATACATTTTTAAAGCAAGGTCGATCGGATAGTTTCCAATTTGATGATATCGTTGAAGCGATACAGCATATAGTATAAGGCCTCTGCCCAAGAGGTCTTATTTTTTTGTTTTTTAATATTTCACAGATTTTTTTGGAAAAAAACTATATAATAGAAAAAGAGAACGTTATAATAGAAAGGGGCTATGAAAACAGGTGGATAAACAGCAGTACGACACAATAAAATTGCAAATAAACCAAGAAAAAGAACATATTTTAAAAGAAGTGTATGAATTAACAGCTGAAAAAAGAAAAATAGAACAAAAAAAAGAATATGATTTATATGTTGTGAAATCGCGTAGTAAAGTCGTACAAACTGGGCAACGTATTATGGCTGGCATGCTTTCTTCACATACGTTTTCACCTGAAAGAATAGAAGAATGGAATCGAAAAATTAAAAAAACGGAAGGTTTTATTCAAAAAAATGAAAGCCTTTTAGAGCAAGTAAAAGAAAAAGAACGTGTCATTGATGAGATGTATCAAGAAGATTGCAAAAAGCTTGCGAAAGCACAAGAAAAGCTGGAAGAAAAAATGCTTCTGGATTTGAAAATGTGTATGAATGGATGAGGTGAATGTAGTGATACAGTCTGTATTACCGGTGCAACAAAGTTTACCTCCGCAAAAAGAAAAAGGGCTAGAAGTACAATCAAAAAATGAAGATTCTTCATTCGATCGTACGATGAGAATGGAAAATAAAAAACAGCCGCAAACGGAGAAAACGAAACGAGAAGAAGCACCAAAAGAAGAGAGAAAAGATTATATTCTTTCTAAAAAATCGGTAACGGAAGAAGAACCAATTGTAAAGAAAGAAGAAAAAAAAGAGACAGAACAGTTGTTATTAGCTGTATCTGAGCAAATGGTTGCAATTGAGCAATTACATGTGCAGCCGGAATTGTTATATCAATACATACAAAAAATACAAGAGCTATATAAAGAATATGGCAATATTAAACTTAATGAATTACCTGCAGCTGAATTACAACAATTACAAGAACTTCTTTCAAATATGAATATCAAAAATGCTATATGTTTAGAAGATACAATGCAAATGGTATTAGACAAAATGAAGATGCCAGAGCAAGCGATGCAAGCATTGAAGGCTGTAGAAACAGAAACTTGTAATATTGCAAAGGAACAAGAAGAGTTTAAAGAGGTAGATCTTCCGAAACTTGAGAGCGATGATGCAAAGATAGAGTTGCCAGAAGTTGATGCATTAAACGATTCGAGCTCTGCAGGTGCAGAATTATTAAATAAAACGACGAGTACCGAACAAATAGGGAAATCAAATAGTGGTGCTGAGAAAGTTTCATTACCTGACTTAGGAAAGAAAATGGAAGCGCAAGTAGAAGCGCTGCAAAAATTTGTAGTGAAACAAGAACGTGTTTTATTTCAGTTAAATCCAGAAAAACTTGGTACATTAACAGTGTTTATGAAAAAACACGGAGATCAAATTGACGTTCACGTAGAAATGGAAAAACACGATGCGAAAAAACGTGTTGAAATCATTTTTGATGAATTGAGATTAAAGTTAAAAGAAAAAGAAATCAATATTCAAATTAGCTATTCAGATAAAGATGAAAATCGTAAAGAACAGCGAGAACAAGAGCAAAGGCAAAAACAGAAATTAGCAAATACAAATCATGAAAAACAACAATCAACAGAATTTGCGGGATTATTGGAGGAATAAAGCGTGCCAACAGTTGGATTAAATACAACGAGTACAAATCATATTCCGTTACAAGCAGGAGCGCAAAAAAGTAATGTACCTGTTAATGGTGTACAATCGCCAGTGCAACAAAGTAATGGAGTTTCAGCAGGAGCGCAAAAGACTCCTGGGGTAATGGGGAAAGATGATTTCTTAAAATTGTTTTTATCAAGTTTCCAACATCAAGATCCATTTAATGCGATGGATATGAATCAAATGATGAATCAGACAGCGCAGTTATCTCTTATGGAACAAGTACAGAATATGACGAAAGCAGTAGATAAGCTGCAATCAACGATGTATTCAACAGCACTTGATGGTGGAATGAAGTTTTTAGGGAAATACGTAAGAGGTGTTGACGGTGACGGAAACAAAGTAACCGGTCAAGTAGAAACGGTTCGTCTTGCGGAAAATAACGATGTACAGCTCGTTATTAATAATAAAGTTGTCTCTCTTCGTTTCGTTGAGAGAGTGTCTGATAAACCGATTGGGGAAACGAACCCAGAAGACGCAAAGAAAGACGATCAAAAAGTAACTGAAGAAGTAAAAAATACAAATTCATAAGGAGTGTCCATACGTTATGATTAAAGCGTTATATACAAGTATTACAGGGATGAATGCAACACAAAATGCATTAAGTGTAACTTCAAATAATATTGCCAATGCACAAACAGTAGGTTATAAAAAACAAAAAGCAATGTTTGATGATTTACTATATAACAATTCGATTGGTGCAAAAGGTGACGGTAAATACGCAGGAACGAATCCGAAAAGTATTGGTAACGGTGTGAAAATGAGTGGTACGGTTACGGATTATAGTGATGGTACAATTACGTTAACAGGTGGCAAAACACAAGCAGCAATGGAAGGTAATGGTTTCTTCGTTGTAGGTGATTCAAAAGGCGGAAATATGGAATTTACTCGTAAAGGTACGTTTGGGATATCTTCAGATTACTATATTACGAATACTGAAGGTCAATACGTGTTTGCATACCCTGCAAATGAGGCAACTGGTGAAGTTGATTTATCTGGAATTCCAGGACCGTTGCAAATTCCAATGGGAACAGCAATTGGTGGTATTCGAACATCAAAAGGGACAATTAAAGGGAATATTCCAACTGGTGAAAAACAAATTACACAAGATTTACCTGTATATGATAATGCGGGGAATACATGGACAATGCGTGTAGAGTTTAAACAAACGAGTGAACATAACTATACATATAAAGTACAAATGCGCAATGACTCGAAAAAAGAAACAGAGTTTAAAGATGTTCCAGGTGCAGGTGGTAATATGACATTTGATGCTGTTGGAAATCCAAATCCGAAAGAGCAAGGAGCCAATATTCCATTTGATGGCGGTTCTATAAAATTAGACTTAAGCCATTTAACAAATCATCCAACAGATAAAACATTATCAGTAACAGACGTAGATGGTAGAGCAGCAGCGACGGTTAAAGATTGCTTCATTGCTGATGGTGGTTATGTGATGGTAAAATATTCTGATGGAAGTATGAAATCTGCAGGTCAATTAGCTGTTGCGATGTTCCCGAACGAAGGCGGACTAATGAAAACAGGTAATGGTAACTATACAGCGACGAATACAACAGGTATTTTAGCTCTTGGTACATCTGGTCAAAACGGTGCAGGTAAAGTACGCGGTGGTGCACAAGAAGGTGCTAACGTAGATTTATCTGTAGAATTCGTTGACTTAATGTTATACCAACGCGGATTCCAAGGAAATGCGAAAGTAATTAAAGTTTCAGATGAAGTATTAAATGAAGTTGTAAACTTAATTCGATAATATATCGCATGGAAAAAATGTAATGGAGTAGAAAGGGTTTTTTATTCGTATGACAAGACAAGAGCGAATTTTACAATTGCCTTTTTTCAAAAATAAACGTGAACTTGCCGAGCAAGTATTAAAAATAGAACGAGAAGAGCATGTATATTTACCAGATCAATTTGAAATTAAGCAAGTGCCACCGTATTCATTTGGCGAAAAACAAGCAATCATTGGCCGTATCCATGAGTTTTATTTCATAAGTGTTGGTAGCGATACTGTTTGGAAGTATCAACTGTTTAAGGATGAGATGAAGTGTCGTGAGTTTTTTGTTATGTTGCCAAATATTACGGATCAGCAGATAGCGTTTTGGTTTAATAACATAGAGTTATTGAAAGGTTCTTAAAAGCACTTTTTAGGTTTTGAGAGAGGACCTGGCGATGTTTTGGAGCGGTTAGTGCCTAATAGAGTCCCGACCGATGTGTAAGACCAGAGATATGTAGCGTTACTAGAGTAGTGTGGTAGTGTAAGAAGTGGTAATATAAAATAGTTTTAAGTTAATTTAAGGTAGTTGTATATACAATTAGACTGAATTTCTATAAAAGGAGAGGTGAGGAGGGTGGCGCAAAATAAGTATCGCGTTACATTCATTTCGCCGAGTGAGGTTGAGCAGCGAACTGTAATGGCGGCGAATAGTTTGCCAGATTTAATTCGTAAAGTAGAAAGTATTATTGCAGATCCAAATGGTTATTTTGTAAATGATAAAAAAAATAATTGTTATTTTAAAGTGATTAAAGAAAATGTTACGTTTATTCAATATGAGTTACTATTTTCGGATAAGGAAATTCATATTGAAAAATTAAAACATATAGCACCGGTAGTATTAAAACGATTATTCGAAAAAATAAATGATCCGGAATTATATGCACTTGCGCTACTTGATGTTGATATAGCAACGAAAGAATATGTGCTAGCAGAAATGAATTCTGAGCTGAGAATAAGAGTAGAGACGGAGCTTTCGAAAAAATGGGAAGCAATGCCGACAGAAATTGTAGGAGCGCAGGAAGTGTTATTAGAAGCACTTGCTTCGTTTATACAAGATTAATTGTTTTTTAATAAAATGAATTGTTCGACTATCTATATTTTTTATATAGGTAGTTGACTTTTTCTCTTTTATAAAGCTTAATAATTAGATATACGGAATTAATGGAAGGGGAGCGACACCTTTATGTCACAAGCACAAAGTATTTTATTAGAAAGCGGAACAAATGAATTAGAGATTGTTACGTATACTGTTGGTGAAAACCTATTTAGTATTAATGTTATGAAAGTACGTGAAATCATTAATCCATTCCCTGTTACAACTGTGCCAGAATCTCATCATGCAGTTGAAGGTGTTGTTCAAGTACGTGGTGAAATTTTACCTGTTATTAACTTGGCAATGGCTCTTAATTTAAAGTCAACAAAGCCACTTGATCAAACGAAATTTATCATCTCAGAATTAAACCAAATGAAAGTTATTTTCCGCGTTGATGAAGTGCATCGTATTCAACGTATTTCGTGGGAACAAATTGATGAACCAGCTTCATTATCTATGGGACTAGAAGAAACGACATCTGGTATTGTAAAACTAGATGGAAAAATCATCTTACTATTAGATTATGAAAAAATTGTATGTGAAATTAGCGGCACTGGTTATGACAATAAATCAATTGCAGGATTAGAACAAAAAACAGATCGAGCTGAAAAAGTAATTTACATTGCAGAAGATTCAGCGATGCTTCGCCAAATATTAGAAGAAACATTATCATCAGCTGGATATACAAAAATGAACTTCTTCAGCAATGGTGCAGAAGCGTTAGCGCAAATTGAAAAATTAGCGAAAGAGCAAGGCGAAAAAATGTTTGAGCATATTCACTTGCTAATTACGGATATTGAAATGCCAAAAATGGATGGACATCATTTAACGAAAGTGGTTAAGGATAGTGAAGTAATGAATCGTTTACCAGTCATTATTTTCTCTTCATTAATTACAAATGAATTATTCCATAAAGGTGAAGCTGTAGGAGCAAATGCTCAAGTAAGTAAGCCAGATATTCAAGAGCTAATTGGTTTAGTTGATAAGTTAGTGCTTTAAAAGCTTCTATTTAGCCGGAATAGAAGCTCTAGCTAAGTGTTGAGCGGTCAGTGCTTAATAGAGCCCTATGCGATATTGAGACCAGAGATATGGAGTGGTTATAGGTAAGTAGAAGAGCTGGCGTATAACATTTTTCTATTTAGTAGGAATAGAGGAACTACTTATGTAAGGAAGTTTTCAGTGCTTAATAGAGTCTCATGCGATGTGAGTTCAGAGGTATGAAGTAGTTTTAAGTAAGAAGAAGTGAGACTTTGATTGAGGATTTGAAGACTGGGTTTATAACTCTATTCTGTTAGAGAGAGGAAGGAATTAGCCAATGCTACATATGGCTAATTCCTTTTTAGTATTCTATACTTTAAGCTGGTAGAAAAATGAAAGGTTTCTTGGGTGTTTGTCGCTGTATGTGTGAATAATCTTTATTTAGAGATTTTTGATTTAAAAATATAAGCAAACGTATTTTCGATTGTTATTTTAGTAATATTTCGTGGTAACGCAAATTTTTTCGGTGAAAAAACATTCAAAATACCATATAATATAATTAAATGTAATTAATATGCAATTTTGCATATTAATAAAAAACATTTTCCAAATTTTTATACTTTCTATACATTTTTGTATGTTTATTATTTGACAGATAATTTCGAACTGTTATAATATGGATATGTAAAAATTGCTATTTTCTTAAAAGACATGGGAGTCAGATGAGAATTGTGAAAGGATGAGGGGGAGTGGCACAGAGTATGTATCACCACACAGCAATTAATGTATTAGGTCTTTTGCAAAACATGTCAAATAATAAAATGAACGATATGCAACTAGAGGTGGAATTTAAAAAAATAGAAAAAGAATTCCAAGTAAAGTATGAAGAATTAGTTGATTTACATAATAGAATGGTATTATTTCAAATAGATATAGAAAAAAATGGCGGGATGCGAGCATATGAAAAATCAGCAATTACATGGCTGAAGTCTGAACTAGAGCTACTGTATGAAGTGTATCAATTTTGTCAACGTCACGGTTTAAACATTTTAAATATTTCAAAATACGTAAGTAAAAATGAACTAAATCTTTTTCCAAAAACAGAAAGTCAATTGCAAAATACGTATTATAAATTAAAAAAACGTGAAATACCGTTTGAAAATATTGAAAAACAAAAACCAGGACGAAAGCGAAAATATATACCAGTAAAAGAGACAATCGCTGCAAGAAAACAAGAAAACGAGTACGAATTAAAAGAAGAAATCCAGCATAAAGAGGATGAAAAAAATCTTGTAACAGTTATATCTGGTATCGTTGATAACTTTGAAACAATTAATCAATGTAGTGAAAGAAAAGAAGACGAACTACATCAGTTTATGGAAGGTATTTATAAGCTTTCTAGCATGGCAGCAGGGCGTTCTAGAGAAGCAAAGAATACACGTAGTCTAGAAGGTGAATTGCAGTCGTTACAACTGGAAAATGAAAGGCTAAAACGAGAGAAAGAAGAGCTTGTACAAGATATTAAAGGTATGACGCAGCTTTTAATTCATTTCATTACAAGTTCGGATATTGATCAAATACGTAAATTACCAACTTTCGTACAAGATTGTAAAATGGAATTACATAAACTAGGTCTATATAATGCACAAGACGGTAAAATGAAAATAATGGTTGACCGTAGCGGACAAGTTATGACGGTAACACAGTAATAAAATTTGGGTACAAAATAAAAGGGAGATACATAGTTTATATGTATTTCCCTTTTGTTTTGTATGGAATCGTTCCAAAGAAGGAAGATTCATTTTTATGATTGTAGTAGTTTAGAGACCATTTGCGGAATTTGGTTCGCTTGTGAAACCATACTAAGTGCAACTTCAGTCAATAATTTGAACTTTAAAAAATCACTCATCTCCTGCGCCATGTCTGCATCTTCAATTAGAGATGCAGCATCTGTTAACGCCATACTTTGATTATTTAAATTTTCAATATTAAACTGTAAACGATTTATCATTGCACCAAGGTCGGCACGATGAAGTGACACACTTTGCAAAGCCTCTTCGATTTTACGAATTGCCGTTCTTGCTTCTTGTTCCGTTGAAATCTTGATGTCATGTTGTGTAGGGGAAGGGGGAATATGTTTCGTCATATTTATTGTATGACCGATATCGTCTAATGTAATAGGGCGGTTTTGACCGTCAAATACAGATAAATCATTAAACTCAGTCGTCTCGCCAATATAGCCAATTTGTTCTGTTAAAGATTGAAACTCTTTATTCAGCGAATGCCGGTTTTTATTTGAATTTGTACCGTTTGAGGATTGAACGGCTAAATCACGCATACGCTGTAAAATATTTGTCACAGTTTGAAGGGCAGCTTCCGCCGTGCGAAGCATCGATATTGCATCCTCATTATTACGAATCGCCACGCGCATACCACTTGCTCTCGCATGCATACGAGTCACAATTGCAATGTTAGCGGGATTATCAGAAGCAGTATTTAACTTTTTACCGGTCGCCAAATGCTCCATCGCCACATTCATATGCTTCTCATTCTCATACAACGACTGCCTAGCATTCATACTTAAAACATTCGTACCAATACGCATAATAGACACTCCTTATAGATTGATATAGTTAGTGTTCTAAAGCTAATAAACAGTTATGGAAGGATAGAGGGGCTTATGCTTATTTACTGTTTGTGTTTTAACATAAGAGGGGATCAAGATAAGCACTGACCGCTTCTAAGCATCGCGGATACTCTCTTCCACATAAAAAAAGTTTTATAAATAATCTATCTATACAGAAAAAATAAACCTCTCTGCAAGCAGAGAGGTTTATTCAGGAAACTAACTCAAATGGCTTATTGTAATAATTTAGAAACCATTTGTGGAGTTTGGTTTGCTTGAGAAAGCATGCTGATACCAGCTTCGTTCAAGATTTTGAACTTAGTCATTTCAGACATTTCTTTTGCCATGTCAGCGTCTTCGATTTGAGAAGCAGAAGCTGCCATAGAGTTTTCTTGGCTCTTAAGGTTTGTTACGTTAAAGTCAAGGCGGTTTAACGTAGCACCTAAAGTAGCACGGCTAGAAGCAATTGTTTCAATTGCTTTGTCGATTTTATCAACAGCAGAAGATGGATCGTATGCTGTTGCTGAAGGTGCTGTTAATTTTGCAAATTCTGTATTAATCTTTTCTGCAGCAGCTTTGAGAGCAGCTGCATCAGCATTTGCATCAGCAGTTGGATTAGCTAATTTTGTTTCATAATCTTTGAAAAGATTATTCATGCTCTCTACATCTGCTGCTTTGTAACCTGATTTTACTTTATCAAAAGCAGTTTTTGCATCTTTAACGTCTTGAGCTTGTAATGCCCCATCTGTAGCAGGAGTTTTTAGGCGTTTCATAGCATTATCAAGAGTTTCAAGATCATTTTTGTTAACTGTGTTTGAACCAATTGCTAAATCTTTAATATCTAAGTTTTTAAGTGATGCAGAATCAAGTGAAATTGTAATTTGTTTAGTTTTATCATGTGAGTCAAGAGTTTGGATGTTAATAGTGTTATTAGATCCGTCTAATAGTTTTTTGTCGTTAAACTCAGTATTATCCGCAATATATTGAATTTGTTCTTTTAATTGATCAAATTCTTTTTGCATTGCAGCTTGGTTTTTATTAGTATTAGTCTCACTTGCAGATTGGTTTGCAAGGTCACGCATACGAAGTAAGATGTTTGATACAGAGTTTAAAGCTGAGTCAGCTGTACGAATTAAAGACATACCGTCTTCTGTATTACGAGCAGCAACGTTTAAGCCACCTTCACGTGAACGCATACGAGTTGCAATTGCAAGACCTGCTGCATCGTCAGAGGCGTTGTTGATACGTTTACCGCTTGATAAACGGTCCATAGCATTGCTCATTTTTGTTTGGTTTTGGCGCATGTACTCTTGAGTACGCATGCTGTTAATGTTTGTATTAATTCTCATGTTAAGAAACCCCCATTTTTTTATATTGACTTTTCTGCAAATTGAAAAACGGTAATATGCGAAAAAATCAATTTCGAGATTTATTGTAATCCTTGCCACAACGGGTGTCAACTAAAAATTCGAATTAATAAATATAAAAAAATAACAGTTTAACAATATATTCATTTTTTTATTACATAATTATTAAAAGGATTATTGCAAACTTTAAAAAAAAACTCTAATATTAGATTATCTTTGTTTACCGAAAAGGTGATATTATGATAGTTGGAAATATAGTAAAAGAAGTGCTTGCATATAAAAAAGGACAAATTCAGCAAAAGCTAAGTAGTCCACAAGCATTCGTTAGTAGTCGTTTTCAAGAGAAGTTGCAGAGTGAGCCTGCGAAGGAGACGAAAGAAACTACGCAGCCGGCAAAAGTAGAAGATATGAGTCAGCCGGTACAATCTACGAAAATAGAAGCGGTTGTTAATAAGCCGGTAGAAACTATTAATAAAGTAGAGGAAGCGAGTAAGTCTGAAGAAAAGGCTGAAACGAAGAAAGCAGATGAAGTGCAAGTTGCGCAAAAAGAGTTTGAACGACGTTTCCCAGAAACGAAAAATGAGGCTGTTGATACGTGGGAATTAACGAAGAAGTATAATATTCAAAAAATACGTTCTTCCAATGAAGGGAAGTATGAGGATATTATTGATCGTGTAAGTCGTACATACGGAATTCCGAAAACGTTAATTCAAAAAATGATTGAAGTAGAGTCTAATTTTAATCCGAAAACGGTGTCACATGCAGGTGCGATGGGTCTTATGCAGCTTATGCCAGCGAATGTGAAGGAGATGGGTGTGAAGAATCCATTTTCACCAGCTGAAAGTATTGAAGGTGGCGTAAAAGAGTTAAGCGGTTATTTAAAGAAAAATAACGGCGACTTAGTATTGGCGCTTGCTTCTTATAATGCTGGTCCTGGGAATGTGAGGAAGTACGGAGGCGTACCGCCATTTAAAGAAACGCAAGGATATATTAAAAAAATATTAAATATCGACGTTTCAAAATAAGAAGTTTCATATATAGAGAGAACATGAAATTTTCGTGAACATGATATGGGAGTTGGCTAGATTTGAAATTACAAGATGATATTCCGTTAACAATTTATTTTGAAATCGGAAATACGAAAAAGAAAATTGAAGATCTGCTTCATATTACGAAAGGTACATTGTATCGTCTTGAAAATTCAACGAAAAATACGGTGCGTCTTATGCTTGAGAATGAAGAGATTGGAACCGGAAAGATTTTAACGAAGAATGGGAAGATGTACGTTGAAATCGTTGAATTGAAAAGGTAGGGAAGGGGATTGTCATGAGTGGCGAAAAATTAAGCCAAGAGCAAATTGATGCCCTGCTGAAGGCGGTAAATGAAGGCGAGGAAATGCCAGCTTTCGCACAAGAAGCAGGAAAGCAAGAGAAATTTCAAGAGTATGATTTTAATAGACCAGAGAAGTTCGGTGTTGAGCATTTACGTAGTTTGCAAGCGATTGCTTCTACGTTTGGAAAACAGACGTCACAGACGTTATCAGCGCGTATGCGTATTCCAATTGAACTAGAGCCTTCGACAGTTGAGCAAGTTCCATTTACGAGTGAGTATGTGGAGAAAATGCCGAAAGATTATTATTTATATTGCGTGATTGATCTCGGTTTACCAGAGCTTGGAGAAATTGTTATTGAGATTGATTTAGCATTCGTTATTTATATTCATGAATGTTGGCTTGGCGGAGATAGTAAGCGTAACTTTACGATGCGTAGACCGTTAACAGCATTTGAGTTTTTAACGCTCGATAATATATTCTTGCTTCTTTGTAAAAATTTAGAGCAATCATTTGAAAGTGTTGTTGCGATTGAACCGAAATTTGTAACGACAGAAACAGATCCGAATGCACTAAAGATTACGACAGCGAGCGATATCATTTCATTACTTAACGTAAATATGAAGACAGATTTTTGGAATACGACGGTGCGTATCGGGATTCCATTCTTATCTGTTGAAGAAATTATGGATAAGTTAACGTCTGAAAATATTGTCGAACATTCTTCAGACAAGCGCAAAAAGTATACGTCTGAAGTGGAAATGAAAGTAAATCAAGTGTACAAACCTGTTCACGTTGCAATTGGCGAGCAGAAAATGACAATGAGTGAGATTGAACAAATTGAAGAAGGCGATATTATTCCGCTTCATACGAAAGTTTCGGATGAATTACTTGGTTATGTAGATGGAAAGCATAAATTTAATTGTTTTATTGGAAAAGATGGAACGCGTAAGGCGCTCCTATTTAAAAGTTTTGTAGAGTAGGAGGATCCATATGAAGCATGAAGTATCTCCCGTGTCATTAATGGGATTAGAAGATTTCGCAGGAAAGCGAAATGAAGCAGGTAAAGCACATATTGATACTGTTTCAGATATTTCGATTGAACTTGGTGTAAAGCTTGGAAAGTCATCTATTACGCTTGGTGATGTGAAGCAGTTAAAAGTTGGCGATGTTCTGGAAGTAGAGAAAAACTTAGGACATAAAGTAGATGTGTATTTAAGTAATATGAAAGTCGGCATCGGTGAAGCAATCGTAATGGACGAGAAATTCGGTATTATCATTTCTGAAATTGAAGCTGACAAGAAACAAGCGGCGCTTATGAAAGCGCAAAGTCAAATGCAAGATAAAGAGTAGAGGAGGAGTCATATGTCGTATATGACGACCTTATTTCAAGTCGTTTTACTGTTTGGTGCGCTCGGTTACGGTGCATATTATATGACGAAAAAGACGCGCAAACAGCAGTTTTTTAAGCAGGGTGAAAATGGCCATATTCAAGTAAAAGACGGCGTGTATTTAAATCATCAAACGAGTGCCTTTTTATTTGAAGTGGACGGAAAGCAAGTGTTCACTGTTATTAGTAATAACGGTGTACAGTCTGTGCAATTAACCGGAACAGGAAATCAGTTTCAACAAGCACTAGAAGACGCGGTGAAGACTGAAACGAAAAAAGTAGAGGATCCATCATGAGAATAAAGAAACAGTTATCATTATTAGCCGTTATTTTCGTATTTTCTATCGTTTTTTCAATTATTTTTGTAAATCCAGCGTATGCGGCCCCGAACGGTTTTATTAATTTCGAAAATGGAAAAGAGTTTACGAGTAATTCAAGTGTACAACTATTTGCGCTCGTTACCCTTTTATCATTATCTTCTTCTATCGTTCTATTATTTACACATTTTACTTATTTTATGATCGTTCTTGGGATTACACGTCAAGGACTGGGGGTAATGAATTTACCACCAAACCAAGTGCTTGTTGGACTTGCATTATTTTTATCACTCTTTACGATGCAGCCTGTACTCGGGCAACTGAAGAGCGATGTGTGGGATCCGATGACGAAAGAGAAAATAACAGTAAGTCAAGCTGCGGAAACGACAGCTCCTATTATGAAAGAATATATGTCAAAGCATACGTATAAGCATGATTTAAAAATGATGCTGAAAGTACGCGGAGAAGAGTTGCCAAAAGATTTGAAAGATCTTTCCTTATTTACACTTGTACCATCCTTTACTTTAACGCAAATTCAAAAAGGTTTACTAACAGGGATGTTCATTTATTTAGCGTTTGTATTTATAGATTTGATTATTAGTACACTTTTAATGTACCTCGGGATGATGATGGTACCGCCGATGATTTTAAGTTTACCGTTTAAAATACTCGTTTTCGTATATTTAGGTGGATATACAAAAATTGTCGATATTATGTTTAAGACGGTCGCCTGAAGCGTTTGATGCTATGTGATAGGAGTCATATAAATGAATACGTCACCAATTATAGATATTTTCCAAACCTTTTTTTATAAAGGGGTTATGATTTTAATGCCGATTGCCGTTGTAAGTCTGATTGTCGTTATTATTATCGCGGTTATTATGGCAATGATGCAAATTCAAGAGCAAACGCTGACGTTTTTACCGAAAATGGCGAGTATTGTGCTCGTTATTATCATTTTAGGTCCGTGGATGTTCCAAGAGTTAACGACACTTATTTTAGATTTATTTGATAAAATCCCATCGCTATTGCGTTCGTACTAAGATAGGTGAACTGAAATGAATATGGAATTATGGGCGGCAACGTTTTTTGCGTTTTGCCGCATTACTTCATTTTTATATTTTTTACCGTTTTTCTCAGGACGATCCATTCCAGCAATGGCGAAGGTTACAGTTGGACTTGCTCTTTCAATTACAGTGGCCGATCAAGTGGATGTCTCTCACATCAAGACAGTTTGGGACGTTGCAGCTTATGCAGGAACGCAAATTGTAATTGGATTATCACTTTCAAAAATTGTAGAAATGCTGTGGAACATTCCGAAAATGGCTGGGCATATTTTAGACTTTGATATCGGTTTATCACAAGCAAGTTTGTTTGATGTAAATGCGGGCTCACAGTCTACTTTACTATCAACAATTTTTGATATATTTTTTCTCATTATTTTTATTTCACTTGGCGGCATTAATTATTTCGTTGCCACGATTTTAAAGTCGTTTCAATATACAGAGGCGATTTCAAAATTGTTGACGACTAGTTTCTTAGATAGTCTACTCGCAACGCTATTATTTGCGATCACATCAGCGGTTGAAATTGCTCTGCCGCTGATGGGAAGTTTATTCATCATTAACTTTGTTCTAATTTTAATTGCAAAAAACGCTCCGCAATTAAACGTTTTTATGAATGCATATGTAATTAAAATTACATGTGGTATTTTATTTATTGCGATGAGTGTACCGATGCTCGGTTATGTGTTTAAAAATATGACGGATGTATTACTTGAAGAATATACGAAACTATTTAACTTTTTCTTAACGAAGTAGGGGGACGCGCATGGCAAAGGATAATAAAACAGAAAAGGCCACCCCGCAGAAGCGTAAAAAATCGCGTGAAGAAGGGAATATTGCCCGGAGTAAAGATTTAAATAATTTATTTTCCATTCTCGTATTAGCAGTTGTCGTTTATTTCTTCGGGGATTGGCTAGGGTATGAGATTGCAAATTCCGTAGCGGTGCTGTTTGATCAAATTGGAAAAAATACAGATTCAACCGAGTATTTTTATTTAATGGGGATTTTATTACTGAAAGTATCGGCTCCGATATTAATACTCGTATACGCTTTTCATTTATTCAATTATATGATTCAAGTCGGTTTCCTATTTTCTTCTAAAGTCATTAAACCGAAGGCGTCACGTATTAATCCGAAAAACTATTTTACGAGACTGTTTAGTCGTAAAAGTTTAGTTGATATTTTGAAATCACTATTTTATATGGGATTAATCGGTTACGTCGCTTATGTTCTTTTTAAAAAGAATTTAGAGAAAATCGTCAGTATGATTGGATTTAACTGGACTGCATCACTTACTGAAATTATTAGGGAAATTAAATTTATTTTCTTAGCAATTTTAATTATTTTAATCGTTCTTTCTATTATTGATTTTATTTATCAAAAATGGGAGTACGAACAAGATATTAAGATGAAAAAAGAAGAAGTGAAACAAGAGCATAAAGATAATGAAGGGGACCCGCAAGTAAAAGGGAAACGAAAAAACTTTATGCATGCAATCTTGCAAGGAACAATTGCGAAGAAGATGGATGGCGCAACATTTATTGTAAATAACCCGACTCATATTTCGGTCGTACTTCGTTACAATAAACACGTTGATGCAGCACCAATTGTCGTTGCAAAAGGGGAAGATGAGCTCGCATTATATATACGAACGCTTGCCCGTGAACAAGAAATACCAATGGTGGAAAACCGTCCGCTTGCTCGTTCTTTATATTATCAAGTCGAGGAAGATGAGGCGATTCCAGAAGATTTATATGTAGCTGTAATTGAAGTTATGCGCTATTTAATTCAGACGAATGAACTTGAAGTATAATAGCGCGTTTGGAGGAGATCTCTTTGTTTAAGATAGATTCTGCAAGAACCTATTTTTCTATCTTTTTAGCAGCGTCATTCGTAGTGGCGCTCTTAATTCCACTTCCACCATTTATACTTGATATTATTATCGTTTTTCTACTAAGTATGTCAGTGCTTATTTATATGCGAGCGACAAGTATTAACGAGTGGGATGAATTAAAGTCATTTCCAACGATGTTGTTATTAATCGGGATTTTCCGCGTATCGATTAACGTTTCGACGACGCGAGCGATTTTGACAGATGGAAATGCCGGTCATGTTATTGAAGAGTTCGGCCAGTTCGTAATTGGCGGAAACTTATTAATTGGTATCGTTATTTTTACAGTATTAATCATATTCCAGTTTATCGTTGCAAACGGTGCATCTCGTACAGCTGAAGTAGCAGCTCGTTTTACACTTGATTCTTTACCAGGGAAACAAATGTCTATCGATGCTGATTTAAACCAGCGTATTATTTCAGAAAAAGATGCACAAGCAAAACGTAAAAAATTAAATATGGAAACAGAGTTTTACGGAGCGATGGATGGTGCCGGGAAGTTCATTAAAGGGGACGTTATTTTCGGGATTGTCATTTTATTTGTAAACATTATTTTCGGTTTAATTGTCGGAATGATGCAGCAAGGAATGAGCTTTGCAGATGCAGCTCTTCATTATACACAGTTAACTGTCGGTGACGGAATCGTAAACCAAATCGGTTCATTAATGCTTGCAATTTCAACAGGTATTATCGTAACGCGTGTATTTGACGGCTCACCGGATACAGTAACAGAAGGTATCTTTAAAGAGTTATTAGCGCATGAAGTCGTTGTATATGCGCTCGGTGGTTTATTTATCGCAATGGGTATTTTTACTCCGCTACCGTTTCTACCATTCGCACTCGTTGGCGGAACAATTATCCTCTTAGGCATTCGTAATAAAAATCGAATAAAGAAAGAAAAAGAAGACGAGCTTCAAAAAGAAATAGAAATGATCCAAGGCGAAGATGAGCAACTGCAACAAGTGGAAGATTCATTTGGAGTATTTACGGATAAATATCCAATTATAGTAGAACTCGGTTTAGATTTAGCAGCACTTGTAAAGCAGAAAATTAACGGGGAAACAGCTCGTGATAAAGTTGTTCTTATGAGGAAGTCGATTATTACTGACCTCGGTATTAATGTTCCTGGAATTAACTTTAAAGATAATACGAGTTTTAGACCACGCGGACGTTACATTATTCGTATTAAAGGTGCGAAGGCGGCTGAGGGTGTTTTAAAATCAGGTTATTTATTAGCATTGAAAACGCCAAACGTAATGGCTGATTTAGATGCAGAGCCAGCGAAAGATCCAATTTTCGGTGAAGATGGATATTGGATTTTAGAGCATATGGTGCAAGATGCACAAATGAAAGGCTATCAAGTGTTAGAGCCACTTAGCATATTAATTACACATTTAGATGTTGTCGTTAGACGTAATCTTCATGAATTAATTCAGCGCCAACATGTAAAAGACTTAATTAACTCGCTTGAAAATGATAATGGCGTTCTATTAGAAGAGATTAAGAAGAAAGAAATTGATTTATCACTTGTTCAAAATGTTATTAAACAACTTCTAAAAGAAGGTATTTCTATTCGTGATTTACCAACAATTATTGAAGGTATTATTGACGGCAAAGAAATTTATCAAAACCACGTGGATGGTGTAACATCATTTGTTCGTGAATGTATTTCAAAAGTTATTTGTGAAAATGCGAAAAATCCGGACGGAAAAATATATGCAGCACTCTTCTCTGATTCAATCGAGTTAGATGCGGATGTTGTGAATAATTCATATCAAGGTTACTTATTAAACTGGGATTTAGATTTAGAAACACGTGTCGTTGAGCAAGTGCAGCGCGTCTTTAAGCAAGCACGTTTAATGGGAAGAGAACCAGTGTTATTAACACGTAGAAAAGATTTTAGATTTGCGATTGTAAGACTGCTAGAACGTTATCAAGTGGAAGCACAAGTACTTTGTATTAGTGAATTAGCACCAGAAATTGTTGTGGATCAAATTGCCTATATTGAATAGTAGGGGGTGAAGTAATGGAAAGTACAGAAAAGAAAGAAGCGTTAATGCGAATAAAAGCAGCTTCGAAAAATGAATTGTATCGAAAGTTATTTGACCAATATGGTACAGATTATTATTATGTTGTCGATGAAAGTGTAAAACGAAATATACCGTTTTTTTGGAAAAAGGATTATGAAATGTTAGTTGCTTTTCCAGAAGAAAAACAGGAAGAAGTGAATGAAGGTACAGCTCAATTTCATGAACAGTTAATGGATGTTGTGAATGATCCTTCAGAACAAATTGTGAAGGCGAATGGAATTCAATCAGTACTGCACAATTTAGAAAACGTAACGACTTCTATGTCATACGCGGCGATGCAAACAGGAAATAGTGAAGAATGGGCAAGAAAAAAAGAGAAACTATTAAAGCTGTTTGAAAAAGGAATTGTCGTGGTGAAACAGACGAAAGAAACGGAAGTAACGAAAAAGAAAAAAGTTGTGAAACAAGTCGTTCCGGTAAAGAAAGAAGAAGTAGTTACAAAGAAAGAAAACCAAGAATCTGTACCGTTTATTATTCAAAAAGTAATTCGGATGCTAGAACAAAACGATGTGGAACAATATTTCATTCATGCATATGCTGAAAAGTTAAAAATAAAGTTTGAAAATGCAACGATGATTACGGAAGAAGAAGTTATCAGGTACATATTGGAAGATATGAAATCTCATTTCAATACGGAAAACGTCTTTGAAAAAGAAGTACAAACAATTGCATTAATCGGTCCAACTGGCGTTGGTAAAACGACGACACTGGCGAAAATGGCATGGCAATTTCACGGTAAGAACAAAACAGTTGGTTTTATAACGACAGATCATTCGCGCATAGGGACAGTGCAGCAATTGCAAGATAACGTAAAGACAATTGGATCGGAAGTAATTGCTGTGCGTGATGAAGCTGCAATGACAAGAGCGCTTACGTATTTTAAAGAAGAAGCACGCGTCGATTATATTTTAATTGATACAGCAGGGAAAAATTATCGTACGTCAGAAACAGTGGAAGAAATGATTGAAACGATGGGACAAGTAGAACCAGATTATATTTGTTTAACGTTATCAGCTTCAATGAAAAGCAAAGATATGATTGAAATTATTACAAACTTTAAAGATATTCATATAGATGGTATTGTGTTTACGAAATTTGATGAAACAGCAAGTAGTGGCGAATTGTTGAAAATTCCAGCAGTATCATCAGCTCCTATTGTATTAATGACAGATGGCCAAGACATAAAGAAAAATATACATATCGCTACAGCTGAACATTTAGCAAAACAAATGTTACAAACATCGTAGAAAAGAGGTGAAGAATAAGGCGCTTGCCTTATTCAAACGAATATGAACGGTCTTTATATAGGTTCTATGGGCATGATGAATTACATGCAGCGCATTAATGTTCATTCGAATAACGTTGCAAATGCTCAAACGACAGGATTTAAAGCAGAAAATATGACGTCTAAAGTATTTGATGTACAAGACACATATCGCCGCGGAGATGGGGCGGTAACAAATATCGGTTCGGTCGATTACGCTGTAGTACCAGCTGCAACGCATGTGAATTTAGTACAAGGAAATATACAAATGACAAATAGCGCTACAGATTTCTTTTTAGATGACGGCGCGGCCGGCACAACATCATTTTTTGTTACTTCTAAAAATGATGAAACGTTTTTAACGAGAGATGGTAGTTTCACATTAAATAGTGATCGATATTTACAAACATCTTCAGGTGCTTATGTTATGGATGTTAATAATGAGCGTATTCATATTCCTGAAAATGTTGAATTCTTCGTATCTAATAATGGAGAAATTTATAGAGAAGTAAACGATGGAACTTTGCAAAAACCAGATATTAAGAGAATAGTAATTGCACAGTTACAGACAAAAACAGTAGATGCAGAAACGAATGCACGTCTCGTACAACGTGAAAATAAAAGCTTTACACTAGCAGAAGGAAACATTGCTAATTTACCGAACGGAACAGGAATAGTAAAAAATCATATGCTAGAAAATTCAAATGTAGATATGACGAAAGAGATGGCCGATCTTATGACAGATCAAAAGATGATTCAAGCATCACAGCGCGTTATGACGTCATTTGATAAAATTTATGAAAAAGAAGCGAATGAAATATTGAGATAGTGGACTCCTAATAAAGGAGTCTTTTATTAATTTTAAATTTCAGAATTATCAATTGACTTTACGGAGCTTCTTTTTTATATTAGTAGGTATAACTATAACTACTAAAGAGGTGAGAGTATGACAACGGCATTATATTTAGAAGATGCATACAAAACGAGTTGCGAAACAGAAGTGATAAAAGTAGAAGGGAATAAAGTATTTGTAAAGGAAACAGTTTTTTATCCAACTGGTGGAGGGCAAGAATGTGATACGGGTGTCATTGTACAAGATGGGTCTGTATTTGAAGTTGAAAAAGTAAAGAAGGAGCAAGGAGAAATAGTTCACTATATAAAAGATGAAGCTCAAGTAAAATTAGGTCCAGTTAAATTAGAGATAAATTGGGAAAGACGTCATAATTTAATGCGTCATCACTCTTTACTGCATCTTATCGGAGCTGTTGTTTATGAAAAGTATGGAGCTCTATGCACCGGAAATCAAATTTATCCTGATAAAGCACGTATCGATTTTAATGAGTTACAAGAGTTATCGAGCGTGGAAGTAGAAGAAATTGTTGAGGAAGTGAATAAACTTATTAAGCAAAATAAAGAAATTTCCACTCGTTATATGAGCCGCGAAGAAGCAGAAAATGCTGTAGGAATGATTAAAACAGCAATAAATCTCCTGCCAACTACCATCCAAGAAATCCGCATTGTTACAATTGAAAATTTAGACGAACAAGCTTGTGGAGGCACACATGTGAAAAATACGAGTGAAATAGGAACACTTGTTATTGATAAAGTAAAAAGTAAAGGGAAGCAAAATCGTCGTTTTGAAGTAAGGGCGATTTAGATTGTGAGGGGTTACCGATGGATGAAATTATAAAGGAGTTACAAAAGTTAGGATTTTCTCAATATGAATGTAAAGCGTATATTGGATTGTTAAAACATTCGCCAGTAACGGGCTATGAAGTGAGTAAACAAACAGGAGTACCTCGTTCTATGATTTACGAGGTACTCGGTAAGTTAATGGATAAAGGAGCGGTGCATATTGTACCCTCTGAACCAGTTAAATATGTACCAGTACCAGCTACCGAATTAATGAATCGAATGCGAAAAGACTTTGAAAAGTCATTTGAATTTTTAGATGAGAAATTAAATTGTTTAGAACAAGAGCGACAAATAGATGTAATTTCGCATATTCGCTCAAATGATCGTGTTTTAAAAGAGATATGCAATATAATTAATAGGGCAAAGGAAGAGTTATGGATTTCTGTATGGGAAGATCAAGTGCATGAAATTGAGCCATACATTCATCAAAAGGAAGAGGAAGGCGTGAATATATTCTCAATCTTATTTGGAGCTCCAGAAACAAAAATAGGAGCGACATTTCACCATAATTATATGACGCCCCACGTTGTTGAAAAGAGAATGGGTGGTCATTTAACTGTTATTGCTCGTGATGGAGAGGAAGTATTAATTGCGAACTTCTCAAATGATAGCACTTCATGGGCCGTTACAACGTATGACCCAGCGCTAGTTCTCGTTGCTACAGAGTATGTGCGACACGATATTATGGTTGAAGAAATCACAAAGGAATTTGGAGCTGATAAGTTAGATACGTTATGGCGTGAAAATATAGATTTAGTTCATGTCGTAACAGGAAAACGAACTTTAGAAGGAATGGAGGATGATAGAGATGAGTAAAGCTGAGGCACATGTAGCTTTGCAGAGCGATGATACATTTCAGCAAGGAGTAAAAGATTGTTTACCAACTGTATTTGGTTACTTGAGCATCGGTATAGCAGCTGGTGTAATTGCAAAAACAGCAGGTTTTTCTATCATTGAAATTGCATTTATGTCGACTTTAATTTATGCAGGTTCTGCCCAATTTATATTAGCTGGTATGTATGCAGCCGGTGCTCCTGCTTCCGCAATTATTTTTACTGTGTTTTTTGTTAATTTACGCCATTTATTAATGAGTGCTGCCCTCGCGCCGTACTTTACGAAACTACCTCTATTAAAAAACGTCATTATTGGTTCGCAAATTACAGATGAAACGTTCGGCGTCGCAGTGCAGCATGCAGCGCAAAAAGGATATTTAGGCGAAAGATGGATGATTGGGCTAAATGTAACGGCTTATTTAAACTGGATTCTTGCTACTATCATTGGCGGGCTATTTGGTGAGTGGATACCAGATCCACATACATACGGGATGGATTATGCATTACCAGCGATGTTTATCGGATTATTTGTACTTCAGCTCATAAGTAGTAAACCAAAGCTAGCAATTCATTTAAGTGTTGCAATTGTAGCGATTATACTTGCATACGTTTCACACTTAATTATGCCAGATAGTATAGCGGTTATTATCGCAACATTACTAGCTGCGACGATTGGAGTGGTGATTGAAAAATGGAAATGAGATTAGACGTATTATTACTTTTACTAGCAGCAGGAGCTGTCACACTCGTGCCACGTATTTTACCTCTACTCGTATTTAGTAAACTACAAATTCCAGACTGGGGTTTAAAATGGTTAAATTACATACCAATTGCGATATTAGCAGCGCTTTTAGCACAAGTTTTATTTATGCATGAGACGATACAGTGGGATTATCTTATTGCAGCAATTCCAACATTTCTTGTAGCGATATATACTCGTAGTTTATTAGGTACAGTATTAACAGGAGTGATTGTGATTATTTTGTTACGTTTCTTTTTCTAAAAAGGATTACGCTCATATCATAGCGAAAAGTGTAATAACATAAAAAATATAGGGGTGGTGTTATGATACTTTTAACGATAGGAGCAATTTTGTTAACGTTGTTTATTTTCTTTATTATCGGTTTCGTTACGTTTATGATGTTTGTTGATAAGGCGACACCTCAAATATATTATACACCTTGTGAATCAGTGACAGTGAAAACTAAAGGTAAACATAGAAGGAAGAAAAGTTGAAAGTTGGCTTTTCTTCCTTCTTCTATTACATTCCGGAAAGAACTAACAACAATAACCCAAATAAAAAACTAATAAAGGAAAGAAAACCAATACATATCGAGAACACACGATTATTTCTCCATTCGTGCCAAAAAGCGATAAATCCTAAAATACAAAGGAAAAACCAAAGGGGCAGGAATATGAACTCGCTAACTTTCTCGGGGAGTAACGAATAAAAAGTTGTTACATATAAAATCCAATTTGTAAAAAATAAAATGCAAATGATAATAGATTGTAAGTAGGGGCGGTTGGAAAATCTCCCTTTTTTTACGGTTTTAAAAATGATAGTTAGCGCTGAGATAAAGGCAATGAGTATGAAAATAAGTAAGAGTAATGTCAGCGTCATTCGAGTCTCCTTTATAAGATTGTTTTTATCACGCATGGGCAGTAAGACCCACACCTTAAAACTCAACGTAAGAAAAGAGATTAGGTGGGGGATACCCCCCACTGATTAAAGTTTCACTTTACAAGAAATGAATCTATTAAATTATATGCTTGTTTTGTAGAGTGCCCGTTATATTTTTCAGTGTACGGATTTAGAAATCCATGTTCACCGTGTAGTTGTTTTATTTCTAATAAAGGGTTATTCTGTTGCTGCAATGTTTGAATGAAAGCGGATACTGAAAAACTAGCTTCTTTTTCAGGGAATATAAGTAGTGTAGCGCATGTAGGCTTTATGTGAACATAGTCACGTATACGGGAACCGTAGCATCCGATAATAAAATCTATTTTCGGATTGTTACTACATAGCCATGAGATGGTAGCTCCAACACTAAAGCCGATAAGTCCAATATGTGTATAACTACTAGAAAGATGAGAAATGAATTCTTCAATTTGCTTTTTTCCATCATCAAATCCAATATGATTTACAAAATGTTCATATGCTTTTTCTTCATCACGATAATGAAATGCGTGTTGTGATTGTAGAAGATTAGGACAGAATACATCTATATGAGATGAAGTAAAGTGCTGGGTAACGTGATGCATATGGTCGTTCACACCATATATTTCATGAACAATAACGAGAGCTAATTTTTCCTTCATAGTTATAAAGTACCTCTATGAAACTTAAATTCTTTCTCAACAAGGCAAATACGCAGATGGAAGTTTTCATACCATTGCTCACGACCTCTTTTTTTCGCTTCTTTATGTAAGGTGTTCTTCTTCCAATTTTCAATCGCATCAAGTGATTCCCAATAAGAAATTGTTATTCCGAGTCCAGAATTACCTCTTGCACTTTCTACACCTAAAAATCCAGGTTGTTGCTTTGCAAGTTTCTCCATTTCTTCGGCAACGGTATTATAGTCTGTTGTATCATTTGATAAATTAGAAGTGAATATAACTGCATAATAAGGCTTGTTTTTTTCTAAAGTAGATGCCATTATTTTTCCTCCTTAATGTATAGTACGAATAATTAATCCATAGTTTGTATTTTAGCAGGTCACAAAAAGAAAAGAAGTAGAAAATTCTTATTTTTTCAGCTCATGTAAAATAAAGGGTTGAAGAAATTTATAATAAGTAATCTGAAAGAAGAAAAATGCCACTTCAAAAGAGAAGTGGCATTTCTTATATTTCCTCTAAGCTATTAACTGGAACAGTTAATTCGCGTCCTGGGTTTTTTACTTCATATATGCGGGCGGTTTCATTGCTTTCATCGACGTGTTGAATCATAACAGGCATGCCTTGAAAATTGACATTGGCTTGTTCTGCTGACATAGAAAGCTCTTTTGCACGTTGTATATTCATTTATATTCCTCCCATCATTATTATCTTTGCTAAAAAAGAGGAATAATATACCATTTAGAGACATTCTTAAAGTTTTTGTATTATTTGTAATGTTTCTTTAATAAATGAAGAAAAGATGGAATCAGGATAACCATCTATCGTTTGAACTGCTTCTTTTGCTTCTTTCAGAGCAGCTGGTTTATCTTGAAGTTTTATATGACACAGGGCACGATAAGACCCAGCTGTTAATACCCACGATTGATCAAGTGGATGACTCATATAATCTGGTATGGTAGCGTGTTTTAATATTGCCAAAGCTTCCTTATAACGTTTTAAGCCATACAAAGATTTTCCTTTTTCAAGATAATATAATCCATCGTCTTGAAAGATTGGTTCATCTTTTAGTTTTTCTCGGAATTGTTCTAGATGTTCTAATGCGATTGTATATTCATTAGTAATTGTGTTGTAGTAGTAAGCTTTTAAAATATCAATAATCGCAATGGATAGAATATCTTCTGTAAAAATGGCAAATTGCTCCGATTTTTTTATGTAATATAAATACTGTTCTTTATCAGCTGTAATGACTTTTTGGTAAGATAAAATGCGATAAAATTCATCTGTTTTATAATACACTTGATGTTTTTTTGAAAATGCAAGTGCATCTAAAATGACTTTTTCACATTTTTCATAATTGCCGTATGCGAGTAAAATAATGGCTTCTTTTAAGTATAATTGTATATGTGTAATGAGATCCATTTCTAAATTCTTCGCTTTATATTCATCACGAATTGTAGCAATCATCTGTAAACATTCTTTATATTTTTTACGTTTGAAGAGCATATAGTAAAACAGTAGTTTCGTTTCAGTGCTTTCTCGATATAAAGTATATTTTTCAAATATAGAAACAGCAGTTTCAACGTAATATTCAATATGATAATCGTTCATAATAGTTGCTCCTGTTAGGAACTGTTTATATAAGCGAGCTGTATTTAAAGTAGAAGGTAGCTCTGTTTGAACGATAGGTAGTAAAGTCTTGTATACTTCATCGCATTTATTTGCCTTTATTAGTTGCTCCATTTTTTGAATGAGTTCTACAATTTCTCCTTCATCTTCTTCTAATAAAAAGCTCGTTTCACATTCAAGTTTTTCCGCAATATATTGTAATGTTTTCATAGAAGGTGTAGCTTTTCCATTTTCAATTTGACTAAGCATACTTTTTGTCAGTTCCGAACCTGCCAGTGCTGTTTGCGTAAGCTTTTTTTCTTTTCGTAATGCTTTAATTTTTTCGCCGAGAGTTGCCATATTGTTGCTCCTTTATATTTAAAAAGTTTAATTGTATTTAACTTTTTGTTGTGAAAATTGGAAAGTTGATTATATAATAAGTTTAACACAATTTAACTTTTAAGGGGAGAGAGTCAAAAATGGGAGATATAAGTATAGGACAACATGATTCAAGAATGAAGATTGCAACTAGAAATATCATTTTAATGATGATTGGAAAAATGACGTCTTTATTAGGCGCAGGTATTTATACGTTCGCAATGGGGTTATATGTATTAAAGACTACTGGTTCAGGGATGGGGTTTGCAATTACGCTCGTTTGCGGATCACTTCCAAGGATGATCTGTGGCCCAATTGCTGGTGCTGTAGCAGACCGTGTGAATCGAAAATGGCTTGTCATTGGTACTGATTTATTAAGTAGTTTAACGATGCTTAGTATGTTTATTCTTGCTACTATATTTGGGCCATCACTTCTTTTTATTTATATTTCAGCAGCATTATTATCAATTTGTGCAAGTTTTTATTCTGTTGCATTAACTTCGTCTATTCCGAGTTTAGTAGATGAAGGACGTATTCAAAAAGCGAGTGCTTTAAATCAAACGGCAGCTTCTTTATCAAATATTTTAGGACCGATTATTGGCGGAGTTGTATATGGTTTCTTTTCAATTAAATCGTTTTTCCTATTAAATAGCATTACGTTCTTTTTAGCGGTTATTTTGCAATTATTTATCGTATTTGATTTATATAAAAAAGAAGTGGCTGAAAGTACAGAGCATTTCTTGATGAGTATAAAAGAAGGTTTTTTATATGTAAAAAGACAACGTGAAATATATGGTTTAATGAAAATAGCATTGTGGGTAAACTTTTTTGCGTGTGGTCTAACAGTTGCACTTCCGTACATTATCGTCCATACATTGCATTTATCTTCAAAGCAACTCGGTACTGTAGAGGGAATGTTAGCAGTCGGGATGCTAATGGGAGCGATTGCTTTATCAGTTCGTAAAGAAGTGAATAATCCGTTTCGTTCTATTTATACTGGACTGTTTTTGTTTGCAGGTTTAAGTTTATGTACAGTCTTTCCGTTGTTAGTTATCATTCCAAAAGTAGCAAGTTTTATTTACTATATTGCTTTTATGATGTTAACTGGTATAGCAATTATGATTGTAAACATTCCAATGCAAGTACATATGCAAAAAACGACAGATCCGAGCTACCTAGGGCGTGTGTTTGGCCTACTTGAAACAATTGCGACTGCAATCGCACCGCTTGGTATGATTGTATATGGACTACTATTAGATATGTTGCCAACTAGCATTGTTATGATGACAATAGGTGGAGGGTTATTGTTAGTTGTATTAGTTGGAGTAAAGCAACATATGGCGAAAAAACAAGTAGATGTGTCCGCTTAAAAATAAGAAAATAATAAAAATTTGACTTATCATTATAAAAATGACTAAATTAGTATTTTAGTTTTTGAAACTCTTTTTCATGTATGTTAAAGTAAAGTGAGCTTGCAAAGAAAAGGAGACAACAGCATGAAAAAATTAAGTTTTGTTATGCTTTTTCTATTAGTCGTAATGGCTGGATGTAGCAATTATGACACATATATTGAAACAGGTATGCAATCATTGAAAGATGAAAAGTATAGTGATGCAAAAATGTGGTTCGAAAAAGCAGAAAAAGAGAAATCAGGAAATGAAGCGAAATCATATAAAGAAGTTGCTGAGAGAATGGATCACGGAGCAACAGCATTAAAAGACGGTAAGTATTTAGAAGCGAAAGACATTGCAAATGAAGTGTTACAAAAGAAAAAAGATGCTGAACTTGAAAAAGCTGTAACATCAAATGCAGAGAATATGCTTCAAAAAGCAAAAGATGTGGAAGAGAAAGTAAATGAAAGAGTGGCAAAGCGTAGAAAGGTAGAAGAAGAAGGAATCGATAAAATTATTAAAGCTGTCGATAGTATAGATGAAGTGAAAGAAAAAGAGAAGAAAGTATCAGAAGCATTAGATAAGGCTGAAGAGGCGCAAGCAAAAATTGAGGCAAAGAAAAATAAATAGATTTATAGTTTGAAAGGCTGTCGTGCATAACGACAGCCTTTTAATTTTTTGTTGCAAATGAAGTGATGCTCTGTAGTAAAAAAGAAATGATTTTAGAATTCCATCTGTCCTCATGATGAATCGTATAAATGTTACGCTGAAATTCAAATTCAGGGATTGGTATATAGCATAGCTCATTTCGTTGTATTTCTTGCTCGATAGCAAGTTTAGAAATAAAGGCAATTCCATTACCATATTTTAAAATTTGTTTCATCGTTTCTAATGAGTCTAATTCAATTTCAGATTGGAATGTAATGTTGTGCGCCAACGTCCATTGTGTAAGTAAATCTCTCGTTGTAGATGGATTACGATGCAATAGTATGCGTTCCTTTTCGATATTTTGTAACGATACATTGTCTTTCTTTGAAAAATGATGTTCTTTGGAAAAGGCAAGAACAAGTGTATCGGGCATTATATTCGTTTGTTTTAAAAGTGGTTCATCAAATGGAGCAGCGGAAATTATCCCAAGATCGATTTCGTGATTTTGTAGCATCATTCGAATTTCAGGGGCTGTTTTCACTAGTAGCGTTATTTTTATATTGGGAAATTCACATTGAAATTGATGAACGACTTCTGGCAAAAGATAAGTCGCTGGTACATAACTAGCGCCGATTGTTATAGCACCTTTATGAAAATCTTTAAACTCTTGCGTGACACGTCTAGCTTCTTTCATAAGTGCATCTATTTTACAAGCATAATGGTGCAAAGCCTCACCAGCCTCTGTTAAGAAATACCTTCCAGAACGTAATTCGAATAGAGATACACCGAGTTCTTCTTCTAAGCTTTTTATATGAAATGTAATAGTTGGTTGTTTAACGCCAAGTTTTTCTGCAACGATTGTAAGCTTTTTGTATTTCTTAATAAGTACTACAATTTCTAATTTTAAGAGATTCATTATGAATTGCCGCCTTTTTTATTTTAACTATAGAAAAAATCTATAGAAATAAATAGTTTATTAGAAGTTTTTTAATTTAATCTTTACAGTACATTAACATTGAGTATAAATCTTCCATATAGAATGAAAGCAGGTTAAGAATGAGGGGAGAGAGGTGAAGCAATGGATATTACAATTAGTGGATTAGAAAAGACATTTGGAAAAATACAGGCGTTAAAGCCGTTGCAGATTGTAATGAAACAAGGGGAATTCACTACACTTTTAGGACCTTCGGGGTGTGGGAAAACGACTTTGCTTAGAATGATAGCAGGACTTGAAGAACCGGATAAAGGAGAAATATATTTTGGAGACCAGTGCATGTATTCTGCTACAAAAAAGATAAAGACATCTCCTCATGAACGGAATATCGGTATGGTATTTCAAGATTTTGCTTTATGGCCGCACATGACTGTTTTTGAAAATGTTGCATTTGGTTTAAGGGCTACAAAGCAAACGAATCATTTACGAGAAAAAGTAGAAGATGCGATAAAGCGAGTTCGCCTGCAAGGTATGGAGAAACGGTATCCACACGAACTTTCTGGTGGACAGCAACAACGTGTCGCATTCGCTAGAGCAATTGTAACAAAACCTCACTTTATTTTGTTTGATGAACCGCTAAGTGCACTCGATGCAATTTTGCGAGAAGAAATGAGAATAGAGCTTATGGATATCGTTCATTCCATTGGTTTAACTGCACTGTATGTCACTCACGATCAAATAGAAGCAATGTCAATGTCAGACCAAATTATTGTCATGAAACAAGGAGAAGTATTACAAAAAGGAACACCGGAAGATATTTATGTGAAACCGTCTCATGAATTTGTTGCCAAATTTGTTGGTAAGGCGAATTGGCTTGTAGAGGGTGAAAAAATGATTCGTCCAGAGCATGTGAGTTGGACAAAAAATGATGTGTGCGAAATGTATACAGGTGAAATTCAGCACGTTACATATGTAGGAGAACGTTATGAAGTGAAAGTAAATATGGGGACTTTAGGCATCTGGACAGCCTATCACAATAGTAAGCTAAGCATCGGTAAACCAGTATCGTTATATGTGCCAAAAAAATGTATTCATCATATAGGGGGAGAATCGTATGAAGAAATTCAGTTCGCTTAAGTCTTTATTTGTATGTACTTTATTATTTTCGGCTGTAGTAACAGGGTGTAGTTCAAAGACAGGTAATGCAGATGCAAAAAGTAAAAATACGAATGAAAAGAAAATTGTTGTATATAGTGCAGGACCAAAAGGGTTAGCAGAAAAAATTCAAAAAGACTTTGAAAAGAAAACTGGTATAAAGGTGGAAATGTTTCAAGGGACAACTGGTAAAATTTTAGCGAGAATGGAAGCTGAAAAGAAAAATCCAGTCGTTGATGTAGTCGTACTTGCATCATTACCAGCGATGGAAGGATTAAAGAAAGAGGGTCAAACGTTAGCTTATAAAGAAGCGAAACAAGCTGATAAGCTGCGTTCTGAATGGTCAGATGATAAAGGACATTATTTCGGGTATAGTGCTTCAGCATTAGGGATTGTGTACAATACAAAAAATGTGAAGACAGCGCCTGAAGATTGGAGCGATATAACGAAAGGAGAATGGAAAGGGAAAGTGAATCTTCCAGATCCAGCACTTTCAGGTTCAGCTTTAGACTTTGTAACAGGATACGTGAAAAAGAATGGACAAGATGGATGGAATTTATTTGAGCAGCTTAAGAAAAATGAAGTTACAGTAGCAGGAGCAAATCAGGAAGCGTTAGACCCAGTTGTAACAGGTGCGAAAGATATGGTCATTGCGGGTGTTGATTATATGACGTATAGCGCAAAAGCAAAGGGTGAACCTGTTGATATTGTATATCCAAAAAGCGGAACAGTTATTAGCCCGCGTGCAGCTGGGATTATGAAGGATAGTAAAAATGTTGAAGGTGCAAAAGAGTTTATTGATTATTTATTATCCGATGATGTACAAAAACAAGTTTCTAAAGCGTATTTATTGCCTGGTAGAACAGATATAAAAGCTGAAAATAGACCAAATGTAGAAGAGATTCCAGTATTAAATATTGATTGGAAAACAGTTGAGAAAGAGCAAGATGAAATAGGAAAACAATTTAAGAAAGTATTTCAATAAGATGGTGATTCCATGGTAAATCGATTCGTATCAGTAAGACAAGTTGGAATGACGGTAGCGTTATTACTTGTGGCGATGTTAATCGTCATTCCACTTTTTCTTATTTTATTTTCTAGTGTATATGAAAATAGTAGTTGGAACTTTTTAAAGCCTTTTGAAGTGATGCAGAGTGGTGGATTAGCGGGGATTTTTCTAAATTCGATGCTTCTAGGTGTACTCGTTGTAATAGGTGCGACAATATTTGCATTTCCATTGGCATTTATTATGAGCAAAACAGATGTAGGAAAGTATAGTAAGTTAGATATTGTTTTTATGATTCCATTTATGACACCGCCGTATATTGGATCGATGGGCTGGATTTTGTTCATGCAACCTAACGGCTATTTTGAACAATTTTTCCCGATGCTAAAGACAGTTTCATCATCGTTTTTTAGTTTAGGAGGTATGGTATTAATTATGAGTCTGCATTTATTCCCATTCCTTTATTTCATGCTGAAAAACACGTTACTTCAGATTGGGAGTAGTAAAGAAGAAGCTGCAGCAGTTCATGGCGGAAGTTTTTTCTATCGTTTAAGAAAAATAATATTGCCGTTATTAGTATCAAGTTATGTAATGGGTGCTTTACTCATTTTCGTAAAGACGATTGCTGAATTTGGAACACCGGCTACATTCGGACGTAGAATAGGATTCCACGTGTTAACATCAGAAATCCATAAATTTATTTCGAGTTGGCCAATTGATTTTAGTAGTGCAACAGCATTATCTTCTTTATTACTTAGTGCTTGTATGCTCATTTGGTATATGCAAAATGTATTGAATCGAAAGTATTCATATGCAATAGTTAGTGGAAAAGGTGTGAAATCTAAAAGATATACTTTGTCTATATTTACGCGCGTTGTAGCATGGATGTATGTAATTGGTTTATTAATCGTATCAATTGGAATTCCATACTTTTCTATACTTATTGCTTCTTTTTCAAAATTAAGAGGCGGCGGTTTACATGTAAATAACTTTACAACAAGTCATTATGAGGCATTGTTTACAATGGGGTCTCCGGGATTAGAGGCTTTATGGAATAGTTTTCTTTTTTCACTCGTAACAGCGATTATTGCGGTAATGATTGGAGTCTTTTTGGCACTTATGATTCGAAAGGGGAAAAAACCCTCTGAAAAATGGCTTGATATGTGCGGTATGTTACCGAATATGGTACCAGGAATCGTTATGGTTGTAGGTCTTATTCTATTTTGGAATTCACCATATATGCCTATGTCAATTTACAATACACCAGTCATGGTTATCGTAACGTATGTTGTGCTGTTTTTACCTTACACGGTGCAATATGTAAAATCATCACTCGGACAAATTGATGATTCTCTCATGCAGGCAGGAAGTGTTTTTTCTGGAAATTATATTTATATTTTTAGAAAAATAATATTGCCTCTTATTATCCCAGGCATTCTTGCTGGATGGGCGATGACATTTACAATTTCGATAAGAGAGTTAGTAGCATCGCTTCTCGTATTACCTCCATCAGTAGAAACGTCAGCAACGTTTATTTTTGCTCAATTTGAACAGGGTGAAGTATCTATAGGCATGGCGATGGCCGTTGTTTCTGTTGGACTTACAACAATATGCTTATTACTGCTACAACATATGGAGCAAAAGCGAAAAGGGGTAGTATGATGAGGGTAGAAGTATGGGGAGGAGCAGGAGAGTACGGTCGCTCCTGCTATTTTGTAAAAAATAAAGAGACGAAAATAGTATTTGATTGTGGTATTAATCGATCTTATGAGGATGGTTATCCAAAAATAGAGAGAGAAGCTGCTCCATTTTTAGATGCGGTATTTTTATCACATATTCATGAAGATCATACGATGGGTTTACCTTTATTAGCGAAGTATGGATATAAGAAAAAAATTTGGACGACTCGTTATACGAAGGAGGAACTGCCGTTATATTATGAAAAATGGAGAAACTATAATGTGATGCAAGGGTGGAATTTACCTTATAGCGACCAACACATAAAAGATTTAAATTATGTATGTATTGATGAGATTAGCAATCCAAATGAATGGGTACAAATTACTCCTACATTGCGGTTTCAATGGGGATATAGTGGGCATGTATTAGGAGCTGTTTGGTTTTTAGTTGATATGTGTAATACATACGTATTTTATTCAGGCGACTATTCAGCAGAGTCTAATATACTACGAGCTAATTTACCTGAGAAATTGGGCCACAATATAAAAGTTGCAATTGTAGATGCCGCTTATCACACAGAGGATGTTTCGCAAAATGAAAGATTAGACAATCTATGTGCAGAAATTGAACGAGTTATGCAAAATAAAGGAATAGCATTATTACCGCTTCCACAACTTGGTAGGGCGCAAGATATAGTATTGTATTTATATGAACGATATAAAGAATTTCCGCTTATAGTAGATAAAGAAATTTTGGCTGGATTTGAAGAGATGTTCGTATATAAAGATTGGATAAAAAATAATGAAGAATTTAAATGGATTATGGAGAGTTTAAAAAGAAACATAATAGTGATGGATAATGACATTAGTATGCAAAATAGTTACGGAATAGTTGTAATGAGTGATGCGAATATGCAAACGAAACGAGCGCAGTTATATTATGAACAACTTCGGAATGAAAAGCGAAATGCCGTTATTTTTACTGGGCATATTGCGAAAGGGAGTTTTGCAGAAAAAGTTATGAAAGAGCATGTAAGGAATACATGTAGGGTGAATCGAGTTGCGTATAAAGTTCACCAAAGTATAAGAGACGTTAAAGAGATGTTAAATACATTATTACCAGAACATACGGTGCTAGTGCACGCTTTGAAAGAGGATACGGATCGATTACAACAAAAGCTAAGTACAGCAGGATATGAAAATGTATATTCACTTGCAATGGAACGTATAGAAGTCATTTGAAATGTAAAGGGGATAGGTATATGAAAAAAGTATTTGTATTCGTAAGCATTTTCTTTTGTTGTTTCCTTTATAACGTTAAGGAAGGGTTTGCAGCTAGTCCAATGAAACCTAGTTTTGAAGTGAAGTTATTATTGAAGCCAGAACAAGTATTAGGTGATAACAAAGAGATGAAGCAAGAGGTGTTAGAACATTTCCAGGCTGGTACAAAATATGAAAGAATACAAGTGCAATTTTTAGATACTGCGAATAAAAGTTTAAGCGAGGAAGGTTGGTTTGCTAGAATTCGAAAGAAAGAATTTAGTAAAGATTTTGAACTAACATATAAAAAAAGATATCCTATTCCAAATGGTGTAATTCAAGATGCACTAGAAGTAGCTAAAAAAGAAGGATTCGATAGTAATACGGATAGTTATGAGGCGGAAATAGATTGGGGATTTGAGAAGAAAACATTAAGCATTTCAAATAAGAAAAGTTACAGTGCTAAAGGATATGGAATACTTGATTTACCAAATAAACAAGCTGCTCAAAACATGTTAATAGAAAAATTACCAGGGAAAATGAACAAATGGTTGTATACAAATTGGGGAGAAGAGATGTTAAAGAATTCCCGTATTTACGGTCCTGTATTAATGAAACGATATACAGGAGAGTTTGAAAACATAAAAGCAAATATTGAAATTTGGCCATTAAGTAATACAGGGAAATTAGAAGATGACTTCGTAATAGAAGTGTCATTTAAAACAAATGAAGAAAGTATTGCGACAAAACAAAGGGAATTATTAATGGCGGGTTTAGAGAAAAAAGGCTGGTTGTTACCGAAAGATAGTTTGAAGACAGAGCTTATTTTTCAGTAAATAGTAAAAAGGAATCCATATGCCATGGATTCCTTTTTATATATGAGTATTAAGCTAAATCAGCTGACACGAACATATCACTATTTTGAAGGTTTTTAGAGCGTAAACTATAAGCAACTACCTTCTTTTTATATTGTTTTACAACATCAACATGCTCTTCATGACTATAAATATAAAATGTAAAATCTTTTTTACCACGTTTTGCATGGATAATTAAAGGAGTGCCTTCATTATGGGGTGGTGCATAATAGCGATCTAAAAATAAACCTTCGTTAAAATCATGAATAATTTTTGATTTCTGTTTGCCTACTAAGTTATTTCCGTTCATTGTAACAGTCACATTCTCTTCTTCGAGTTGTGGATGTGTTTCAAAGCGACTAATAATGGATTCAATAACAGAGTTAGGAAGGCTAGAAACGATAATTTTAAATGCTCCAAATACAACTAACATTACAATAAACCAAGTCGTCATAGTATATCATCCCCTTTATTCTATTTAATAATATAACTCATATGGTAATAGTACATATGGTGAAGTTTTGTATAATTTGTGAAAAATATGCCATTTTCACGAACGAAATGTTAGAAAAATCAATTTTGTTACAAAAAGTTGAAATCGAAGTATTTTAAAAGAAAAAGGTTTATAATAAAAATATAACTAATAACCACATTACTAATTATAAGGAAGTGTAACTATGAGTACTGTAGCAATCGTATATGGTATTATTCTTTCCACAATTATTGTTTTGTTTTTCGTTGGGGTTTCACGTTATATTCATAAATGGAAAGAAGGCGTTGCGAAATTAAATCACATTGAAGAAGAACTTAGTGATTTAATGTTACATCATGGTAAGTAAACATTTATTTTTTAACTAAACAATGTGAAGAATATCACAAAACGTGCTTTCCTAATGAAGGCATGTTTTTTTTGTTGTTTAAGAAAAGAAGTATTTTTGTATAAATAATCTAATTATTACTTAAAAAGGGAAATTTATTTAGTATAATATATAATATGTTTATTTTAGGGGGAGTATCATGAGGGGATTAAAAGTTGTTGGAATTATAGCTGGAATTACTATAGTAGGCTGTATAGCTTTCTTTTCAGTGAAGGAATATGTCAATTCCAAAGAAGACTCTAATTATGTGCTAAATTACATAAAAGAACATAAGGATGATAAAACAACTTCTTTAATTGTTAAAAGAAATGGTGAAACATTGACATCAATAAATGAAAAAGAAAAATTACCGCTAGCAAGTATGTCGAAAATCGTTATAGCAATTGAATATGCTAAGCAAGTAGCTGAAGGGAAAATAAGAAAAGACGAGAAAATTTCATTGAAAGAATTAGAAAAATACTATGTGAAAAATACTGATGGTGGTGCACACCCTGCATGGCTAGATGATGTAAAAGGTAAAGAGTTAGTGAAGGGTGGTCAAACTTCTTTAGAAGAAGTAGTGAAAGGAATGATCCATTATAGTTCGAATGCGAATGCATCATATTTATTGGACAAGCTTGGAGCAGCGCGGATAAATGAAAGTTTGAAAGAGTTAGGCTTAAATAGTCACGATGAATTTTATCCAACGTATACAGGGGCATTATATATGAGGGGCTATGTTGAAAAAGAACTGCATATTCCTCAAAATAAAGCATTGGACAAGCTACGTAATATGTCTAATGATGAATATGTTAAGCATGTATGGCAAATACATGAATGGATGAAAGACGAGAAAGAATGGACAAAACGCGAGATATCGTTAAAAGCCGATATGGACTTTCAGCGTATTTGGTCAGATCGGTTTATAGGTGCAAATGCGAAGGATTACATGAGTTTACTGGAAAAGATAAATAGCAGAAATTATTTTACACCACAAATGCAAGGTGAGGTTGAGAATATATTTAAAGGAACCGTAGGAGAGGGTATATTCGAATTTGCTGGACAGAAAGGTGGTTCTACGGCATTTGTATTAACAAATAGTTTCTATGGTACTGATAAAAAAGGGAATAAGATTGAGATTGTCTTTATGATGAACAATTTGAGTGAAAAAGCATTTGAAAAACTTCTAAGTAATATGGATTACTTTATTCGAGATATTGTCATAAGTGAGGAATTCAGAAATAAATTATAATGAAATAATTTTATTATGTAAACAAAGGGGCACTTATGAAAAGTGCTCTTTTGTAATACAGGATTTTCCAATCTTATTATTGAATATAGATGGAAAATAAGATTGGAGGTTAAAAAATGACAACAATATATTTCGTTCGCCATGCCCATTCTACATATACAAAAGAAGAACGGGAACGACCTTTATCTGAAAAAGGGCACTGTGATGCAGAAAATGTAACGCATTTATTAAAAGATAAACATATTGATGTTGTTATTTCTAGTCCGTACAAAAGAGCAATCCAAACTGTACAAGGAATTGCGAATACATATAAATTATCAATACAAACAGAAGAAGATTTGCGTGAAAGATTATTGAGCACAGAGCCGGTATCAAATTTTAATGATGCTATGCAGAATGTGTGGGAAGATTGGAGTTTTGCATACGAAGGTGGAGAATCGAATGATATCGCACAAAGGCGCGCTGTAATATGTATACAAAATATATTAAAAAAATATGAAGGTAAGAATATTGTAATAGGTACGCATGGAAATATTATGGTATTACTCATGAATTATTTTAATTCGAAATATGATTTGGAGTTTTGGAAAACACTTCATATGCCTGATGTGTATAAATTAAATTTTGATAAAAATCGTTTCATTTCTGCTGAAAGAATAGAGAAAACAGGTCATCGGTTAAATATTTTGTAAAAGTTTATCAAAAAAAGAGGAAAGAGAGAAGTTATTGTAGAAGTATGACTTTGTAACATAAAAATTATATGTTAAAGGAGGCTGTTTACATGTTTGAGAAAGAGAAAGAAGGGCTTATTGAAGTTCAAAACGTATATGAAATTGCACCAGAAGATGGAACAATCATTGGTATGGCAACGGAAGAAGAAATGGAAATTGCTGCTGAACTAGAGTTACAGTACTATGCCCATTCTCGTTTGTTAGAAGCAAATATTCAGTTAGACGGTTCCTCCTACAAAGAGTTACTTCAGGAGTTCCAGGAGTACGAAAGAAAATCAATGAGCTTTTGGCGAGCGATACATAAACGTTTAGCTGTGCCGTGGGCGTGGGTACTACGTATTGATGTTGCGAATGGCCCTATATATGTAAGTAATGGAAGTTCATATTACGAAGAAATCGATGATGAAGAAGATTATGAATAGATAAGTAAGGAAGCAGCTTTAGTTGCTTCCTTTTTTTATTTGTAAGAAATGAATCGCCTCAATAATAATATCTGGTCGATCATTTTCTATACCGTGACTAGCATGTTCGGCAAGAATATATTGGCTGTTAGTTGAGAGGTGTAATTGTTCGTGAATTAGTTCTTGCCACATTGCTTCAAGTTGTGTTGCTTCCTCTTTTGGCATGCCACCATTAGTCAATTGAGTAATAGAATATTGAGGATCTCTACCGATAACGATTAATGGTATTTCTAATGTTTTACATAGCTCTTTTAGTGAGAGAGCACAGTTTTTCCACTCCGATAGTTCAGAAGCTGTCGCTTTATATAATGAAGGCGAGGTAGAGAATTCAATTTGCTGTTTTGATTGATCGGTGAGAATAGGTTTTAGTTCGTTATAAAGTGTGTCTACATCCATTTTTGAATACATATTATATTTTTGAAACCAAACATCATCAGAATCAGTTTGATCAGAAATTGGTAAATGAAGTTCATCTAAACGGTGTAAGTTCATCGAAGTAGAATCAACTAAAATAAGTGCTTGCAGCTTATCTTCATGTAACATCGCAAAATGTTGTGCACATAATCCTCCATAGGAATGACCGATTAGAATAAATGGTTCTTGAATAGCTAGTTTGTTTAGTAACATATGTAGCTCTTTTGTAACTTGCCTTATTGTACGCGGCTGATTGCCTAAATCACTTTTTCCGTAACCTGGGCGATGGTATGAAACAACTGTAAAGTGCTCTGAAAGCTTTTCTATAATAGGAAACCAATCATAAAATGAGCAAGTCATTCCGGTTTGAATGACTACAGTTTGTTTACCATCTCCTTTTATATGTACTTCTATATTTTGCCCCATTATTTCTACAAATTTATGAATGTTAATTCCTCCTAAGCTTGAAATAATTTTTGACAAGCAAAAACGATACACCAAACACCTATACCAAGTAGGACAGATGTACTAAGTGTAAATGAATTTTTTAAACCAATATAGACAATAAATAATAGTAGTGCTGATGCGGGGAATCCATATAATACCCCTAAAGCAAATTGACTCAATTCTTGTTTATTTCCGCCTTCGAATGAAATCCAAAATAAACTAAGTAAACTTACGAGAGGAAGGGCAGCAATAAAGCCACCTATCGTACTGTAATGTTTAGCGACTTCAGTGATAACGCCGATAATAAGTGCCGAAACGATTATTTTAACGAGGAAATGCATATTTTGCCTCCTTCGCTAATAAGGAAAATGCTTTTTCAATTAATTGTTGTTCTTCTGTTGATAACTGTGATTCTAATATTTTTATCTTTTCTTTATCTAGTAAAGTATGTTTTTCTAATACTTCAATTCCTTCAATTGTTAATGTAAGGTTTACCACTCTTTCATCTTTTTTATTTCTCTCTTTAACGATGAAACCCTTTTGAATAAGGCGTTTTATATGTTCAGATGCTGTGTTATGAGAAAGACTAAGCTCAGTAGCGACTTTTCCAATTGTTATATCTTTCTCACGAGAAACGATTTGTAAAATACGAATTGCTTGGTGGGAAAGGTTGTCCTCGTATTCGTATCGTAAGTGATAATAAATGCTCTCCCAATGTTGATTAATGTTGTACATAATAATAAATCTCCTTTTTATATCGTATAGTAAGATATATTCGTGATTTCAGAAATAAAACCCTTTTATTTGGATAAAAAATGTTGAAAAAGTTTATTTTTATTGAAATATAAGGTAATCTATGTGTAAAGGTATACATTTAGCAAGAGAGAGGATGATAGCTGTGAATACATTCAAATGGATTAGTCATGAACAGATGTATGTAGATGAAATACATGTTGAAAAATGTGGTCCTCTTTCAGTCGGCGTATATGGGGGAAATCAAGAGAGTGATGCATATGAACGAGGAGATGCGGTGCTGGCTTGGTGGGATCCTGAATTACAATTTGAATTTGTTATGATTTTTGATACACATCACAAAACAAAAAATATAGATTATATAATAGAAGCGATTTCGGAAAGAAAAGAAAAACTAAAAGAGTTATTCTCATATCCAATACATTTAGCTTTCCATCATACACATATGTACTTATTAGCGTTATTTACAGATGAGTTATTTATTAAAAAGTGTGATCAAGATGATGAGGAACTCGCTTGCTTAATTTGTTTACGAAAAGGCGAATTTTTATATTGGTTATCAGTTGGTGATTGTTTCGCGTATTTATTCCATTCTGAGAAAACGAAAAATGGAAAAGGACGATTAAATAAACGGAAGAATTACGAATATATTGGCAGGAAAAATATTTTTGCAGCAAATACACCTTGCTTTACGTCAGGTGTAAGAGGATTAGAAAAAGGAATGAATCACATTGTAATGGCAACGGACGGTATTTTAGAGTGTGACAAACGAAGGTTTGATGATGATCAATCTTTAGTAGAAATATTACACGACGGAAATAGCTTGCAGATTGAGCCCGTATTAACAAATGTACTGCAGTGGAAAGGTAGAGACTGTGCCACGATTATTGGATGGTCTATTGATACTGATAATAAACAATGTGCTAATTAATATAAAAGGAGTTCAAGGTTTTTATCCTTGAACTCCTTTTTGTTAAGCAATATGGATGTGATATGTTTTTAACCATTCATTTACTTGTAGCATATACTCCATGGCACTTCTTGCTTCAAAATTGTTAATCTCTTTATTACTTTGATCAGCAATTGAAAGTAAGATGGAATGGTTAATAAGTGAGAAAATAGGATTGTTTTTATTGCTACACATATCAAGTGTTAAATTACGGATTGTTTGTAAGTAGTGTGGATCTTGTGAAGTTGGATAAGCGCTTTTTCTTCTATTACGTACATCGTCAGGTAAAGCTGGTTGTAGTGCTCTACGTAAAATGCCTTTTTCAATATTATCAATACTTTTTATGTTGAAAGGAACATTCCATAAATATTCAACTAATCTATAATCGCAAAACGGTACACGAACTTCAAATCCAACAGCCATACTCATACGATCTTTACGGTCAAGTAAGAAAGGAAGGAATCGTGTTAAAAATAAATAAAACATTTGGCGTTGTTTCGCGGATTTTTTACTTTCCCCTTCAAGAGTAGGTACTTCAAGTATCGCTTCTTGGAATCGTGTATCAATATAGTTTTCTAGATTACATTGGTTACTTACTTCATTTAGTAGAAGAGGAGATGTATTTTTCCAATTTGTTAGCCAAGGAAACTTATCTACATATAGTAATTCTTCTTGATGAAACCAAGGGTATCCACCGAATACTTCATCAGCCGATTCACCGGATAAAGCTACGGTCGCATCTTTTTTCATTTCGCAAAATAGTAAATATAGTGAAGTTTCCATTTCACCAGCACTCGGTAAATCTTTCGCATGAAGGGGAACGAATAAGTGATTTGCTAATTCTTCAGCATTCACAATAATATCATGATGCGCTGTCCCTACATGTTCAGAAACGCGTTTTACCCAAGGAGCGTCTAAACCAGTGCGAGCAAATGTCAGCTCGAAATCTTTTGCACTATTTACAAAGTCAACGGAATACGTATGAAGTGTTTTATTTTCCGCAGCAAATTCTTTACCCGCAAGTGCAGTAATACCGCTAGAGTCTAATCCGCCTGATAACATACAAACGAGAGGAACATCGGCAATTAATTGTCTTTTTACTGTATCTTGTAAAATAGATAAAATATGCGAAGATGTATCTTCTATAGAGTCTGTATGGAACTTACTTTCTAAATTCCAATACTTCGTAACTACTTTTTTATGACGTGTAAATGTTATAGAATGTCCAGCACGTACTTCTTGAATATGTTTAAAGACGCCACATCCTGGAGTGCGAAATAAGCCTAATCCAAATATTTCATTTATTCCACCCGCATCAAGTTCAGCAGGGACAGATGGATGCGCTAATAATGCTTTAATTTCAGAGCCGAAAATAATACTGTCATTTCTTTCTGTGTAAAAGAGTGGTTTTACACCTAAATGATCTCGTGCTAAAAACAATTGTTGCTTCTGATCATCCCATAAGGCAAAAGCGAAAATTCCGTTTAAATATCGCACGCAGTCTTCTTTCCATTCTAAATAAGCATGTAGTAATACTTCTGTATCTGAATGGGTTTCAAATGCATGCCCACATTTTTGAAGCTGCTCTTTAAGTTCACGGAAATTATAAATTTCTCCATTATAGGTAAGAGCATACGTATAATCATCAGCACGGAATGTCTTCGGCTGTGTCCCGCCTTCTGGATCAATTACAATTAAACGCCGGTGTGCAAAGGCCGCATGAGGTGAAAACCAAAATCCTTCAGCATCTGGACCACGATGCTCAATACTATTTGCCATCTTTTTTAAAATAACATGTTGATTTGAAAGGTCTTCCTTCCAATCTACCCAACCTGTAATTCCACACATACACATCTCATCTCCTAAATTAAAATAGTAGATTAACGAAATAAAATGTACACTAAGTTAAAAAGTGACTATATAAATAGTGTACTACATGAATTAAATTACAGACTTGAGAAAATTTTCTTTGAACGCATAGTTATGTGAGACAATGGCTAAGGGAAAGTATTCCATTACATACAAAAAATAAAAAGATGAGAGAAAAAATTTTCTCAGACGTTATATAGGGTGTAAAAGCTTTTACAAAACAATAAGGGGAATCGCTACATGAAATCAAATGAGAAAAATTTTATAAAAAGATTACAGCGGCAAAAAGAAGACGCGTTAGAATTTGTTGTCGATACATACTTACCACTCATAAAGGGGATCACGCATAAAGTTCTACTTCCCATTCAAAATGATGGACTCATAGAGGAATGTATAAACGATATATTTCTTTCCATTTGGAATAACGCAAATAAATTTCATGGAGAGCCGAGTGATTTTAAAAAGTGGATTGCAGCTATTGCAAAGTTTAAAGCAATTGATTATTACCGGAAATCGACTAAAACGGTAGAAATCATTTCAGATGAGTTTCATATCAGTACAGAAAAATCAGCAGAAGACGAATTAATCGTTATGGAAGATAGGGAAGAATTATTGAAGCTCATTAATCAATTAGAACCGCTAGATCAAAAGGTGTTCATTATGAAATATTTACTTGGTATGAAGACAGAGGAAATAGGTGACAAGTTAGGATTAACTCGGGCAGCAATTGATAATCGAGTGTACCGTGGGAAAAAGAAACTACAACAAAATGCTACGAATATTAGTTTTGGAGGTAGTGCAATATGAAAGACATTTATGAACTATTAAATGATATTGATATAGACGAAAAAGAACTAGAAGAAATTGAGGCTTCTGAAATTGAAAAGGAAAAAGTAAAACGAAATGTAAAACAATCGATACGTACGAAGAAAAAGATGAAAAGTTGGAAAAAAGTTGTGGCTGCTGCATCTATTTTAGTAGGATTATCAGTTGCAACACTCGGTATCGGATTTCCTACATATGCGGGGGGATTGCCAATTGTAGGGGACATATTCCGATTTTTAGATAATGGTAGAACAGGGTTATATGAAAATTATAAAGAATTTTCGACTGAGTTGAATATGACGAGAGAGAGTAGTGGAGTTAAGGTTACAATTAATGATGTAATTTCTGATGGCAGAACATTATCTATAACGTATTCACTGGAAAGTGAGCAGGACTTAGGGGAGGATCCTATCATATTAGGGGGATTGGATATAATGGACGCTCATGGTAGTTCAGGCAGTGGTAAAATGACTAAAGTTAATGAAAAAAAGTATGTAGGTATGGTAACAACGACGCATCATGATAGCAATAAAAAGGACAAAGTAAACTTTAGATGGAATATAGAGAGAATAGAGATGCCAGATAGGAAAAAATCAATACAAGGTAATTGGAATTTCGCCTTAACTGTAAAATCAGTGGATAGTAAAGAGAGAACAATTGGTGGGAGTTCGGAAAAAGAAGGTATAAAAGCAAATATGGAAAAGGTCGCAATATCGCCAGTTTCATTTATTCTTTATTACAATCAAGAGGTTTCTAAGGGCGCAAAGAAAGAATGGGATAGTGTAGATGTTGAATTGACGGTTAAGGATGATTTAGGGAATATTTATTCGGGTGAAGGAAATGGGGGAAGTGGCAACGATCCTTACAATATCCATTGGAGTGCCACCTTCCAAAAACTAAACGAAAATGCAACAAAGCTTATCGTTACACCTCGTGTGCACTTGCGAGTACATACACCTGAAAATCATGGTGGAGTAGAGTATGTGAATGGGAAAGAGAAGAAAATAGAAGTGCCGAAAAAAGAAGCGAAGAGTAAAGATATTGTGTTAGATGATATCGTCATTGATTTAAAGAAATAAAAGAGAGACTGCCTAAAACCATTTAGGCAGTCTCTTTTTCGTTAAGAACTAGTAACGAGTAGTGCATGCGGATGCTGCGTTTTATATTCATCTTTCCACGGAATGTTTAGTTGTTCCCATGATTCGCCGCTATCATTGGATTGAAAGACGCCATTGTTATTTAACGTGTAGAACGTATGTGGTTCGGCTTCGTTTGTAGCAAACATCGAAATGACTGTACCGATTGCAGATGGTAGTCCTTGTTGTACTTGCTGGAACGGAGTATCTTTCGTTTTTCGATAAATATAAGATTCATAAGGGATACGGTGATGAGCCAGATCAGCACTCGGTGCAGCTGAAACGAGAATCGTATTGCAATCAGCTGGATCAATTGCCATGCTGTATAAATAATGATGTTCAAGTCCTTCACTACATGAGATCCAGCTGTTTCCATTGTTATAACTTTCAAGATAAGCACGATCAGGTCCGCCCATAAATCCGTCACCACATGATGCATAAAGACGATTTGGTGCTTCAGGGTGCATAAGTAATTGATGAGCATCGATAGGAGCACCGAATTTTTTATCAATCCATGTATGCCCTTTATCATTACTTTGAATAACAGCACCAGCTTCGATTGAAACGTGTATTGTATTAGGGTTGTTTGGATCAACTGTAATCCAGCGTACGTGATGGGTAAAAGGTCTAGGCGGGAAAGCCCACGTATAAGAAGATAATAATGATTTCATATTTTTAAGTTCAGTCCACGTTTCACCACCATTTTCAGAGCGAAATAAAGCGCTCGGTTCTGTGCCGACATAAACGACCCCATATCCGTTCACTTGTTCATTTGAGCTTATTGTTATGGAAGTGATAGAGGAGTGTAAAATACCATCTTCTTTAGGGAAATCAAAGTAACGATAAGAATCTCCAATTGGTCTCCATGAATCCCCGCTATCGTCGCTTAACCATAGACCTCGTCCGAATGTTCCGCAATATACACGGTTTGGGCGGAACGGATCAACAGCGATACAGGTAGGTTGCATATTTTGTAAGTGGTAAGTCGTTTCATAGTTATCATATTGTTCTTTCACTACAACAAGTTCACGTTCCATACAGAGAAATAAACGTTTCATTTTAGTAACCTCCTTAAAAAGTCTTTCATTAGTAAACAATATGAAAATAAAAAAGAAGTAGTCTTGTTTTTATTTGAGAAAAAGGGATTGTCTAAAAAGTAGCGAAGTGTGTATACAGAGGAAGCGGGCGTTTACAATCAGTTGATTCGGGATAAAGATGGGGAGTTTGTTTCATACTAACATACAGATATTGTACTTAAAGGAGTATAAGTATGGGACATTCGCATGATCATGGTCATTCAAAAAATAAAAAGGCATTACTAATTGCCTTCCTACTAACAACAAGTTTTATGATTGCAGAAGTTGTTGGTGGATTTGTAACAAATAGCTTAGCACTACTATCTGACGCGGGGCATATGCTAAGTGATGCAGTATCTTTAGCTTTAAGTTTACTTGCGTTTAAGCTCGGAGAAAAAACAGCAACAACTGTGAAAACATATGGATATAAGCGAGTCGAAATGTTAGCAGCATTATGTAACGGTGTCGTTCTTATTGTCATTTCGGTATACATTTTTATTGAAGCAATCCGTCGTTTTAAAGAACCAGTTGAGATTGCTAGTAATGGGATGCTCATTATTGCAGTCCTTGGTCTGCTTATTAATATTTTATCAGCTTGGATATTAATGAGAGGCGGAGATGTGAAAGGTAATTTGAATTTAAGAAGTGCTTTCCTGCACGTACTAGGCGATTTATTGGGTTCCGTCGGAGCGATTATTGCTGCGTTACTTATTAAATTTTTCGGATGGACTGCTGCAGATGCGATTGCTAGTATTCTTGTGTCTATTTTAGTCATTATTAGTGGATGGCGTGTAACACGTGATACGGTTCATATATTAATGGAAGGTGCACCACAGCACATAAATGTTGAAGAGGTAAAAAGTACATTATTAAATATTCCGATTGTCAAAGAAGTTCATGATTTGCACATATGGTCTGTCACATCGGATTTTCAAGTATTAACTTGCCACTTGATTATTAAAGGGAATGAAACGCAAAGTGTATTAAAAGAGGCTACGTATGTATTAAAGGAGAAGTTTCATGTAGAACATGTCACCATTCAAGTAGAAATAGATGGTGAATTTCATCACGATGAGACAACTTGCAAAGTATGAAAGAAAAAGGATAAGAAAAAGTGTCATAACATTTTTCGCACGGCATACATATATATAATGTGGCCACAAATACTTTGCAAGGTAAATATTTCATGAAATTACTTTACTTATAAAGAGTCATCTTTTATAATCAAAAGTGGTAATTGATAAAGATTATCATTTTCAATGATCGTAGAAAGGAGTTTTTTAAAAGATGAGTAGTCAACTCCGTTTTGCTGTTGAAAATCGTAAGAGGCATTTAATTGATGAGTTAATTGGAGCAGGTGTGTTTAAGATTCGCGACCGACAATTATACGAGCTGTCTTTAGAGGAATTGGAAAAAGAGTACGAAGATATGGAAGATTATGCAAATATTCAGGCGTAGCTATATAGATTAGTAAAAGGAGAGCTGGTTACGATTTTGTGTAACCAGCTCTCTTTTTATTTCGTAGAAATTATTTTTTGTATTTCTTTCATGGGACGGAGCCAGTTTTGGGTCATTATTTGTTCCATTTGTTTTTCGTCCTGCTTCTGTAATGCTTGAATGATAGAGTGATGTTCTTCAATAGATTGACTTGCTGGAACAAAGTTTTGGAAAAACAAATATTCAAGACGTAAAACGTGAAGTTGCATATTTTCTAGAAAGGGTTCAATATATTGGTTTTTAGCAATAGAAGAAATTGTATTGTGGAATTGTATATCTAATTTTAAAGCTTGTTTTGCGTTTTTTTTCTCTATAGAGTGCTGAAAATGATCATTTATTTCAGAAAGTATTTGAATATCAGCGTCTGTAATGTTTTGAAGAGCTTGCTTTCCTATAATAGAGTGAAGACCAGCCATCGTTTCATAAATGATAGATACGTCGTCTAACTTAATAGGAGCAATTTTCGTTTTTTGCCCTGGTACCATTTCCACTAATCCAGAAAGCTCTAATATTTGAAGTGCTTCCCTTACAGGTGTTCTGCTTACTCCTAGTGCCTCAGCCAATTCCCCATCATTAATTTTTTCATTGGGCTTCAGTACACCTTCAATAATCCAATTTTGTAGTTGATTTAAAACGAGTGATTTTGCTGAAATTCTTCCTGGTTTTTTATAATTTTGAGGGACAGGCATAGTGAATTCAATCCTTTCATTGTATATTTTCCTTTTTTGCATGAACAAGCTTTAATTTTTGTTTCCCTTCATCCGGTTTTTGGCTTAAGATGAGCACCATTACAATGACACAAAAAGCGCCTAATAACTGAAAAGATTGAAATGGCACGTGCAATATAAGTACAGAAGAAATAATAGCTGCGAGTGGTTCTGTGCAACCAAATAATGTTGTTTCTTTCGGAGTCAGGTATCGTATGCTGTCTAAGTATAAATAAAAGGCAATAAGTGTCCCGAAAATGACGACAAATATGATGAGCGGTAGGGTACTTAGTTTTACATATTTCATAGTTGATAATAAAATGAATTCGTTTGTAGAAATAAAGTGTACAATCGTTACACCAATACCCCCAATAATCATGCCCCATCCAACGATAACGGAGGAAGACCATTTTTCTAACAATTCCTTTGAATATAAACTATAAAAAGCGAGAGATAATCCAGATAAAATACCCCAAATAATAGCTGGTGTAGAAACAGCCAAGTTATGAACAGACCCGTTTGTTAGTAAGAGAAAAGTGCCTACTAATGAAAGGGTAATTGAAATGAAATCAATTTTTGATGGACGAACGTTCCATTTGAAAAGTAAGTATACAGTGATGAATATAGGAGCTAAATATTGTAATAATGTTGCCACGGCAGCATTTCCCTCTTTAATTGAAGCGAAATACGTATACTGTACAGCAAGCATACCGAATAGACCAAACAAAATCATTTTAATAGCATCAGATTTTTGTTTCCAAATGCCAAATATCTCTTTTTTTCTCGTTCCGAATGAGGAAATAATGAGCAAAATAATTCCAGATATAAGTAAGCGGATCGTAACTAACCATTCGGTTGAAACATTGTCATATTGAAAAAGCTGTTGTGCAGCTGTACCAGACAAGCCCCATAAACAAGCACCGATTATGACCATTATAATTCCTTTTAATCGATTTGAATCCATATGATTTAAAATTCTCCTTTCTAAAAATATAAATTAAATACAATATGCAATATATCACAGAATAACTCGTTAATAAACTGAAATTTCTAATTTTATTTTTTTTATGTATAGTAAAATATTGTAGAGGAGGGGGAGTATATGTTAGCTGGATTTTTAGTTTGTTTATTTGTTGGGTTACTTATCATTTTTTTAGGGTATCAAATACATGTGAAAAAGAGGTTGTTTTTGTTAGCAGGATATCAAGAAGAAACGTTTGTTGGAGATAAAAATAAATTAGCGAAGCTTTCAGGAGCATTTTCTTATATAGTTGGAGTTGCTACTATAATATTACCGCTTGGCTTGGAAAAAATAGGGGATGTAGTTGGTATCGTATATGCTATATTAATTGTTTTAGGTACAATTGTATTTATAATTAAAGCAAACCTATTAAATAAGAGTGCTATAAAGTAAAAAGGCTTCATTCTACTGAAGCCTTTTATTAATTATTATGAAGTATAAGTAAAAGCCGGAATAGGATCAATAAATGTATTCCACTTTTGTCCCATTTCCTTTTCTGTTAATAGACAATCATCTAATGATTGTTCAATCACAGAACGATTCATATCAATACCGATAAATACGAGCTCAGTTATTCGATCTCCATATCGCTCGTCCCAGTTTTTTAATACTTCTGGTTCTTCTGCAATCATTTGATTTCTTTCAGTTTCAGGTAATGCGGCTATCCATTCACCGGCTCCTTGAATTGTAATAGAGGAACCTGCTTGAGATAGAAGCCCTATCATATTATTACGAGATGCCAGCCAGAAGAATCCTTTCGCTCTTACAACATCTAAAGGCCATTTTTCTAGCCAATTCATAAGGCGCTCGGGATGGAAAGGATATTTGCGGCGGTAAACAAAGGAATTGATACTGTATTCTTCCGTTTCCGGTGTATGATGTTCACTATTTAATTCTTGTATCCAGCCGGCCGATTGACTAGCTTCTTCATAATTAAATAGATTTGTGTTTAAAATTTCTTGTAATGGTACTTTGCTAAACGAAGCTTCAAGAATTTTTGCATTAGGATTTAATTTTTTTAGTAAATGATGAAGCTCTATCACATCTTCTTTTTCTAGCAAATCTATTTTATTAAGAATAATTACGTTTGCAAACTCAATTTGATCTATTAATAAATCAATAACTTCCCGGGTATCATTCTCATCGATTGCTTGTTTTCGGTCTAATAAACTTTCTCCGTCTGCAAAATCATCCCAAAACCTATTTGCATCTACAACTGTAACCATCGTATCGAGGCGACAATTTTTTGTTAAATCAATGTTAAGAACTTCGTCTGTATAAGTAAATGTTTGAGCAACTGGAATAGGCTCACTTATACCAGAAGATTCAATAATAATATAGTCAATATCACCATTTTCAACAAGACGATTCACTTCTATCATTAAATCTTCTCGTAGTGTACAACAAATACAGCCATTTTGAATTTCTACTAGTTTTTCCTCCGTACGTGAAAAACCACCCTTTTTTATAAGAGATGCATCAATGTTTACTTCGCTCATGTCATTAACGATGACAGCTACTTTTAAGTTATTCTTATTAGTCAAAATGTGATGTAGTAAGGTAGTTTTTCCAGATCCTAAAAAACCACTTAATACAGTGATAGGTACTTTTTTCATGAAATGATCTCTCCTTTAAATCGTAATGATTACGTTTTATGTTAAACGATGGGAAAAGAAAAAGCAAGAATAAATCATAATGATTACGATTTAAGAATAGAAATAGACTATAAAATTTGTGCTGTAGTATGGAGCATTTGGACAAGCACATGTTTACATATAAATAAAATGGAGGCGAGAAGCTTGGTCTTTAATAGAGTTTCAAAAGAATTAGTAGGCATAGCTCTTATCGCTATGTTTCTCTTTTTATTATTTTTTGTAGATTTTACAAGTCTAGCAAATTTGCACAAAAATATGCCACAGGAATGGTTGAATGTGAATACAGTATTTTTAAGTATCATTTTTGAAGCAATACCCTTTATTTTATTAGGGGTAATTGTTTCTTCATGTATTCAAGTGTTTGTGACAGAAGATATGATTCAAAAAGTAATGCCGAAATCTCCGATTGTTGCAATGATTCCGGCAGTATTTGTGGGAGTTCTTTTTCCAATGTGTGAATGTGTCATTATACCAATTGTAAGAAGGCTCATTCAAAAGGGGTTACCACTTCATGTAGGCATTGTTATTTTACTGAGTGCACCCATTATGAATCCAGTTGTTCTTTTATCTACTGTATATGCGTTTCCAAAAAATGATTACGTTGTATATGCACGCTTTGGGATAACAATTTTAGTTGCTCTATTCATAGGTCTAATTGTGTATTATTGCTATCGCGAAAGAAATGTTTTAAAAGATATAGAGGTTTCAGTTCAAACAAGCAATAAAAAGAGTTGGAAAGATGTTATGAATCATATTGTAGATGAGTTTTTTGATACTGGTAAGTATTTATTGATTGGTGCTTTTTTAGCAAGTGTATTTCAAACGTTTTTTGATCGGAATGTACTGGATGCAGTAGCACATAACGAAGTAATTGCCCCCTTTATTATGATGGGATTTGGTTATGTTTTATCAATTTGCTCTGCAGCCGATGCTTTTATAGCGGCATCTTTTGGACATGTTTTCTCGGTAAAGGCACTTCTCGCATTTCTTGTATTTGGGCCTATGCTTGATATGAAAAATACGTTAATGCTATTTGCATATTTTCAAAAGAGATTTGTATTCTTTTTGATCGGAATTGTCATTGCATCTGTGTATACCATCCTGCAAATCATAATGTTATAGGAGGTGAGAAAGAATGGAGAAAGAGGAGCAGAAGGCATATCATTGCTATATTCGTGGCATTATTTTAATTGGTTTAGCAATGCTCTTATTTAAACTACTTGTAACAGGGAATATTTATAATTTTATAGCTCCAAAAATGATCAAATTTACGTATATAGCTTTTGTAGTAATTTTAATTTTTGGTATTGTACAAGTTTGGAGGGATGGAAGAGAAAAACAGCATGATTGTAATTGTTGTAAACATCATACAACATCAAAATCAGGGATAAAAAGTTTCTTTGTATATGTTTTATTTGTCGTTCCGATAGTTAGTGCTTTTCTCTTTGGAAGTGTAACAATTGATGGAAGTTTAGCAGGAAAAAGGGGTATGAATCAAAGTGTACAGTCGAGAAGTCTGGAAAGGAATGAAAAAGAGGGGGAACAGGTTAAGTTTGATGGGCGAGAAGTATCCGTGGATCCAGAAGAAACATCAAATTTAGCAACGACTTATAAAACGGAAGAGCAAGTAGTAAAAAGTATGTTAGGACAGCGTAAACTACAAGTAAAGGATAAGGACTATGTTCAAACAATGAATGTAATTGGTCAAAATGTTAATTGGTTTAAAGGAAAAGAAATTACATTTTTAGGGTTTATATATAAGGATAAAGATGTGACGGGTAATAAAGCAGTAGTGGCTCGATATGGTATAACTTGTTGTATTGCGGATGCATCAGTCTGGGGGATGATTGTTACTGGGAAAAATATTGAAAAAATTCCAGAAGAAACATGGGTGAAAATAACAGGATTATTAGATGAAACGACATATAAAGGAACAGTCTTTCCACTTGTAAAAGTAAACAAAATCGAGAAAATTAATAAGCCAACTGACCCATATGTATATGAATCTTTACCTCAATAGAAAAGAATAAATTCTTCATATTTTCATGAAATAGAATCATAATCAAGGCGATAAAAAAATAAAGATAAGAGTAATTTGGTTTGTTAAAAATATGTGCAGAAGGAGTTATGCGATGAACTGGGTTACTCATAAACCATCATTTGAATTTGAAACATTTAGTCCTATTATTCGGTCACAATCTGCGTGGAGTGGACATTTAGATTTTGCATATGACTTAGTACGATTTGAAAAACCAGAAACTTTAGTTGAGTTAGGTACACATCTAGGTGCTTCTTTCTTCAGTTTTTGTCAAGGAGTAAAAGATGGAGGGTTATCGACTAAATGCTTTGCAGTAGATACTTGGGCTGGAGATGGGCATACAGGTCCATATGGAGAAGGGGTTTTTCAAATAGTAGAAAAAGTAGTGAGCGATAACTACCTTAATATAGGAAATTTAATTCGATCTACTTTTGATGATGCTGTAGACCGGTTTCAAGATGAAACGATAAATCTTTTGCATATTGATGGCTATCATACGTATGAAGCTGTTTCTCACGATTATAATACATGGCTACCGAAAGTCGCGAAAAACGGTATTGTATTATTTCATGATATTGAAGTTAGAAGTGGTGATTTCGGCGTGTATAAGTTTTGGGATGAGGTAAAAGCGAAGTACCCTCATTTTCAATTTGCACATTCATATGGACTGGGAGTGTTATTTCCGAAGGGTTGTAGTGATAAGTTTGAGGAAATACTTAAAAATAAAGAAAAAATACAAAATATGTATAAATAAAGATAGGGCATGCATCATTTTAAGGATGTGTGCCCTATTTTTTATGTAGAAAATAATGGTGTGAATTAAAAAGTGAAGATAGTTGTAAAAAGTTTTGTTGCAGCAAATATTAAAAAAGTTAGTATGGGATTGTTCCTTGTAAATAAAGTGAAGCTTTAATATGTTCATATCGATTCGGAATTTTACAGTAGTTAATTTCTTACCTAAGTGCTTTGCACTTACTGAATTTTAAGGCGGAGGTCTTATTGGCCAAAAATATCGGGATAAATAAAAATACAACATTTTTTATATTTTTCATTGCGAAAAACGTAATCTACTTTTACAATAGAAAGGGTTGTGAATATATTATACTGGAAAAATAAATCGAAATAATATGAAAATTTTGTTTTGTCTTCGCTAATTGTATATTACATACATGTAAGACGACATACGTCATGTTATCGACTTGTAAGGAGAGAAAAAAATGAAAAGTGTAAGATTACCATCGATGCTAGAAATCATAGTTCTTTTATTACTATTTCTTGCTGTTGTCTTTTCCTTCCAAACGATTTTTGATCTCCCAATTCAATTAGCGCTATTTATTTCATGGTTTTTAGTAATTGCGCTTGGATTAAGATTAGGATTTCGTTATCAAGAATTGCAAGATGCAATTACGAAAGGGATTTCTAACGGATTAGAAGCGATACTGATTTTAGTTGCAGTAGGTGCTTTAATTGGAACATGGATTGCTGGTGGGGTAGTACCAACATTAATCTATTATGGATTAGAATTTATTCACCCTAGCATATTCCTATTAGCAACATTAATTATTTGTTCTATAACTTCTATCGCAACAGGAACGTCTTGGGGAACAGTGGGAACAGCAGGTATTGCTATGATGGCGATTGGTGAAGGACTTGGTTTACCACTTCCGCTTGTTGCTGGTGCAGTTCTTTCAGGAGCTTATTTCGGCGACAAATTATCACCACTTTCTGATAGCACAGTTCTTGCAGCTTCTATGGCGAAAGTAGATGTTATTGCTCACGTTCGAGCTATGCTCGTATTAGATGTTCCGGCTTATATTATTACTAGTATTATGTTTACTGTAGCTGGTTGGATGTATGGCGGCGATAATGTAGATTTGAATCGAGTAGAATTTTTAAAAGAAGCTTTATTAAAGCAATTTGATATTAAAATATGGATGCTTGTTCCGGCGGTCATTGTTATCGTTCTATTAGCGATGAAGAAACCGTCTATGCCAACAATTGCAATGGGAGCTTTAATTGGTGCAATTTGGGCAACTCTTTTCCAAGGGATGAACTTTGGAGAGGCGATTGGAACAGCTTATAACGGATTCTCAATTCAATCTGGTGTTGAGTTTGTTGACAAGTTATTAAACCGTGGTGGAATTAACGGCATGCTTGGCTCAGTAGCCGTTATTATTTTCGGTTTAGGATTTGGTGGATTACTTGAAAAACTAGGTGTTTTAAAAGTAATCGTATCAAAATTTGAGAAGAAATTAAATTCTGCAGGTAATGTAACATTGTCTACATTAATCGTGGCATTCTTAGCTAATATATTTGGTTGTGCGATGTATGTATCACTAATTTTAACACCAAAAATTATGGAAGATAGCTATGATAAATTAAAAATAGACCGTCGTGTATTAGCGCGTAACTCAGAAGTAGGTGGAACGTTAACTTCAGGTATGGTTCCATGGTCTGATAATGGTATTTTTATGGCTGGTATTTTAGGTGTAGCAACGTTCTCATACGTTCCGTTTATGTGGTTAAGCTTCGTATCGTTAATTTTAGCAGTTATTTACGGATATACAGGCAAATTCATCTGGTATGTAGATGATGCAGATAAAGGAAAGCAAGCATTATAAAATAAAAATCACCTTCTACAATATGTAGAAGGTGATTTTTATTTTTTAATAGCATTTGCTGAAGTTATTTCATTCTCATATTTAGCAATTTTTTGTTGTATCTTTTTTAAGTTTTTTTCAGTGTCTTGCATGAGCTGTAAGACATTGGTCTCCTGTTGTTTCATTAATTCTAACCTTTGAAGGATGGTAGATTCTCCTTCCATAGACCAGTCGATAAATTGTTTTATTTTTTGAATTGGCATACTGGTGTTTTTTAAACACAAAATCATTTCTAAATATTTCAGTGCTTCTTCATCAAAAACTCGATCTCCTTTTTCGTTTCTTTGCAGAAAAGGAAACAGTCCTTGTTTATCGTAATAACGTATTTGAGAAATAGTTAAATGTTGCATTTTGGCGACTTGCCCAATTGTATAATACATATCATTCATCCTTTTATTACCAAGGTATAATGCCATCTTTGTTAAGTATTTTACCATTATAGTTTGTTTCACTTAATGCATATTTAATAATAATTTTAGCACTTTCAGTGGTTGTATGGCCACCGGGGGAATTTCCATTAAGATCCGTAGTTGTAAAACCAGGAGTTACCCCAAATACTTCGGGACCGTTAGTGGAAAATTCTTTACTAAAAGCTAATGTTAAAGCATTAATAGCTGTTTTGGAAGAATTATATCCTAGTGTATTAATTGGATGTGTTTCACCATTAGCAAACATTGTTAGTGAGGCCATGTCAGTTGTTACATTTATGATTTTACTGTTGCTTGAATTCTTTAATAATGGTAAAAAGGCTTGCATCATTTGGAAAGTTCCAAAAAAATTAACTTCAAATCCTTGGCGTAAAGTTTCAATATTTAATTCACTAGGTAGTGTATTGAAGTCTAGCGCTATGCCTGCGTTATTAATTAATAAATGTAAGTGGTCAGTCATTTCGTAAATTTTCTTTATTGCTTCTTGAATGGATTGTGAATTTGAAATATCTACTTGAATATAGGAAACGTTTGAAACATTTAAAGATTCTACGGCTTGTTGTCCAAGTTGTTCATTACGAGCACCTAAAAATACGTGATAATCTTTTTCTGCTAATTGACGAACAAGTTCATATCCAATTCCTTTATTTGCACCTGTTATAAAAGCATATTTTTTCATATTGAATTCCTCCAGTAGTGTTATAGTAGGTTACAATGGAAAGGATACAGCCTAAACTTAAGTTTAGGTCAAGAGGAATTTTTTAAAATAAATATAGAATATCTATATATAAGAGTGAGAATTCTTATCATTTAAGAGAAAGTCTGTTATTATAAGAGATGTAGGTATTATATTTTCAAGGGGATGAAAACATGGAGTACAGAATTGAAAGAGATACATTAGGAGAAATAAAAGTTCCAGCTGATAAATTATGGGCAGCACAAACACAACGTAGTAAAGAAAACTTTCCAATTGGAACAGAGCAAATGCCACTTGAAATTGTAAAAGCATTTGCAATTTTAAAGAAGAGTGCAGCGCTTAGCAATCAAAAATTAGGAAAGCTATCAGAAGAAAAAGCAGAAGCAATTGTAGAAGCTGCGGATGAAGTGATTGCAGGGAAATGGAATGAACATTTTCCGCTTGTCGTATGGCAAACAGGTAGTGGTACACAGTCAAACATGAATGTGAATGAAGTAATTGCAAATCGTGGGAATCAAATTTTGAAAGAGAAGGGATCTGACGTACATATTCATCCGAATGATGATGTGAACATGTCACAAAGTTCAAATGATACATTTCCAACGGCGCTTCATGTAGCTTGTGTAATCGCAGTAGAAAATCACGTATTACCAGCAATTACGAAATTAAAAGAAACTTTAGCAGAAAAAGTAACTGCATTTGAACATATTATAAAAATTGGTCGTACACATTTACAAGATGCAACGCCGTTAACTTTAGGGCAAGAAATTAGCGGATGGCACCGTATGCTTGAAAAAACAGAGCGTATGATTGCAGAGAGCAATACATATATGAAAGAGTTAGCAATTGGTGGAACTGCGGTTGGAACAGGTATCAATGCTCATCCTAAATTTGGTGAGATGGTATCAGAGGAAATTAGTCAATTTACAGGTAAACAATTTGTTTCTGCACCAAATAAGTTCCATGCATTAACGAGCCATGATGAAGTTGTATATACTCACGGTGCATTAAAAGCATTAGCTGCGGATTTAATGAAAATCGCTAACGATGTACGTTGGCTTGCAAGTGGTCCACGTAGTGGTCTTGGAGAAATTATTATTCCAGCAAATGAACCGGGAAGCTCTATTATGCCAGGGAAAGTAAATCCAACGCAAAGTGAAGCATTAACGATGGTTGTAGCGCAAGTGATGGGGAATGATGCAACAATCGGATTTGCTGCGAGCCAAGGTAACTTTGAGTTAAATGTATTTAAACCTGTTATTGCTTATAACTTCTTACAATCAGCTCACTTATTAGCGGATGCAATTGTTTCGTTTAATGACAATTGTGCAGTTGGTATTGAAGCAGATGAAGAAGTAATTAATGAAAATGTGAATCGTTCACTAATGCTTGTAACAGCGCTAAACCCACATATCGGATATGAAAATGCAGCGAAAATTGCGAAGCATGCTCATAAAGAAGGGTTAACTTTAAAAGAAGCAGCATTGCAATCTGGGCTACTAACAGAAGAGAAATTTGATGAAATTGTAGATCCAAAGAAAATGATTGCTCCAAAAGAGTAATAGAGAAAGCCAAGGTTCTTAGTATAGAATCTTGGCTTTTTTGATGTTCATTTTTATGTTTCATCTACTTGCAATACTACAAGCTTCAAAATATATTATTTGTTAGCAGGCGTATTCATTACTTTCATCTGTGGGCAGTTCTCTTTTAAGAGTGAAATGAATTTTTCTTCTTCTAGTGGTACGAAAGTGGTCACTGAGTCAAATAAATTGTAATGGATTTCTAATTGTTGTCTAGTCCATTTTTTTGAATGAAGTTTTTTACCAGAGTATTTAACGTGACGAATATCTTCAAATGGAATTTCAGTATGAAAAATGAAACCGTGTTTTACAACAAGAGATGATTCCGTTATGTTGTAGTGAGAGAAATAGAATGAAGAAAGATTCACGATATTTAATAGCATCATGAGAGTGAAAAAAATAGAATTTTCATTTTGGAAGAATAACGAAACGAAAAAAAAAATTATAAATAATGTAATGAAAATGACGTGGAATGGATTTTTTTTCGCTTTAAATTTCAAGTTAGTCACCTCGGTATACTTGTTCTTTAACTAAATTAAATCATAACATTGTGATAAAACGTGTGAATATGCAGAATTGCATATTCGCGCGTTTTATTATTCATGTAAAATTTCTTGATGGGATAAATTCAAAAGAAGTTTTGTAATAGTGGAGTGGCATAAAGTGACTTACAAGAATAGAAAGATAGCGTTAGTCATAATTAGTTGTATGATCATTATGAGTAGTTGTGCTAATAAATTTGTTGAAGATAGAAATCGAAAGCATACATTTGTACAAGCAAGTAAGGTTTTAGTAGAGACTGTAAATAGAATATATAAAAAGTAAAGGATGTTTTCTTATACGAAAACATCTTTTTTGTAGTTAAAATTGAATACTGAAGTTTTGGAATGAGTGAATACCAGTTCCATATTCACTAATCGCATATGTATTCTGTGCAATTTGTTTAACGGTAAACTAAGGGTCTTGAAGAATATTTATGTTCTATTTCACATCCTATAAAATGAATTTATATAAACATATTCGCTTTTCGTTGTATTAAACCCTTTTGTTAGATGTTTTTATAAAAGTTTATAAAATGGGCAAACGAAAAGTTGAAATGTTTGTTTGCGTTGTGATAAGATGATGAAGTGATAATAAACGATATATTGATTTGTTTGGTTTTAAATAAACATTTTGAAGGAGTGTTTAGTATGAGCGATATTTCAGAGAAGTTTTGGGATGCGTCAATAGAGGAATTAAAGAAAGGGTATGTGTTTGATGAAGAAAAAGAGGAGTACATTTGCTTAGCTTGTGGTGAAACATTTATTAAAGGTGTTATTTATCAAGATAACCAAATTTTGTATGAAGCAGAGAAGTTCGTCCAATTGCATATTCAAAATGAGCATACGTCTATGTTTGATTATTTGTTAAATATGGATAAGAAATTTACTGGTTTAACGGATTTACAAAAGAAAATGGTTCAGTTTTTCCATATGGGACTGAATGATAAAGAAATTGTAAAAGAGATGGATGGCGGAAGTACATCAACAATTCGTAATCATCGATTTACACTGCGAGAGAAAATGAAGCAAGCAAAAGTATTTTTAGCGCTAATGGAATTATCAGAAGAAAAATCAAAAGTACAAACGAAATTTGTGCCAATTCATAGAACAGCAACGATGGTGGATGATCGATACAATATTACGGAAGAAGAAAATGATGAAGTATTAAAAGCTCATTTTACAGAAGGATTAGATGGACCTCTCTCTAAATTTCCGAAGAAACAAAAGCGTAAATTAATTATATTGCGCCATTTAGTGAAGAAGTTTGATAGTAATAAAAAGTATACTGAAAAAGAAGTAAATACAGTGATAGAAAATGTATACCCTGATTTTGTAACTTTAAGAAGATATTTAATCGAATATGGATTTTTAGATCGAACAGCCGATGGAAGTCAATATTGGGTGAAGTTATAATCATACGAAAAGAAAATGAATAGAAGCACAGTATTATAACAACTATACAAAGAGATAGAGATTGAAAATAGATGTTTAATAAAAGGAGAAATGAAATTTGAAACCACCTGCAGATAACAATAAAGAAGGTGCGGAGTCACATAAGTTGGAAAGTGAGAGTAAACCGATTTGGAAATCGATGTCGATGTTTTTAGTACCGTTATTATTAAGTAATGTACTACAATCAGTTGGACAATTATTTGGTATGGTAGTAGTAGGAAGATGGCTTGGAGTTAATGATTTAGCGGCTATATCAGCATTCTTCCCATTATTTTTCTTGCTCGTTTCATTTGTAATTGGTATCGGTTCAGGAAGCTCTATTTTAATTGGTCAGGCGTTTGGTGCTAAAAACGAAGATCGTTTAAAAGCTATCGTTGGTACGACGTTGACGTTTACCTTTATTATTGGAGTTGTGTTGGCGATAATAGGCAGTATTTTTGCAATGGATATTATGCGTCTAATGGGAACGCCAGAAAATATTATTGAAATAAGTGTACATTATGCACGGATTTTATTTATATCGATGCCAGTATTATTTTTATATTTCGCATATACAACATTTATGAGAGGTACAGGAGATTCTAAAACGCCATTTTACTTTTTAATTGTAAGTACAGCGCTAAATATGATCTTATTACCGATTCTTATTTTTGGATGGTTAGGAGCTCCGAAATTAGATGTGTATGGAGCGGCCTATGCATCTGTTATATCTACAGTTATTACGTTTATTGTCATGCTTGTGTATTTAAAGAAGAAAAATCACCCATTACAACTAGATGGAACGGTTAGAAAATACCTTCGAATGGATGGGGAGTTATTAAAGCTATTACTAAGGCTCGGTATTCCAGCGAGTATTAATATGATATTAGTTTCATTATCTGAAATTGCCGTAATCGCATTTGTAAATCGTTACGGTTCGGATGCAACAGCTGCTTACGGCGTTGTGAATCAAGTTGCAAGTTATGTACAAATGCCAGCAGTTAGCCTTGGTATTACAGTTTCCATTTTTGCGGCACAATCGATTGGTGCGAATCAATTTGATCGATTACAGAAAGTTGTGAAGGCCGGAATTATTATGAACTACGTCATCGGTGGTGTGTTAATATCTCTTATTTACGTATTCTCAAGAGACATTTTATCACTATTTTTAACGAGTCAAACTACAATTGAAATTGCTCATAGCTTAGTTATGATTACATTATGGAGTTATTTAATTTTCGGTCATGCACAAATTATTAGTGCGACAATGCGAGCGAGCGGTACAGTACTTTGGCCAACTGTTATTGGAGTTGTTTCAATTTGGCTTGTAGAAGTACCCGTAGCATATTATCTTTCTTACCATACAAGTCTTGGAATAGAAGGCATTTGGATCGGGTATCCAGCAGCATTTATTGTCAGCTTAATATTACAGTATGCATATTATAAGCTTTCATGGCAAAAGAAACGAATTACACGATTAGTTAGTTAAATAGAAAAATGTCCCTAAGTTATTAGACTTAGGGACATTTTTTCGTAAGTTCAGGTTTATAAATAGCTTTTTAAAGTTATATCAAAATGTTGTCTAATGAGTGTTTTATCACTCATATAAAACTCCCACGCTCTTTCCGGTTCACCGATAATCTCAAAGGATTCCTCTGTAATATATAAAGCGCAATTATCCTCCAGTGCAATTCCTTCTATATTCCCTTGATGATTTTGTAAAAAGGAATGGAAGGCGTTCATTCTGTTTAATTGATTATAATGTGGACAAAATCTTTTATTAACAATACCCCATCCGTTACTCTCTATATAACCAGAACCTTCATAATCTGATCGGATACTAGACGTGAACCAACACATAGCACCAGCGCTATAACCAGCAATAAGTGTTCCTTGCTGCAGAGCCAATAATAATTTTTCATCGAGTCTATGTTCTTTCCATTGCGTAAGCATGTGAATATAGTTCCCGCCACCTAAATAAATTAAATCGGCTGAATGAATCATCTCGTCTATTTCATACTTTGAAGGTGAATCTGTTGTAGTACGTAAAATTTGTACTTCACAATGTAATTGTTTTTCAAAAGTGTCTAAAAATAATTTTATATAGCTTTCATCATCATGACTAGCCGTTGGAATAAACAATATTTTTGGGTACTGTTTATTTGTTAATTCTATAAGGCGTTCATTAATAGGCAAGTGATTTGAATCTTGTAAATCACCGCCACCAATGACAGCTAATTTCATAGTAAAGCACCACCTAATTATTTTTGTTATATAAAAATTCGATAGAAGAGAGTTACATTCCTTCCGTAATGTAATCAATAATTAGAAAATGTAGCTTAAGTATATCGGAATAGTAAAGAAACTACTGACTATATATACCAATGCATTAGAAACCATACATTGATATATAATATTTCATACTAATGTTTCAAAATATGGAAAAAATATGTTTAAATAGATATAATGACGCATTGATTCATATTGAATTTATACTTATATTTTAAAAGGGTATCGGAAATAATAGCGATTTTTTAAAACAGTTTTTACTTTTAATAGGAAGTTGTATTACAATATGTTAAAATTATTTCAATATATTTATTTAATATGAAATACAAAGAAGGAGAGTGAAAAAAGTGGATTTTCGATTTGAATTTACAACGAAGCTGAAAGAATACTTAGACGATGAGAAGGATGAAAAAATAATAAAAGATGGACACAGAGATGTAATTTTTCACTATTTATATGCGTTAGAGACTGAAATTGGCGTTGTTAAAAATCCTAATTTTACTTTTTTTGCATCAGGAAGACGTTCACATATAGTGTTAGAAAACGTTGAATTTAAAACAGAAGTAAATGTAAAAAGTAATATAATTGAAATTACAAAAATAGTGGATAATGTAGCTATTCCGTTAGATACTATCGTAGCGAAAGATCGGGAATTATTTGCACTTGGACGTAATGAGAAGTTTAGTGTACAAATATTAGAGCAGTATCTTTTTGATACATTTGGAGATAAGTTAGGCTTATAATGAATAGAATGAGGTACGTATTTATAGGTAGTGAATTTTAGTTTATATTACTCGCGTTTGACCTCTCATTTAATTTGTACTACAATTCGTAGTGTGAAAGGAGTCATACGATGTTTACGCAAAACTATAGGTTAAATGAGCAAGGATTAAATCATTTCTTTGGACCGCTTGAAGCGAAGATTATGGAGATTATTTGGTCTACTGAAGGTATTACTATTAAAGAAGTCCAGCAGAGATTAAGTGAAGAATCGCCTGTGAATTTTAATACTGTTATGACAGTTATGAACAGGTTAGTAGAGAAATTACACCTAGAAAAACAGACTGTGAAAAGAAGTGGCTTATATCGTGCTATACAAACGAAAGAAGAATTCTTATCCAATCAAACGAAGAAAATGACACAGGAATTAGTGGGGGAATTTGGAGATTTAGTTGTAACTCATATGATAGATGAGCTAGAGCAGGCTGATCCGAATTTAATAAAAAAATTAGAAGACAAATTGAATCAGTTAAAAAAAGAGGATCGATGAAATGAAATGGCAAATGCGTAAAATCGTATTGTTAGCGCTCATTGTTAGTACCCTCTTTTTCAACTTGTTATTGTATTATGTTACATACCCATTTCTTTTTCAAAATAAGGCATTATTCCTTTCAAAGTTTTGCTTGTTTCAGTTAGAAAAACATATGAAAGAACTATCAATGGTTCGTATTATAATAGCAGGGTTATTATTAATTACTGTATTGATTGTCTGTAAAAGAATTTGGCGACAATTTTTCTATAGTAAAAAAGTACAAAAGGCACTTATCCCATTTATTAGAAAAGGGAAACAAATACATATACTGCCGACTGCGGAAGTTGCAGCATTTACAATTGGATTATTCCGTCCGAAAGTTGTCATTTCGGAAGGGTTGCTTCAAACATTTTCAGATGAAGAAATTGATGCGATTATTTTCCATGAAGAATATCATCAAAATAATTGGGATCCGCTAAAATTATTTTGTTTTACGTTATTAGCAGAAGGAATGATGTACATCCCGATATTAAAAGGATTGTTACAACGATATCATACGTATCAAGAGTTAGCAGCAGATAAATATGCGATGCAAAAAATGAAATCTTCATTTGAGTTAGGTAGTGCATTATTAAAATTGATTAAATTAAAGACAATGGAAAATGGATGTGTTACAGCTTCATTTGCAAAAACAGCAATAAATTTACGAATCAAGCAAGTGTTAAATGAAAAAGTTGTGAAGTTTAATATCCCGTTACATACGAATTCGGTATATGTAACAATAGGGTTATTCTGTGTGTCGGTTGTCCTTATTGTCGGAGAGTGCATATAGCCTCTTTTTTTAAGGATGAACACTACTCTATGTAGTGTGGATAGAGGTATTGTCATTTATATCATGATACTTTTTATCCCTATATATATATTATTTATCATATATTACAGGTGTTTTATTGTATACAAATTAAATGACGAAAATTACAGCATTCTTTATTCGTCTATTCGGTGGATTTACAGGTTTTTAAAAATGAGGAGGAAGAAAAGTGAAGAAACTAATTGCTATTATACTAGTAGGTGCTCTCCTTTGGGCGGGGGTTAACTTTTATAATTCAAAGAAAGAAGAAAAGGAAAGAAAAGCGAAACAAGCAGAGCTACAGGAGAAAGAAGTATTACCACAAGTCGGTTTTAAAGCACCTAGCATCACATTAAAAGGATTAGACGGAAAGTTGCAGTCGTTAAATGATGCCAAGGGAAAACCATATATTATTAATTTTTGGGCATCATGGTGTGGACCGTGTGAAATGGAGGCACCTGACTTAGTTCATATGTATGATAAATATAAAAAGGATGTTGAAATTTTTGCGGTGAATGCAACTGTTAGTGACCCAGTACAAGAAGCAAGCGCATTTGCTAATCGCTATGGGTTTGAGTTTCCTGTTCTACTAGATATGGACGGAGTAGCTGGACTAGATTATAAAGTATTTTCTTTACCGACGACATTTTTTGTTAATAAAGATGGAATTATAGTAGATCATGTGCGAGGTGTATTACCACCAGATCAATTAGAAAAGAAATTTAAGAAATTGATTGAGAGTTAAGAGCGGATTTTTCTATGGGGAAAATTAGAGTCACTAACAATGTAGAATTTAAGAACGAGGTAGTAGATTTATATTTAAAAGAAGGGATGAGATATAGTAATTGAGTCTTTTTTGTTTGACATGTTTACGTTTTTTTATAACAAACGTTCTGTAATTGCATACTTGGCCTATATGTAGGTGTACCTATAAAATGGTGATTATTAACAATATATTGTTAATATCCGAACATCAAAGAGTTCAGTGAAACACTAAACTCACTATTGCGGAACTAGCAACATCATTAAGTTGGCTATCACAAGAGTTACAAGAATTAATGGATAGTTTAAAATTCAATATAATCAATAAGGATTATATTGATTCATTTGTAAAATCTTTTTTAATTGGAATGTATTAATGTAAATCACACGCTTACTTAAATAAATATAAATTTTGCATATTTAATTGGAAATAGAGCATGATATTACCAATTAAATGGAGGTGTGTTAGAAATGCAAATTCGAGAAAATAATAATTCAAACGAGATTTTGGTAGCGGCGGCAGCAAGTGCAATTGAGCAAATGAAGTATGAAATTGCTCAGGAGTTTGGCGTTACACTTGGACCAGATTCAACTTCACGAGCAAATGGTTCAGTAGGTGGAGAGATTACGAAACGTTTAGTTCGTATGGCGCAAGAGAGGTTATCTGGTCAATATAAAATTCACTAAAGTTAAAGGTATATCCCATTGAAGGGATATACCTTTTTAATTTGTTTTTAAAGAGGATCGTTAAATTTTTTATTGTTGGTTAAGTTTAGAAACTGCGAATTTAGCTGTGAAATTCATTTTCTTCATGTAAGAAGAATTTACTCCTGCTTGAAATTGAACAGAAATATTACCGTCTTATTGTGCTTTGAATACGCGACCATATGGTGAATTAGCATTGTATGTGCCAATTACTTGATTATCTGCATCAAAGACTGTATAAGAAATTGGGAACCCGGAATTTTGTACAAAGACCGTAAGTTCTTCCCCTTTATTAAGATTAAATGATTTTTTTGGGGAAACTTCATAGGAACTCATAGAGTAGTATTTTGTAACTTCTTGAGTTTCTAAATTTGTAGTTGCTGCACTTGTTTTTGATGCCTCTACTCCTGGTAAATTCATACCTGATAGTACTACAATTCCTAGTGCCCCTGCTAAAATAGCTTTTTTCACAATGTTAGTGTCTCCTTTAATATATTTTGAGATTTGAAAAGGAAGTAAAAATACCACTTCTTGAAACCATTATAGTTACAATGAGAATGATTTTCGATATGGTTTGATATGTAATTCTGCATACATAAGATGGCGATATAAGATAATCTATTTGAAATTTTGAATATTCTTAGAAGAAGAGGAGGACAAATTTTTAAAACTATGAATGGACTTGTAGCTGTTTTTTTACATACGTTGGTTTTATAGTGAATATTTCGTTGAGTTTATTTTGGTATGGAGGGGGTACTACAGTTGATTGATTACTATCAAATCTTTTTAATTACTATGACAGGTATTACTTTATTTTTTTATATACAACATGTAGGAAAATTAACGAAAAGAAACAAATAGACATTCTTTGTTGTAGTGTTTTTCTTTTTGAATTATTTATTTCTTAAATTGGTATAGATAAATATAGGTGGGGATACGTTTTTATTTTAAAATATAAAAAAGGAAGGTGTAATCCTTCTTTTCATGATCCAGTATATCTATGTGAAGATTTAATGATATTGTTAAAGTATATATTATAAGATGTGAAGCCAACCTATTATTTAATTTACTAATGTTATTGGCGCTATGTAAATTGTATCAACAGAACCGTCAGCATTTGTAACTTCAACTTTATAGCGGAATGTGCCTGCATCCCAAATATCTTCTCCATTGTCTGAGAAAGTGACTAATTCTTAAGTTGTACCAGCTGGTAACATAGAGTTCCAATTAAACCAAGTTTCATAATAGCCCCAGCCAGTTGCATATTGTTTTTCGATAGAAACTTTGTAATAAACTTATGTTTTTAGAGTTTGAAGAATATTCTTGATATGGATTTTAAAGGAAATACATATTTTTTACTAGATGTGAGAAAAAGGAATTGAGGATATCCTTTAAAACAAGATATATTCTGGTCAAAAAATTAGAGGGCATCAATTCATTAAAGCAGTAAAAAACGTTTTTATGAATTGGTGTCCTTTTTGTTTTAAAAAGAGAATATATTTTCTCAACAGGACAAATGGTAATTAGCTATAAGTATTAATTATAAGGATAAAAGGAAAAGAGAAATTAATAATAAAGGAGAATGCGAAATGATAACATTAATATCTGAAAGAAATCTAGCTGAAATCCATGAAGACGATGTAGATGTATTAAAAGTAATGGCACATCCTGTCCGATTACAAATTGTAAATGAATTAATGCACCATAAAGTATGTAATGTTACACAGTTAACGGAAATATTAAGACTCCCCCAATCCACTGTTTCACAACATTTATCAAAATTGAGGAGAACCGTACTCCGTTCAGAAAGAAGAGGGTTAGAGATGCATTATTATATAGATAATGCTAAGGCACGTCAGATTGTTGAAATTTTAGGTTTATATGTATAACTGATTGTTTGATAATATCATACCGTAGAAGCTACCTAACAATAATTAAATTTAAAAGCTTGTTTTATCTTGCCACACACAATTTAACACGATACATAGGTGTAAACTTACAAAGAAGGGTTTTAAATAGAAATTAGATATAACAATGGATAATGGTAAGTGTATTAAAGAAACTATAGAATTAATGAAATAAAAAATAGTTGTTGTAAAGGCTTATTCTGATAATAAAAGGAATTAGATACATTAAATTCAACTATGAGTTTTTTTACTAAAAATATGTAGGTGAAGAGTATAAGCAACATAATCCTTTTGTAGCTGATGGACGAAAAGCTTTCATGGATTTCTTTAAGGAGGATTTTGTTAAGAACCCTAATTCTTCTGCAGAAATTAAACGTGTAGTAGCTGAAGGAGATACAGTTGCTCTTCATGTACATTCTCGTACTAACTCTCAAGATAAGGGAGTTGCTATAGTGGATATTTTCCGTATAAAGGATGGAAAGATTGTCGAACACTGGGATGTAATTCAAGAGATTCCAAATGAAGCAGCTAATGATAATACGATGTTTTAGGTAGAAAATCTATTTATAGATTGTTAAAATATTTTTTCAAAAATAAATAAGATTGCGTTAGTAAAAATATCCTTAGAGTGATTCTTTCTTACTAACGCAATTTTAAACTTTTTAAGTCCGTAATTATACTTGAAATCACCGCGATACCTAATACTATCCTGTATAGTTTATAGGAATAATATCTCCCTGACTAAAGTTTTCAAGAAAGGATTTATAAATGTTTTTTAATTCATTGCATGATGGCAGGAATTTAAAGTGGCCTTTATCAATTCGTTATAACCTTTCTTAAAGTGAATAAATCCTCTTTTTATTTTCTCATTTCCTCCGTTTTAGATATGTCTTTTTAGGATTTCAAATCTTACCTTTTCATCAAATTTATCTGCAATGTATATTACAGTTCCGGCAAGATATTTTAGTCCATAAGCTACGGGTGTCATCCAAAGTTTATTTAGGAAAGAAAGATCTTTAATTCGGTGCTTACTTGAAAAGAAAATCATATTGTTCACTCCATTTCTAAAGGTGATAGATAGTTTAATAGTCGTCTTATTTATTGTTTTAGTTGCGTAAACAAGGTACAGTACAAAATGTACTTTGCTATTTTGAACAATTTTTTTGTTTAGGAATTTGTATAGAGATAGAAATAATAAGAATAGTGAATAAAACCCTACTAAAGTTTAGTAGGGTTAAGTAGATAAAGATGTAGAATGGATAATTTAAGAAATAAAGGACATAAACTGTGTTTCTTAATTTCTTTGTGTAAGACTCTTAACAAATAGCGTTAAATAGTATGAGGAAGAACCAACTAAAATAGCAAATGGTATTAGAATAATATCAATACCATTTACAATTACATAACCAAAAAAACCAGTCCAGAAGCCATTACAAAAAGAACAGTCTAAAAAAATTTCAAACAATTCATGAATACTACGTAATTTTTCACGTGTGTACTGAAATTTTATTTCAAATAAAAATGCGCGTACCCCTAAGGATATAAATAGCAACAGGCTTATACTTATATCAAAATTCATTATCTCACCTCCAATTCCTATTTAAAAGTCGTAATAAGTTGTTAGAAAGTTGAGGTTTACAAAATAATTAATATTTAGCTGGGATATTTAATAAATCATTTGAAAGATAGTTACCCCAATAAAAGCTAACATAATGAAATGAATTAAAGTATATTTTTTTCTAAAGATATGGCCCAATGAATAAAATCTAATCTATTAACCTTAACTTTTCTGGCTCTATAGACCATATGGTGGAGTCCCTCTAAATCAACTAAAATATAGCGTTGAGGGTTAATATCCTGATTAAAGGTAATTACAGCACTGCATTTAGAGCGTTTGTCCATATTTTCGATTAAGCTATAAGGATTTTTTATTCCAATTGCATTTTTCCCAATATCGTATCCAACAAATAAGAGTTGATTACTTGTAGTAAGGACAGCTCTTATCTGTTTATCATTGTATAAAAATGAAAAATATTTTTTTATATCAGTAGTGTTTAACTTTCTATCTTTATGTAAATTCAAGATATCACCTCCCTATAGTTATCGAAATTTAAGTAACTATAGTTGCAAGTGAATTGTAAAGAGACTTATTAGTTTAAAGGTTGTTGCTGAATCACAATGTATAAATTGCAGCATTTAATTTAAAGGTAAAAGCTGAATCCATCATATTAAAGCTAAATAATATTATTAATAAATTATTATCTATTATTTAATAATGATTATTTGTTATAAAAATAGATTCAATACTATCTCATTTTAGAAACTAAAAATATTTAAAACCATTATTTTTATATTGAGTTCCATCAATTTCAAAGTGGATTTAATTATTTAGTGTAATTTATAAACAAATTCAGAGAAATAAATCGTTTACATGTTTTATGTTAAATGACAAATACTTCTTTAATAGAATTGCTAATTTGTTAATTGAAGAATAAATAAGAAAATCTTTGATCATGTCAATTCAATAGTTAAGAATGTACGTGAGAGCTTAATAGAAGCTAAGTGTAAAAAATTGATTTTGTTAAGAGTAATTATGGGGTGAGATAGAGTTTGACTAAATTTATTCTAAGTGATGTTAAATTTTCATTGTGATTTTCTTATATTGTTACTGCAAATACTTACAAGAGGGTGTGATGAGTTGTTCTTTCCACGTATCACTGATGTTTATGCTTGCATACATAAGACATTGAGAGAAGATAGTGTAATACGTAAATGTATGGGTCTTAATAATATTACAGTAGATATGGAAAATGAAATGCACATACAAAAACGTATGTCTCCTAAAGAGGCACTAAATAACCAAATTCCTTTAATTGCATTTTACAAGTCATTTGTTCAAAAGGAACGAAACAATAATATTCATGTGATAACATTTGACTTCGATATCTACACAAATGATGATGTGGAATTGGCATTAGACCTTGCAGATAGAATAAATCAATTATTCGATAATCAATCTCTGCAGTTATTTAAAGGAGTATTTTTCAAGGGTCAGTATGTAGGATCTGCAGAGGTTGCAAGTGAAATAGAACACTCTTATAAGTATTTCACTAGATTTGAATTTATTTTTGAAATTGAGGGGTGTAGTTAATGTCACAATTTGACAAGTTTAACAGTAAGAATAAGAAAATGATTATTAAAGGTGCAGGTAAATTTATGGCTAAAATTCCAGGGTGTGATGAATTAATTACACTAGGTCACATGGCGAATATGCGTCTTGATGTGCAGTTGGATATGGTTGATATTGAAGGGGGAGACTCTTCAGCACCTATTGATACACTACTACGTAAAAAGGTAATTGATATTACTGCAGAGGATGCAAAATTTGATTTAAACATGGTACGTCTTGTGTTAGGAGCAAAACTTCGAGAAGGAGTTAGCGGCTTAGCCTATGAATTGAAAAATGAAACAGTAACAATTGCTGGCGATACTGAACCTGTTTCTATTAAATTATCTAGTCCAGTATTAACAGGTAGCGGAGCACCTAAAGTACAGATTTTCAACCAAGTTGCAGGTTCATTTGTACCAGAATCAGCAATTACAGTAAATGGATCAGCTGTAACACTAAAAGGTGGTGCGGTTGAAGGTGATACTGTAGTAGTTTATTATCCTGTAGCATCATCATCTATCGATCCTGATGGTTTCGTATGGGTATTAGAAGAACGTCATGATGTTAAAGGTGGACTAGTGACTCTTAAGAATCCTCTATTTGGTGGATCTTTAGGTTCAGCTTCTTCTAAGACAGAGCATGTATCTGTAAGATTAGTAAAAGAGAATAAATTACTTAAAAAAGTAACAACTAATCCTGCAAAAGGTGAGTATACAATTGATCCTTCTACAGGGGAGATTAAGTTTAATGATTATCTTGAAGGAGAGCAAATTTATGTGAACTACAAGCGCCCAGAGGTTGTAGATGTAATGGCAATTGGTTCTCGCGATTTTCCTCTTACAGTATCTGTTGTTCATGATGGACATTTTGAACAAATGGATGGTAGCATTCAAGGTTACCAAGTTGAACTATATTCTTGCCGAGTGAAATCTAACTTTACATTAGACACAGCACGACAAACAGCAGCGACTCACAGTATTACACTTACAGTTATTGATGGGGAACGTACAGACAGTCGTTTAGGTTCTATTAAGCGTTATCAAATCGAAAAAAGTGGCGATGTTTGTTAATTAGAGAAGAGGATACTTATGTATCCTCTTTTTTTATTAATTCATTTTTAAACATTTTAGATAAGGGTGAGAATGGATTATAAAAATATCTATCACTTAAACCTTTTTTCGTAAGGTTGTTACATTTAACACATAAATTCTTATATTAGTTACGAGGTCGTTTAGGCGATCCCCTTCCTTGCGTCCTCTTTAAATTTAATAAGGGGTAATAGAGTAATATAGGGGGAGATTAAATGAGTGAACGCAATTTAGCAATTCCAAGTAGAGAAGAAGCTATCGAGGAACCTACTCTTGTAGAGGAAGCAGAGGAGAAGGTTGAAAAGCAAGAACCTAATAAACAAGAGGAAGTAAAGTTAACTAAGCAGGAATCAGAGTTTATTGAAAAAGTATTCTTCGAAGAGGATGAAAAGGTAACATTACGTGATGGAAAAACCTATGCTATCCCTCCTTTAGGATTAAAAGATGCTAAAAACCTAATGAAAAAGTTGAATACAATTGATACAGGTGTCATTATTGCTAATTTAATTGCAGATGAAACAGGTAATGATAGTTATGATGAACTATTAGAGGTCCTATTGATGGGCTTTAAACCGTATTATAAAGAAATTTCAGCTCATTATTTAGGGGATTATATTGATATTGTAACAGCTAAAGAAATTATAGATATTATGATTGGACTTAATGGCTTAAAAAAGTCTTTATAGACTCTGAGGAAGAAGAAAAAGAATATGACGAAAATGCCTACGTTGATTGGGCAGAGATTTTCTTTAACTTAGGTCACTACCTGGGGATGAAAAAACAGGATATATGGGATTTGACATTACCTCAGTTAAACTATTACTTAAAGAAATGCCATAAGCATATAGAGTTTACAGTTAAGGTACATTCAATGTCCTTCACTGGGTTATTTGGGGGCGGTTCAGCTCAAGCTGCCGAACAGAATAATCTAAAACATAGTGATGGAAAAGAAGTAATTGACGGATATGAGGTTGCAAATGCTGATGACATGGAGTGGTTAGCAGGTATTCTCTAATAAATAATCCTGCCCTTCCTTTTTATTTGAGGATAGGGCGGGATTTTATTATGTAAAAGGAAGGTGAAATAAGTGACAGTCAATAATCAAAATATTGGTGCTACTATTGCACTAGAGTTTGATAAGTCAATAAAAAATATGAAAGAGTTTGGAGTACAGTTGGAACAGCTAGATCATCGTTTTGGTAGTATAGAAAAACGTATAGATGCTATGAAAAACTCTTTATCTTCGTTATCGGCTCAGACATCTAAGGCAGCGGGAAGCAACCTTAGAGCAAAACTTGAGCAAGAATTAAATAATATCGTCCAAGCAAATGGTATTACTTTATCTTCAGTTGGGGCAGCACCATTAAGTATTAAACAAGAAACCGTTCAACAATTGATGTCTAAAGTAGATAAAGAGTTAAATAAAACGATTGTAAAGATGATCAAAAATATAAACATTAATATGGATTCTGCTATGAATAATAGCGTAGTACCAGTTGGAAAAGATGAATTTAATAAAATTAATAAAGAAATCTCTAAGTTAATTAGTAATCAAATTAAACAATTAGTAAATTCCATTCGCGAAAATGGGGGGAATCTAGTAAATGCAGATAACTTGAGTGGACTTAAATTAGAAATTTCTAAGGGAACGGTTAAGCAAATTTTAGTAAGTATTAAAAATCAATTAAAACCTATTTTACTGAACCCTGAGGTTGCTATTGAAGGCCAGACATTAACAATTTCATCGAAAGATTTATCTGAATTAACGAAAAAAGTAAGAGGGAAAATAAAAGATTCTATAAAATTTGATTTCGAGGGTGTTATTAGCGAAGAGAATAGCATTGATAGCGAGATTATAAAAACAGCTAAACGTATTGATAGTTTAATAGAAAATTATATAAAAGGCATACGAGGAGGGCTGCAAAAGATTGATCTCAAATCTGTAGAAGTACCTATGAAAAATATATCTAAACAACTTCAAAGGTATATTGCAAATGATTTAGGTGTTTCTCCAGCCGAGTTAGCTCATACTTTTCATTCTGTGGATCGAGGATCTCTAAGAGGATATGCTTTAAAAAGGCAGTTTGAAGGTATGGAAAATACAATTAATAAAAAGTTAACTGCAGGAACAAATAAAATAATGATGTCAATGAAACAATCAGTAAGAGCTGTGGACTTTGAACCTCATTCTAATATAACGCAATATTTAACTAGTGAAATTAACAAGCTGAATAAGCAAATTATTAAAAAAATCAAGGAGTCCGTTGATAAGCAGTTTGCACATATAAGGAATGAAATTCTAGAAATTAATACTAACCCTCAAAAGGCGAATAGTAATAGACAGTTAAGCTTTATTGCAGGAAATAGTGCTAATACTTTAAATAACTCAAGTGGATCAAATCATAGTAATACAAATAAAAATAATAGCGATTCTAGTGCAAGTAAATCCACAAAACAAGACAATCCTTTTGATGGGTTTGGAATGGCTGGAGCGGTTACCAAAAAAGTTAGGAGCCTTGCTTCGGGCTCAATGCTAGATCCAATGGCTGCGATAACTAAAGCAATGGAAACCTTTAAAATTTCTCAGTTAGAACAGTTAAAGATTACACAAAACTTCTCTTTGAAACCAGAATATAAAAACAAAAATGGAAATACAGATTGGCTAAAATTAGATAATGATACTGGAAATCTAATGAATAATGTACGTGATTTATCTACACTTTACGGCATTGATTACGAAAGAATGTCTAAGGTAGCTGGTATAGCATCAAATGTAACAGGAGATAAACAATCTGCACGACAATTTGTTGATCAAGCTTCTAAGGTTTATCGCTTAGATAACAAATCAGACTTAGTTGAAACAATTGCTCCAGGATTACAGACAATTATGGCACAGTTTAAATTATCTGTCTGGGAGTTGGATGGAGTAGTTAACTCTTTTGCTGTTGCTACGAGTCAAACTAAAGCGAACAGTGAAGATATTATGAAGGCAATGTCAAAATCGGGTACAGCACTCCATTCAGTGGGAGTGAATGCAGAAGATGCAGTGACTTTAAATGCATTAGCTATTCAAACTTCAGGAGAAACAGGGGAGAATGCAGGTGCAGCCTTAAAAACGATTGCAGAACGTATTACTTTACCATCTGTTTCTAAGCAATTAGAAAATTATGGTGTAAAGGTATTTGAAAAAAATGAAAGTGGTATGAAAGTACGTCGGAATTTCATTGATATCCTATCAGACACTGCGAAAGCAAGCAAAAATAAATATATTGGAGAAGATAAAGTAAAATCCATTCTGTATGGAGAAGGTGGGGCAAACCAGCCACCAAAACTGATGTCCTTTTTAGAGACCATGCATAAAGCGGGGATAAATAACAGTAAGGATTTATCGTATTGGAAAATTAAGCAAGAAATTAATGAATTTAAAAAAGATCCTGCACGCCTTCAAGAAATGATTGCGGTAACGATGAAATCACCTTCAGTGACAATGGAAAGAGCTGGGGTATCTGTTAATAATGCATTAGTGTCAGTATTAGATGCGCTAAATCCAGAGATTCAAACTTTGGCAAAAATTATTACAAACTTAGCCCAGGGAATGGAGAAACATGCAGGGCTATTTGCGCAGTTAATTACGATTTTAGGTAATGCCTTGGTAGGTTTTGGTGCTATTCATGGAGTCAAACGATTAGGTCAATTGAGTAATTATGAAGAGCATTACAAGAAAGCCACTATGGAAAACAAATTCTTTGGTGGTACATCTTTTACAAATCGTAAAGTGGACGGAGCGGTAGGTTTTTTAAATGATCATGTTTTGGGGGAGAGCCAAGATTTACGTAATCAAGTAAATAACAAAAAATTCTATCGTGCGGCTATGAAAAATGATACGTTAAAAAGTTATTTTGAAGAATTAGCGGATTTAAAAGAGGATAGAAAGAATGAGATAAAAGAATATGTAAAAGATCATGGTGGAAAAGCTGAAAATATGGCCGATTTCCTTAGCATCATGGATGAATCTAAAGGCTATTATAAGGGTGAAAAGAAAGAATTAACAGCTGATGAATTACATACTCGTTCAGCCTATAATGCTCGCAACCTTACCCAAAGTAAATTATTAACAGACGTTTTTACCACAAATTTCTCAGAGCATTTAGTGAATACCTTATCAAATAGGACTAACTTTGACAGTATGAATGAGAATCAAAAATCAACGGCTGGTCGTTTAGCTCAAATGGATGATCAAAAACGTATTGGATTTGAGACATATCTAGATCAAAACTATCAAAGTGTAGGTAAATCGATAAATAATATGGATGGGCTTAATAAGGCACTCGATGAATATGAGGCTAGTAACCGAAAGGCTACTATACAAACAAGACAAAGTACCACTGCGTACAGGGATTTATCAAGTGCCGTAAAAAAGGTAGCTGATGAAGCTGAAGGTGCATCAAAAAATAGAATGAAGGGTTTTCTTGATTTTCTTGATACTATCCCACAGCGAACAAGAGGAGCTGGTGGGGCTATTATGGGACTTACACGCAGCGTAGGAAAATTTGCTAAACAATTAGCTATTGCAACCGCTGTTGGTGATGTTTTAACGAATTCTGCTGAGAGCTTTGGTTTAACGACCAAGCAAGAAAAAATACGAGATTATCATAATCAAACCGCAGGTGCCGCTGAAGCATATGTTAAATATGAAGAAGATGAAGGTGAATGGAGTAGTAAACTAAGATGGGCTGGACTAGCGTGGAATAAAATTACAAATACTTTTTCGCCAGGACACTCTGACGTAGATATTAGCGATGTGGGATTAGGTCAAGAATTATTTGGCGGAAAAGGGGGATTTAAAGGAAGTTTTGAGAATTGGATAAAGAGAGAATATGGAACGTCGAATTGGAAAGAAGCTTTAGAAAAAGAGAATGAAAAAAGGGAAAATGATGCAAAATCTAAAGGCCAAGATGGGAATTATTCAAAAGCATCTTTAACAGATTTAACACAATCGTATTTAAATCAATCTGGAATGTATGCTAAGAAGCAGGAATTGGAAAAAGAAGAGTTTATAGATCAATATAGGAAATCGGCCATCTCTGAATCAGAGCAGAATATGCGAAGGGATGAAGCAGAAAAAGCTCGTAAAGCTTGGGAGAATAAAATGATAGATGAGGGTCAATATGATTACTTTTCTTATGATGATTTAAAATCTCGTATTCAAGAGAGCCAGAAAGTTGCCAGTAATAAGGGAGAACTTAACTTAATTACCGCCCTTCTAGATGGTGTGAAAGCTGACTCAAAAGAGTATATGAAACTTAGGTTACAAGTAATTCAACAAGAGCGAGAAGCTTACAAAAAAGAGATGGACGAGCTTCATAACTTTACTCGAGGGCGAGAAGCAGAGTTGGAAGAATTAGAAAAAAACGGGAAAAGGTATACTGTGGACCCAGAAACTAGAGAAAAGGTAGAGACGGCTGATTATAAAAAAATTAAAGAATCTGTTGAACGGAGTAAGGACAAAGAAAAGAAATTAAAAGCTGAATTTGACCTAGAAGATAAGAAAAAACAAATTGAAGCACAACGTATTAAAACAGAATTTTATATTAACGACACTCAGAAAGGATTTTCTAGAGCACAGGCTAAGAAACAGTATAAGGATACATTAAATGCTATTAGCATGAACACAGAGAGTCCTACTTATATTGATTCACAGATTGTTTCAAGCCAATCTATGATTGGAGAAATGAAAAGTAAACTGGCAAATCTGCAATCCCAACAGTTAGCAGATCCAGATGGTCAGTTACAAGATACTATTCAAGGATTGAGTCAACAAATCGCAAGTGCTGAATTAGAAGTTAAAAATTTAAGGATACAAAGGCTTACAGCTTGGAGACATGATTTCGGTAATAATATGGATGATTTGGAAATTAAGTACATGCAGGAACGTGTAAACTTTGGACCAAGTATAGGAGATGATAGTTTCTTAGCACGTGATCTAAGAGTAAGAGAATTACAAGATCGTAAATCACTTATAGATAAGACCTTAGCGGTAAGAATTGCAGAGCGAAATAGTGGTAAGTTTGAAGAAGGTTCATCTGAATACGAACAAATCATGAAAGATATTCGAGAATTGACAAAGCAATCTTTACAGGCACAGATTGGTATCCACCAAGAGTTAAGAGCACAAATGGGTGGAACATTTAATCTTCCTGAAGGCGTACAGGTTATGTCTCAGTATGATTATCTAACAAGTAAAGGTACACATTCAAACTTTAGTGTTCAATCAGGAGATATGTATGTCAATATTACGTTACCTAATGTAACTGGACAAACTTCTAGTCAACAGTTAGCGAATCTTGGAATGAATTTAGGAAAAGGATTAGCACAAGGTAGAACAACACCACTACGAAATCAGTTAAATTCAGCCCCTTGGGGATATCCAACATTCTAATTACAAAACCCCATCTAATTATTAGGTGGGGTTTCTTATAATACTAAGGGGTGATTAAATGGCACAACAAAAACCAAGTAAATCTAATGATGATGTATTTAAACGTAAATTATTTTATGATAACGGGATTCGTTTTGTACAAGTAAGGGGGCGTATGACTGGCGATTATAAGCCACCAACGCCAGTATTAAAATCCCATATAAACGAAAATATTCAATCTTCTGCAGGATTGGTAGGGAAAGGGACTTCTCATTATTCTACTACCATTCAATTTTTATTTGCGAGCAAAGAGGAATTTGCAGACTGGCTACAATTTATTGGTGCAGAACACAAATACTATGATGAAAAAGGCACGATTTATTTAGGGATTGTTAATGGTGATTTAGATATTAAAACAGCAGAATTTGAGACGAAATATATCATTACTGTAAACCTTATGTTAATTCGAAAACAAGATTTCGAATATCGTCATCAATATCCTTTTATAGATATTGAAAATCATTGGGCGCAAACGTATATAGATGAAATGCAAAAAAGGGGACTTATCACTACTTATGCTAGTGATGGAACACCTGTACAGTATTTTCAACCTGAAGTTTGGATTACAAGGGCTCAAACGGCATCCTATATGACAAGGACTTTTAAATACATCGAAAAGATATTGAGGGGGTATTAAAAATGCCAAAGCGATGGTTAGATGTGGGGCCAAAGGATTGGTTTTATCGTGCAGTATTAGAAACAGATAATATATTTATTGATACAAAAAAAGAAGAAACCTTATTTAGTGGAAAAACCTATAACCAATTTATTGGTGGCAAGTCACGTCAGGTTCATAATTTCACTTCAACAGAGGGACAAACCAAGTTTGAAGTAAGCGGATATAAACCTGATTCTAGGGAAATGGTGTTTGTTTATATTGATGGGGTGCCTACACTCCCATCTAAACTTGAGGATAATTTTATACATATTGGTTACCCGTTAACCAATGGAAGAGAAGTTAGTATTCTTTTATCTGGGGTAGTGGAAATGCATGAAGGAGATCATACTCTTGAAAACTGTCAGATTTATCCTTTGATGAGCGGATGCTCTTTGGCTTATCCGGCAAAAAAGTTAGAAAAAGCAAATAATTACGTATTTGATATCACTTACTCTTTAAATGAAATAGCAGTTTGCATGAACAAGAAGTTAAAGAGAATACATGTAGATGTAAATGAAGACGAATCCATACAAGATGCACTTACAAGAACGTTAGGATTTAAACGAGACTGTTTTACTATAATTAATGGATATCTTTATGTATCTTATAATTTAAATCAGTTTCCTATTTATGTGAATTACAATTATCAAAAGGGTGCTCAAATCAAAAATAGGCAGGGAGAAAAAGTTGTCCCTATGTCAAGTTGCGCACTCTATAATGATAGATTCTTTCCTGATATAACGATATATAGAGGAGAGTTTTTTACTTTGTTACAACGTTTAAGAATGAATATTTATAATCGATATACAGATAGAGGATATGTGAATAATACAATTCAGCAAACGGAGAGATACATTAAAGATAAAGATAAGATTGTAGGAAAATGGTATGCCGAATCAGTCTTAAATATATTAGATGAAAAATTTAATGATGGTTGTTATGTATTTCCACTTTACGCAGATGATTCCTTTCAACCTGAGGTATGTGTAACTAGAGCTGAAGCAATTGTATATTTACATAGATTTACAGAATGGGCACTAGAAAGATTTAGATAGGGGGAATAAGGTATGCCGAACGTATTTGATCATAGAACTCCTGCGCCTCAGTTGTTAAATGACGTAATGAGAAAAGTTAATGCTTTAGGTCATGAACCTAGGGTGATTATTGAATTTGATAAAATGGCCTATGTACCAGGAATGAAAAATAAGTTTGAAGTTTGGGACAGAATTCGAGAAGCATCTATTGTGCATCAGGCAGCAGAGGCGACTTTAACAACACCAGTAGCAGGTGCTGAGCCAAGTTCTGTTACAAAAGGTGGAGAGTCAGGGGATAGGTTTGAGTATATTAAATGTGCCTTAAATAAATGGGTAAAACATTATAAGTGTCCCAATGTTGCTTATTTCTTTCTATTAGCTGTAGCGAAACATGAAACAGGATTTGGAACATTGGGACAAGGGAAACCTGAAAAAGGAAGTTATATAGTAGGATATGGTTGCCCGGGTTCATGCGATCCTCAATATAAAGGGATAGATACCCAAGCGAAGTATGCTGCAAAACGTTTTTCCGAAGCAATGAGGAGCAGATACGCAAAAATTTCCAATGGATATATGGATGCTAGTGATGTTGATTATTTCCATGAAGGTGGAGATAAAGGATATAAAAAGTGGAAATGGTCAGCAGATGGACCTAACTGGAAAAAACTTGTGAAAAGCTATTTTGATAGAATTATTGGTGAATCTAGGCAAAAAAAATGGCATTGTAAAGAATCTGGTTCTATTATTAATAAAAATCTGTTTCCAAAGCATTCTACAAATCTAAATGTTTCCAAGAAGGAAGAAGACTGTGGTTGTGAGAAAGCTGAGACTTATACAATTGAGGAACAAAGGAAAGAAGTTCATAATGCAAGCTCTAGTGCGTTATCCGGTGCTACTTTTCCTGTTGAAGGAATTTCATTTGGAAATGGTGCGAAAGTATCTTCACACCATATGAAACATAAGGGTGGGGGTGCACGTTCAGGGCATAAGGGTACTGATATTATACATACATCCCAAGGTAAAATTAATGGTATGTGGGTAGTAGCGGCTTGGGCTGGACATGTACATAAGGCTTATAAAAGTACATCTTATGGTAATTGTGTAATGATTCAACATGATAATGGATATATGACAGTTTATGCCCACATGCAAAATAATTCTTTACAGGTTCGAAAAGGTGATTTAGTTACTCCAGGAACACGTTTAGGGAAAGTCGGAAATACAGGTCAATCTTATGGCGCCCATTTACACTTTGAAATTTGGAAAGGTGAATGGATTTATGGTGGAAATAATCATATTGATCCATATCCTGTTTTAACAGGTGCTCAAAAATTAGGAGTAGCACCAAGCGGTAAAGGTAATAATGGAGGCGGTAATACGGGCGGAAATGATAATAGTACAGGAAATGGAAGTGGTGTTAGTCAACCACCACCCCAAATGACCATTACCCAAAATATTAAGTTTAATAAGTGCTTTGATAAGGATGCAAATCTGGATGGGAATTGGCATGGACAAGAGAACATAACCCATTTTACAGCTTGGTCAACAGGTGAAAAGTATTTAGGTTTTAATGAGAATATTGCCAAAGGAGCAGTTGAAGATTTTGGATATAAACATAACTTCTCTTCAGACGGATTTTATGAATATGCTTTCTATGCAGATCTTAAAGAAGGAGATTCCGTAACGGTTACATATGACGGAATGATTGTAAAACGATATACAAAAGAGAACAATACAACACAACCTACATATGAACCTCCAGTTTATGCAAAATGGGTTGCAAGTGATATACAAGGGACCAATTCACATATATTAGATTTCTCCTTAAATAATGTAAGTGGTGAGGCTGTATTTGGATTAAAATGCTTTAAGGTAGTGGAAATTGAAACTCAATACGGTGCACAATATGTTGATGAAAGAATTAAGGCTCGTAAACGTGATGTATGGGTTGATACAGGGGCATTTGTATACGATAAAACCTTTACAGTAGACCAAGATGTATTACAATGGGAGATAAATAGCCATTTTGACGCCAGAGTCGCAACTGCAAGAATTACTTTAGACAATAAACATGGTATTTATTCTCCTACATATGAACGAGCCAATATCTTCCCTGAGAATTTAAGAGAAGCAGAGATGTCATATTATGAGAATGGTGCAATCAGACATGTGTTAAGTGAAGCTACCCCAGTACGTGTTTATGCAGGCTATGGTGAAAACCTAGTAAGGGTTTTTACAGGACGTATAAGAGGAGAGATTGAGCAAAATTCTGATGAAAAAACAATTACTATTAATTGTGTAGATATGTACGATATGTTAGAAGAACATGTTTTTGATAGGGTTCTAACTTTTCCTCGAAGAGACGAGATACATGGTGATGAAAAACAACCAGTAACCATGTGGGTTAAATCATCTATTATTCATAATATCGTAAATGAGGCAGGAATGATTGGATGGAGAATCCATGAAGATGATTTGAGATATGCTGATGCGATTATTGAAGAAACGTATTATATTGATATCGATAGAGGTGGGAAAAAGGCAGTCGTCTGGGATACTAAAAGTCAACAATATGTCGAAAAAGATATAGCAACTGTACAAGATGCACAAGGTTATAAAAATCCTTATGTACAGGCGATAGATTTTTTAGAAGGTACAAGAGCATCTGATGCGGTTCATGAAGTGATTGGAGATATTATGTATCGCTCTTACTGTGATCGTTATGGAACATTTAGATTGGAAAATATCCGTAAAATTAATGCAAGTGAGGCAAAATGGTCATTTATAGATGGTGAGAATTTATATTCTCTTTCCACTTCTATTGACCATTCTCGTATACGTAATCATCTTATTATTGTTGGTAATGGTGGGCAAATTGAGCATTTTGTAGATAAAGATCTTCTTATATCTACAAAGGGTAATATGAGAACGGCTAAGATTGTTGCTGATTGGATTGATGAGCGATTTGGTTCAAATGCAAGAGGAACCAAAGAGGATATCTCGAACAAATTATTTTTTGATATGAAAAGACAAGCCCGTACTTTTAATGCCGTTGTTAAAGGAAATCCAATGATAGAGTTATTAGATGGTTGTTATGTTTATGATAGTAATACTTCTAATGCAGGGTATTATGTCATAAAAGGGAACCGACTTGTTGGAAATAAGGAAGGTATGTTAAATTTCCTAGAATTTACTTGGCATGACAAAGAGAATTATTATAGCTAAAAAAACAAGGAGATTCCTACAGAACGTTAGGAATCTCCTTGTTTTTTCTTATAATGCTATGGAAAGCGAGGTGGGAAAATGGCGCAAAAGAGTCATATGAACGTAAATGATGTATATCCAATACTTGATATGATCAATAGAAAAGTTAATCAAGGAAAGGGAACAAGACACCATTTTACTAGTCCGCTATTCAATAATGATAACGACAATGGTGTAACAACATTGAATTCTTCTCAATGGCAAGTAGATTCATTTGAAGTCATAAGGGAAACAGAAAATTCAATAGCTAATCATGTAATTAATGAGATCCGAATTATTTATCGAAATGGTGCATTAGATAAAATTTCTTTAGTCCGTGGGCTCAATCCATCTGTATCTGATGAAATTCAAGATTATGAGTACATCAACAATATTATGATTACAGAAGTTTCTATAAAAACAGAGTGGTTTGGTAAATCCCAAGAAGTTGTTGCAAAGATTATAAGGGAAAATGATTACGGTAATTTTAAAAAGGTTAAACTCACTTATTTTGACTCGGAATGGGGCTGGAGTGAGGACGAAATCGAAGAAGGTTCTATGCCGTCTAAATATGAAAATCCATCTGATTTTTATAACGGTAAATATAGTAATTATGAAGAAGTGATAGTAGAGGATTATGTAGACTATGCAGAAATAGGATATGCATCTAATGAAGAAATTGAAATCTCTCCAGATGGTTGGTCTGATGGATATAATCCATCGTCTCCTGTAGATGTTAATGTGGAACTCGGACCAAAGATAACAGATGAAATTTAGAGAGGAGGTCCTACATGAGTTTTGGGGCAAATGTAGTAGTTGGAGGGGAAATAGATAGAGTAGGTAGATTGGGTGGTGGACGTTTAGATTATCCATTTATGCCTACAAAAACAGTTCCTTATATAAAGGGGAAAATTTTAGAGGTACTAGGTACTTTAGGGCACTTTGATATTCAATTTATTCCTGATTTTGATATTGAGCTGGTCTCCGTAGCTGTAGGAGCATCTAGATATCATTCCTTTGATAATTGGAGTTTGTTTATTGGAGACGATCATAAAAATAACTACGTATTTGATGAAATTTATACGAAGGATTTACCAGAAGGTGCTTATTTAATGGCTGTGAAAACAGTAAAAGCAGGTACCCCAATTACATTCCGCTTTGATAATAAAGGTGGGCAATCGAAATATGTTTGGATAAACTTTCAATGTTTAAGGGATAATCCCAACAAATAAGAGAGGTGGATATAAATGCCTTGGGTAGAGGAAACATTAAGACAAGATAATTTTTTAGATGATATGTTTGATAAAGTATTTAGAAGATTTAAAGATAAATCAGGTAATTACTGGTGGCAAAATTTTAACAATCAAGTTCCAAAAGTAGATCTATATAAAATTACTTTTGAAAAAGGGTTATTTGTAAAAGGAGAAGAGGGATATCTACCTCCTTTTGAATCTCGAGAAGGTATGTTATGCATCACTCGGCATATGATTATGCGTAGGTGGGATAATGAGTATTTAGCATTCGCACAGTCAACAGGGGCTGTAAAAATTAACACTAAAGATATTCCTAGAGAAAAAGAAGGTTTCTTAGAATGGATTTCTAATTTTTATAGAAAATCTGTAGACTATACAACTGTTTATTCATACACACTAGACACATATGCTGGATATACGCATTATGTATCACCTAGTGGTGAACTTGCTCCAGTTACTATCATGAGTGAAAATCATGGTTTAGATATATTTAGGGATAGCATGGATATAGAGTACTACGGTGAGGATGAATACTATGAAAGTATGAAACAATCACCAATTATTACCATGCAATTAAAAGGAGATACAGGTGATCTAGTTGCCTCCATAGGGAAGTTGAATTATCGAACTAATACTAATTGGTGGGGGGACTCTTTAATTCAGCTAAAAGGTGTATTTGATGAGACAAGTGCATTTTTTACATTAAAAGTAGATTCAGCTCCTAGCTGGGAAAATAATATGGTGACTTTAATTCCCTTTTTCTTTGGAAATCTAGTATCTAAAAATACATCTTCGAAAAATGAAACACCAATCGCTATGCTTGGAGGTAGGCAAGTAGGAGAATTTTTTGATTTCGATAGTATAGAGACTAAAACTGAAATTTTACAACCTATCACAAGAAATTATGTAAACCATCCATCAAACGGAATAGATTCCGTTATGATCAAAAAAACAAAATATGGAGCACGTTATCAAGAACATTTTTTACGTTGGAACGTGCCACCTAATCTAATGCCACCTACTCGTGAAGAATTAAGACTGGTCAAAAATGCACAAGGAACCGAGAAAGAGGAAGAATATGTTCGTAAGTACCCAAGGGCATGGAATTATTTAAGATATGGTTACTATCAATACGATTTTCATGCATCTAGGTATAGTAATAAGATTCATACATCTCGCGCAACAGTCATGCATCCTGAAGATGGTGTATTAGGGTATATTCCTAATATCGTACTTTTGCCCGTTATTAATGTTTCTGAAGGTGAGAAATTAGTGTTCCCTTATTGGTGTGAAGAATGTAATGAATCTCAATATCAACCTGAGGTACCTAAAGAATCTACTAAATTAGAGTGGGGAATTGCTAAGAGTACAAGCAAACTGAATAATCTTCATGTGAATTTAGGAGATTCAACCAATAATTCTAATTCCAATTCTGATAAAGGTAATAAATTTTCTTATTATTGCGATGGATCAGTAAAGGCACAAGCAGTAGATGATACTTATTGGAATCCCTCTGTTATTACGCAAGATTATTTGGCTAACAGCACAGATGGTATTGGAAAGGAATTAAGCAAATCGTTCTGGGAGGGGCGAAATGATTGGTTAGATTATTTACAGGAGCCTCAAAGTCAGTATCATTTGGATAACTCTAAAATAAAAATTGAAGATTTTCATAAATTTTTATGGAAAACTTTAAAAGATATTAAAGATGAAGGTTATAGTTTACAAGATAAATGGCTAGATTTTAACGAGTGGGGAAAGGCAAATTTACCTTGTTTAAATGAATTGCAAAAAGCCTCAGTATTTATGTCGGCTAAACTCAATAAACCTGTCTTATTTTTCCCAGGTTCAGAGGGGTTTTTAAAGGGCGATATTTTAGATAAAATGCTTCCTTTAATTAAGAAAGTACCAAGTGTTATATATGATTGGATTGACTTTAATAATGTATTTATTGAAAACGAAGATGATACAGGTCTTGTTGGAGCTTGGGTAATGGATAGTTTTGCTACAGCAATGCATAGTAATGGGAAAAAGGAAAATATTTTATCTTCTTTTCGTTCTCTAGTTAACTTTGAACCTCAGGTACTGCTTTATAATATTTCAGCTGCCAAGGCACATCGACCATATGACTATATAAAACCTAACATGGGTTTTGGCAGTCATGTTGTTGATGGAGAATATAAAGCATATTATTTACCGGATATGACTAATGATAATTATATACCTTATGTTGCCGCAGAAGTAGCTGTACATGAGATGGGTCATGCATTATCTAATTATGGATATGACATATTAGGTGAAAAACTACATGAAATGCAAGAATGGTTAGATATTAGTGGGTGGAGCGAGAATATTGATGGTTCATTTAATGAACTAACGAAAAGCTCGCCGGGTACAGCGCTAGATAATGGAAAACTGGCTCCGGTATCAGATTATGGATGTTTTAGTCCGGCCGAAGATTTTGCTGAGGCCTTTATGATGTATATCATTAATAGACAGTTTTTAGCTAACAATTTTAAAGATAAACACGATTTTATAGTTAATAAATTAAAAGTGATGGGTATTGATCCAAAAATGTAGGAGGTAAAATATAATGATTCTTAAGATAAAAAGAGGAGAAGATTTTGCCTTTGTTGATAATGAAGGTGATATTCAACATAAAGTCAGAGTAAGCGGTAATAATGAATCTCTTGTAAAATCTCTAGATAATATTTTGAATGTTCAAACTGGAATAAGATTTAGAGGAGAGATTAAGGGGATTCCACCTAAATTAATTACAAAGAGCGGAGCAAATCCTTCAACAATCAATAAATCTAGTAAGTTATATCTTATGGAATATTTCAAAAGAGACTTAGAGTTACAAGGATTTACCGTGGAAATTATAAAAGCGTAGAGGTGATTTTGATATGGCATTAACTCCCGTTCCTAATTTATCAGTACCGCAAAATAAAGGGTTTAAAGGAACAGATTCACTACCAATTATACATTCAATTAGATGGAGGCATTTACCATCGAGGTACATTTTTAAAGACGTAGATGACGTAATTACATATCATACTCATGGGCCACTTACTATAGATATTAACAAGCATGGCGTATCTTATCTTGATGTTTACTTCCTAAAAGATACTGAAATCGTTGAAGTAACAGCATATATCAGATTTTTAAGAGAAAAAGATCAGCTTTTAATAGAGGAACCCTATAAAATTGGAGAAGCTGGGGCAGTAATTGCTTTAGAGGATGATGAAGTAAACCATGAATTAAGGAGAGTTAAAGGAATTGCTTTTACGCAAAAAGACCTAGGTGATGGTACACCTATGTACGACTTTATAAATATGTCTAAAGAAGGCATTTATGAAGTCTGGATAAAAGTAATTACAGGGTTAGGAAAAGAAATGCATTTAAGGGTTCCTTTTCAATGGGACAACTTGGTGCCTAGCATTCCTCCAGAAAAAGATGGTCATGATTCTGATGATGCGGGCAAGGATAACAAAAAATCAGAATATAATGATGAATATTACGTGACGATTGTAGAGGGGGAATCAGCTTTTACTAAAAGGCCTTCTACCCATTTTAGAATGGCAGGTATAGGTATGTTAAAAGATGCGGGTTGTTTTAAAAGAATAGAGACTCCTGTATTAGAACCAATTTCAAGGCCTTCAAAAATACAGATTATTAATGATATCCCAATTAGTAGCTGTGGTTTAAATTTAATTACATCACGATTTAATAAGGTAGTAGGAGAGGTTGTTACATTCTCGCTTGTACACACAAATAAATCTGGTATTCTACGCATTGATACGAACTATGATAAGAATGGTTTAAAGAGTCTTGGGAATGGAACATTTAAAGTTATTAATAAGGGCGTATATAAAATTACATTTATTGTAACGTATAACGATGGACAAGAATGTATAACTGAGGGGACTATTATTGGCGAATTTATTTGTGAATTAAACATTACTGGTCCTTCTTTAAAATCACATGTAGGAGATTCAATTGTTCTTCATTTAGATCATGGACAAAATAGTTCAGCTTCTAATATAGGTGTACTTGTTCAAACCCCTCCTAAAGTCATGCAGACAGGAAATTACACTTTTACTAGTAGTTCACCAGGAGTATATTCAATTAAATTTATCGTTGATTATGGTTTTGGAGTTTGCGAAAAAATAGTGAATATTGAATTTATCTCAAAAAATATTCCCCCTGAAAAACCAGAAGGCGGAGGTGGAAAACCAGAAGGCGAAGGCGGAAAACCAGAAGGCGAAGGCGGAGGCGGAAAACCAGAAGGTGAAGGTGAAGGTGGAAAACCAGAAGGCGAAGGCGGAAAACCAGAAGGTGAAGGTGGAAAGCCAGAAGGCGAAGGTGAGAAACCAGGTAAAAATGTACTAAAATGCGGACAAACGGCACAGGGTGGCATGGGATATGGGGAATATATTCATGCTGTAAGTGAAGAGGGCATCTGCTATGTGGAATATGATTTCTTCTCTGCACCAGATAGGATGCGAGTATTTGTTAATAATGAATTAATTTATGATACTTCACGTAAAATGGAAAAAGAAGGAAGTCCGTTTGGTTTTTATTATAAACCTGATGATGGGGAATTAAGAGTAGTAATGAATGATGGTCAAGATAAAGGAAGCAGGTGGAGTTATACCCTTTATTGTGGAAGTAGTGTACCTTCGGATGTAAAACTAAAAGCTAAAATTCTTAATTAGACATGAGTGTTGTTAACAGAATAAAAAGACTACTTATAATGAATTTAAGTAATTAGTTGCAACTTATTACCTACTCATAACGATAACTAAGTTGCAGAATAAGGGCGGGTAAAATCTCGTCCTTAATTAATAGAAAGAGAGGTGTAGAAATGCCGTATATTGATAGCACACCTGCACTTTCCCCTTATAAGGTTCGTGAAGGTAACTTACAACACGGTTTTATGGATTTACTGATTAAACACGGTTGGACCAAAGTAGTAGAGTTTAAAAAAGCTGTAACAGGGTCTTATTATGTTACAGATCATCCTTTAGAAGGAAGGCATGATGAAAAATTTACAGTTGCCAATCATATTATTCTACGTAATGCACGAGGTGATTTGTTTGGTTTTGCTGTAGTTGCAGATTGGAAGGAGTTTACTGCTCATGATAAAGGGATTCCATATTACAATGCTTTTAAATCAACAGCTACTGAAAAAGAGGCCCTTATTAACTATATGGCCAAAGAATTTGAAAAAAGAAAAGTAAATACATCTCTTTATTTTTATATGTTGGAAAAATTACCAGATGTAAAAGAGGGAGATAAATTATTTACCCCATGGGGAACGGGATCTAGTGCAGATGAAAAACGACTTCAAATGGCTTTAGATATTGAAGTTACACAAATTGATTTTAAGTCTACAAGTGCTGGTTCAGAATTTGTAAAACAAGCGAATCCTGTTGTGATGCAGTCGCCTATTGTAGAGTCATCTCTACGTTCACCATTACTTGAAAATATTGATTACCCTTATATGCATACAAATTGGTGGGTTGATTCGGAAATTAATATTAAAGGACATATTGACAGTAATAGTCTTTTCTTAATTATCCAAACGGATAATACACCAATGTGGGAAAATAATGTCGTACCTATTGTACCGATTTACTTTGGCGATATTGAAGCAATAGATGAAGGTGATCCTGCTATCGCATTATTCGCAGGAACTGTTCCAAAAGGTACTGATACAAATGGCGTTGCTGCTTATAACTTTGATGATATTAAGATTAAAGGTGGGCGTCAAATTATGCCTGTCCTGAAAAAATATCCTTCTAATCCATCTAATGGTGTTGACTCTGTAATGGTGAGTCGTACTAAATTAGGTTCTCGTTATCAAAGTTATTACTTGTCTTGGAATGCACCTGCACAAGATATGCCTCCTAAGCGTGTATCTGAAGTAGGTAATAAACAATACCCACGAGCATGGGAACGAATTAATAATTATCAATTCAATCCTTCACGTTATTCGGATAAAGTACAAACTTCATTTATTTATCTGATTCATCCAGAAGAAGGAGTAAGAGGATATTTAAAGAACTCTGTAGGATTTAATTCAATTAATATGGGATCTAGTGAATTAAGAATTCGTCAAGAGAGTTGTCCAGAAAAGGTTTTTGATGTATATCAGTGTGTCCCAGTTAGTGCAATTTCACCACTAACGAAGCGACCATCCACACAATTTCGACCAATGGGATTAGGGTTGTACAAAGAAGCACTAAATACTTCTAAGAAACCAGCAGCGAATAAGACTCTAGTTAATGTTTCTAACCTAAAAGCTACAAATCCACAAGAAGGAACTGTATTACTTACTTGGACAAATCCGAATGATATGGAGCTCTCAACGGTTAACATCTTCGTAAATGGTATGAAGTATGCAACAGGTGTCACTGAAGTAGAATCATATACTATTAAAAATGTGACAAAAGGAAATGGTGTAAAAATTAAACTAGTTTCTGTAGACATGAAAGGTAATGAATCTGCAGGTATTGAAGTATCTGTGAACGTAATGTAGTAATGCAACTTACATGTTATGAAAGAAAGGTACCTACCTATAATATACATGATATAGAAGAATTACTATTTATAAAACTAATTAACCTATTATTAAAATAAAATGATGAAGTGGGTGATGAGATGCCATATATTGATTCAACTCCTCAGGATTATCCCTCTAAGTTTGAAGAAGATAACTTGCAGGACGTATTTGCACAAATGTTAATTGATAACGGTTGGACGTTAGTGAGGAACTTTTATAAAGCTGCGGTAGATACTAGGGCGTACAATCGCCGAACGGATCAAGTCAATTATGCAATTGCAAGACATACCATTTTTAGAAATGCAGATGGGAAATTGCTAGGTTTTGCGACAATTAGCCAATTCCCTCTTAAGTACAAGTATGAAAAAAAACAGCCTATTCGTAGACCTCACGATGATACCGATCCTAATGATCCTAACTTTAAAATGAAGCCTACTTGGGATGAATGGATTAAACAAAAGTATGTAGATAATACAACAAGAACAAACTTGTATTTCTATATGTTAGAGAAGTTACCAAACTCTAATCTTGTTAAAGAAGATGGTATTGTTTCTATCGTTACTATGCCAGGTATGGGTGGTACATCCTTTGAGCAAGACAGAGATAGGGATAGAGATGACTGGTCTAAGTGGTGGTATGAGTATTTTGAAGGAAACTACCATGTAGAAGATAGAGACTACGATCCAGAAGACTTAATTTATGAAGAAAAATTATTATCAGCTTCTCCTTTCCATGTAATACGTTCAGCACTAGATATTGAAGTGTTAGAAACACGTTGGGATACTGATATGCAAGAAGCGGTAATTGAAAAAGCTGATCCTCGTGTAATGCAGTCACCAATTGTTAAGACTACATTGCGCGCTGAATTTTTAGAGCATATAAACGATCCTTTATGGCATACGAACTGGTGGACAGATTCAGAAGTTCGTGTCAAAGGTCATATTGATAGCACAACATTTTTCCTAGTTCTTCAAGCTGATACAGCCCCTGTTTGGGAGAAGAATTTGGTTCCGACTATACCGCTATATTTCGGTAAAGTAAATTCTTTAGATGGAGATAAAGATGAAGGCTATGCATTATTTTCAGGAACTATTCCACCTGTAAAACGTGTGGATTCAACTAGAAAAGAAACTACATTTTCTTGGCGGAAAATTATGCCTGGAGATACAATCCTTTATGTCAATGATGCAACGAAATTACCTGAGGCACCAGCGTTGTTAACGATTAATGGTACAGAGGTAGTTAAACTAATTGAGAAAAAAGGTAACTATTTAACTGTTGAACGTGCGCAACTAGGAACATTCATGCGTGCACCTTATTGGGACACAGGTGCGACAATTGCTCGTCTATCGACTAACAACGCTAGCAAACGAGTGAAGAATGAAGATGTAGTATCTTTATTTGATTTTGATGATCCTGGCGCAACTGTTGGCGAAACAATTTATCCTTTACTTAAATTGTATCCACATCATTCTTCAAATGGTGTAGATTCTGTAATGGTTTCCCGTTCAAGATTTGGTGCACGTTATCAGGCTCACTATCTCTCATGGAACGCACCTTCGAACCAGCTACCACCAAATAGAGTAGATGAAATTGGTAAGAAATATCCGAGAGCATATAATCCTGTTGAAAAAACTAACAATTATAAATATCAATTTAATACTTCCCGATACTCAGATAAAGTACACTCCTCTCGAATTTATGTAGTTCATCCTGAAGAGGGTGTGAGGGGGTATTTAGATAAAGCAATTGGTTTTAACTCACAAGGAATGAGTGCAACGAACTTACGTGTTGCAAAACAAAACTGTCCGGAAAAAGTTTATGAAATGTATAAACCACATAGTATAGGTGCGGTATCTCCTCTAACGAAGCTACCTGTTACACCTTTCCGTCCTGTAGGTTTGGGGATTTATTCTGAGGACTTTAATCCAAATGAAGTTCCTCACGACATTAAGAATGATAAAACTCCTCCAGGAGAAGTGAAGATTACTAAAGTATTAAGTCCAATATCACAGACTATTGATGTAGAATTTGAACTTCCTACAGATAAGGATTTAAAGCATGTCAATATCTACTTAGATGGTAAGATCTATGCTACTGGAATTACTGGAACAACTTATTACAGATTAATGGGATTAAACACAGGATTTAAACCTGAGATCAAAATTACTACGGTGGATTCAGCCGGTAACGAATCTGTAGGTATTACTGCAACACCTATAGAGGTTTCTTAATAAATATAGAAGGGGTGACCAATATGTCATTAATTAATACAGATGGATTTTTCGATGTAGATTTGTCCGTGCAACTTCTACCTTTAGATTTAGAGAAGTTGTTTAATGCGGGAGGATGGAGTACTTTAGGGAAATACCGTGCGGTATCGCCTTTAACAGATGCAAATGGAAAGAAGGATTCATACCGAAAAACTTTTGCTGAAACTTTTCTATTTGAATCGAAAGGTAGCGATAAACAACATCGCTACTTTGGATTCACCACAGGTTATGGTGGAAATGTGAGAAAGCTTGGAGAGGAACCTGTAATTTCAAAAGATACATTTTTAGGTGAAATGAAGGATGTAACTCCTAGTGGGGCCAAAAAAACAAAGACAGTATTTGAATTTATGGTTAAACCAGTTATTCCTTCTAGTGTAATTTTATATCGTGAAGATGGTTCAATGATTGACCAAGCTACAACAAAGTATTTAATAGATGGAGAGAAAGGGACTGTAACATTCAATGATAGTCAAGTAGGTAAGGTTTTTTCTACATACTCGCTTACAGATAATGCTCCAGATCTAGTAAAACGCTTATGGTTCTTTACGTTTGAAGGATTTATCCCTACTCGATTTATTTTACGTTCTGAACGCCCTGACTTGGCTGAGCTAGAAGACAAAAAAGGTGGAGTATTTAGCTTTAAAATGAAGAAAGGGAACCAACGTATCCGCGAGAATTCATATAAGTTCTATGATAAATTAACTGGAACAGTACCCCTTGATTCCGCTGATTATACTGTGGACCATGAGGCCGGTACAGTAACGTTTTCAGGAGGAACTGAGCCGTTAGCATTATTCGCTGACTATGAATTAGAATATGTAAAAGATGCAAACGGTAGTTATGGAGATATTGAAGTAAATAAGTTTAATCCGCAAGTTCCAACAGAACTTATGGGGGCCGCTTATGATGCAGTTCGCTTTGTTTATCCTTCATTACCAACAGCCGTATCGTTTATTCCGCAAAATGATATCGGTTTAGGATGGGGACGAGATTCTCAAGTTTATTATTGGGGAAATATTACAAAGGACCGTATCGTTTCTTACTTCCGTTTAGATCCTGCGCCGGATCCTGAAAGTACGTTCTTTGCACCATTATATATTGGACGTCTATCGACAATTGGTAAGACTCCTCGAATGAATAATGTAATTATTGGTGGAGCTCGTTCTGATGATGAGATTCAATATAAAGCGGGCATGAAATTAGGACGTAGTGTAGTTGACTATGGTGTAAATACATCTAATGGTAATAGTTCTGTACTTGTACAGCGAACTGTTGGCGGGGCAATGTATCAAAAACATTACTTAGCATTTATTACTCATGATGCTGACGTAGATCCAAGCCATGAGTCTCGTTTTAATCCGTCTGTATATTCTAATAAATATCACATTTCGCCAATGTATATTGTTCATCCTTCTGATGGTTATGTGGGTAGACTAGATGAAGTTTATGCAATTCATCCAAAAAATATCTCACAATTAGATGAACTAGAAGTAAAAGAACGATCTGAAAACGAGCAAGTAGGTACAGGAGATGGAGCAATCAAAGAGTTTCATTTATTCCATAGACCTACAATCGATGATGAATTTGAAGTTCGCTTAGTAAGTTCAACTGGATGTAATACGTTAACTAAAGCGAATTATGTTGAATATAAAGCAGATACACCTCCAGCTGCTGGGAAATTTACAGTAGATGGTTCTACCAAACGATTAATTTTGGGTGATGCTCCAAAAGATCGCGTAGAAGTGATTGTTTCTTATAATTACGCCCAAACATATCGTTACACTTTAGCAGATACACCTAGAACACCTTTCCGTTTAGCGAACATGACTCCATATGCTCCTATTGGACTTGGTTTCTTAAAAGAAAATTTATAATAACCGCAACTAAGTCATGACTTGTACCGAATACTACGGTGCAAGTCTTACTTTGTCGAAAGGTGGGTGGTGGAAAATGAGTAACAGTAAGCATTATTTACTCAGTTTCACTACCCTTTTTTATAATAAAAAGGGATATGTATTCAGGTTCAATCGTCATCAAAATGTACCTAATCTAGATGTTGTCCCATTGGCTTTTGATCCTTGGAATAGGTATAGTGCGTTAGCTTTAGATGATATGAAAATGGGTACAAAAGTGAAACGAGCGGCTGGTGCGATGCACTCTGTATTAGCTGATTACAAAACTATATTTGAAGGCTCCAATTTAAATTTAGAAAAAGGTAGTCTTATTTATATAGCGGAGGTAGGAGAAGCATTAACTAGAGGGGATAAAAGTGCACGACAAGGGGATTTAATAGAAATAACAGAGAATAAGGATTTTTACGCTTATTTTGGAGAAGTTATTAGTCAAATTAATACAAATCTAGTTAAGAAACTAAACAAATATGACTTGAAATCTAGTAAAAAGTCGATGATTCATACAGAAACTCCATTTGAATATAAAAGTAGTAATAAGAGGGTTTATAGTGAAAGGAATTCATATGATTTCAGCTTTTTGAAAGAGTTAATTGGAGAAAATATTAGTTTAGAACTACTCGAGTTATTACCGAGTTTTGGTCATAATCAAGTAAAAGAATTAGCAGATGTATTATTTAAAAGTGGGCAAATTAATACGGAAGAAAGATTACTAACCTTACAATATGGCGAGAAAGTTGTAGAAATAGCAAAAGCCAATTTTTTAAAAGTGGTTTTGAATGCTCTCTATAGCCAATTGGATAAGGGGAACAAATTAAGTGAATTTGGGAAAGAGCCCAATAAGATTGAGAACTTTAAAGTTATTTTTACAAGTTATCCTGATGAAGGAATATTAAAAGGAAAAGATACACCAATTCAAGGCGTTCTGAATTTAGGAGATATAGGTGAATCCTATAAAGGAATTTTAGGTTTTCTGCAAAAGCATGAAATGAGTAATGGAAATAAGCTGTTATCAAGTAAGGTTGCAAATACTGAAACAGGATCTTTAATTGCATTAGAAGGAAACGTTTCTCAGGATAGTAGAGGGAATTATCATTTATATGGATTAGTCCCATTTGATGTATATGAGGCGTATATTGAACCTAAAATTTACGAGGGTGTGTCTCATATAGCTACATTAAGTGAAGCGAGTGAAGTCTATAGATTAATGAATCAGAAAGCTTCATTAGATGAAACACGAAACGTACATGATGTAATTATTCAGGGTTTAGGTGCAGGTAAGAATATTTCAGACGGAAGAGTAGATTCAATGACAGTACCAAGGGCAAATGTGAATTATACTTTGAATGATTTTAGTCAGTACATTGGTAGTACCTCTTTCAAGTCTGTAAAACAGCTAATTCATAGAATGGAAGATAGTAAATCTTATCAGTATACGAAGAATAGTGAGAAATTTATCATTGCAGATAAGTATAAAAATGTTCAAAATAATTTATCAGGATTCGAATTAGGTCAGGTTTACCATTCTGGTTCTGAGTCACTGGATATGGAAAAAACACAAAGCAAATCATTTAAGTATGGATTTGAAGATTCAGTATTAAATAGTAATTTTAGTAGTCATTATCAAGCGAATGTTACTACTTTATTGGATAGCACAGAATTTATTCGTGAAGCAGAAAAGTTAAATCTACTTAGTGGAGATAGAAATTACCAAGTTGGTGAAAAGGTTGTTATAAATTCCGGTGAAACATTCCAGATTCAAAATGGCCATTTGAATAATTTAGAGAATGGTGCTAATCGTTTTGCTTTTAAAGGGGAATTAATAGCTACAGAACAGGCCTTTAGCAATGAGGATATGATAGATGTTGAACTTAACGAGTTAAATACAATGCAAACTCACTCTTTATTAAAGGACGCTAAAATAGATGGTTTTTCTTCAAGTGTGTTGGAACAATGTGAAGATGTAGTGGTTACACATGTAGTAAAAAAGAGTGAAAAGAAAAAAACAAATGAAACAAAAATTGAACAAAATATTTCTGTTAAAAATAGTGTAGCTGATTATGAGATAACTATAGAAAATGAAATTAAGTATCATCTAGATAAAGAATTTGACACATTTATTTCAACAACTACCTTAAGTGATCAAAGAGAAATCGTAGTTGATATTTCGAATGACTATGGAGATTTTGGGGAGATAGAGAAGAATTTAGAACTTTATGTAGAAGAACAAAGTGTAGTAAATAAACCCGAAAAGAACATGGAAATTCAGCAAGACACACTAATCAATTCAAAACTTGAAAAGATATTTGAATCTTATATTCAAGATAGTAATGTAGTAAATCAATTGAAACAAGAAGAAGAAATAAATTTAGTGAATTTTTTAGATGCTAAAAGTGAAAAGGTATTGAATGCTGATGTATCAACCAACATGATAGCAGATGATATACAGAGAGAAGAAAAAGCTCATGTTGATAATCTAATTGGATTGGAATTAGAAAATATAGTTGAAACCTATATTCAAAATAACGATTCAGCAGCGCTTGCAGAACGAGAAGAAGAGCTCAATGAAATATATCTAATTGATGCTGTTCTAGATAATACAAGAGACTTGTATTTATTAGATAGTAGTAGAGCGAATCAAACTGATCATAAAGAACAGGTATATATTGAGAAGTTAGTTAGTTCGAAGCATGAAAAGATATTAGAAACGTATGTGCAAAGCGGTAATATGGCAGAACAAAATGAAATTAGAAAAGAAACGCTAGAGACGTATGTACAAAATATTAATAAAGCAAAACGAATGAACGAAGAAGAACTACATGTCGAGAAGCTACTAAGCACTAATTTTGAAAAAACGTTAGAAACGTATGCGCAAAGTGGTGAGATAGCAGAACAAATTGAATACGAAGAAGAAACAGCTGTAGAAAAACTGTTAGGCATGAATTTGGAAGAAACGCTAGAAATGCATGTGCAAAGTATGGATAGATTGGATCAATTACAATGTGAAGAAGAACTACATGTCGATAAACCACTAAGTATGAATTTGGAGAAAACACTAGAAACGTATGTGCAAAGTGGTGAGATAGCAGAACAAATCAAACGCGAAGAAGAAACAACAGTAGAGAAATTGTTAGGCATGAATCTGGAAGAAACGTTAGAAATGCATGTGCAAAGTATAGATAGATTAGACCAATTACAACGTGAAGAAGAACTGCATGTCGATAAACCGCTAAGCATGAATCTTGAAAAAACACTAGAAACGTATGTACAAAATGGTGAGATAGCAGACCAAATTGAACGCAAAGAAGAATTACACGTCGATAAATTACTAGATATGAATCTGGAAGATACGCTAGAAGTATATATGCAAAGTGACGATAGAGCATTTCAAAATCTTCGTGAAGAGGAAAATTACCTCATTAATCTAAGTACAGCAAAATCTGATGGGATAATTGATAGTGTTGTCTATAAGGAAAATACAATGTCAAATATGGCTGAAAAAGACAATGGTATTTTATTGGATTATGTATCAGAAGGTATAGTAGGAGAGACTTATGAAACGTTAATAGAAGAGGTAGAACCATTAATTATTCATAAAGAATATGAAACAATGATACAAGATGTAGAAAGCGCATTAAGTGGAAGTGAAATCCACGTTGCAGTAGAAAAAAAACATTTAGCTCATCTGTTTAACATATTTGATATTGAAATGAACAATCAAGTTCTAACCAATGTAGGGAAAGAAAAGGATGCTACCATTGAAGATACAGTTTCAGGTAATCAAACAAATGAAATTGGAGTTGTAGTTACTGATGGGGCTCTTATGAGTTTGGGGGATACTTATGAGTCAATTATTGATTCTACTATTAAAGGTGAAATGGGTGCAACTATAGACACTGTAGTTATAGATGCGAATTTAGCAGATCACCATGCATCAAATGAAGTGGATATTGCAACAATTGAATTCGTAAATAGTGGTAATGATAGAGAAACAACATTAGAAGAAATAGAGTTTGCAGGTTCAGAAAGTAATTTCGAAACTACTATAAATCACTATGATTTTGCGAGTAATAGTCAAGAAACAGATTCAATTATAAACAATAATGAAATGGGAATTTCGGGAATTCATGTAGATACAGAGGTGGAAGAAAGTACCTTAGCAGAATGTAATGTATTCTTAGATGTTATCCAAGAACAATTTGATAAAACAATATTACGTAAAAATAGAAAAATGACAATAGAAGATGAAATGCAAACAGAACAGGTAAATAAGAAGAAAATAAGGATTTTCCAAGAAGAAGAGGGAAGTTCAAGTAATGAAACTATAATGATACTGGATGAAGAAGAACAGATAAACATTAATTCTGCTTCAAATATCACAATAGATAGTGAAACTACAACGAAAAAATTAATATCAAATACAATGTCTATAGAAGATGAGAGATTGTTAAATATTAATAAAGGGAATTATGGATTTATTGATGAAATTGATGAGGGAATGCATTCGAATTCAAATATAATTTCTATAGAAAATGAAGTGGATTTAAATATTGAAAGACAGCATGAAATGAATGTAATTGATGAAGATGATACAGGTATAGGATTACCTGAACCAGATAAGCCATGGGATGAAAAAGAAAAGGATAAAGTATGGCTCATTATGGGTAAACCATTCCCTGCATGGAATGGTTGGAATATCAAGAAGACGCGATAGGAGGAAGTTACTATTGAGCATTCATAGGGTTCAGACTGGACTTATTTTTGACGATAATTTTGAAACACTTGATTCACGTTGGATCGTATCCCCTACTGACTCTTATACGTACAGTGATTCTGATAAACAATTAGTACTTAAACACAACGCTACTGATAGAAGTACAAATGCTCTTTTTTCTCTTCCTCAAAATGAAGATGAATTGTTACTACAAGTGCATTCGAACTATACACCAAAATATTTGGGAGATGAAGGTGGACTTGTTATTTGGAAGAATGCTCTTGAGAAAGTTGAGTTTTTGGAAAGTGAAGATAGCATTTATGAGAATACCTATAATATTTGGAGAACAGTAAAAAAACAAAATCTGTGGACCTTTTTTGCAGAGCGAGGAAATGCGTGGGAGCTATTTGACTCAACAATTTGTATCGATCCAGCTATGGCTGGAGTTGTATTAAAAGGTACGCCAAGGGATGGGTATACACCCCTTATTGTAGAAAGGGTTATCCTGTGTAAGGGTACCAATATTAGTGTTGGTAATTTAAATAGCTTTTATAAAGTTGAGTTAATTGATTATGAAAGAAATGTTGTAACTACTCAAATAGTACCAGATGGATATTCAGGTATAGATATTGAATTACCTACCATTCCTTTTAAGGGGAAAATCAGAGTTTACGATAAGGGTGAGACTGGTGAGTATGTTTTAATAGATGAACAAAAAGAATACGCTGAAATGTACGGAGGAGATCTGTTTTTAAGAGGTACAAACTTAAAAGTCAAATGGAAAGGTCAAGAGTTAAGTGAAACAAAAGCTACACATTTAGGAGCACTGAAAAGTGACATAATTGAACAAAAATTGACTGTCTTAAACGATACTTCGGGAAATGTAGCAGAGAATATTGAAATTCAGATTGCTGTTTATAAAAAAGAGTTTGGCTGGGAATGGTGTGATCTTGCCACAGACAACAACGGTTCTCCTAATCAATATGAAGATACAACAATACGTATAGGAACGTTACATGAAGGAGAATCAAAGGATTTTTGGGTGAGAATTGCTAGGGTCGATACAACCGACCCTGAAAAAATAAAACAACAGATGAGACCTTCACACTTCTTCTTGGAAATAAGAAACGAATAAGGGGTGGCTAAATGGGAACAAGAATGAAGCTCCATAGATATAGTCCTATCACAAAAGATTGGGATGAAATATTACACCTTGTTGATCAGGATTTCGTGAAAACATATGGTACATCAAATCCTATTTTACCAGTTGGTCATACTTATGAACCAAATAAAGGGTTATTAAAAGTGTATTATAATGGCCGGCGTTTACTAAGCGGAGTTGATTATATTGAGTTGGATGATTACCACATCCATTTAGGTGTAGGTTCAAAAAATGAAGAGCGTTCTATACAGCTACAAATTGGTGATGAGGTGTACATAGAAGTCTATAAAAACCAATATTGTAGTAGGGGGCAAGCTACTATTAGTGGAACGCAATTTTATGACTTACAAAAAGAAGTATATGATGCTAGGCAATTCAGAGAGAGTGATAAGCCTCATATTTCATTAGATGCACGTTTAGATGAAATACAACGCCAGTTAGAATTGGTGTACGGTGGAAATTCTAGTGTAGATATAGATTATGAATATAACGAAAGAGGTCAAATTATTCGTGAAATTATCACGGGAGATCATACTATTATTCGAGAGTTTACGTATTATGAGAACGAGGCACCTATGGTAAAGGGTGAATTGAAAACAGAGACTGTATATTATACAGATGGTCTTGGAAGTCTATCTCAACAGGTTACAAGGGAATTTTCATATGATCCTGCAACTAGAAGACTATTAAAGACAACAGTACGAGGGGATAGCTAAGTCTATCCCTTTGTTAATTTCTAATGGAAAGTTCTTATAATGAAAGTGCATACCTCGATTTATAAGGAGGATAAATTTATGGATTTTATTGCTTACAATAGAGCGCATCTCAATAACAGGCGTATACGGAAGCTTGACGATAAAGTGATGGTATTTGTTGTGCCATCTATTGTACAAGTAGGTATTGTTCGTACAGAATTACGCTTCCCTTATGAGGGAGAGTTAATTGATGCGTATGTAACGTGCGGCACAATGGGAGAATCAAAAACGTGTATTGACATTGAAAGATGCAGTCAAAGTTCATATGATACAAGACCTATTTGGCATAGCATTCTTGCTGATGAACTTGTTATTGATGGAAAGAGCAAATCTAATCGTACGTCCTCTACACCATATTCTTTTAAACCATCACAACTAGCTGTTAATCGTGATGATCACTTTAGAATCAATATCAAAGAGGTAGGTAAGGGCGTAAAGGATATTACTGTAGAGTTGGTAGTTGAATTAGCTCTCGAAGAATAATAAATAATTCATCACAACTTTATAAAGAGATGTAGCGATAATTAAAGTGTAAATAAAAATTAGGAGGTCATTTATATGCCAGCACCACAAGTGAATTGGAGAAAACAAGACAACTCAGGAGCTGTACCGTCTTGGAATATTGGGACCATTGATGCAGGAACACCTTCCTCTGATTTTGGAGTATTAATTTGGAATAACTTTGCGGGAACAACAGATTTATCTACTATGACAAACTGTACTATTACGACAAAAGATAGTGCAGGTGGTAATACGGGTGAGTTAGTAACAAATAAATGGGTTGAGGTGACTGTTGCATCGGCAGCTGAAACTGGTCGCACACCTATTGGAGGTAATTCTACTCATCCAATTCAGGCGGGAGGAAATTCAACGAATACTGATGGTACGTTTTCTCCAAATGCAAATGAAATTTTAGGTGTTAAAAATGATGGTAATAAAACGAATGCAAAAGGAAATTATGCAGAAGTTATTCTTCGTGCCAATGTCCCAGGTAACGCGACAGCAGGAAACGTAGCATTCTTAACACGTGTTGCATATCAGTACGTATAAAAAATAGTTACTTCAATGCAATGAGGTAGGGGGAAGCAAATTGATTTTACAAAATGATAAATATACACATTCTCCTGTGGCACAGGATTTTATCTGGGTGGCTGAGTATCCTGACGGTACTCATCTCCCAGAATTTGATTTTAATACAAAAGAAGAGAATAGCTTTTATAAGATTGATAGAAATAAGCTTTTCCGGTTCGGATTAATTGGTCATGGTAATAAAATTTATTTTGAACGTGATGGTATTTTCAGTATAGCAGGTCATCGCATTCAGTTCTTTTATGAGTTTGATGGAAAAACTATACCTTTAAATGGTGATTTTAAGTATGACATTAACGATATTATCACATTTAAAGATGCAGAAGCATCAGGACTTGTGGCTGGTTATCAGGGAAACGGAATGCTATCGAATCGCATCACTCATTACAGCTTGGGTTATAAAACGAATATTAATGTAGAGGGTATTAACTTTCATTTTAAACCCATTGTAAAACTTCCACTTAACCAACCTGCCATGATTAATATACGAATGGTAGCTGATCAGAAATTAGATGGAAAATTGATTGTAGTAAAAAATGGACGAGTAGCTTTTGAAACTAAAGCGCCTCTTGAACCTAATATAGGTGGTGAATTGAATTGGATCATTCAATAAAGTTAACAAGAGAACAACTTCTAAATACCCTTTATGGTACATCTTATAACATGGATGGGAGTGTAGTAAAAGATACTGAAACGATTCGAAACTACACAATAGAAGTTATAGATAAGAAAGTTCACTTAAAAACATTTAATATACCAGTTCAAATCTTAGTAGAAAATGAATGGTGTGATATTGAAAATGTAGTAAGTGATGAAGATTTAAATCTAGTATATTCAACATTTCAAGAAGTTCATCTGGACAGTGAAATTATTTTAGATACAGATGATCCGAAAGGTATTTCTGTACGAAGTCGTGAACGAGTTCGCGATTTATCTAATTTAATCTCTGAAGCAGGTATTGTTTTGCCGAGGGAATTTACTTGGGTAGACGGGGCATCTGAAACAAGTGGCGTTATTATTTTACCACAAGATGACTACGATAAAGTATTTATTGCTACTGATCCGGACGAAGATGGAAATCCTTTAATTGTCTTTATTGAACAAAAGACAGAAAAGAATCAAGAAAGACCATACTTTGTAAAAGAAAAAGGTAAGACATATATATATGTTGACCATTTTTCTGGTGGAGGGGGAACACAGTCTAGTCCCTATATAGTTGAGGATGAAAAGGATTTAAATAATGTCCGGAGTAACTTAGGTGCTTACTACACTCAAACAAAGGATATTATTATGACTAGTTATCAAACTGGTTCTGGTTTTGCTCCAATTACTAGCTTTAAAGGTTACTATGATGGTGCGGGATATGATATTAAAGATTTATATATTAATCGTTCCCAATCTAATGTTGGTTTGTTTGGTGAACAAACCGGGGGAACTATTAAGCGTGTTCGATTAGTTAACGTAAATATTGTAGCCAACGGATCAATGGTTGGTGCTTTAGTAGGAAAGTCTGATGGAGATGTTGAAGATTGTGCCGTAATTTCGGGAACAGTTAAAAATGAGGGGAGCTCTGCTGGTCATACAGGAGGTTTAGTTGGCTACCAAAATGCAGGGAGTATCTTTAGAAGCTACAGTCATGCTGATGTGATGTCTTCAGGTAATAACTGTGGTGGTTTTGTAGGGACTGTTAATGGTGGATCTGTATCTCAATGTTTCTCAACAGGTTCTGTTACTGATTTAACAGTTGCTAAAAATGCTTCAAGTCATGGGGGATTTGTAGGTTCAGGAAGCAGCATATATACTTGCTATTACAATCTTACGAAACAAGGCGGAGTAGCTAAAGGTAGAGGCAATGCACTTAATGAAGCAGACATGAAAAAAGCTTCTTCATACTCGTTTGATTATCAGAATTTTTGGTATATTGGTGATTATAAAGTTAATAAAGGATATCCTGAGAATAGGAAGTTTATTAAGTATAGAAAAGGTAAAGGTACTTCAAATGATCCCTTCCTAATTTATAATCAATTTGATTTAGAACAGGTCCGTCATTTCGCGGATAAACATTTTCGTATGGAAAATGATATTATATTGAACTATCCCAAGTCGGGTTCTGGTTGGCTGCCAATTGGAATGGGGATGAGTAATTATAATAATGGCTGGTGGGCTAATGTTTTTGAAGGTACTTTTGATGGGAATAATAAGGCTATAGGTAACCTTTATATATATAGACGTTCAGCTAGTAATGTTGGGCTATTTTATGAATTATCTAGTTATGCTATTATAAAAAATCTTATTATTATCGATGTTGACATGGAAGTCGGAAATGAATCAGGAATTGTAGTAGGGAAAATGTCCAGTTATTCTAAATTACTTAATGTAAGTGTAAAGATGTTTAACGCATTTAATTACAAAGTCTTTGCTAAAGGAGGAAATGGAAACGGGTCAGGAGGAATGGTGGGCACTATGAATGATGGTACCACTATTGAAAACTGTCTTTTCGATGCACCTATGCAGCAACAAAGTGGATATTTTGGAGGAATTGTTGGAACTACCAATAGGACAGCTTTAATTTCAAAATGTACAGTATCAGGTATCTTTGATCAAGTTTCCGGGTATATGGGAGGAATTGTAGGTAATATTCCTTATATCCCCTATTACAGTAAATCAAGTCAAAGTATCAAGATACAAGATTGTGTTGTTCACGCTAATATGGCGAATGCATCTAACAGTTCAGGTATTATTGGTGGAATTCATTGCAGAAAAGAGCAATATTATAATTCTAATACAACAGGTCAATCGGGAGTATGGGGAGTAACAATTTCTAGAGTTATTATCACAGGCTATGCTAGAGCGTCAACTTTATCGTATTGGACATGGGATTATACCTATGGGGAAACTCCATCTTCTGGATATTTCATCGGTGAATGGATTCTTGATAATAGTTTCTATGATAGAAATAAAACTAGTGCAGGCTCTTATAATACACTTGAAGCCAAATATACACCAGAAATTCGACATTCTTCCACTTACGGTGCCTACGACTTCGTGAATATTTGGGCATTTGATGAAAAGAATCGAGAAGGAGATCCGGTATTAATTAAACATATCCCACCAAAACTTCCGATTTTAGGTTTTAGAAATGAAATAGGCCTGTACTATACTGATGAAGCAGGTAATATTTTACGATATTTAGAATATGGAACTTTGGTAGCGGGTAGTACCTCTGAGGCTTATCCAGTATGGGTGCAGAATAATGCTGATTTTCCTGTTAAAGATATGAATGTGTGGGTCGATCCACCTACAATAAAACCAGGTATTACAGTCCAACTAAGTTTATCAAACAATCCTTTTGTACCTATAGATGAAATACCTTTTCCTGGAACTATACCTATTGGAGACGCTAGACAGTTTTATATTAGGTTCTTGTCCGAAGTTACAGTTACAGAGGGTGGTACATTTGATATGAAGGCAAAAGCAAGTCCTGCTTAATGAGCTTTTCATCTCAATACAATGGGATTGGATGTGATTAGAATGGCATATCCGTTAAAGGGACTGACCTTACATTTACACTCTGCGTTAGCTAACCAAGGTTACTCACAGGGTGTAAATACAATCCCTGTTAATTCTTGGTTTGATTTATCAAGAAAAGGGCATAACGGAAGTTTGATAAATTTTAACTTCTCGCAAGATAAGACTTGGACAGGTATGAATATACCTACGGACCCTTATTCACTTTACTTTAACGGCCTTAACAATTATGTGGTAATCCCTAATCATTTGGAATTACTGCCAACAGACTCAGGTTTTACTTTTGAAACTTGGGTCAAACCAGTTAAGTCAGGTTATATCGCATCTTATGGTGCGGGGAGTGAACGAGGGTTTTCACTTTATTTTGACTTAGATACGCGTGAAATTCGGGTTCAAATAACGACAGAAACCAAGAAAATGTCTTTTGTTTTTGCTGAAGTTAACGTAAAGGCTTGGCAACACATAACTTTACTGTATGATGGAGAACGCTTATGGGGTATGATCAATGCAGCTCCGCAGGGCTTTAGCTTACCTGTATTGGGGGAATATATTAATACAACAGCCCCATTAGTATTAGGTAAATCATCAACAGCAAATAATAGTTATTTTGAAGGGAATATAGCAACGTTTAGAATATATCAAAGGGCACTTAGTTGGAATGAGGTAACGAATAGTTACAATGCAGGTTTTCTTATTACCGACAATAAAAGTGAACTATCTTCTAAGGGATTAGTATTATGGCGTGATGAGATAGCAGCTACCTTAAATGTAAGCATAATGTCGCGAGCAATAGCGAAATATGAGACAGCCAAAGTAGATAGTCAAAATTTAAAAGGCTTCATAGATATTATGAAACCTGAAGATATGATAAGTTCTATTATAATTAATCCAAGTATTAGAATAGCCGCTAACTATGAGATTGATAAATTTGGAGAAGAAGATTTAGTTGCTACAATTAGTGTTACACATTTCCAAAAAGATTTAAGATGTATATTAAATATCAATCCTATCAGTTATATGCGTTCTGAATATAATATGGAGGGTTATGGATCTAGCGATTTAAAATCAGAAATTAGAGTATGTACACATAATAATCTATTTTCAAATATATCTATTAACCCTTATGCCAAATTAGTAGGTCATTATGAGATTGATAAACAATATATTTCAAGTTTACTTTCTGAAGTAAATGTATTGACTTATCCTGCACATTTAAAATCAAACATTATAGTGAATATGAAAGAAATTCATTTGTCTGCTAAGTATGAAACGGACAAAGCTTCATATCATGATTTTAAAGGTGCCATTTCTGTAACATATTTTAAAGATTTACCTTCCAATATTGGAGTTAATATAAATGTAGATAGATTAGTAAGGGCTACATATTTTACTGAGCCTTCGTATTATAGTGATCTTTATTCCGAGATTTTTGTAATGGGTACGAATAACTTGGAATCAAGTATACACATTTCTACTAATTCATATCTAAGAGTAACCTATGGAATAGATGGTATTACCATTAGAGATTTCCCTGCAAATCTTACTGTAAGAGCTGTACAGGAACTTCTCTCTACCATTAACGTGACGACCCGTTCATCCATAAGAGCACAGTATGGTATGTCTGGGATTATTATAGATGATTTGGTTTCAAAAATTACTATTACTAGTCTTTCAGAGCTCGATGGTACCTTAACGGTAGCTGTAAAAGGAATAATGTCTGCCAGTTATGAAATTTCTCCAATCTTTATAGCAGATTTACCTATGGATTTAGGGATTAAAGAGTGGAATGAATTATATGGAGACATGTTCATTAATTTGAAAAACAGTATGATGGCTACCTATGAAATAGCGCCTATTTATTTTGAGTGGTTATCATCTGAGTTATCGATTAGAGTAACTGAAAATTTACAATGTAAATTGTTTGTCTCTAAGCCATTCGTATTAAGGGCTAGTTATGGCATGATGGAAAGGCCAAAGTTTAATATAAAACTGTATCCGAATAAGGATGCATTTGTTCGTGAGTTTTTCCCGAAATTAAACTATGGTTCAGAAACACAGATGTATATAGGTAGGACTGGATCACCGTTTCCTGAGAAATATCGTTCCCTTGTGGGATTTGATATTTCAACAATACCTACAGTAAATACTGAAATAGGTAAAGCTATTTTACGACTGTATTATGATGGGAGAGGACAAGGTTCTCAGTCTGTTCAGGTCATTGAAAGTAATAGTCAATGGAATGAAACAGGTGTAACGTGGGCTAACCAACCTCAAGCTGCAATAGATGGATTTTCTGTAACTAGAGTAATAGGTGGAGCAGCTGGATACGTAGAGTTTGATGTTACGCAGTTAGTTAAGCAGTGGCATATATATGAAAAACCTAACCTTGGTTTCTTAGTGCGGGCAGTAGAAGAGTCCGAAAATTTATCTAGAGGATTTTATACAAAAGAAGCAATCGAGCGAAGACCAGAGTTAGAAGTTACATACTATGACATGCAGATATATTCTGATGATCATGCGTATATTTCAGCAGAAATCACAATTATTCAGAATAAGGTAAAAGATTTAATTGGTAACATTCTTGTTAGAGATAATAAAGGATTTGGTAATCTATCATCTAGTTTACATATTCATCAACCTAGGGAGTTAGAATCCCGAATTTGGATTAACCATCCACAAATTATAGGTAGTATTGTATCTAGACAAAAAGATTTTAGTGAAATTCTTGCAAAAATAGCTATTAAAACAATAGGTGCATCTGACCTTGATGGTTATATTCGTGCCAATGAAATAGAAAAACGTTCGAGTATTTATGTTCTTTATAGAAATGATTTGAACACTAATATTACCGCTCGCGTATGGGGGAACCCTATAGTTAATGGTGGGCAAATAGCCTCTACTATGAGTATTACTGAAAATAATAAAGTCTCTAGTGTTTATGTTCTTTATAGGGATGATCTCATTTCTAATTTTGATATAAGAGTATGGTCTAATGATACTGACTTGCAAAATAATCTACTCATGGAATTTGAAATCACACGTAGTTTTGAGTTGCCTGGTAGTTTAGATGTTAAAGAGCGAGTTGAATTAGATAGTACAATTGGAATTAGGGTTGAAGAATGTACCGATCAACATTCTGAAATGTACGTTAAGTATAGGGTGGATTTAAAAGGTTATGGTAACATAGGAAATCCTAATTTAAAAACGTACATTAATGTTTGGGAGAAATCTTTATTAAATGGCCATGTAATTGTAAGACAAAATAATGAGAACAATCTTCCTGCGACTATTCATATTCCGCTAGGTGGGTGGGAGGAAATTCCTTCTTCAATTAATCTACGTATGATGTATGATGCTCCAGGTATTGTAACAGTAAACTCAGGTAATTTACAATCGTTTATTACGATTCCTATTAATGCGCAAAAAAATCTGGTTTCCATGTTAAATGCGCGAGTAAGAAGAAGCTCAGATTTAGACAGTATATTTGAAATAAATTCAGGTAACTTCTATTCAGAACTCACTGTAAGAGCTATAGGTCATATAGATTTTAGAGGTTATGTAAGAGTTAAACGAAATACTGAAGATAGGCTTCCGATTAAGGGGTATGTAAGGCCTTGGGTTAACTTGTTCTCTAGCATTACTGCTAGTAAGCCACGGTATAGAGATTTAGCCTCTTCTATTAGAATAAGACAAACTGGTGCAGTGATACTAGAAAACTCTATTGTAGTAAGGGTATGGGGTGACTCCTGGCTTGATGGCGGACAACTAGATGGAACAATAGCTGTTCGAATATGGGATAACCAGAATCAAGAATCAAGTATTAGTATTAGACGAAGTGCTGAAATCGGATTAAATGGATTTATTCAAGCTAAACAAGTTAGTGATTTACCTTCCGAGATTGCTGCAAGACAAATTGCCTTAGCAGATTTAGCTTGTGAAATAGCTTGCTATGATCATTTTAATTTGTTCGGGAACGCTACTGTACGAGTATGGGGTGATTCTCAAACAGATGGTGGTTTACTTAATGGTGAAATTACCGTAAGACAGTCTTCGAATAGTAATCTTGTTGGTTTAGTTGAAGTATTTGAACATTACAGTGTAAATTCCACGGTTATTATAAGGCAGAGTGATAAGGAAGATTTAAGCAGTACAATTGCAGTAAGACGATCAGCTGTATATGATAAACTTGGAACAGTAGCTGTTAGACAGTCTGATAAAAGTGACTTACAAGCTTACAATTTCTTTGTAAGACAAAGTGATGAATCACAGATATCGGTAACAGCTTTAATTAAGCGTGTTAGCAATTTAGAGAGTAGTATTGAGGTTGTAACAGCATATCCTTATGCTTATATAATGTAAAAGAGAAAAGTAGTCTACCATTTCACTGGGTAGGCTATTTTTTATGATTAAATTCTTATAATTTCTATTGAATAAGATAATAAATTTATAAATATATAAGTCCTATAAATTCTTATGATTTTGCTGTAAAAATCAATTTTCATTTTCTAAAGAACTTTCAATGGTTTAATTAAAGTAACTTTTCTTAACGTGTTGTGTTGTAGATAGTGTTTCTCTAAGAAAAGTGTTATCTTTTTATTTTTGAGTAATGTTAGAGGGAATATATAAATTTTTCACTTAAATTATTTAATAGCGTAAATATTTCCAATGTAGAAAGTTAGTTTTATGTATAGTGACATGAAATTGTTTTAACTATTCTACGTAAGAAGCTAGATAAGACTCAATGATAGAAAGTGATAACTGCCTTAAGTTATAAGGATAAATGAAATAGGAATACGTTTTATCTCTGACAATATATGGAGATAAAAATTTTGAGTGTATTCCATGTGTAACATCTCTTTACCTTGTAATAATTCACATTAAGTTATGTCTAAGGTGGGAGAATTTCTAAAAGTAGGAGGCTATTATATATGCCTAAACAGAGAAAATACAATCTTGTTGAAATTGGTTTGATCAGTATAGCACTGTGGTGGGCAGTTCTATTGTTATCTCCCATTGCTACATTTAAAAATTCTGTTTACAGTACTATGGAGCAAGTTATGCCGGAACAGTTATGGGGCATGCAATGCTTATTTATATCTTTCTTCTTATTATATGGGGTGGCTACAGATAATAAGATTATTAGAAGTATTGGATTGTTAATTTCTATTGGATTTTGGACATTTGTTTCCGTTTCCTTATGGTTAAGTGATAGTGCTACAACAGGTACAAGTTATTTTGTTTGGGCACTTATGGCCGCAGGTCTCTATCTTAAGCTGATGAAAGTAGGTGACGGTTAATGAAAGATAGTTTAATTTCTGCAATTGCTTCTGTATTAGGCATGTTTATTACAGGAGGTTTTGGTTACTTAACTTCTAAGAACAAACCAACTTCTAACACCAGTATCGATACCAGTACTAACCGTCATTCTTTATCTGATGACGAAAGACAGTTTCGAATTGAACTCAAAGATATGATGTTAACATATCAAAATCAGGTGAAAGAACTAACTCTTGAGGTTGCTAGATTAACAAAAGCGAACCTTCAATTAGAAGTACAAGTAAGACAATTAACGGCTCGTAATGAGAGTCTGGAAACGCAAGTGCATGAATTAACCACTGCGAATAGAGAATTAAAAGAAGAGGTACAAAGGAGACGCAATAGTATTGCGGAATAAGGTGACTCCTGGAAAATGCATTCAGAATAATTAGTTATTTGAAAGGCAAGGACTACCTCTATCTGTTTTTATATTAAATATATTTATTATTCTAAGTAAATGTTAAACCATTAAATATTCTCCTTATAATAATGCAAATCAAGTGTTGCAATACGAGATTGATGTTCTTCATTTTATTCAGGCATGAGGAGGTCTTGATGTGGGGTTTAAGAAAAAATTTGAAATTGAAACGGATTATCTGGATGAAGGATCAACCAAGCGTCCTGGTAATCGTATTTATGTTCAATTTATTGTTGCGCATGATATAGAGCATCCAAACTTAACAGCAAGAGAAAGTGTAGATTATTATCAACGTACACAGAATCAATCAAATACTGCGGTACATTTTCTCGTAGATGATAAACAAATTATTGAGTGTGTACCTGCTGTGACACATGAACCAGAATATGCCTTTCATGTAATTTATGATGTTAATACTAGTAATGCAGTATATGATACATGTGCTAATAATGCTGCCATCGGAGTGGAATTATGCTACGGTGAAAAAATTGATAAGGTAGATTCGTATAAGCGCTATGTTTGGCTGCATGCTTATATTTGTTATAAGTTTGGACTAAATCCTCGCCGAGATATTATAGGGCATGATGTACTAGATTCTAAGCTGAGAAGTGATCCCGCTAAAGGACTAGAATTTGTAGGTAAAAGCTTTAATCAATTCATTATGGATGTAGTAGACGAGTTTGAAAGTTGTACAAAGGAAACCAATATGATAGCTAAACAGGTATCGGTCAAAAATGGAAAGTTATATACAATACGTGCAACTGATACACTTCAGTCTTTAACCACACAATTTGGTATAAAAGCAGATTGTTTAAAAAAATTAAATCCAGAACTGGACATCCATGCATTGTATGAAGGACAAAGTATTTTAATCGAGCCAGGTTCACCTCAATTAGGCAAGAATTACATCAACTTAGAACTAGAAGAGTATATGAGGAGCCCTCCTGTTCGACCATATCCAGGAAAGTCTATAAAACGAGGCGATAGGGGACGGAATATAGAGGCGATTCAAAGAACATTAAAATTGAGTGTTGATGGTGTATTTGGTAAGGAAACAGAAGAAAAGGTTAAAGAGTATCAGCGTAATTCTAGTTTCTTATCTATTGATGGTGTAGTTGGCATGCAAACTTGGTATGCACTATTTTAAATTGGAGGAATAGAAAATGAATGATCTTTTACAGTCAATGCTAGAGAATGGAGCATTGTTAGTGATTTTAGCAATTCTAACAGAATCTCTTACAGAGATTCTAAAAAACATGATACCTAATAGAACTATTCAAGATCGTTTCACGTATCTGTTATCTATTTTTGTAGGTATTTCTTTAGCATTTGCTTTTAATTTAAACTTCTTTGACTTGAATGGATATGGAAAATATATATCCATTATATCTGCAGGATTATTGGCAAGTAGAGGAGCGAATTATGCGAATGGATTTTTGAAAAAATTTGATATTTTACGTTAAAAAAGGATGGGGTTAAAGTATGGGATATATTGTTGATATTTCAAAATGGAATGATAATATTAATTGGGCTGTGGCGGCGAAAAACCTAGATCTTGCTATTTGTCGTGTTCAATATGGTTCATTGAAACGTGATAAATTGTATAATCAGCATGTACAAAAATTAGAAGCATATGGCGTCCCACATGCAGCATATGCATATGGGTGTTATGTAAGTGTTAATGATGCAATTGTGGAAGCAAAAGATTTTATGGCACGAGTTAGTCCAAATGCTAGATTCTTAGTGTTAGATGTAGAAGATGATACACTCGCAAGTTGTGGACCAAGTAAATTAGCTGCAGCATCTCAAGCATTTATTGATACATGTAAAGCGGAAGGGTGGAAAGTTGGTTTATATGTAAGCCATCATATGTATGAAAAATATGGGTTAAGTAATGTAAAAGCTGATTTTTTATGGGTTCCACGCTATGGAAATAAGCCGAAATATAGTTGTGATTTATGGCAATATGCAGACAATACAACAGGTGGGTATGTATCTGGAATTGGGAATTGTGATGTTAACCGTTTGAATGGTGACAAATCTCTTAAATGGTTCTTGGGAGAAGAGGAGAACAAAACGTTTTATCGTATCTACCTTGGTGACTTTAATACGTCTGAGTGGAAGGATGCCACAATGAATAGAGTAAAAGAAATTCTACCTGGTTATGGTTTGTGGGAGGAGAATTTAGGAAATGATAATTATCGAATTATAGTAGGAGATTTTAATACTAAATCATGGGTTGATGAAACATTTAATAAATTAAAATTAGCTCTTCCTAACTATGGTATGTGGATTCAAGAAATTTAATAAATAAGCAGATTCTTTATTTAAAGAATCTGCTTATTTTTATATATAACTAAAATGATTTTTTAATAAGTTTTATAGTTTTAATCTTCTGTCATTTAATGTTATATACTTTTTTAATTACGTTTTATTGCGAGAAATCATTGCATTCAGATAGGTTTTGATCTAAGCGGCTTATAGCTTGTTGACGAATATAATATAAAACTCGAGAGCTATACTTGCTTATATTGTAACCACATACATCTAATAAATCTTTGAGTTGTTCTATATTCATTATACAGTTTAATTCGATCATTTCTTCTGCAATTAGTCCAATTTCACTTTCATATTTGGACAATCGTTTTGACTCAAAGTTGTTATCTAATTTATTCTTTATACGGTTTAAAGCACGATTAACTGTCATTGGATAAACATTTAATTTTTTTGCTATCTGTGAGTTATTGTTACCATCCATAATAAGATTGATCACTTGAGTTTCAAATTCGGATAAATCGGAGTTTTTAAGTAGATTTTCTACATAGATTTTATCCATTACTTTACTTTCATAACCTATTGAGTAATCCTCGGGTTCAAAGCTTTCAAGTGAATTTAAAGAGGTTAATTCTGAAGCGAATCGAAGAACATTTTCAATGCGCTCTACAGTAACATCAAGTAATTTTGCTAATTCTTCAGCTTTTGGAAAATAACCTAGTTCATTTTCAACTTTCTCCATTTGTTTAAGTAGATCTACTGCACTTCGACTTAAGCGTACAAGTCTAGAATCATTATAGAGTAATTGGTTAACTTCCCATATAATTGGCCGATAAATATAAGTAGTAAACTTAATTCCTTTATTAAAATCAAAATCTCTAATTGCTGTAATGACAGCTATATAAGCGTGTTGAAGTAACTCTTCTTCATCCACGTTAAATTTGTTTTTCAGGGATTCAATGCTTCCTTTGTAGTGAGCAATGATTGAGAAGAGAAATTCTTTATTTTCATATAAAAGTTCAGAGAGTAAATCAGGATCCTCTTGGCAAGCTTTCAATAACACATTGTTATGTAAGTCAGGTAAATTATCTTCTCTAAGGTCAATATATCTTTGGGAAGGCACTTTAATTCACCCCAACTCTATTAACGAAGAAAAAACTGTTGGTTAATTTTAAGAAATAAGGTGGATGTAATGAATCAAAGTATGGGCCCCAATTTAAAGTATTTGAATTGAAATATAATGTCTTTAGTAACTTGTTTTTTTTCATTTTTAAATCCTCCTATTTGTTGAATCTGCATACTAACTGTCGTTATGAGAAGTTAATAGGTTGCGACGGAAAAAGTAGAATGATCTAAAACGGGAAGAAAATATAGATGTATTAAGTGAACAGATGGAGATTACTTGTAAGTATGGAATTAGAGGTTAGAAAAAACTATTTTATATTAGATTTTTAAAATCTAACAACTATTATTAGGGATATTTCGATAGCTACTATGAAAAAGGAGGAGTAATGATTCTGTTTTATTCAAACTAAATTTCAGTTAAACAAAACTAAAAGCAAAGAAAACTTTTTAAAGAGCAATAAAGCTGTTAAAAGTTGGATTTTCTTAGGAGGTGAAGAAAGTGGCATTGACTCCGCATGGTTATAGAATATATTGTGATAAAAAATTGGAGGATGTTATTTCTATTTTAGATGAAAACTTAGAAATTAAGATTGATGGAATAGTATACAATGTCATATTAAAGACAGGGGAATATAAAACTTATCATGAGCAATTTGAAAGTGAACTTCCTGAAATGATTACAACTATCTTTCGAGATAATAACATTCCTGTGTTTTGTAAATTAGGTGGGGTATATGATTTTTCTAATAATCGTACTGTATTAGTATTTGAGCACATGGATACAAAGAAACATCATGATATTAATTTGATTGGCGGCTCAGCATACGATTTATTAATTGGAAAAGTATTAAATACGGAACCATTTGCAGATGGTACTTATTATAAATTTATGGAGATTCATAGCAATATTTTAGTGGTATACCCTGATATGTCACAAATACTGTCTACAATTTTAACAAGACAGTATGCGAGCTATACTCTTAGTGGAACAGCTATTATTAGAATGAGTATGTTTGAAGAGATAAAAAGTTCTATTTATGTAGCAAGTGCATCGCGATTAGAGGGAAGTATTTCAATTCGTAAATCAAGTAATTCTTATATTAAAGGAACTATATCAATACCTATAGATGCTTCTCATGATATTGGCTCGTTCTTAATTATTAGGAAATAAGTTCGCAACATTCTAGTTAAGTAAAACGACTATAAATATATAACTGTAAGGATAAATTCCATATCAAACTAATTAATCTATTGAAGCTTTAGAGTAAGATCAGGTGTAGATGAAAGATTATAATCTAGGAGGAATTTAAATATGAAAATAAATAAATTTAATGTTTCTGCAGTCTTTTATTTTAAAAGTGGAAATTCAAAGAAAGTTGATTGGTTGGAGGATAAATTAGTAAAAAAGTTAAAGAGTGAGACACAAGAATTAACTGAAGGTCTTAGCTTAGAGGAAGCAGATGTTTTTTTTCAAAGTAAGTTTAAGGAATGGCAAGAAAATGGTACTACTATAATTCGTAAAAATGCTAAAGGTGAAAATTCTATCATATCCTTTGCAGAAGTTGAATATATGACCATGTTAGTTAGCTTAGCTAAAGATATCTCTCTAGATACAACTGAGTTGAAAGAAGATGTTTCTAAAGCAACAAGAAGTATTCAAGAACATCCTGCATTTAAAAAATAATAATGAACAAGGCAGCATCATTGAAAATTTACTTTATAGATTTGAATATGAAGGACTTTTCTTTTGGGAAGTTAAACAATATGACTATACAAAAGGCTAGAATTATTCTACAAAAAATTAAATAAAAAATTTTGTAAATCCTTATAATGAATGCGATACAAGAGGGAGGATGAAATATGAGGGCAAAAGAAATTTTAAAAAAGTTAGGTATTTTAGAGCAAAAGAGAGATGAGGTAAGTTCTGCATTAATTGAGACTTCCTATAGAGAAGCAAAGTTAGTTTTAGAGGACTCTCTAAAGAAGTACCAGAAGAAAGTAGATGCTTTTCTTAATACAGAATTCGAGCCTTTATCATCAACAGCTTTTCTAATGGTTTCCCACAAGCATTTAAATCTCAACACTGGTGATCAAGTTCAGTTGAATGTAGAAGCATTAACTAGTGATGGGATTACAAAGAATGTTACTGCTGAACTTCGTCCGGCTATGTTATTTAAAGATATAGATAATTTATATAATAATAAAGGTTTAATTACAGCGGTAGACATTAGTAATTATAAATTTGAAGAACGAATAGTTGAAATTGTAAAGACTACCAATGGTTTTGGTGTGGGTGATGATAGAGAAACACAAGGGTTACAAGTTATAGCAACGAATAAACGAAATGAATATCGAATTGTAAATTTAAAAGGTGACTATTTAGGGATTACTTTCCAAACAGATGGTAAAGAAGAAGTTGGTGATAACTGGTTAATTTATGTATATTGGGCGAGTACAGGCACTACTTATTCTGTCAAAGATAAATATATAGCAAAGGTGAGCCCTGAAGGAATTGTAACAGGCCTTAGCGGAGGAACAACAGATATAGTCATTACAAATGGGGTGCATGAAGTATTAGTACCAATTACAGTCGTAGGAAATGAAGCTCCTGAACCACCAGCTATTACTTCTGTGGATAATATGGAAAGCGGAGTAGAAGTTAGATTTGATTATAGTACGTCACCTGATAGTGAGAGTTATAACATTTTTGTAAATGATGTATTAGTTTTAACAGGTGTTGAGCATTCACCTGCTAAATTAGATCATAACATTTTTAATGATAAAGTATCTGTAATTGAAATGACGGCAATTAATTTAGAGGGTAAAGAGTCTGAAAAATCTAATGCATTTCAATATAAACCATTAGATGAATTATCGACTACTTAAGATTTTTTAATGTGAATGTAAAAACATAGTACATTATTTTTCATAAGGAAGTACAGGTATTATAGCAAATTTAATATTTAAATTGGATATAAAAAAACTCGCAACTAAATTGATATATATATCGACTACTATAATACCAGTACGAAATAGGAGAGGTAAACGATATGGAATTATCTAAGAAAATTAGTCGATTAGTACAGTTAATTCAAAGTGGCGAAAATTTGTCCATTAGTATCGACATTAATTCCGGACTTGCTAGAATTTGTGACATGGATTTTTCTATGGAAGAACAAAACAAAATTATTCATGGTGACATTGATAACACATGGTTAGTCCAATGGTTTAATTACTTGCAAAAGACAATAAAAAAAGAATTAGATCAAGGTGAAAATAATGCTTTGAAACATTTAGATTTGCTTGAGGTACAACATTTGCAAGTAAGAGATAACAATGAGGAAAAAAGTCAATTGAATAAAAAGGCTAAGAATACTTCTGAATCAAATTCTAATAATGAAGCAGATATGAGTAGAAATCTTTATATTGCGGAGCTGGAAAAGAACTATCGTAATATGGAGAATCGGCTTAAAAAAGCAGAAGATTATGTGAAATATTTAGTGAAACAACTAAATGTAAAAAATGTAACGGAGCAAAACTTACAGTATCCATTACATTTTTCTAATAGTAGCAGCAAAATAGAAAATGCAATGAAAGTTAAGAATAAAGAGATTCAAAATGTTATAGATGCAATGAAAGATATTGAGGTACCTTATGGATCGTTTATAAATCATCAAATTAACGAAGTGATTATAATTAAAATTCATAATGATTCAGGGATTAATTATATTGTATCAGGGGACTATGATTCAGCAATTTTAGTGTAGTTAATAAATGAGATTTAGAGGATATGATTTTAAGGTTGGTGATAATTTAATATGCTATTAAATACATTTACAACGGATCAGTGGAAAAAGCATAGAGAAAACCTCGCTAGTAAGTTAAAGGAGATACATATCGAGCATTCCATTAAACGAATGGTAAGATATGATTCCACTTCACTTGGTTTACAAGATTACCATCTTTCTTTGGTATTTGATATTGAAAAAGAACGTCTCTATATTTGCAATAAAGCATCTAAAAGAATGACTGAAAGTACTTCTATAAGACGTTTGCAGGAAATAGAAATGGTTTTAGTAAATTGGTTAAAAGAAATGAAGGAAATTATTAAATAAATTTATATGAGGATTATGTTTAGGTTGAGGAGATATGGATAATAAAAAAGTTAAAATCTATAGATATTATAAGGGTGGAATTTATCTCGTTACTGGTAAGGGAAAACAAACAGGAACTGATGAAGAAATGGTAATTTATGAAGATGCTAAAGGGAATACTTGGATTGAACCTCAGAGTACTTTTATGGCGGATATTGAGGTATGCGGAGTAAAAGTTCCTCGCTTTGAGCATTTAGGTAATTTCTATAAAAGTAATTAAGGAGAGGGTTAATTTGTTAGGCAAGCGAAAATATATGGTTTCTGGTCATGATGCAGAAGGAAAATATGTAGAAAAAGAAGTTTGGGCTAGTTCTGCTCGTAATGCATTAAATATTTCTCAAGAGTGGAATGACGGTAATACATATACGGTAGCTCGTAAGGTTGGATGCGGCTGTGGTGGAAATTAAGTAGACATAAATGTATGCAAATATATGATTATTTTATATTAATATACAGTATAAAGGATTTATTAGCGTTCTTCCTTATAAATACTTTACAGGAGGTAGGAATAAAATGTTTGAAATTAATACAGTTGAAGAATTTAAAGAAAAGATAGTAGAAGGGTTTGTTTTAGTTTATTTTTATACTACTTGGTGTGGCCCCTGTAAAATGATTGCACAGGATATTAAGGAATTGTCAAAAGAAATTGACGATATTAAATTTATTCAAGTTAACGCTGATCAATTTTTAGATATCACTAAATTGTGTGAAGTTAGTACGATTCCAACGCTTCTGTTTATGAAAGATGGTAAAAATATTGAAAAGAAAGTTGGATTTACTCCTAAGCAAGAAATTCAGGAATTTATTGAGGCTAGTAAATTAGCAAGCCAAATGGAGGCTGAAGAGGAAGTATTAGAAAAAGATGCCTTAAATTGAGAAGAAACTTGAAAAGGTAATACCACAAAGGTGTGTCATTTGACACACCTTTTCCTATAATGGGCTTACTATATTTGGTTAGGAGGTTACAATCGATATGCCTAAACTCAAAAGTATTATGAGATATGTTAAAGAAATAGATAAAATGATTAAAGATTTGCGTAAGGGTATGGCACATAGCCATCCATACTCAGTAGATGCTTTACGGCAATATGTAGATGAATTAGAAGCTATACGTGAAGTAATCATGGAATCAGGACTTGAATCTGGTGAAAACTTGGATACATTAATGTATAAAATTAGGGAATGTATAAGGGAGTGCGTAAGACCTTCTTATGCACGAAAACCACAAGTTTTACCTTATCCAAAACCGGATCCATGGGTACCACCCGTTACAGTCACAGGGGTTAATATTATTTTCGTTGTAGATATTTCTGAATCTATGTTTGAAGGAGGGGGCCTTGAACCTGGAGGTCGTGTTAGAAACTTATTAGTTGCCACAGCAAATGAAATCGAGCGTTATGCTAAAGCTGCTAAAATCCCATGTAAAGTATCATTAGTAGCCTATGCTGATCCTACAGACAGAGCAGGAAAGAATAGGCCGAACTTTTGGAAAATTCTACTGAATAAAAGTGTAGATGTACAAGGATTAGCACAAGCATTTTCTGATATTAGTACGCTAACATTTAATCGAGGATCGGATTTCCCTGAATCTGGTATGTCTGCAATTTATCATTCGATTGATCAAGTGATAGATAAAAGTGTAATAAATGGTAAACCCGTAGAGAATTCTCTTATTCTTGTATCAGATGATAGACAAAAGTTAGAGGGCAGTAGCGAACCTTCACATCGCCTGTATAAAGAAGTTACATACGATCAGGTTGACGGGAAGCTAAATAGCCTTAAAGTATTTAATCGTTATGCGTTAGTACCTATGAAAACTATATATACAGTTCTTCCAGGAAGAAAAGGACCTGGGAAAATAGGGCCAGGGAATTGGAATAGTCCTATCATTCCTTTCTTTAGACAGTGTAGAGAGTACTTCCATGTAAGCTCTTTAAAAGATGTAAGCGATTGGATCACTTGGACATTAGATCCTACTAAGGCTCCGAAAAAAAAGTGAGGAGGAAGTGATAATGACAATTAGATTTGGAGATTTGTATGAGGAAATCTTAGCTATTGAAGATGCTATGCAGCGTATGAGAGATGATATAGCTAGTTCAGATTGTTCCTCTATTACAAAATGTCGTTTGGAAATAGAATTAGAGATGCTTGAACAAAAATTATATGAATTAGAACGTACAAATATAGATTTTGAATTATTAAACTTTGTTACAATTATAGAATCTATTGAAAGATGCTTTAATTGTATTGATATTCCAGGTGAATTATCTCATGATATAGCTCCTGTACCATATGATACAGCAAGCAATTGCGGAGGTAAAAAGAGACAATTATCACTTAAAGATATTGAGTTAATTAAAGTATTTGAGATGAGTACTAGAAAGCCCGACAAACGACCAAATGTATTTGAATTTGTTAAGAGCGCAATGCCGTATAAAATCCTTACAATTGCATCAGAGAAGTATATTGTATCGTATGACTCGTTACGTAATGGTATTGCGGTTAAAGGGTTCAATAGGCAAACAGGGGAGTCAGTAACGAACTTTGGAAATATTTCTAGAATTGATGTGAAATTAAGTGATTCGGCACGTCAGAAATATGGCGTAGAATGGGTAACTGCATGTAAGGTTTTATTAACAACACCTACACCAATGGTTAGTATTGCACCGTTATCGTTAGCTATTGATGGTAATCCGAGCACCATGCCTAGGGTTGAATATACAAATGAGGCAGAAGTTGAAATGGTATTTCAATTTTTTGTATAGATAATTAGGAGCTAAAAAGATAAAAAAACGTACAGAAGTGTACGTTTTTTTATTATCTCATTTAATCAAAGTGGCAATTATAATGTTTAATTCATTTTCTATTAAATTCACCTAAAACGTTGAATTCAGGAAGTTGTTTATTTTCTGTTTAAATTGTTGATGAAATAATCTGTTCAGATCTAAATCCCTATTAGAAAACTTTTTAATTTCCTCAATTGAAAATGTACCACCCCAATATGGAGAGGTATGAATATCCGAATGGAATGTCACTCCTAAATGGGTAGAAGGAATGGCGTTTAGCATAATATTTGAAATTTCTTTTAAAACGTCTTGGGAAACATTTTGTGGTACATCAAAGATTAATTCATCATGTATCTGTAATACGATGTGTATATCATGCTCTTCAAGTATAGATTTGTAATTCTCCTGTAGCCATTCATCTCTATCTAAGCATTTTGTACCATCTGGCCGGGTGGGATAAAATAAATTTACCATGGCTTTTTTTACTTGCGTTGCAGAAGTTCCTTGTATTTTAAAGTTACAACTTTGCCGTTTTATTTTCTCTAATCTCCAATCTGAATTTTTGTTCTTAAAGGTGGAAGAATTGGTAGCTTTTAATATTGTTTCTTTAAAACGTCTTTTTCTACCAAAAAAATCTTTTACATAACCATTGGTTAAAACTTCTCTATGTGTTTCAGCTTCCCATCTTAAAAAGTTGGGTAATTGTTGTTTAAATTGATTAATTAACGAGGTCGCTGCTACTTTTGTAATATTTAATTGATCGGATAAACCGATTTCTGTTATACCATATAAGGTCACTTAAACCCCTTAGTTTCCTAAGGGAGTGGACTATACCTTAGCAACTATTTCAAGTTACTTCTCACATTAAGCGAACTCGTTAGATTGGTTGTTTATATAACCGCGGAACGCTATAAGTCTCTGCACCTGCCATTCATATGAACGCTTTGGCACAGGATTACCATATGCTTATACACTTAGGTTTCCCTGTTTTGAGTGAGATTTTAATTCGGCAATCCCTTTACCGAATACAATGCTTTTCATTTCTTTTCTAAGCGATTCAAAAGCATTTGCCAGAGAAGGAATGGTAGTACTATTTAGTTCCTTCATATTATATATCTTCAAGATATATAGACATTCTGGGGTATCTGACCATTTATTTATAAGCTGTTGTATATGATGCTGAGTCTCTTTTAATGTCTCTCTTTTATAATTTCGAATATCCTCAAACAAGTTATAAGTAAACCCCTTAATTTGGCAAGTGATTTGACTATGTACATCTAAACCTTTCTTAAAGGCTTCAATTAGAACCGGTTCTTGTGTTACTATTGCGAGCCAACGTAATTCTTGTTGTATGTATACCGCCATTTTCATGGTATTTGAACACTCCTTAAAGGAGCCGGATTAGACTATACCTTCTGTTGCATTCCTGCAAATAATGGGCAAATTTTGTGACCACTAAGCCCATAGCCTACCGTATAAATGAGTTCGATGGATTTATCAATTTTGGTTGATAGACGACTCATTATTTTGTTAACTATGAATCAAGATGATAATTAACAAGCAGTCGTTGCACTTCTTGTCACTAGAAGCACAGGATTCACTCCACCGTTACATGAGGGCGTTCCCTGTTTTGAGTAGGTTTAGATTAACGACTTCAGCCAACGTTTTGTAAACTGAAGTCAATACTGGTGAATAATCTACCTCTTTCTGCTCTAAAGGCCATACGTATAAAATCAGCTTTACTTGGTACTTGTTGTCATTGTAGTAATGCAAGGCTCTTTATCCTTGCTCTCTTTTTTCAAAGAGTATCGGACTATATCATCACCCTGTTGTAGAAGGGTGGATCGCTTTCGTGCTTATTTCACCTGTTCTAGGTTAATTTAAGTAGTCTCTGCACCTTTCTAATATCCCTATTAGACTTGGCTCAGGATTGACATAGGTAATTACCCTTAGCTTTCCCTGAATTAACGATCTGCTTACACATAAAGTTACCTTTATGCAGCCCACAACTTTAGGTTTGGTGACGAGCAACTCATACGTCCTGTTTTAGTTCCTACAGAGTTATAGATAGGATGAATTTTATTATCGATAGTACCTTGTTGTTCTTTGGGTAGGGAGTTGCAAAAAGAACTTATTAATTTCACTAAGCGACGATATTCTAGAATTAGAGGAATTACAGGATGCATTGATAGATTACGTATCAGCGTTTTTCTATCTGTTTTTAGCTTGGAAATCACACTTTTGCAACCTTTGTCATATTCCATGATAGGTTTTAGAATAGCGTTATCAATATAAAGTTTTTGGGCCAAATGGGCTGGAGAATTTATATTAAACAAAGTGCTTGTTAATTTATTTACGCTATTATATTTATTTTGTTGCTTAGGTGGGTGCACACAATTATTTAATGTGATAGTAGAACCTAGGTGATTCAAGATTTCTTTTTTTACGGATTGTAATTTCGCTTGGAGTATTTGTTTTACATCATTGCTTAGAAATTCTTCATTAATTTTAATGCCTTTTCTTTCAGCAGTAGTAAGTACTGCTATTAAAGGCATCTCTATTTCTCTAAATAATTTATATATAGGAACAAGATTAAATTTAGGGTTTTCAAAAATCCTTTTCTGATACTCGAATACAGACTTTAGCATAAAAATATCATAGCAAGCGAAGTAGGTAGCTACATGGTGTTGTAGCTGATCATAGAGTGTCTTTTCAAACATATATTTTTTTCTATCAATGGTATTTAAAATGGTTCCTTTTGAAATAAGACGGGGTAATACATATTCTTTATACCATTCTTTTACACCTTTTGAATGGTTCTCATTTAATAGGTTTGCAGCTATCTCAGTATCCCAAAAGATATTATATGTAATGTCAAAATTACACCAATTATATAGAGCATGAATGTGTTGCTTACTGTTACTAAGTATTAATAAGGTATCTTTCTCTAATAGTGGTGAGAGTTTTTTCATCGTGTATTCAAGACTTAATGTAGAGATATTCTGTGATAATCGATGTTTAAAAGGCTTAATAGGTATATAAAAAAAACTGTTATCCATAAATCCAATCGTAATTGAGATGATTGAGTCTTTAAAAGGATTCAAACCAGTGGATTTCGTATCAATAAATGTATAAGCTTGCGAATGTAAGGTTTTATACACCTTATACTTGGCAATGAATTCTTTAAATTGTTCAGGGGTATGTATTAAGTAGTAATTTAAAGGTAGTTTTACTGAATTATTAATTCCGTGAACATATTGATTTTTTTTTATCGTAATCTTTTTTTTCTCATTTTTTTTTGTACGAGCTTTTTGCGTGCTTTCTTTTACTTCGCGCTTATTTAATAGTGTAAAAATGTCCTGATTGGATTCATTTGATTTAAAAAACAAAATTTACAACTCCTTACTTCAAAAAGGGACGAAATAATCGTCCCTTTCTATATTTAATAATAGAAATTAAAATTCCATACGGTTTTCTAAAACGGTAATTTATGATTAGTAGTTCTCAATTGTTCCTTTTCATCAAAACCTTCAGTAGTTAATGAAAGAGTAGGGGAACTACATTGAAACTGTGCTTGCTGTAAATTGTATATTGTTGAGGCTGCATTCATAAATTCTTGGATTTCATCAGGACTATGAGAAGTTATATATGTTGATATATCAAGCATTTCAATTTCATTAAAGTCTGGCTTCTTTAATATAGGTTCTTCATCCACTGAAGTATAATGGTATGGTTTAGCTGAATAAGTGGTATCATTAGCACCTGTTCCACTTCTAGAGATAGTGACAAAATCTTTTGTAGGATCAATCATGTAAACATTAAAGTCTGTGTGTAATTTTTGAATGTGAGTTTTCGCTAAAGAGACTAGCTTAATCTTATTATCTAATGGATCATATACACGTAATTTAATCTTCAAATTCGGATATTTACTAGGATTAACGTGACAAAGGGGGCACACATCTGTCCCTGGGCAACGTATATATTTGGGTTTTAAGGTAGGTTCATAATGCTCGCGAATACCAACCAGATTTTCATACCAATCGATAAATAAAAGTGTAAGTGGTTTTTTATCTTTAAACGTAAGAAAGGTGTTTCCCACTTTTAAAATTGCATCTAATCCTTTTATTGTCGTCATACTTTATTTCCTCCTTAAATTGACAGGATATATAACGTCATTCAATTGTTATATATCGATATAAAGGTTTATTTAAAATAATTTTGTTTATTCTATTTATATAAATAAATAGAACCTAAGTTTTTAAATGCAGACTGTAAGTTATGAATCTAGCCAATATTTAATAGTAACAAATCAATAATTAAGCTTAATAATTTTCCAATAAAGTTCATGTAATGAATGGTTATATATATAAAAGAGGGCTGAAATCTAATAAGAAACAGATAAAAAACGCCTTTGAAAATTATTGTCGATGTTGTATACTAGTTGTATATACTAGACTGATTAATAGTTATCGTAATAACTAATTAAAAAGTTGCGGAATTTATAATAAAAATAAAAGTTGCTTTTGTTTACAAAATGTTCTTAATTGTTTTACAATATTTTTAGGTGATTGTTGTTTGAAATAGTAGGGAACTATGTATATTAACAACAATAAATGCTACGCAATTTCTTTAATGCTCTTGTTGAGTGCGATTTATTAATTTTAAGTTCGTTTGCGATTTCGGCTAAATTCATACAGACTCCTAAGCCGTCATATAGCATGTATTCTATGACATGTTGTTCAGTCGGGGTAAATTTATTTCTATGTATTTCAAAATCTGCTTTAACAATTGAGAATTCATATCCTTGTTCGTAAGACTCTTGGCAAAATGTAGGGCAATTATTTTCACTAGAATCGTCTTCAATAAATCCATCACAATAAAATACAGAAGTCGAATTTTGTTCTACCATTCTATTTGTATAACGATAATAATCCACCACGGTTCTTTTAATAATTGTTTGACAAAATGAAGGTAGCTTTTCAGATGGAACTGTTGTTTGTTGAAGAGATTTCATTATACGCAAGATACAATCTTGTTTCACATCTTCTTTATCTTGATTTCTCACCTTAAATAGTTCAAAATTAAAAATTTTAGCTATAGATTCAGAGTTTAGTATTTCCATTATTAAATCTTGAAAGTTTATAGTTGCTGTGTTCATTATATAAATCCCCTTTATTTGAATGAATTAAAATTTACTGCTTAGTAAACTAATTGAATTTGTATTTAATTTATCTAGTAACCCCATCTTAAGTAAGTCATTGGAGTCGATTTTTGAATCTTCAGTGAATTGGGGTGGATAAAGCGTATGATTGACCGTGAATCCTTCCTGTATTAAGTGTTTTGTTGCTTTTTGTGTTGCATCTTTTCCAGCTTTGTCATTGTCAAAAAATAGATCAACTATCTCTATACCTGCTAGATGTAATTCGCGTATTTGGTTTTTAAATAATAATTTTCCGTTAATTGCAACAGCAGGAATACCTACTTGATAGTTACTCATTGCATCTATAGGAGATTCTACGATACGAACTCTTTTAATCCGATTGGCTGATGTTCGTAATTGATTAATTAAATGAAGTCCAAATAAAATATCTTTTTTGTTTGGTAATCCTTCGTTGATAAATTTTGAACCGTTATAATTGCTTCCAATTTTTCGTTTTTGTAAAAAGCGAAGATCCCCGTTTCGAGTACGTTGCGGAAATACGATACATTTATTTCTGACATCTATTTTTATTTCGTAAGTATCTAAAGTCTTCATGTTTATTCCACGCTGATTAATTAAATAGGACATTGCTACATTGTAAATTTCTTGATTTTTAAATTTTTCCTCATCCAATTTTTTGAGTGTTTCTTCGGATAACGTATTTGCTTTTATACATTTTTTTCTTGTAGCTAAGATTTTTGTAATGTCTAAAGGTTTACGATTGTCTTCAAAATAGTAATTTGATAATAGGGCTTTTAATCCGTTGCCTTGTTCTAAAACAAAAGCGGTTTCAATTACACAATCTATGGTTCCTAAGTATCCACAACAGAAACAGTGTGTGTGATAGGGAGGGGTTTTAGAAATACCAAATGATGGTCTTGTTTCTGTATGATTCGGACAGCAACACATTATATAATTGCCGTTATCATTTTTCTTTGAAAATGCTGCATGGTTACTTTGATATCTAAGGGAATACTGATACTTAAAACGCAAATCATCTATTAGACTTGGTATATCAAGTGATGTATTTTCGAGAATTTCTATATTTTTTGCTTTTTGCATGTATTTTCATCTCCATTATTAAGACTAGAAGAACTGTTTTTCATCCTGATTGTTTATGGTACTAATCAGTCCGGTATCAAAGTTATATCGCACAATGAAACTTTGACCACTAGCATTGCCACGATTTTTTATAACCTGTACTTTAAAGGTAGTTTCATTTATTTTGATAATAGATATACCTTTGCTAGCATCTTGAAAAATTGCATAAGTTTCCCCGATATCTTCACCAGTCATCGTGCTATCATTTAGACTTTTTTTTATTCTTTTAGCAGACTCTCTGTTAGCTTGTGCTACTACATAACCTGGAATTCCTGTTCCTAAAATCATTTCACGTACTGCTGCTGATATATCAAATAATCTTTGTCTTAAATCCCCAAAATTATTATTGGAGCTATTTAAACGTACTTTGGATAATTGATCTAAAACAAAGCGAGTATGTCCTTCAGACTCAAGGATGCGTTGTATTTCAGTAACTGTATAGGGGCGACCACCATTTTTTTGAATATCATAGATGACCATATCTTTTTGCTTTTTCCTTAGTTGATCTAAAAAGAAGATATAACGGTCTTTTTGTTCAGCTGACATAGTACCACGTTGTATGCCTAGATTTGATACACCAGCCAGGACATGATCCCAATTTCGGGCAATTTCTTCGGCACGTTGTTCTAAAGCAAAGTAGGCAGGGAAATCCCACTCGATATTACTATTCCAAGCGGACATTAACATAAATGAGGATATTAATGTTTTGCCCATATTAGATGGTGCGAAAACAAGAAAATAATCAGTTTCTTGCCCATCACTTACTAATCCATTAGTCACTAAATCTAATGTTTTAAAGCCTGTAGTCGCTCCTAAAATTTCATTTTCATCTCTACCATGAATTGATAAGTATTTACTCTTACGTGTATCCGCCATTCCAGTATATGAGTATCCTTTGTTGTCAATATTCGTAAGTTTTAACATATTCGTGGCATTTAATTTAATATCTAAAATAGCTTCTACAGTTTTCTTTTCAGCGACAAGGTTTGCTGCTTTTTGAAGAAAGGGCTTGAATTTTCTATGTAACCAATCTTCTTTAAGAGCATCTACTACAAATTCTGTTTTTTCTAATTCGACCATTTCAAATTCTTCAAATATATTCATTACGGTTTCTATTGTTGGAAGTTGTTTTTGTAATTTTTTAAAATTTTTAATGTAATTAAAAATATCTTTATGTATAGGAAAATGTTCTTCATCAAGGCCATTTTTATCAATTGAAGACCAATCTCTGTTTTCTAATATATGGTTTAATAGTTGTAATTCTTCAATGGATGGCATAATATAGACTCCTTTTCATCTAATCTCGACATAATAATCGATGTGATAATGGAAATAGTTGCGATTTTTTTAATAACAAAACGCGGAACTTATGTTCGTTTTTAGGGTGAAAAATTAGAACTTATGTTCTTCTGTGGTTTAAAATAAAACGTATGTTCTATTTTTAGCGAAAAATAAAAGAACTTATGTTCGTTTTTGGGGCGTAAAAGAATAGAAGATTAAACCAGAACCCTAATGGAATAAAGCATCTTACTATCCAAAACAGATATTGCTGCTTTATTATGTTCTGATTAACTTCTTTTGTTTTACAGATATTTATATATATAAGGATTTAATGTATTTCTACTCAATTCATAAGCTGAAAATTTAATCATGTAAATTAGTATACTATGGAAATATATTAATTGTAATACTATTTTTACATATTTATCATATTATTGTTAAATGGATTCTAGAAAGACCCCGTTACATGACGAGATCTTTATATAATTGGCTTCAGAATATAACTTTTTTCTTGTCTTCTATCACGACCTCCTAATTGATATACAACAGTATTAAATAACATACGAGATGTAATAATATCCCCAAGACAATTCTCTTGTTCTAATTGTTGGAGTGTAAGATTAGAAGTGAAAAATGTTGATTTTTTGTTTTCTTTACGAAAATCAATTACATCATAAGTAAAATCCTTAATATAATTTGTAAATCTCCCATTTCCTATATCATCAAGTATTAGTAGGGGAACCGTCTTCATGAGTTTTACTTGTTGTAAAACTCTTTGTGTGAAATCTTCATCATTTAATTGATAAATTTGCCGTAGATCATTTGCCCATGAACCATACTTAATATAGAGTACAAGCGGAGACTCAAAATTAAATAAAGAAGGATTCATTACTGATTTAAATATATATTCCATTGCAAAGGCTATAGCAGTATATGATTTACCAGTTCCTTTTTGTGGATGTATAAAAGCAAGATTATTTCCATTCTTAACGATTTCCTCTATTGAATTAAAAGTATCTATAATGTAGTCTTTGTACATTCTGTTATCCGTGTCTATTAAGAAATTTTTTTTATTTGCATTTTGATATTCTAAAGGAATTTGAGAAAGCTTTAAAGCTTGATTAAGTAAGATATAACCGCTACACTCAGGATTTATTGTATAATCCTGTGGCAGGGGAGTAGTACCATTTCTACGTTGGCACCAATCTCTAACAACACATTGTGTACAAGTAACATAAGGTTCATTCAATATTCACACCACCTATTATCCTATAAATTATTTATATGATTTTATAATTTCAAAACTGTTATAGAATAGATTGATTTTTAAATATAAAATTACTAGTCAATACTTCAATATTTAATTCTTTTTTTTCTAAAACATGAAGGAATAAAGCATTTAAGTAATTTATTGTATTTGGCTGAATCTCCATATGATGTAATGAATATTTATTTTGATTAAGAAAAGACAATATTGAATTCTTACATTTCATAATATCCTTCCAACCATATTTTTTTGCAAGTGTATCTATTACTTCCCATATTATTTCTGATACTTTTAGGAGTGGAATTTTATCACATTCTATTATGTAGTATCGATTACTTTTTCCACGACCTGGGACCTCTTTTTTTATAAATCCTTTTTCAACTAATTCATTAATATAACGAATAATTGTATTTATTGAGCAGGAGCAAGATATAGACAATCTATAAATACTTGGGAATGCAAATTCTCCTTTTTTATAAATGTAATTCAAAATGTTAGAATACACCAATTTTGCGTGAGTACTTAGACCAATACAGTGAGCTACCATGCTAGGAATGCTTATATGCCCTTTGTTGTATGAGCTATTGTATATAAATTCTCTTTCTTTTGAATTTGGCATCATTTTATACAATTAAAACACCTCTTTCTATTATAAGTATCGTTTTATATGCTGAAAAAGTTGAGGGGAATTTTAAGGAAATAAAAAATAATTCTACATTCAGATAAAAAATAATCCAATTTACCTATAATACTATTAAATAAAATCCAATAAACACGTAGTTTTTTAATAATGGAAAGCTTTAATTGTTTATATTCTTGCGTAGTTTGGGTTTGATTATAAAGAGCAATTATAAAGCGGGTATTACAATTTGAATAGTTTAGAGGTGATGATATGAAGAGTAATTGGAAATCTCATCCGATTTGTGAATTGGGAGATCAAATTGGAAAAGCTATTATGCTTACATGTAAAGAAAATGCATATATTGGTGGTTTAAAAGACATCACTGAAAAATTCATTATGATTGAAGTTGGTGAGGGGATGGTTATTGCTGTGGACCGCACTGTATTAAATGATGAATCAATAGAACTACATGTTGTGGGAGGCTAAAAGATTGTCTGATTTTGTTATAAGTGAAAATACGCGTAATAGCATTAGTACTATTAATGCTCCTAGACCAAAACTAGATCCCCGAGATCCTAATATTGGGAAAGTAGCACTGGTTAAAGAAGGGGCATATAAGGGTCTAAAAGGTATAATATATCCACCTACTAAGGAATTGAAATATGATGGAGAGTTTGTAAAAGGATTTACAGGGCATTATGAAGTAGAAAAACTTTATCATGTAATGTTCTTTTTTGAAGATGGTACATTTTTTTGTGCAATGGAGACAGATTTAATGGATTTAGAGGTAGAAGGGGGTATATTCATTATTGATGACGGAGATGGAACTGTTGCAAAACCCTATGGATGTGGTGAAAGATTATATACGTCGGTTCCAGAAATTTATCATGAATTACCTTTAAATAAATCAGGTTATATCATTATCAATACCTACCAAAGCAGGCGGGTAGATTCTGTATTTAAAGTGTTTTGGATTAACGATCTGACTACACCAATAGGGCAAACTCATACACGCGTGCATGGAGTAGTTTTTAATAGTCCACATGATATAATATTTTATTATGATCCCAGGTATAACCCAAATAAAATAGTCATTAAGAATGATTATATAGGAAATTGGTATCATAAAGTCAATTGTCTTACAGAACTTGATGGCTCAATATTTAAGCCGTATACCTGTGGGACTAATATTGTTCTTAATAGTCCCATAGATATGAAAAAGTGTTTTTTTCAACTAATTGAACGTACAGGGGAAGTTGAAGTTGTATATAAATACTTGGGAGATCCTAAAAGTGAGGCTTCATTAGAAGTGTTTTGGCAGAATGAAGTCATAGGGAAAGTAAACACTAAGGAAAAAAATTTTGAGGAGAAAAGCATTATCTTTAGTGTAGATGAAATCAAAATGTTTAATCCTCAGGTAAGAGTTACAGTACATGGACACTGGGAAGTGAAAGTAAAATGTCCGGTAAATAAGGGGATATCAAAGTTAAGAGAAAAGAATTTTTGAGTACTAGTGGTATGGGTTCGTTAAAAGTTGAACTGACCCCAGAAAGTTTGACAAGTCGTTTCATTAGGCAGCTTTTAGGGCATGAGTTCGATATTGTACCGGGCTCATGCCTTTTAATTTTGCCTTAATTCGTTTGTGATTATAATAATCGATATATTTTTCAAATTCTTATTTAAAATGTTCTATGCTTTCAAAATCTTTTAGATAAAGAAATTCAGATTTCATAATACCAAAGAAACTTTCAATAATCGCATTATCGTAACATCTTTGATACAAGTGAATAGGTTGGTCTTGAATCAATTGTATAAGCGATTATCTCTCAATTAAATAGATCTAACATCGGTGATAAGTAGAGCTTCTCGCCGCATAATTTAAATTCTGTTATGTCTGTAACTCATTTTTCGTTTGGCTTTTTAGCCTTAAAGTTACGTTCTAAAATATTTGGCGTAATCTTACCTACTTTCCCTTTATAAGAGCGATATTTTTTCATACGAACTAGGCTCTTTAAACCTAACTTTTTCACAATTCGTTGAACTTTTTTAAATAAGCATTCTCCATACGCAAACGCTCCAATTCAGCTTGTAATGCTTCTACTGACTCTTCTGTTTGTGTTTGTTTCTTAATTGATTTTTGATTGTCCTTAGTCATAGGCTGACGCCCTTTTTTCTTAGATTTAAGGGCGTCTACTCCTTTTTGACGTAGCTGAATACGCCATTTTCTAATAAGTCCAGATGAAGAAATATTAAAAATAACTGCCGTTTCGTTTGGAGACGTCCCATTTTCGAACATATAATTTAGTAAGCCTAGTTTATACTGTACAAAATACGTTGTATAGCCTTTTTCAAATGCTCGGATTCCATGATATTCAAATTGTTTTATACATATTCGAACCACGTCGTGATTCGCTCTCAATGAGTTCGCAATATCTTTTATACTCTCACTTCCATCTTGATAATGTATTGCTGCATTCATTTTGTTTTCTGAAGTAAATTTAGTTATAAAAAAACTACACCTCCAATTGTTAGACTGTGTCTAACAATTGGAGGTGTAGTTCATAAGAAGTAACCTGTTTTTATTTATATATTAAAAAATCGGCGGAGTAACAGAAAATAAGACTACCGCATTTTTCTCAAAATGATTCACCCATTTATGCTTTAAATAAGCAGGTATCTTTACACTGTCGCCAGTTTCTAATACGTATTCTTCCTCATTTAAATATAATGTGATTTTCCCATCTAAGACAAATGCTAATTCTTCTCCTTTATGTTCTAGCACATTTTCTGATGAAGCTGTATTAGGCGGGACGGTCATAATTGCTGTTGCTAAATTTCCAGTGAAATCAGGTGAAAGCATTTCATATGATAAATTATCAATAATCATTTTCTTTCGTTTATGGGAACGTACAATTAAATCGTCTGTATTTGTATCTTCAAGTAAAAAGCTAAATGTTGGCACATCAAGAGCTTTAGCAAGCACTTTTAATGTTTGGATAGAAGGGTTAGCGGACCCGCGCTCAATTTGACTTAACATTGATGGTGTAATATCGGCCATCTTTGCTAGTTCTTTACTAGTTAAACCTTTTTCTTTTCTTTGTTTTTCAATTTTTTTACCAATATCTATATTTTCCATAATGAAAATCTCCTTAATAATTATTAAATTATATTTAAATAAATTAAATTAAAATTAACTTAATGGGATTATTTGTGTTAAACTATATTAAAATTAATTTAATTATAATTTATTGTATGGTGAGCTACAAGGATATAAGGAGGAAACAAAATGAAAGAAATAGGGGCATTACAAGCAGAATATCCATTAGTGAATAAGCTTATTGCAACAGAAGAAGTATTTTGGATAAATCCAAACATAGAAAAGTATGAAACAGCAATAAAAGATTCACCACTTAATGAAGAGAATGTAAAAGATGCGGAAGAGAGATTAAAGCGTTTTGCACCATATATTGCGAAAGTTTTTCCTGAAACGAAAGGGGCGAACGGCATAATCGAATCACCTTTAGTGAAAATACCTTCTATGAAAGAAGCTTTAGAGAGAAAATATGAGCAACCTATTTTAGGAGAATTATTATTAAAATGTGATAGTCATCTTCCAATATCAGGATCAATTAAAGCTAGGGGCGGCATTTATGAAGTGTTGAAACATGCTGAGCAACTAGCATTGCAGCACGGAATGGTAACAGAAGAAGATAATTATTCCGTTTTAGATAGTGATACATGTAGAGAGTTTTTCTCGAAATATTCAATTGCAGTAGGTTCTACAGGGAATTTAGGACTTAGCATAGGGATTATGAGTGCGAATCTAGGTTTTAATGTAACTGTTCATATGTCAGCAGACGCAAAAGAATGGAAGAAAGATTTATTAAGAAGTAAAGGTGTAAACGTTATTGAATATGAAGATGATTATAGCAAAGCAGTAGAAGAAGGAAGAAGACAAGCGGATGCGGATCCTAGCTGTTATTTTGTAGACGATGAAAACTCGCATGATTTATTTTTAGGATACGCAGTAGCAGCATCACGATTACAAAAGCAATTAGAAGAGTTAGAGGTTGTAGTAGATGAAAATCATCCTTTATTTGTTTATCTTCCGTGCGGAGTAGGAGGAGGACCTGGCGGAGTAGCATTCGGTTTAAAGTTATTGTATAAAGATAATGTTCATTGTTACTTTGCAGAGCCAACACATTCTCCTTGTATGTTACTCGGCTTAATGACAGGCCTTCATGACAAAATTTCCGTTCAAGATATCGGAATTGATAATGTAACAGATGCGGATGGACTTGCGGTAGGAAGGCCATCTGGATTTGTCGGTAAAACGATGGAACCATTTTTGAGTGGGAATTACACAGTAAGCGATGAAGAGTTATATAGATTGTTAAAAGAGCTAGCTGATACGGAGAATATTTATTTAGAGCCTTCTGCACTAGCAGGTATGATAGGGCCAGTCAAAGTATGTAAAGAAGATGAGTATTTACAAAAGCTACAGTTAACAGAGAAGGTGAAAAAAGGTACTCATATTGTGTGGGGAACGGGTGGAAGTATGGTTCCAAAAGATATAATGGATGAATATTATAGGAAAGGTTTGGAATTAACGATATAAGAAAAATGAGGCTAGTTGTAGCCTCATTTTTTCATGTACATAAAAATCTTTGTTATTTTCACAATAGTTCTTTATAGTATATATAAAGGATAACTAATATTGAATAAATACAACAAAAAGCTTTATTTTACATAATAAGAGGATGTGTATACGATGTCATTACAGACTAAATATATAGCGGGTATTTCGCTTGGGGTTATGGGTGTAGGCTTTGCGGCTTCTATCCCTTTTCAAGGAACGATAGCTGGAGAGATTATACAAGGGGGATTTGAAGCTGGGTTAGTTGGCGGGCTTGCAGATTGGTTCGCAGTTACAGCATTATTCCGTCACCCGATGGGAATTCCAATTCCGCATACAGCTTTGTTACCTAAAAACCGTAAACGAGTAACGAAAGGGCTCATCAATACGTTAGAAAATGAGTGGCTAACGAAAGAAAGTATTACGAATAAAGTAAAAGAAATGCAGCTAGCACAAATGGTGCTACAAATTGCAGAGAGAGAAATACAGTCTGATGCTGTGAAAAAAGGCATTGTAACGATTGCTGAGAAGGCGATTGTTTCAATCGATACAGAAAAATTAGCGGTTATTATTGAAAAAGAATTAAAGACGTATTTACATACAATTAATACAAGTAACATCTTACAAGTGCTTGTTGATCAATTAGTTGTGCAAGAATATGATGAGAAGACACTTGATTACATTTTAGTAAAAGTGAAAGATTGGACAGCGCAAGATGAAGCACGCTACCAGCTTGGAAGTTTAGGTATGAAGGCGATGGAAAATATAAAAGTAGATGGATTCTTACAGTTTACATTGAAATCGTTTATGAATATTGTAGATGAAGATAAAATTGGCGGCATTTTGCAGAAGTTTATTATTAGCAATATTAACAGCTTACAAGATGCAGATAATAGTACGAGACAACTTATATTAGTGAAAATTCGTCAAGAAATTATAAATGTAAAAGAAAATGAAGCGTTACTACAAGAATTAGAAAATTGGAAAGAAAAATGGATTGCCAATTGGAATGCTACTGACAAAATAAAAGAGATGCTAGAGCAAGTACAGCAAAGAGCAGTTGCTTTTGTAAATAATGAAGAATTTGCTGATAAATATGTTATTCCATTTTTACAAAAACAAATGAATAAAATAAAAGAAGATGAACAGACAGTTCAAAAAATAGAAGATTGGTTACAAAAACAAGTTGTAAGTCTTGTTGAGAAGAACCATTCGAAAATTGGTAAGCTTGTACAAGAAAACCTTGATAAGTTAGATGATAAGACGTTAATCGAAATGATTGAAAATAACGTCGGTAAAGATTTACAGTGGATCCGAGTAAACGGGGCTGTTTGCGGATTTATGATTGGATTAGTGTTAGAAGGAATTAAAGCGATTATATGAGAAAAACCTTCCGCAATTGCGGAAGGTTTTTTATTTTTCGAGAACACTCATATTCAAATTATAAGCTTTCTCAATATTTAACTTGTACGTCCCATTTCCAGTTTTAATCGAATTTTTATACCAATGTTCTTGGTTGTTTAATTCTGGATGTTCTTCTGAAGAAGTATTTTCGTTTTTCGTTAAATCTTCTACTTGTTCCCAAGGTGTACTTCCATGTGTTTCTTTTTGATTCGTTACTGCTGTTAAAGATACATCACTTTCTTTTGCAAGATGGACAGACACTCTTGAGCTTTCCTGTACAAACCAATTATTTTGTAATTGACCTGGATAAAGAGATAGTTCGTTATTTGAAGCACGGATTTCCACATTTTTATTTTGTGGAAGAACAAGCGTTGGTTTCACCTGTGGTGCTGAATTAAATAACGTATGCTGAACAGGTAATGATTTTAAAGTGATATACATCGTTTCTCCAGCCGTTTGAACTGAAAGGAAATCATCTCGTTTTAAATTGAGTTTTTCATTTGCTTTCGTTGTCATTTCATAAGTTCCCAAAAGATGAATTTGATTTGTATTATTTCCCTCTATCGTTAGAGGTTGATGTCCTGCATCTACTACGATTTTTTTGATAGATTCAGGTATATCAAATTGTCCATCTGGAATATTACTCGTTTGCCTCGTTGTGTTAATAGAGTGACGAACTTCTTCTAGTAATCCAGTTGATAATAAACAGTAAAAAGCAATTCCGACGCTTCCTAAAACACCGATAAAGAAAATACTAAAAATATCATATTTAATAAATGATTGTTCCTTCTTAGAAAATAGAAGGTATAGTAAAACTTCGGCTCCAAGTATGATAAGTAAAACTGGCCACCATGCAGTTAGTGTATCTAATACTTGAATTCCTTTTACGACTGAAAATAGTAAAAAGCATCCTAACGATATAATAGAAAGCCCCATTGAGAATGTTCCAACACGCCAAGTCCTCATTCGCTTGTCCCACCTTTGTTTTCTTTATTTCCAAGTAACAATTTAAAGCCGCCGCCAATTAAAAGGAGCGCAACGATAGATGTTTGGAAATAGCGATAATATAGTTCACTAAGATGAATATTAAATATAGTTGCAAAATAATCATTCAAAATAGGAAGGACTGTTTGATTTAATAAATAATAACCACCGAGTGTAATTAATCCGATACCGATCCATCTTTGATGATTTATAAAATAATCGATAATGGGTTCGTCTTGAACTCGTTCTTTTCCGTATTTTGCTGTTTGCTGTAACGCATCAAAAAAGCTATAGAACCAAATGATTGGTACTAAAAATAAAAATGCAGAAAGTCTTAATAAGTCGAGTAAATAAATAGATAGTAAGAAGGCTGCCATAAGCTGAAGACCACGGCGTTGTAAGCCTAAATACATATGACCTGCTCCAGGGAACATCGCTAAAATAGAAGCAAATGTTTTACTTTTCTTTCCCTGCTCTTGATGTTCTTCAAAATCTTCGAAAATAGTACGGTCAATTAATTGCTCGTCGCGTTCTTTTTTCTGTAGTTGCTGAACAACGTCAAAGAAATTATAAATCCATAAAACAGGTAACGTAATAAGGAAGATAAGGAAACTTCCTTGAGATGTTAATAAAGTCACAAATATAATCATGCTGCCTAAGCCAGCGCAAGCGACTAAAAACGTAAGACCGCGTTGCATAAGTCCTAATTGGAAATGGCCAAGTCCAGGGATGATAGATAGGAGAATGATATAAAATCGTTCGCTCTCTTTAGAGGAATTTATCAATTCTCCAGCTTCTTGTTTTTTCGTTTGTTTTATAATGGTGATAACTAAATCTAGTAAGTTAATTGCCCATAGAACGGCTAGTAAAAATAGAGAAAGAAAAGCAATATCACGTTCTCTTACTACTATGGTACAAAATACTGCAAAGGAGAATAGAAATAAAGATCCTCCGCTATATAAAATAAACCGTCCTAGCTTTTTTAAGTATAAATGTCCAAGCCCAGGAATTAGCCCTAATACAAGTGCTAAAAAGGGATTTTTATTCATGCTTTGAACCTCCGTCCTTTTTGGATGTGTCTACCGATTTGTTTACAATTTGTTGTGAAATAGAAGACTCGTTATGTTTTGAAGATTTCTCGAAATTTGATGTCGCTGTAAAAATATATTGGAATAAACCACTTACCATAAAAATAATTGTAGCCGCAGTCGCAATTATGTAATGAATGATTGTGCGCTTTAGTGAGTTTGTTTTTATATTTTTATTAGACTGTAGTGTTTCAAAATTAATTTGCGTCATAACTTCGTTCGTAAATGAATCATCATTTATCATTGGAAGGTTTTCATGTTGTTCATCAATACTTTCCATATAAAGTGCTAAACAATCATCACATTCATAAAGATGTTCTTCCATAGATTCACGTTCATTGCTTTCTATAAAATCTAATGTATAATTGCGCCAATCTTCTTTTGAATAATGCATCATAGAAACTCTTCCTCCTTCCAATGTTTTTTAATCCATTTTCGTGCCCGATACAGTTTCATTTCGACTGTTTTTACTTCGATGTTTTCCTGTAAAGCAATTTCTTGATAACTTTTTTCTTCTAAGTAATGTGCGAGAACGACGTCACGGTAATTTTCGGGAAGTTCTCTCAGTTTTTGAGCAATGAGTAATTTCTGCTCTTTCGTCAATAATAAAGCCTCAATATTATGAGAGGACTTTATATTTTCCTCAGCTTCTTTACATAAGGAGAGTTCTTCACTTTCTCTAGCTTTCTTCCTCTTATAATCAATAGCGTGATTGGTGGCAATACGCGCCATCCACGTTTTTAATCCGCGAAATTGATAATTTGGGAGAGAGGTGTGAATTTTTACGAATACTTCTTGTGTAACATCTTTCGCATCTTCTTCATGTCTTAAAATAGAAAAGATAACTTGAAAAATATAATGACGATATGTTTGTACAAGGATACGAAAAGCATGCTCGCTTCCTTGCTGTGCTTTTTCAATTAATTGTTTTTCCTCAATGGGTCTCTCCCTCCTTTTTGACGCATTCTATTATATAGACGTAAAGAATGATAAGTCACCCTACACATATTGTAAAAAAAGAATAATATATTTTTTGCAGGAGAGCTAGATGAAAAAAGGTGTGAAAAAATGGTAAAGAGAAGTATATAATGAGCAAGTAGGAAATGTTACACGGAGAAAGGATGTGAATGTTAGTAGGGGAAGGGCCATACTAACAAACATGAAAATTAAAATATTAATAGCGGATGATAACTCTTTTATTAGAGAGGGCATGAAAATTATTTTAAATACATACGAAGAGTTCGAAGTAGTAGATACTGTAAATGATGGGGAAGAAGCTGTAGCATATTGTAAAAAGCATGAAGTTGATATTGCTCTTTTAGATGTTCGCATGCCAAATATGAACGGGGTAGAGGCGACGAAGTTCATTTGTGAAGAGACGAAAACAAAACCGCTTATTTTAACGACGTTTGATGATGATGAATATATTTTGGATGCAGTAAAAAACGGAGCGAAAGGTTATTTGTTAAAAAATAACGATCCGGAGCGTATTCGTGATGCGATAAAAGGAGTATATAACGGTCAAACTGTTATGCAAGATGTTGTCCTCGATAAAATTAAGTCTAATTTAATGGAAAGTAAAGAGGAAGAATGTAAAATTGATAAGAGCCTTTTCACAGAAAGGGAGCTTAGTATTATCGCATTAATTGCAAAAGGTTTCTCGAATAAAGAAATTTCGAAACAGCTTTTTATATCTGAAGGAACAATTGCAAATTATATTACGTCAGTTTTAGGGAAAACTGGACTTGAACATCGCACACAAATTGCGATTTATTACTTAACAGGGAAAGTAGATTAGTGATATGGAATTTTGGCTAACTGTAAGTAAATTAATTGTCTTTTTATATATTGTGTTTAGTTATATTTACGCAAATGTAGTAAATTTACCTTGGGTTATATTTACTTTACTTATTTACCTCTCTGTAAACGTAATGATTTCTATATTTAAAAAAGATACGTATAAAAAATTATTAATCTGTATGTCAATTGGCATAATTATGTTATTTACATGGAGGGTTCATCCATTTTTTATTTTGTTTTTACCTTTGAACTTATACGAAATTACATTCCATTACATAGAAAAGAATTGGCCACGCTTTGTTGTTATGATGCTCCCAATTACGATTGCAGATGAAAGTATTCGAATGACTTATGGATTAATTGTTGCATTTTCTTTTCTCGTTTTAACTATAGCAGATCGATATATATCGCGTGTAGTAAAGCTTGAATCGCAAAATGATAAGATGCGAAAAGATATGCAACGACTTACGAAAAGCTTACATGAAAATAAAGAGTACATAAGACAATCTGAATACACATTTAAGCTAGAAGAGAGAAATCGGTTATCGCAAGAAATTCATGATAAAATTGGTCACTCGATGACGGGTGCACTTATTCAAATGGAAGCAGCAAAAAGGTTAATGGAAATAGATAAAGAAAAATCTGCGGAGTTATTACAAAATGCAATTCACATTTCAAAAGATGGAATTGAAAGTATTCGCATTACATTAAAAAATATGAAGCCTCCAACTGAGCAAATTGGCATTCATCGTATGAAATTATTCATAGAGGAATTTGCCGGTAAGAATGATGTGAATATTCCTTTTGTATACAAAGGGAACTTAGATATGATTTCTCCCATTCAGTGGAAAATTATCGGTGAGAATGTTACAGAAGCACTAACAAATGCAATGAAATATGCTGATGCGACAGTTATTTCTATAGATATTCATGTGCTTAACAAGATGGTTAAGGTGCAAGTGAAGGATAACGGAAAAGGGGTAGCTCTTGTTAAAAAAGGTCTCGGTATTATGGGGATGGAGGAGCGAACGGCGTCTGTAAACGGAAAAATTATTGTAGATGGGACAAGTGGTTTTTCAGTAACGATGTTGTTGCCAATATAAAGAGAATGGTACGAGGATGAACCATCTCATATGAAAAAAGTGAATATTCTCATGTGAAAAGAATGAACTTCTGCACTGAGCAGGTTCATTCTTTTTGTTTATACTAAAAGCAGAGAAACCGAAATAGGGGTGAAAATGATGAATACATTAGAAATTAAAAATTTAACGAAAAAATTTGGTGATTTCATCGCAGTTGATAATATGTCTTTATCTATTAAAGAAGGAGAAATATTTGGCTTTTTAGGATCAAATGGTGCTGGTAAGAGTACAACGATAAATATGATTGCTGGTTTGTTAAGAAGTAATGAAGGTGAGATTAGCATACTAGGAAAAAATATAAAGAAACATAATCGATTTGCGAAAATGAATATCGGTATTGTTCCGCAAGATATTGCGATTTATGAAGAGTTAACTGCCTATGAAAATGTGAAATTCTTTGCTGGATTGTACGGGTTACGAGGAGCCGAATTAAAAGCTAGGGTAGAGGAAGCTCTTAAATTTGTAGGACTTAGTGATAAACAGAAAAGCTATCCGAAGAACTTTTCTGGTGGGATGAAGCGAAGACTGAATATCGCTTGTGCAATTGCTCATAGACCGAAGTTAATTATTATGGATGAGCCGACAGTTGGAATTGATCCACAGTCAAGAAACTACATTTTGCAGTCAGTACGTAAATTAAATGAAATGGGAAGTACAATTATTTATACGAGTCACTACATGGAAGAGGTAGAAGAGATTTGTACGAAAATAGCGATAGTAGATCACGGTAAAGTAATTGCAGAAGGTACGAAAGAACAGTTAAAAGCAATTATTACTGACACGAAAGATATTTGGATTGAAGTGAAATCGGTAGAGAATTTAGATGTAGAAAAATTAAAAGAGATAAACGGTGTGAAAGCAGTTCAAATTGAAGAAAACGTAATTAAAGTGAATTCTGATGCGGGATTAAATAATTTAAATAAAATCATTCAACACTGTATCAATCATGATATTGAAATTCGTTCATTAGAGGAGCAGGCTCCCAACTTAGAAACAGTATTTCTTACCTTAACCGGAAGAAACTTACGAGATAAATAAAAGGTAAATGAAGAAAAGGTAAAGGGAGGTTCATCAATTGAACATCTTCAATATTGCAATTATGCACATTAAAAGAGAATTTAGAGACGTAAGAACTTTAGTTTTTATGTTAGCATTTCCGATTGTACTTATGCTTGTGTTAGGAACAGCGTTAAGTAATGCATTTAATAGCGATAGTCATACTATTAAAGATATACAAGTGATATACAAAGATGAAGCAAATGGTACGTTTTCTCAATCATTTGAAGCATTTGCAAAAGAAGTAAGTAAATCTGGTATTCACTTTAAGAAAGTTTCTGAAGAGATAGATGGAAAAGAAAAAGTAAAACAAAACAAATACGCTGCGTATGTAGAATTGAATAAGGACGGGGTAAAGTTTTACGGAAGTGATAGAAGTAGTATTGAAAGTAGCATAGTTGAAGGAATGATGACTACATTTGTTGATAAGTACAATGTAGTAGTTGAGATTGAGAAAGTAGACCCTAGTAAAATTAGCACAATAATTCCGAATGGAGAACGTAATGAGTATATTAAAGAAACGGCATTACAAGCGACTAAAAAACCAGGTTCTATGGATTACTATGCAATTGTAATGACAACGATGGTTGCTTTGTATGGTGCGATGGGAGCAAGTAATTTAATTAGAGGCGAACGAATACGTAAAACAGGAGATCGTCTCATTGCTGCACCTATAACGAAAGCGGAAATTTTTATCGGGAAAATATTGGGTAATATGGTGGCGAATGCACTGTGCATACTACTTGTCGTTTTATTTAGTAAATTTGTTTTTCAAGCTAACTGGGGCGATCATCTTGGAGTTGTCTTACTTATTTTACTAACAGAAGTCCTTTTAGCAACTAGCTTCGGCCTCGGCATCGGATATATTACAAAAACAGGTGAAGCATCTAGAGCAATTATTTTAGTTATCGTACAACTAGCTTCTATTTTTGGCGGGGCATACTTCGTAGTAGAAGAAAATTTCATTACGAATTTATCACCATTAACGTGGGCAAACACTGCCGTTATGAAAATTATTTATGCAAATGATGTAGGGGCGGCACTACCAGTCATCTCTTTAAATATCGGAATCTCAGCACTCTTTTTATTCATATCGATTATCGCATTACGCAGACGGGAGGGGCTATAGTATGAAAGATATTTTATGGCTTATGCAAAAAACATTATCAGTCCTTTTGAAAAATAAAAAAGGGTTACTCATTATTATTAGCTTGCCGATAATAGGAACGTTAATCTCCTTTTCAATATATGGAAATGCGGGGCAAGGGACGTTAAATATCGGAGTTATAAATAAAGAAAATGAGTCGATAGCAAATGATACGGTGAAATTTTTAGAAGAAATCAATCATGTAAAAGTAAGTAAAGTGAAAGAATCTGAAGTAGAAGATAAACTCACTTCAAAAAAACTTGATGGAGTGATTACGTTACAGTCTGGTTTTTCAGAAAGTGTCCGAGAAGGAAAATCAAGCAATATTGAAATTTCATCGATTAAAGGTGATCAAGTAACAGCGTTTATTAAGTCATATTTGTACAATTATATTGATAATGTAGCAGCGATAAGTAAAGTAGCAGGAACAGATCAAAGTGCATTTGATACGATGTACGCAGGATATCAAAAAAGTTCATTTAAAGTGAAGACTGAGACGTTAGAAGATACTTCGAAAAATAAAGATATGACGAACCAAACCATGGGTTATCTTATTATGTTTATGTTATTTTCAGCAGTGAACTTATCAGGCTATATTTTAAAAGAAAAAGAGAATAGAACGTACTTTAGATTATTATCCACGCCGATAGATGGAAAGAAATTTATATTATCTAACGTCGGGGTAAATATGATTATATTAACAGTACAAATTATGATTACAATCCTATTCTTAACGAATGTTTTTCATACGAATATCAATATGCCCTTCATCGTTACGGTTGGTGTACTGATGATATTTGCTTTAATAGCGATTGGAATGTCGTTAGTAATTGTTGCTTTTTCAAAAAACTCATCATCGGCAAATGCGATGCAAAACATGGTCATTGTACCAACATGCTTACTAGCGGGTTGTTATTTCCCATATGACATTATGCCAAGTGCAGTACAAAAAGTAGCTAATTTTCTTCCACAGCGCTGGTTGTTAGACACAGTATCGAAACTACAACAAGGAATACCATTCTCGGAGTTGTATTTAAACATTTTAATTTTATTCGCTTTCGCAATTGCATTCTTCTTAATTGCGATTTATAAGTTTGGAAGAAATAATGATGCGAGAAATTTTGTTTAATGTGAAAAGGATGTGACGTTAAGTCACATCCTTTTTTGTATGAAGCATGAAATCTAAATTTGAATGACAAAATAGAAAGGTGGAAAGAAAATGATCGGAAGGAAATCAAAATGATTAAAAAAATATTGCGAGTTACTTCTATTGCTATTGCTATTTTCGTTTTTATTTTAATTTGGGTTCATATTGACGTTACACTCGGAAGAAAAATGGAAGCCGGGAAAAACATGCCGACAGAGTATGCGCCTCATTATAGTGACTTTCAATTATATGTAGAAGGGAAGTCTTTTTATAAACAATTATTTACTGATATAAGAGAAGCGAAAAGCTCCATTTACACGTATTTCTTCATTTTGTCGGATGATAAAAGTAGCCATACTTTTTTAAACTTATTAAAAGAGAAGGCAAAAGAAGGGGTAAACGTCTATTTATCCGTTGATCGCATTAATGATTTATCATTTGAAAGAAAGATGAAAAATGAATTGCAGGAAAATGGTGTGCATTTTACATATAGTAGAAAACCTGAATTACCATTCGGCTTTTATTCTCTTCATCATCGTAATCATCGCCGTATTACGACGATTGATGGGGAGATTGGCTATACAGGCGGATTTAATATAGGAGATGAGTACTTAGGGAAAGATAAGCGATTTGGATATTGGCGTGATTATCATGTACGACTTAAAGGAGAAGGAGCAAAAGATTTAGAACAGCAATTCGCTTTAGACTGGAAACGAGATACGAAAGAAGAGATAAAGAGAAGTACGAATAAAGCTAGTAAAGGGAATACATTACATACTATGACTAGTTACAATGGGCATTACGTTGCTGAAAAATATATAGAGCTCATAAAACAAGCTCAGCACTCCATTGTAATTGCAACACCGTATTTTATAGCGAAAAATAAAGAATCTATGAATGCTTTAATCGCGGCGCAAAAGCGTGGTGTTACAGTAAAAATACTTTGGTCATATAAACCGGATCTACCTCTTATAAAAGAAGCGGCGTATCCATACATACGTCAAGCTGTTAATAATGGGATTACTGTATATGGTTATAAAAAAGGAATGTTCCATGGTAAATTAATGCTTATTGATAATGAATTAACCGTTATTGGTACAACAAACTTTACTTCGCGTAGCTTCAATATAAATGATGAAATGAATTTTTATATTTATGGTGGTCCTATTGTAGGACAAGTTAATAAGGCGTTAACAGAGGATTTTCATGATTCGAAAGAAATGACGAAAGAGTTTTTTGAAAAGTTATCTTTTTGGGAGCGTTGTAAGGAGAAAGTGGCGGGATTGGTTGACTTCTATTTGTGAGGATGAATTAGGAAAGGGTGCCTACAAAAGGCACCCTTTTTTGGTGGGAAATCATTATTTTTCATGCACCAGCATCGTAACATCATCATTAATCAACGTCCCCACATGTTCGCCTAAACATATTTTCTTCATGACACCAGGCTCATCAAAGTTAAAGACGTGTGCTGGTAAATTGTAGTCCCGGGCAAGCAGTAATGCCGCTTGATCCATGACTTGTATATTTTGTCTAACGACATCATTATAGTTTAGTTTGCTGTACATTTTTGCTGATTTATTATGCTTTGGATCACTTGTAAAGACGCCATCGACCCCTTGTTTTGCGACTAATATGGCATCACTATTCATCTCGATGGCTCTTTGTACACTTGGATAATCTGTCGTCACGAACGGTTGGCCGTTTCCGCCTCCAAAGATAACGATATAACCGTTATCTAAATGGTGGACTGCACGCAAGCGAATGTATGGTTCAGCTACTGCATTAAATGGAATGGAAGTCATAACGCGTACTTCTCTATTTGTTTTACTTGTTAAAACACCGCGAAGCATTAAGCTGTTAATGATTGTACCTAACGTACCGATATTATCAGCTTCTACTCGATCGATTCCCCATTCTTCAGCTAGATGCCCCCTAAAAATGTTACCGCCACCGATGACGATGGATACTTCTATACCTAAATCAACAATGGATAAAATTTCGTTTGCGATATGTTCTAATCGTTTGGAGTTAAAGCTATTTCCAGTTTGATCGGCAAGTGCACCGCCGCTTAATTTAATTAAAACACGTTTATATGGTCTCATAACAATTCCCCCTATATAGATCGCAATAAAAAAGGAACAAAGGCGAATGCCTTTGTTCCTTTTTAAGAAAATGAAAAAGAAAAGAAGAAGATAGAACGAATTGCTTTGTATAGTTTTTCATAACATCCACTCCTTTTCATTTTGATTTGTTGTAAGTATATATCTTTTTGATTATACGCAATAATCTGATTGCTTATCAAGTTTATTTTATCGTTTTTTAACAAAATGGTGTCAATGAAAAAAAGAAGAAAAATATTTGAATTTTTTGTGACGAACTTGTAGGTTTTTGTATGATTTTGTAGGTTCGCTTATAAGATGTGTGAGTAGCTTTTATAAATTCAAATTGAAAGCGTTCGCATGAAGGGGATGAACATAAATGAAAAAATTCGGATTGGCAACACAAATTTTTGTCGCGCTTGTTTTAGGGATTGTAGTAGGGGCAGTCTTTTATGGCAATAAAACGGCGATTTCTTATATCACACCAATTGGGGATATATTTATTCACTTAATTAAGATGATTGTAGTACCAATTGTTATTTCAGCATTAATTGTTGCAGTAGCTGGTGTAGGAGATATGAAAAAGCTTGGGAAACTAGGCGGTAAGACAATTCTTTATTTCGAAATTATTACGACGATTGCTATTTTAATGGGATTACTTGCAGCGAATATATTCCAACCAGGTACTGGCGTTGATATGAGTAATTTACAGCAAAGTGATATTTCTTCTTATAAACAAACTGCAGATGCAACAGAGAAGAAAGGTTTTGCTGAGACAATTGTTCACATTGTACCGAAAAACGTATTTGAATCGATTGCACAAGGTGACCTATTACCGATTATATTCTTCTCAGTATTGTTCGGCTTAGGAGTTGCGGCAATTGGGGAAAAAGGAAAGCCTGTTTTTAACTTTTTTGAAGGCGTACTCGAAGCGATGTTTTGGGTTACAAATCAAGTTATGAAATTTGCACCATTTGGTGTATTCGCATTAATTGCCGTTACGGTTGCAAAATTTGGTGTAGCGACATTACTTCCGCTAGGAAAACTAGTGCTAGCTGTATACGTAACTGTTATACTATTCGTTGTGATTGTATTAGGTATTAATGCACGAATGGTTGGAGTAAACATTTTTACATTAATGAAAATTTTAAAAGAAGAATTGATTCTTTCGTTTACGACAGCAAGTTCAGAAGCTGTTTTACCTAATATAATGAGAAAAATGGAAGAGTTCGGTTGTCCAAAGGCAGTTGCCTCTTTCGTAATTCCGACAGGTTATACATTTAACTTGACTGGATCGGCTATTTATCAAGCATTAGCGGCATTGTTTGTTGCACAAATGTACGGTGTGCACATGTCACTAACGGAGCAAATAACGTTATTATTCGTTCTCATGTTAACATCCAAAGGTATGGCGGGAGTTCCAGGTGCATCGTTCGTTGTTGTATTAGCAACGTTAGGTTCAATGGGGCTACCACTAGAAGGTATCGCGTTAATTGCGGGAATTGACCGCATTTTAGATATGATTCGCTCATCTGTCAATGTATTAGGAAATGCATTAGCGGCCATTGTTATGTCGAAGTGGGAAGGCGAATTCGATAATGAGAAAGCAAAACAATATGTAGAAACAGTCAAAGAAACAAAAGCAGCATAAGAAATCGTTAAGGAGTGAATAATCATGGCAACATTAACTGAAGTTAAAAATGGTGTTCGAATTGAAAAAGATTTTTTAGGTGAAAAAGAAGTACCAAACTATGCATACTACGGCGTACAAACAATGCGTGCAGTTGAAAATTTCCCAATTACAGGATACAAAATCCATGAAGGCTTAATTAGAGCGTTCGCAATTGTAAAAAAAGCAGCAGCACTTGCGAATACAGATGTAGGAAGATTGGAATTGAACAAGGGTGGCGTGATTGCAGAAGCTGCTCAAGAAATTCTTGATGGAAAATGGCATGATCATTTCATCGTAGATCCAATTCAAGGCGGAGCAGGTACTTCAATGAACATGAATGCAAATGAAGTCATTGCCAATCGTGCTCTTGAATTATTAGGAATGGAAAAGGGAGACTATCACTATATTAGTCCAAATAGTCATGTAAACATGGCGCAATCAACAAATGATGCATTCCCAACGGCGATTCATATCGCAACGTTAAATGCATTAGAAGGCTTATTACAAACGATGGGTTATATGCATGATGTATTTGAATTAAAAGCAGAACAGTTCGATCATGTGATTAAAATGGGTCGTACACATTTACAAGATGCTGTGCCAATTCGTCTTGGACAAGAGTTTAAAGCATACTCTCGCGTACTTGAACGTGATATGAAACGAATTCAACAATCACGTCAACACTTATATGAAGTGAACATGGGAGCAACTGCAGTTGGTACAGGCTTAAATGCAGACCCAGAATATATTGAAGCAGTTGTAAAACATTTAGCTGCAATTAGTGAACTACCACTAGTTGGTGCAGAAGACTTAGTAGATGCAACGCAAAATACAGATGCATACACAGAAGTATCTGCAGCACTTAAAGTATGTATGATGAATATGTCTAAAATTGCGAATGACCTTCGCTTAATGGCATCAGGTCCACGCGTTGGTTTAGCGGAAATTATGCTACCAGCTCGTCAACCTGGTTCTTCTATTATGCCAGGGAAAGTAAACCCTGTTATGCCAGAAGTTATTAATCAAATTGCGTTCCAAGTAATTGGTAATGACCATACAATTTGCCTTGCTTCAGAAGCAGGACAATTAGAATTAAACGTGATGGAACCAGTACTTGTTTTCAACTTACTTCAATCAATTAGCATTATGAATAACGGTTTCCGTGCCTTTACAGATAATTGCTTAAAAGGAATTGAAGCGAATGAAGATCGCTTAAAAGAGTATGTTGAGAAGAGTGTAGGAATTATTACAGCCGTGAACCCTCATATCGGTTATGAAGCAGCAGCTCGCGTTGCGAAAGAAGCAATTGCAACAGGCCAATCCGTTCGAGAACTTTGTGTGAAAAATGGTGTATTGTCACAAGAAGACTTAGAGTTAATTCTAGATCCATTCGAAATGACACATCCAGGGATTGCAGGAGCAACTCTTTTAAAGAAAAATTAAAAGAAGAGGGGGGACAAGCCCCTCTTTTTTGTTTACAATATAGAAATGCTATATATGAATAGAGGTAGGGATGTTATGAGCAAGTTTACAGTAGCTTCTAATGGTGCATTAGAAACAACATTAAGAGGAGCAGAAGTATTATCAACACCACTTTTAAATAAAGGGGTAGCTTTCACACAAAATGAAAGAGAAGAGTTAGGTTTAAAAGGGTTATTACCGCCAGCGGTTTTAACGTTAGAAGAACAGGCACGCCGAGCATACGAACAATTTAGTTCTCAGCCGGATGATTTATTAAAGAATGTATACTTAACTGCGTTACATGATCGAAATGAAGTATTATTTTATCGTATATTAACAGATCATTTACGTGAAATGTTACCGATTGTATATACACCAACTGTCGGTGTAGCAATTCAAAGATATAGTCATGAATATCGTAAACCACGTGGCGTTTATTTATCAATTAACGATTCATCAGGTATCGAAGAAGCATTTACCAATATCGGTGCAACAGCTGAGAACATTGATTTAGTCGTTGTAACAGATGGAGAAGGCATATTAGGAATTGGTGACTGGGGCGTTGGTGGTATTAACATCGCAATCGGAAAATTAGCTGTTTACACTGCTGCAGTTGGAATCGATCCTAGCCGCGTATTACCGGTAATTTTAGATGTAGGTACAAACCGTGAGGAACTATTAAACAATCCATTTTATATTGGAAATCGTCACCCTCGTATAACAGGTGAAGCTTACGATGAATTTATTGATACGTTTGTACAAGCGGTAAATAAACAATTCCCGAAAGCACTTTTACATTGGGAAGACTTTAGCTCTCGTAACGCACGAAAAATTTTAGATAAATACCGTCATGACGTTTGTACGTTTAATGATGATATTCAAGGTACAGGTGCAGTTTCACTTGCGGCAGTATTATCGGCAGTGAAAGCTTCTGGTGTACCGCTAAGTGAACACCGCGTTGTTGTATTTGGTGCTGGTACGGCTGGAATCGGTATCGCAGATCAAGTTAGAGATGCGATGGTCCGCGTAGGTGTATCTGAAGAAGAATCATATAAGCGTTTCTGGTGTATTGATCGTAACGGGTTAGTTACAGATAATATGGAAGATCTTCTTGATTTCCAAATTCCGTACGCAAGAAAAGAAGCAGAAGTAAGTGAGTGGAAAGAAAATGATGTGATCGGACTTGCTGAAGTTGTGAAACATGTAAAACCGACAATTTTAATTGGTACATCTACTGTTGCAGGTGCATTTAAAGAAGAGATTATTAAAGAAATGGCTTCTCACGTAGAAAGACCAATCATTTTACCAATGTCGAATCCGACGCCACTTGCTGAAGCAAAACCAGCAGATTTAATCGAGTGGACAGAAGGAAGAGCGTTAGTTGCAACAGGAAGTCCATTTGAACCAGTTACATATAACGGTGTAACGTATGTGATTGGACAATCAAATAATGCACTTATTTTCCCAGGGCTTGGTCTTGGAACAATTGTAGTACGAGCAAGCGTCATGACGGATGGAATGTTCGCAGCGGCTGCTGAAGCAGTTGCAAGTATGGTAGATACAAGTCAGCCAGGAGCACCTATTTTACCAGAGGTCGAAGAATTACGTAATATCTCAGAAATGGTTGCAATTGAAGTAGCGAAAGTTGCAGTTGCAGAAGGTGTTGCAAGAGTGAACTTAAGTGATAACGATATCAAGATGGCAGTGCAAGAAGCAATGTGGAAGCCAGAGTATCGCCAAATAAAAGCGGTAGAAAAGGTTAGAATATAGAAAAAAAGCCCGTTTATAACAATAAGCGGGCTTTCGCTTTTACTACTGAATAAAAGTATAGGAAGTGTCACCTTTGAATTGGAATCAATTATGGAAGAAAGATATGTCCCTTTTAATTATATTAATGGTCGTTGTTCCGATTGCTGGGGAGCTGAACTTTCATCCCTTTAATGATACGTTTCGAGTTAGCTTCGGTACACCGCTATTCTTCTTTTTATTATTATTTTTAAGAAGAGTACCAGCAGGAGTTGCAGGTATTCTTGTTGGTATATCTGTAGTCTTATTCCGAGTATGTCTTGACTGGATCATGCAAGGTTCATTTCATATGACAGAATCATTTTATTTGCGTTATCCTGTGTTCTTCTATTATTTTATTTATGGCAGTTTTTTTTCGCTTTGTAGGGTAAATAAGTTCCATCAGAAACCAATCATTATTGGATGCCTTGGAATTTCAATTGAAATTGTTGCAAGTATGTCAGAACTTGCGTTTTATCACATGTTAGTACTAGGTACAACAATAACGATTTCTGAAGTGAATAAACTTATTATTATTGCTATTTTTCGTAGTTTCTTTGCACTTGGTTTTTTAAATATGATGAATTTATATGAAACGAAATTAAAAGAATCGCAAGTTCGAAAAGAAAATGAAAATATGTTAATGCATCTTTCTAATTTATATGTGGAATCTGTTCATTTGAAAAAGACGTTACAAAATGCGGAGTTAATTACACAAGAAGCATATCAACTATATCGAAATTTACAAGTAAGCGCTGATTCAAGTAGTAAAACAGCATTGAAAATAGCGGGGGAAGTGCATGAAATAAAAAAGGATAATCAAAGGATATTTGCAGGATTATCTAAACTGTTATTAGATAAAAATGTGGCTGAATATGTAGAAGGACATGAGTTAGCAGAGATGATTGTTAGAATAAACGAGAAGTATGCTGAAATGCTAGAAAAGGATATACGTTTTTCTAAACATATAGAAGGTGAGCATGCTGCATACCACGTGTATACAGTGCTATCAATTTTTAATAACTTAGTTGCAAATGCAGTTGAAGCAATTGAAGATAAAGGTTTCGTTATTATTAAGCTATATAAAAGAAATCAGCATATATTTTTTGAAGTAATTGACGATGGGCCTGGTATTACACAAAAGTATAAGAAATTAGTATTTAAGCCAGGATTTACTTCCAAGTATGATCAAACGGGAACACCGTCAACTGGTATTGGGCTTTCTTACATAAATGAAATGGTAACAGAGCTAGGCGGAGAAGTGAAATTAGAAGACCGAGAAAATAAAAGAGGATGTAAGTTTATCGTTTGTTTACCAGAGGATAGTTTAAAGCAGGAAGGGGAATAGATTTGTTTTATTATATCGTAGACGATGATGAAGTTTTCCGTTCGATGCTTTCGCAAATTATTGAAGATGGAGATCTTGGAGAAGTAATTGGTGAGGCGGATGACGGAGCTTTTATTGAAGCGGATCAACTAAATTTTAAAAAAGTAGATATTTTATTTATTGATTTGTTGATGCCGATGAGGGACGGAATTGAAACAGTTCGTCACATTGCGTCAACTTTCACGGGGAAAATCATTATGATTTCTCAAGTGGAATCGAAGCAGCTTATAGGTGAGGCATATACACTTGGTGTAGAATATTATATTACAAAACCATTAAACAAAATCGAAGTTGTATCTGTTGTACGCAAAGTGATGGAGCGTATTAGATTGGAGCGTTCTATACATGATATTCAAAAATCATTGAATAACGTGTTTCAGTGGGAAAAGCCGCAATTGCGTACTGAACCAGTGCAAGAAGGAAAAAAGATAGGGGATTTAGGACGCTTTTTACTATCAGAACTCGGTATTGCGGGAGAGAATGGAAGTAAAGATTTACTTAGTATGCTGGAATATTTATATGGTCAAGAAAAGGCACAGACATTTGAGTTTGGCTTTCCTGCGTTAAAAGAAATTTTTCATCATATTACGATAAGGAAATTAGGGGATCTAGCTTTAGAGGCGGATATTGATAAAGAGAAAAAAGCGTCTGAACAAAGAGTACGTCGAGCTATTTATCAGTCGTTAAATCATTTGGCTTCTTTAGGATTAACAGACTTTTCAAATCCAAAATTTGAAAGCTATGCTCCAAAATTTTTCGATTTTACCGTAGTTAGAAAACGGATGACAGAAATGACGAAAGATGAACTCGCATCTTCTGGTCATACGCGAATTAATACGAAGAAGTTTATTCAAGTGTTGTATTTTGAGGCGAAGAGGTTGATGGAGATAGAGTGAAGAAGATGCTTATAAATAAGCATCTTCTTTTGTTAAATCAACATTTTATATTTTCTCGTGGAGCATGTAAAATGTTAAGTAAGAGAAAATGGTTTTATATTAAGGAAGTGTCAAAGCGATGAGTTTCACATTGAATAAATCGATTATTAAAGAAGTGTGCGGAGAGACCTCATATAAAAGAGGTGAAGCCTATTATAAATCAAATAAAGTGATAATAGATCATTACGATGAAAATAAAGAAATTTGTGAGGCGACAGTAAAAGGGAACGAGGATTTCCATGTTACAGTAGCAAAAGCCAAAAAGGGTGATGTTGTTGCAAAATGTAGTTGTCCTTCATTAGCGTCTTTTCAAACGTACTGTCAACATGTTGCAGCAGTATTAATACAAATAAACTATAATCAACAAACAGGTGGAATGAGCTCCACTAGTAGCAGAAATGATCAATTGACAAGTGGTATGTTTCAGCTGTTTGCAGACAAACCACTGAGGCCAAAAAGTAAACAACACCGTTTTGATACACGTGAAATATTAGATATTGAGTTTATATGTACACCAGTTGCTACGAGAAGTGGTGGGGCTCTTCTTGGAATTCAATTGAAACTTGCCAAAGTGTATTTCATAAATCATATTAGAGAATTTCTTTCTAAGGTGGAGAAAAGAGAGTCTTTTCATTGTTCAAATGAATTTACATATACACCAGATGTACATAGTTTTAAACAAGAAACGGATGCGATTATTCAGCAGCTCATTAAAATGTATCATAACGAAAAAATGTATGAAGATACGCTAGAAGTACACGCGAAACAAGATGAAAGTATGATATTTATACCACCAGCTTCATGGAAAGATATGCTCTTTTCACTTTCTAAAGCTGAATATGTACAGCTGAAACAAAATGAACAACTGTTTCAGGGATTACAAGTTTCAAAAGGGTTGTTGCCGTTACACTTTGAATTTACGAAGGGAAATAATGGCGGATTTACACTTCATATAGAGGGTTTAAATCGTGTACAAGTTATGGATATGTATAACAATGCACTTTACGATGGGAAATTATATCACTTACACATTGAAGATTGTATGCGACTTATTGAATTACAAAAGATGATGAGTCGCTCAAATAGTAATCAGTTTTATATTCCAGAAAGTAAGATGGAACATTTCGTCGCGAAAGTTGTACCAGGATTAATGAAGCTCGGAACTGTACACATTGATGAAGTAATATCGGATCGTGTTGAAACACCTTCGCTAAAAGCGAAATTGTATTTAGACCGCGTGAAAAATCGCTTATTAGCAGGTCTTGAATTTCACTATGGGAACGTCATGATTAATCCGCTAGAAGAGGATGGACAGCCGTCTGTTTTTAATCGTGATGAGAAAAAGGAAAAAGAGATTTTAGACATTATGAGTGAAAGTGCTTTTGCAAAAACAGAAGGCGGTTACTTTATGCATAATGAAGAAGCTGAGTATAATTTTTTATATCACGTCGTGCCAACATTAAAAGGTTTAGTTGATATTTATGCGACGACAGCAATCAAATTGCGAATTAGTAAAGGGGATGCAGTTCCTCTTATTAGAGTGAGAAGAAAAGAAAGAATTGATTGGTTGTCATTTCGTTTTGATATAAAAGGAATACCAGAAGCAGAAATTAAAGGTGTATTAGCGGCCCTTGAAGAGAAACGTAAATATTATCGATTGGCGAATGGTTCGTTTTTATCGCTAGAGAGTAAAGAGTTTAATGAAATTAATCAGTTTATAAAAGAATCAGGTATTCGGAAAGAATTTTTACATGGAGAAGAGGTAAATGTTCCGCTTATTCGAAGTGTAAAATGGATGAACGGACTTCATGAAGGCAATGTTTTAAGTTTGGATGATTCTGTTCAAGAGTTAGTAGAAAACATTCAAAACCCGAAAAAATTAAAGTTTGCTGTGCCAAATACTTTAAATGCAGAAATGAGAAAGTATCAAGTATATGGGTTCGAATGGATGAAAACACTTGCTCATTACCGTTTTGGCGGTATTTTAGCAGATGATATGGGACTTGGAAAAACGTTGCAAAGCATTGCTTTTATAGATTCTGTTTTGACTGAGATTCGAGAAAAGAAACTGCCAATATTAGTCGTTTCACCATCATCTCTTGTTTATAATTGGTTTAGTGAATTGAAAAAATTCGCCCCGCATATTAGAGCAGTTATTGCAGATGGAAACCAAGCAGAGCGCCGGAAAATTTTGAAAGATATAACGGAATTTGATGTCGTAATCACGTCATATCCATTACTGAGAAGAGATATAAGATTATATGCCAGACCATTTCATACACTATTTCTTGATGAAGCACAGGCGTTTAAAAACCCTACAACGCAAACGGCAAGAGCTGTGAAAACAATTCAAGCTGAATACCGTTTCGGACTAACTGGTACACCTGTAGAAAATTCATTAGAAGAGCTATGGTCTATCTTCCATGTCGTCTTCCCGGAATTATTACCAGGAAGAAAAGAGTTCGGTGATTTAAGGCGTGAAGATATAGCGAAGCGAGTGAAACCATTCGTATTAAGACGATTAAAAGGGGACGTATTAAATGAGTTGCCAGAGAAAATAGAGCACTTACAATCATCGGAGTTATTACCCGATCAAAAGAGTCTCTATGCTGCTTATTTAGCGAAGTTAAGGGAAGAAACGTTAAAGCATTTAGACAAAGACACGTTACGTAAAAATAAAATTAGAATTTTAGCTGGTTTAACGAGATTGCGACAAATTTGTTGTCATCCCGCTTTATTTGTTGATGATTACAAAGGAAGTTCAGCTAAATTTGAACAACTGTTAGAGATTTTAGAGGAATGTAGAAGTACAGGGAAGAGAATATTAATTTTTTCTCAATTTACGAAGATGCTTTCCATTATTGGTCGTGAGTTAAATCGACAAGCAATTCCATACTTTTATTTAGACGGGAGTACACCAGCGCAGGATCGTGTAGAGCTGTGCGATCGGTTTAACGAAGGAGAAGGAGATCTATTTCTCATTTCTTTAAAAGCTGGTGGTACCGGACTTAATTTAACTGGTGCAGATACAGTAATATTATATGATTTATGGTGGAATCCAGCTGTTGAACAACAAGCGGCCGATAGGGCGTATCGAATGGGACAAAAAAATACAGTGCAAGTTATAAAGCTAGTAGCTCAGGGAACAATTGAGGAGAAAATGCATGAACTGCAAGAAAGTAAGAAAAATTTAATCGCTGAAGTGATTGAGCCGGGAGAAGAGAAATTGTCCTCAATCACAGAGGAAGAAATTCGAGATATTTTAATGATTTAATATAAAAAAGCTATGCCTTCAAATTTATGAGGGCATAGCTTTTTTGTTGTAATAATTATATTTTGTTTTGTACAAAGTAAAGAAATCAAATGTTATTTAAATTACTTCTTTGTACCTTTACTTTTGTAGGGTTTGGCAGCTGCCTTTTTCTTTGCACTTGATTGCCAACGGTTCCATCCTTTACTTCCTGTACCTTGTCCTACACCTTTTTTCGGTTTTGCTTTCGTTTTACTCATATGATCACTCCGTTATATAAAAAATCTTATTTAATAATAGCCAATGTTTTAGAAAAATATTCTGGATAAATGACTATGTTTGTTTTAAGTAAAAACAAACTGCTTGAATGCTATAGTATATCATGAAATTGCAAGTAAACTGAAAGGAATTATAAAGAAAATGAAAATAATAAGAAATACTGCGGATTCTATATTCCGAACGATCACATTAATTATTGTGTATACGTTAGTTTCGGTCAGTGAAACATTTTTTGGATTGACGAGGCAGAAAAAGTAAAGATGTTAAATTAACAACAATCAATAAAGCCGTAAAATAAAGAATTGAAAAATATTTTAAAACTTTTTGTTGACTTTCTTTATTTTTTGTATAGAATAATCATTAATAAAATGTTTCAGAGATGTGACAACAAAACGACTATGAAAGGACGAGTAGTAGTAGGACGTAGTTTAAGCGAGTCAGGGGTGGTGTGAGCCTGATACGAAGCCTATTATGAAGAACCTCCTGGAGTTGCTAACCGAAATCCTTTATAGGAAAGTAGACTTAGCCGGGAACTTCGCCGTTACAAGAAGAACAGTATCGAGATATTTCATCTCCGTATTGTATAAGTGAGCAACCTCTGTTGCTAATTTGGGTGGTACCGCGGAACCAAAGCCTTTCGTCCCAGTTTTTTGGGAAAGAAGGGCTTTTTTTGTTGGCTTCTTTTCACAACATCCAAACATTTTAGGAGGAAACCACCATGTATCAATCATTAATGACAGTAAGAGAGACTCAAATTGCAATTAAGGAAGTTAAAACATTTTTCGAGGACCAATTAGCAAAACGCCTTGAACTATTCCGCGTATCTGCACCATTATTCGTAACGAAAAAATCAGGATTAAACGATCACCTAAACGGTGTAGAACGTCCAATTGAATTTGATATGTTACATTCAGGAGAAGAATTAGAAATTGTTCATTCACTAGCGAAATGGAAACGATTTGCATTACATGAATACGGATATGAAGCTGGTGAAGGTTTATATACAAACATGAACGCGATTCGTCGTGATGAAGAACTTGATGCAACGCATTCCATTTATGTTGACCAATGGGATTGGGAAAAAATCGTTCAAAAAGAATGGCGTACTGTTGAATACTTACAAAAAACAGTACAAACAATTTATGGAATATTCAAAGATTTAGAAGATCACTTATTTGAAAAATATCCGTTCCTTGGAAAGTATTTACCGGAAGAAATTGTTTTCGTTACTTCTCAAGAATTAGAAGATAAATATCCAGAATTAACACCGAAAGATCGTGAACATGCAATTGCAAAAGAACACGGTGCAGTCTTCATTATCGGAATTGGTGATGCACTTCGTTCAGGTGAAAAGCATGACGGACGCGCAGCTGATTATGACGATTGGAAATTAAACGGTGACATTTTATTCTGGCACCCAGTACTACAATCTTCATTTGAGTTATCATCAATGGGAATTCGTGTTGATAGTAAATCACTTGATGAGCAGTTAACGAAAACTGGTGAAGACTTCAAACGTGAGTATGATTTCCATAAAGGTATACTAGAAGACGTACTACCATTAACAATCGGCGGTGGCATTGGACAATCAAGAATGTGCATGTACTTCTTACGTAAAGCACATATCGGTGAAGTTCAATCTTCTGTATGGCCTGACGATTTACGTGAAGCTTGCAAGAAAGAAAACATTCATCTGTTTTAATAGAAGTAAGGGAATAGCTTAAATATAGAGCTATTCCCTCTTTTTTATAAAACATTACTTATTTATTACCGAGTTCTTCTGCTAAACCGATTAAAATTCCTTCGACTCCACGAATGTAGCAGAGACGATACGAGTTCTCGTACTGAACTACTTCGCCAACGAGCTCTGCACCATGCTTAGTGAGTCTCGATACCATTTCGTCAATATCCTCGACAGTGAACATGACGCGTAGATAACCGAGGGCGTTTACAGGAGCTGTTCGGTGATCTGCTATAGTAGGAGGGGTGAGAAATCGCGAAAGTTCAATTCGGCTGTGGCCATCTGGAGTGACCATCATAGCAATCTCTACGCACTGAGAACCGAGTCCAGTTACGCGACCAGCCCATTCACCTTCGACATTGGCTCGACCTTCGAGATTCAAGCCAATCTCCTCAAAGAAAGAGATTGCGTTATCAAGGGATTCTACAACGATGCTGACATTGTCCATTCGTAGTAATTTGTTTTTTGCCATAGTCTTATCTCCTTATGTATAAAAGTTTATTATTTAATTATCCCCATAATTATACTACTAAGTAGTTACAAATTCCTTTCAGTCAAAAACACCTTGTCACAGTATAGGAAAATGTGACAAGGTGTTTTTTAATATATCATATAGCATCTTGTTAACGAATAGCTTTTTATTTAATAGGAAGGAAGTAGATTAATATGTTTTTTTATAAGCGTTACTAAACATATCAAATTAGCTCATTTGCACGAAAGGCTCAATTTTCGCCATAAATGATTGATGCAGCGCCTCAACGCTTGTTACTAAATGAAGGCGGTCAATAACGACAGACACTTTAATTTCTGATGTACTTACCATTTTAATATGAATATCTTCTTCTTTTAAAGTAGTGAACATATTTGCAGCGACACCTGGGTTAGATACCATGCCAGATCCTACGATTGATACTTTTGCTAAGTGATTTTCATGTTCTACAGATTCGTAGTGAAGAGTTTCTTGATTTTGTTCCAATACTTCTAATGTTTCTCTTAAATCATTCGAGTGAATGGAGAAGGAGAGATGAACAGTTCCTTCATTTGTAATACTTTGAATGATGATATCTACATTAATATGTGCCGCTGCTAATGTAGAGAAAACAGTTGAAAGTGAACCTTGTTCTAATCCTTTCACTGTGATGCGTGTAATATTATCTTCAAATGCAATACCTTTAACGATTGATTGTTGTTCCATGTTACATTCTCCTTTTACAATTGTTCCGTTTTCTTGTTCCATACTTGAGCGAACTTCTAAAACTACGTTATGATTTTTAGCAAACTCAACAGCACGCGGGTGTAATACGCCAGCACCGAGGTTTGCAAGTTCTAACATTTCGTCATAAGAAATTTCATCTAATTTATAAGCATCTTTTACAACTCGTGGATCCGTCGTATATACGCCGGTCACATCTGTGTAAATATCACATTTTTTTGCGTTTAGTGCAGCAGCTAATGCGACAGCAGTTGTATCAGAACCGCCTCGTCCAAGCGTTGTAATTTCAAAATCTTCACTGACTCCTTGGAAACCAGCTACAATAACAATCGTACCTTCAGCAAGATAAGATTGAATACGATCTGTATGAATGTCAGTAATCCGTGCACTACTATGTACAGATTCTGTCGTAATACCAGCTTGCCACCCTGTTAATGAAATTGCATGATAACCTTTTGCTTGCAGTGCCATTGTTAATAATGAAATAGTTACTTGTTCTCCTGTAGATAGAAGCATATCCATTTCACGTTTACTTGGATTTTCTGTGATAGCGTTAGCGAGTGCGACAAGTTCATCTGTGCTTTTTCCCATTGCTGAAACGACAGAGACAATGCTATGACCTCGTTCATATTCTTCAATAATTAAATTTGCTACATGTTGAATGCGTTCGACGCTTCCGACAGAAGTGCCACCGAATTTTTGAACAATTGTTTCCATTACAGATTCCTTCTTTCGTCTATTTTTAAGAATAGATTAGGAAATATATAAATCCCAATACTCCTGTAGTTACCAGAAAGACAAACAAAAAACACCATCTCAAATAAGTGAGGATGGTGCTGTTACAGGAAAAGGGAAACAGAAAACGGAGCTAATAAAAAAACCGCCAAAAAAGGAATATCATAAAAAATGATATCTCTTTTTTGTAGATAGCTCTTCATACGTACACGTCTGTACATATGACAGTTCTGTTTCTATTCGAAAACAGCCCCAATTGATAAATGCAGAGAAACTTATCAATTTCGGCAATACTTCCTTTCATCTAAGTTCATAGACATCTCTGTGTCTCCATTAGAATACTTATAAGTATCGCAACCTCTATCTCACGTTTTAGGCGAGAGTGTTTGATTTATGAAGTTGTTGGTAACATTTGTTTTATAATAATTTAAATTTTTCGGGGAATCAAGTGTTTTATATATATTTTAAAAATTCTTTCTTTTTTTCTGAGGAAGTTTGTGAAAAATGTAGCAAAATAAATTCATTGCATGTACATTAAACTTATAGTGCATAGGAGGTGGGAGAATGAAAAGGAAACAGCCTATTTATGTTGCGACAAAAATGAACACGACGATGGGAAAATTATGGGAATATACGCAAGAACCAGATATACATACAGAGTGGGATGCTCGCTTTACTGAAATTTCGTATTTAGAGAAAAAAGAAGGAGAACCACAGAAGTTTTTGTATAAAACAAAGATTGGATTTGGGTTTGAAATAGCTGGAGAAGGGGAATCAATAGGTGAAATAAGAAAAGATATTTTAATGCAGTTATGCAATTGGATGGAAACGAAAATGAAATTGTAGATTATTTTGGCGAACCACATTTACTCGTTTCTACACTGCATTTTCATATCGATGAGTTAGGGGCAATGCATATTTCTTCAAAGAAACAATGGTTTTATATGTTTGGAAGAAAAATGCCGTTACCAAAATTTTTGTATGGTGAAGCAAAAATTGTTGAAAGTTATGATGCAACACTACAGTGTTTTCGAATTCATGTACAAGTACGAAACCCGTTAATTGGCTCGCTTTTTTCATATAAGGGAACATTTGTGGAAAGGAAATAAACGATATGAAAAATATAATATTTGGGCTTGCTTGTTATGTTGTTTTTCTAATATATGAGTGGTCGAATATAAATCCTGTTGAAGCAATTATATTATTATCTGTTTTATTATTTATACCAATGTCACTTTGTATTATTGATAAAAGAAAAAGAGATGGATCGTATTTATTATTTTATAAATTCGTATCGTTTTTATATCCAATCGCAGCAATTTGTGCAATGCTAGCTTTCGTCACAAATTACAATGTATTTGCGCTAGTTTGGTTTGTATATACAGGAATTGTTGCGTTATTTGGTGTAAGTAGATTGCTAGAAAGAGGATGGAAGCCGTTAGAAGAGATCGCCATAGATAGTGCGTTTATTTATTTGTTTTTAGGTGGTTTTTGGTTTTTTGCTTCAGTAGCAAAACTTTCAATTATGCATTTTAGCTCTGACATTGTTTTACTCACAGCAGCGCATTTTCATTATTCGGCGTTTCTATTGCCATTATCAGCTGGTTTAATAGGGAGAAAAAGAGAAAAGAGAAGTAAAGTATATGATGCTATTATGTTTATCATCATGATTTCACCTATGACAGTTGCAATAGGAATTACATGCTCAAGAGTATTTGAATTTTTTGCAGTGTTCCTATATTTATGTGCGATTTATGGGTATGGATTTTACGTTTGGAGAGTAAAATTTAATGCTATCAGTGCAAAGATTCTTCTAATCGTTTCGTCTAGTACACTCATGGTTACAATTATGTTCTCACTTATATATTCATACGGAAATTTGAAGCATGTAATGACGATTACAATTGCTCAAATGGTTTGGATTCACGGTGTTGTCAACGGAATTGGAGTAGCGTTACCGGCATTTGTCGGCTGGATGATCGAAAAGAGTGTTCCGAATTATAAATACTATGGGAAACCAATGAGTAAATTAAGAGGAAGTGTGGCAATTGGTGAGGCTTTTTTATATAGCGGCAATTTAGTAGACAGTAAGGAATACAACGGTTTAGTCGATAAAGTAAATGACTTTCATAGTAAGTCATTTGACGTGACGAAGGTACCTTTAAGTATTATTCGTTTTTATGAAAATACAACAGAGTATGAGTTGCAATCAAATATTAAATGGGCTCGTTGGTTCCGCCTATTTGCATTTTGTTATGAGAAAATGAGCAAGCATGTAGGACAAATACATTTAGGGATGGGCGGCAATTGGGAAACGATGCATGGCTCTATCATTAGTGTAATAGATGAGAAAGATGGAAGAGCGAATGTAAGGGCTTGGATAAGGAAAAATGAAGCAGGTGAATCTATTTTTGTAGCTCTTTATTCAAAGCATACAAATAAGAATGAGACATATATGAATATCGCCTTACCTTTACCTTATTCGAATATGACTGGTATTTTGAAACTATATAATGATAATCATGATTTAATCATTACTAGTAAGTTAAGAGAAAATGGCCAGGGAGATGAGGGGATTTATTTACATACTCGGTTCTTAACAATCCGTTTACCGTTAGCAGAGACTTTCATCATTACAGAGGGTAAGGATAAAATGTTAACAGCTCATCATAGCATGTGGCTATTTGGACTTGAATTTTTACATATTCATTATAAGATTGCAAAAATTGCACAGAAGTAAGAAAGGCTTGGATGGGTTTCCAAGCTTTTTTATGTATGGGTAATTGTCATAGAAATTTGTTTATTTAGCTCATTATCCCAAACACGTTGAATTTCAAAAGTGCCTGTTTCAAAAAATAATGGGAATCTTTCTTTAAACCAAGTTTGCATAGGTAGCTTTAGTGCTGTATCGATTGGTATCCATAATAATTCACCCTCAGGAGGATTCAAAAGAAGTTCACCTTCAAATGAGTCTGTCCAATAGTTAAATACCATATATCGAACATTACCTTTCGGATTGACATATTCATCTAATCCTTTAAAAGTTAAATTGGAAACAAGTAATCCAGTTTCTTCTTTTACTTCTCTTATAGCGGCTTGAACGATACTTTTGGGGAAATCTACTTTGCCGCCAGGAGCGATGTAGCCAGGGAAACCTCGATGGCTGGGGTGTTTTATGAGTAAAATTTCATTGTTACGTTGGATCATACACATTGTATAGATCTGATGTTCGATGTTATGTGAATTTGGAGGCATAATGATGTATTCTCCTTTATATTTTTTTGATAATTTTACCATAACATAATTGTTTCTTATATAATTAGAAATGGAATGTTATAAATTTTCAGTTATATATTATAAATTCTATAGTCATTCGAAAAGAGGGGAGAGACATGCAAGGAGAAATACAAAAGGAGAAAAGTTTAGGTTATGTTGGTAAATTATTATTACCGGTTAAAGTATCACCACACTTTAAATTTTTATGGATTGGACAATTACTCTCGGTCTTAGGTAGTTCGATAACTATGGTCATACTCCCAGTTGTTGTGTATTCATTAACTGGTTCAACAGTTGTAATGGGGATGACGATGGCAATGTACATGCTACCTAATATTCTTGCCTTACCGTTTGCGGGTTTAGTTGTAGACCGAATTGATCGGGTTAAATTAATGTTATTTACGGATATAATCCGCTGTATATTAATGCTATTACTTGCATCGCTTATATTTATGGATTTATTAACAATTACAATTTTATATATTCTCGTTGCCTTATACGGACTTATGGAAGGGATATTCCAACCAGCATATTCTGCTGTAAGGGCGAGAGTATTCGTCCCTGAAATTCGTAATGCAGCTAACGCACTCACTCAAATGAGTAATCAAGGTATACGATTAATTGGGCCAGCACTTGGTGGGTTAATCGTATCGGTTGCGTCTGCAGGGATAGGCTTCGGACTAGATGCAGTAACGTACTTATTATCATTTTTATGTTTATTATTTTTAAAAGAAATTAAGTTTAAAAAAGTAAAGTCTATTGAAAAGAGTAACATTGATTACAAACAAGAGTTTATGGCAGGTGTTTTCGTTTTAAAAAGTCATCCTTGGCTATGGATTACAATTTTAGTCTTTTCTTTTATAAATATTTGTTATGCCGGCATTATCGTCGTATTAATTCCATGGTTATTTAATGTTCATCATCATTTTGAAGCTTACTTGTATGGACTTGGCATGGCCTTTTCTGGTGGTGGAGCTGTAATTGCCGCATTAATATTTGGTGGGAAAGAGCGGTGGCAGAAGAGAGGATTACTGGCTTATGGAGGTGTTTTAATTAGTGGGATTGCTTTATTAATTATGCCATTCATTTCTTGGGCACCTGCTTTAATATTCTTAATGGCAATTGAAGGATTCGGCATGATGATATTTGGACTCATTTGGGAAACGAGTTTACAGGAGCTTGTACCAGAAGAAGCGTTCGGAAGAGTGGCAAGCCTTGATATGTTGGGTTCTTTTGCTTTATTGCCATTAGGGTACGTAGTTGTAGGCTGGTTAGCTACTGTCATAGGTGGAGAGATAACTATTATAACACTAGCTAGTTTAGTAATTTTAACAATTGGAATCGCATTGTCTGTACCGAGTATTCGTCGATTTGATTGATTATATGGGAAAAGAGGGCGATATGCATGACTATAGAAAACTTGAAAGATATAGTAACAAGGCAATTAGAGAGTCAATACATTTTGGAAGAAAAGGTCTTTGAAGCAAAAAATTTTACAGTCTATATCTCTACCCAAATAGAAAATAACTTAGCATATAATCAACTAGTATTAATAAAACATCTTTGTAATGAAAAGCCTTCCATACACATTTGGCACAAAAAAATTAGTATGGAAGCAACAAAATTAGAAATCACAAAAGAAGTGACGGAAGCGATACAAGCAGGTTTCAAAAAAGAAGACTAAGCCCTAAAGAAATTAGGACTTAGTCTTCATTAAATACAAATGTTTGTTTCATTTTTTTACCTTCATTTACCGGATGGCCGTTATAAGAGAAATTCTTTTCTTCCCAAGTGATTACAACTTTAAAATTATGACTATTAAAGTCTAATGGGAATACCATGTAGTCAAAGCTTGTATGACTTTTAGAAATATTTTCATTAGGTGTAGTAGGTTTAAAGGTAGCCTTAGAGGTAGGATTGTTATCAAGTATTTCCACAGATACGTTTGATACATCATGACCGATGTTTTTTACGAGTAAACTATACGTATCAAATACACCTTGTTTCGGCTGGATTGCTTGCTTGTTTGAGTTATGAGATTTATCAATTTCGACATACCATTGTTTAGACTTTGACGCAATCGGTAGTGACTGAAATGTGTAAGCACTAGCTTGCATTGGTAGTGCTAAACATATAAGCGTAAAGAGAGTTAATATTTTTCGTTTCATTTTTTTTAGAGCTCCCATTCTTTAATGGATTTACTTGTTATTATCTTCTTTTTACGAGTAAATATACCATATAATGTAAAGTGGTTATTGTGAGTAGTGAATTAATATATTATTCACTACTCTTATAGCTGGCATAATTACGTATGTAGTAAGAAAGAATAAATTTGTTTTTTCTATACTTAGATTGCTACCCTTTTTAAAAGGGCTATTTTTATGTTTTAATAAAAAGAATATACTAAGAGTTCCGTATAAATTATTTATTTTAATGTAGTTAAATGTGCTTGTATATGTGAAATTAGAGAGGGAAGCTGTGTAGAGATGTTTCTACACAGCTTTTTAGGATATGAAAAAATTGCCAAAAATATGTTAAAATAACATTGTCATACAACAAGGGGGATTTGTTTTATGGAAAATGGACATCTTGCTAAAGTAGACTTAACGAAAAAAATTGAATCAAAATCTAAGTACAATAAGAAACTCGAAAAATATCAAAGGCGCTTATTAGCATTACAACAAATTTTGAAAGAAGAAAAAATCGCGGTTATGCTTGTTATGGAAGGATGGGATGCGGCTGGTAAAGGTGGGGCAATTAAGCGGGTGACGGAACATCTTGACCCACGTGGGTTCCAAGTAGATCCAATTGGAGCGCCTGCACCTCATGAAAAACGTTACCATTATTTGCAACGTTTCTGGCGCAAAATTCCACAGTACGGGCAAATTACTATTTTTGATCGCTCATGGTACGGTCGTGTGTTAGTTGAGCGTGTTGAAGGTTTTGCTACAAAGGAAGAGTGGATGAGAGCATATGATGAGATTAATGATTTTGAAAAACTACTAACAGATGACCATTACATAATGGGGAAGTTCTTCTACCATATAAGTAAAGAGGAACAGTTAAAGAGATTTAAAGATAGAGAGAAAAATCCTTTGAAAAGATGGAAAATTACAGACGAAGATTGGCGTAATCGTGAAAAATGGGATGAATATGTTGAAGCGATGGAAGACATGTTTGAAAAAACAAGTAAGCCAAATGCGAAGTGGCATATTATTGAAAGTAACGATAAATTGTATGCTCGTGTGAAAACGTTAAAAATTATTATTTCATTCATTGAGGATTATTTCTTAGAACATGGTATAGAATTGCCTTCTTATTATTATGAAATGAAAGAGGATATTGAAGTTTTGCAAGATGTAGGTGTGAAAGAGTAAAAAAGAAAATGGCCCTGTGAATTGGTGAAACCAAATTATGGGGCTTTTTTATTTAGAAACATTTTACAATTAACAGAATAAGGTATATAATCAATAATCATATTAACATTGTTAATATGATTATTGATTATATAATGTGTGGGGGTTTTACTTTGAAGGGAAGAGATGTTGTTTTAGGTTTATTAATGGAAAAGGAATTGTCTGGTTACGATATTAAAATTGTGTTTGAAGACGTATTTACTCATTTTTTTGATGGAAGTTTTGGAATGATTTATCCAACGTTACGACAATTGGAGAATGAAGGGAAAATAAAAAAAGAGGTTGTCATGCAAGAGGGGAAACCGAATAAGAAGATGTACTTTATTACAGATGAAGGACGTGAAGAGTTTTATCAATACATGCAGACGCCTGTAGAGAAGGATGTTTTACGTTCGGATTTTTTAATGAGAATGTATTTTGGTAACTATAGTGATGATGTAACAATAAAAAAATGGATTAAAGATGAAATTGAAAGAAAAGAAGCGTACATTGCAGATCTTCGATTGAAATATGAAAAGTGGAGAGTAGGTATTACTTTCGTCGAAGAAATTTCACTAGATGTAGGTATTGCATCTTATAGTGCACAAGTGGAGACTTTGAAGAAAAAATTAGAAGAGTTAGAGGCGAAAGAAAACAATAAAACAGAAGAATGAAAAACGCGTTCACAATAAATAAAGGGGTATATAAAGATGGAGCAATCAAAGGGTATTAAGATTGTCTTTTTAATGTGTCTAGGTATCTTTCTTTGTATGATTGATACGACAATTATGAATATAGCTTTACCGGCAATACAATCGAGTGTAAATACTTCGTTAGAAAAGATGTCTTGGGTATTAAATGTTTATACAATGACGATTGCAGTACTTGCCATTCCGTTAGGGCGGATAGCTGATATCTTTGGAAAAGCAAAGATGTATATTCTGGGTCTGGTGATTTTTGGTGGTGGATCGGTACTTTGCGCTTTTGCTAATACAGGTGATTTTCTTATTTTTTCTCGTTTTATACAAAGTATTGGGGCAGCGATTTTATTTCCAACAAGTATGGTAATTGGTGTATCAGCTATGCCATTAGCTAAGAGGCATGTTGCGCTTGCAATTTTAGGAGTAACACAAGGATTGTCAGCTGCTATGGGACCAGTAATAGGTGGAATTATTACGCAAAATTTAGGATGGAGATGGGTGTTCTTCGTTAATGTTCCGGTTTGTATAATAGGAATCGTGTTATGTTGCATCATGCTACAAATAAAAAATGAAGAACGTATTATCTCAAAAATAGATTGGATAGGACTACTATTAAGTAGCACAGCAATTTTTTCATTTACTCTCATATTAGTAAAAGGTAATACATGGGGATGGCAAAGTAATATTGCTTTGTCTTGTTATGCAATTAGCACTATTTCTCTTATTCTATTTATTTTAGTAGAACGAAAGATTCATAACCCAATGGTGAATTTAAAGTTATTTCAAGATCGAATGTTTGTCGGAGCGTCGATCGTTGTTATATTGAGTAATTTATTTTTAATTGGAGTTACTGTATTGCTTCCAACGTTCTTGACGAAACTACAGGATCGAACGGAAATTGAAGCGGCTTTTTTAGTGACACCTATTTCAGCAATGATATTTTTTGTCTCACCAGTTGCAGCAACTTTAATTAAAAAACTCGGAAAAGTAACTATTATTTTGTCAGGATTTCTTGTTATGGGGCTTTCCTACTATTGGTTGCAAATGATTGATGTTCATTCAACAAATATAGAAATTATTATTCCATGTATGATATTAGGTGTTGGATATGGTTTAGTAGTGGGGCCAATTACAGTTTTAAGTGCGTCTTCGTTTGAAGGAGAATTGTTAACTGCTTCTCAAAGTGTTGTATCAATGTTACGACAAGTTGGAATTGTATTGGCAGTCGCAATATTTGTCTCTAACTTAACTCACAATTTAACTGTAAATAAAGAAAAAGTATATCGTTATGCAGAAGAAAAGGTGCGTACTATTCATGTGAATAGTACTGAGCAAACTGAAATTTTACAAATGACTAAAGAGAAAATAGAGAATCAAAGTTTAGAGTCGAATATAAATAAGAAACAAAATGCAATGACAATGGGATTAAGTAAAGAGAAAAAGGAAGAATTGATTCGCGACAAGACGGATGAAATATTAAGAAAAGTTCCAGTAGAATATAGAGATGTAAAAAGAGAAGAAGTTATGAGGAAAGTGACAAAAGAAGTTGAAAAACAAGAGGAAAGTATAAAGAAAGAGGTACTCACATTTTCAAATGATGTGAATCATTATGCCAAGAATCAGATGGCTATGAGTTTTACAGATTTATATAAAGCAAGTGTGCCAATTATTTTAATTTGTGCTTTCGTAAGTTTGTTGTTTTGGGAAGGGAAAGCTTTGAGTAAAAAGAGAAAGGGAAGGATAGTAGAAGAAGCGTAAAGGAAAACAGGCTGCTATTAGCCTGTTTTCCTTACGTTAGTATGAAAAATCTGGATTTAATTCTTTAAATTTATGACTATAATGCCTTTTATTATTAAAACCAACAAAATCAATTCCGACGCAAGATTCTAAATTTCCGTCTACAATCGTAGAATCCACGAAGCTTAAATGTTTTAATTTTTGTAGTTCTTTAATGAATTGTAGATTTCGTATGTTACCACAACTTGATAAGATGAGAGTTTCTAATTCCGTTAAATAGCGCAAATATTCGTGGTTTTTAAGCTTACTGCAATGGTCGAATTCGATGTGTTTTAAAGTTGAAGCATTGTTTTCAATTTCATCAATATGCTCTAAATTTCTTAAATAATTGAGTTCTAAATGCTTTAATTTAGGTAATGACCTACATCCTTTTAATGAATTAATGTTCCCTTGTGTAATGCTTAGTTTTTCAATTTTTTGTAAAGACATTAATTCTTCAAGGTTCTTTTGTTTCGGTTTGTATTTCCAAATGTACAGTTCTTTTAAGTTAGGACAAGATTCGAAGCCTTTAATGTTTTTATTACACTTTATGTGAAGTTCCTCTAAATTTGTAAAGCTTTCTAGCTCTGTTAAGTTTAGTGGAACTTGTGGTTCTTCTAGTGATAAAGATTTTAAGTTTTTTAATTTATATAGGGCTGAATAATCAGTAATATATATACTACTAATGTGTAAGCTTTCAATTTGCGGGCAGTGTTCAAGAAAATTAATATGGTGCAAACTATACCTAAGGTCATTAATGTAAACATCAGTAAAGTTGTTTGTATTAATGAAGTCTACGTATTCATCCAGTCTGTTTTCATGGATTTGTACTGTGCCATCCATAACTAAAAAGTTTTGTGGTTTCTTTTTGATAGATATTTGTAAAGGATTCATGTATTGAAATATTTCTGTCTTGTTTTCTAAAATAGTTTCAACACTTCTTTTGACAGTTGGAACATTGTCTCTTTGTTTGTAAGCTATTAAGGTTGACTTTATTTCTGACGGATCTGCTAATAAAATTTTTGGATCCATTTCATGTAGTACATCTTCATTTGCAGGTATACAGCTAACCATTGCATCAAGTGCTATTAAACTTAAAGGGTGTCCTTTTGTTAGCCAAGACTTAATTCGTCTCCAAGTTAGTTGTGATACTGCAGCTAATTGCGCCCAATCGTTATGAAATGATACTGCATGTTCCTCTATCCAATCTAATGTTTCTGAGGATTGAAAAGAATGCAGACAAATGAAGGAAGTGGTCGGAAGCTCACTTTTTAATACTGTTTTTAGCCTTTCTATTACTAAAGGAAAGGCTTCTTCAAATGGTAAACAATAAGCTGCAGCGTGAGAAAGAGGTGCAAGTAAATCTTCATCAAATGCCTTCCACAGTTTTCTTATCCAATCTGAGGCGAATTCTCCTAGTATACATATAACAATCTCAAGTAATCTAGTTTTAATTACACCATTCATTGTGTTTGAAAAGCGGTTTATAACAGCATCTAGTACTTCGTTTTGATCGTACCTATTAAGAGCTTCAATTTCTGCTTCTTGAAGAAACCATCTAGTCATGGTGTAATCAAGTAATTCCTCTAAACTAGAGCGAACTTCTTCTAAAGTGGGCACGGGTGTAAGTTTGTGCTCATTCATCTCTAATTTTGGTTGCTTCGCTTTACCATCTTCTTCATAAAAACTATCATGCAAATAATATTTATAAGGTGAGTGAATCATTACAAGGTGGTACCATTCTTTAGGATGTAAAGATAACGAAATAAGACGCTCATGACATTGGTTACATAATTTATAAGGTTGATTTGCTTGATCGGATTCTTCTATTTTATATACTGGATCATGTTTGCAAGCTTCACATAATTCTACTGTTTTTTTCATTGTTTCCTCCTTGCCTATTGTGAATAGTAGTATTTTTAATATAGCATGGGATAAGTCGAGTATGATTAGAAAGTTTTTTAGAATGAAAGGAAGGAATGGAAAATGCCATTGAATATGTAACGTTATACATAGTACATTAACAAGAGGGATTAATTTTAAAAGGAGGATGGGGAATTGCTAGATAAGGCAGGGGCTTTAATAGATAATCATGTGTACACAGAAGAAGAGCAACAAAAACTATACAAACGAACGTTAATAATCGTCAGCATTTCACAAATGTTTGGCGGTGCAGGACTAGCTGCTGGTATTACAGTGGGCGCACTTCTTGCGCAGCAAATGCTTGGAACAGATGCGTTTGCAGGATTACCAACTGCTATGTTTACATTAGGATCGGCATTAGCAGCTTTCATAGTAGGGAAGCTTTCGCAACGATATGGACGCCGGATAGGTCTTGCAACAGGGTTTATAGTAGGTGGATTTGGAGCAATTGGTGTTGTAATGGCAGCTTTAACAAATAGTATTATTCTTTTACTTATTTCTTTACTTATATATGGTGCTGGTACAGCCACGAATCTACAAGCTCGTTATGCAGGTACAGATTTAGCAGATAAGAAGCAGAGAGCAACGGCTGTTAGTATTACGATGGTAATGACGACTTTCGGTGCAGTTGCAGGACCAAATTTAGTAGGGGTAATGGGAAGTTTTGCTCATTCAATTGGAGTTCCTAAACTTGCAGGTCCGTTCATACTATCGGCAGCAGCATTTATACTGGCGGGTCTAGTTCTTTTTGTTATGCTTCGTCCAGATCCTTTGATTATTGCTAACATAATAGAAAGATATAAACAGGAACATACATATAAAGGACAACCAATAACAGAAGAAGCGAAAGAAAATAAACGAGGTATTACAGTTGGAGCAATCGTAATGATACTTACGCAAATCGTGATGGTTGCGATTATGACGATGACGCCAGTTCATATGGGACACCACGGTCACGGTTTAAGTGCAGTAGGACTTGTGATAGGTTTTCATGTAGGTGCAATGTATCTTCCATCTCTCGTTACAGGAATGTTAATTGATAAAATTGGCCGAACTACAATGAGCATAGCTGGTGGAGTGATTTTACTTGCAGCGGGTGTCATAGCTGCGATAGCGCCAAGTGATTCTTTATTATTATTAATCGTTGCTCTGTCTTTACTTGGGCTAGGATGGAACCTCGGATTGATAAGTGGTACAGCACAAATCGTTGATTCCACAACACCGTCTACACGTGCTAAAACACAAGGGAAAATAGATGTTTTTATTGCGCTAGCTGGAGCTTCTGGTGGAGCAATGTCAGGTATGGTAGTAGCGAATTCAAGTTATGCGGCATTGTCATTGGCTGGAGGCGTGTTAGCGTTATTACTTATTCCTGTTGTGATATGGTCTCGAAAAGGGGCAAGAAATTAAATGAAAAAGAGGTTCTAGTTACTGGCTAGAGCCTCTTTTTATACACTTAAATTAAATTCCACTCTACAATAAGCCCTAAATGCGTAAGTCCGCCACCAAATCCGTATAGTAAAAGTGTGTCTCCGTTATTTAATTTCCCTTCTTTTATAGCTAAATTTAAAGCGAGTGGAATGGTGACTGAAGAGGTATTCCCCATATATTCCACGCTCGTTAATGTTTTTTGTATTGGAATTTGAGACTTTTCGCAAATAGATTCGATCATTCGTAAGTTAGCGCTGTGGGGTATGAACCAGTCTATATCATCTACTTGCATATTTACGGTATGTAATAAATTTTTTATGCCTTTTGGTACCGTGCGTGTTGCCCATTTATATACTTCTCTTCCATTTTGAACGATTTTTTCATTTGTTTGCAGTGGTGTGCCATTCATAGTAGTAGATAAGTTTGTTCTATATAGATGAATGCCGCCATCACCGTTTGTTCCCATGTGAGCAGCGATAAAGCTTGGGGTGTTTTCATCTCTTTCTAATAAAATAGCTCCAGCACCATCACCGAATAAAATACAGGTCGTTCTATCGGTATAATCAGTAACTTTAGATAATGTCTCTGTCGCTACGACAAGTACTTTTTCATGTGATCCAGAAGTGATTAAGCTATTACCGACGTGTAGTCCATATGTAAAACCAGCACAAGTTGCATTTAAATCAAAAGCTAGTGTATGAGGTATGTTGAAGTATTGTTGTATTTGGCAAGCAACACTAGGGAAAACGTAATCAGCAGTAGTAGTAGCGACAATGATACAGTCGACATCTTCTAAGTTTTTCTTATATGTTGTACATAAATTTTCAATTGCTTTAATGGCTAAGTTTGAGGAGTATTCTTCGTCGCTAGCGATTCTTCTTTCCTTCATTCCTGTTCTTTGTACAATCCATTCATCATTCGTATGGACCATCTTTTCTAAATCGTTATTAGACAATATTTGATCTGGAACATAAGTACCAATTGCAGTAATACGAGATTTAGAATGCATAGGAACATCTCCTAACTTTTATTTTTATAACCTGATACTAATATTAGGTTATAAAAATGTCAATAAAGATTTTTGTTGTATTAAAACGATAATACTTAACTTACTATGAAGGAATTTGGCGAGTGCTGTAAAAATAATATACGAGAAGTTTCTAAATTTGATAATTGCTTTTGTTATTTTTATTGTGAGAAAAACTCGCAAAAAATGACGATTAAAGTAAAAATATAAAGATTTTCTTTCGTGTGATATAGGTTGTTAAACCTTGTGAAAGCGAATTACTTATGCTACACTTTATGTAACTTAAAATGAACGGAGGGGCTTCCTTTGATCTTAATCAGATTACGTCTCAATACTTTGTGCCAATAATTGAATAGCGCTCAAAGGCTCTGTCTGTGTACAGAGTGAACGGGATTGGTCTGCCTATTTTAAAGGAACCCTTTATTAAGCTTATATGTGAAAAAGAGGGAGGGACGAATACGCCCTCTTTTTGTTTTGCCTTTATAAATAGAATGGGGTTGTATAAGTGAACACTTACTGTGGATACGTATACAATCTTGGGACTTTTTGACTATAAAATAGGATGAAAGCATAGCTTTCTTCTATTTCTTTGGTGAACCCTTATCCGTTTACGAAAACACAGGCAGCGACCTGTGTTTTTTATTTTACGTAATCGAAATGGAGGAATAAATATATGGAAGAAGTATTACAAAGAGCAGTTTTAGTTGGAGTAAATGTAGGTAATGAAGATGATTTTGCATATTCGATGGAAGAGTTAACAAATCTTGCGGAAGCTTGTGATGTAGAGGTAATTGGGCAAGTAACGCAAAATTTACAACGAGTAAATCCATCGCATTATATCGGAAAAGGAAAGATTGAAGAAGTTGCAGCGTATGTACAAGAAATAGATGCGAATATGGTTATCTTTAATGATGAATTATCTCCTTCACAAATTCGAAATTTAGAAGAGGATTTAGATTGTAAGGTAATTGATCGTACCATTTTAATTTTAGATATTTTTGCGCAACGTGCGAAAACGAAAGAAGCACAGCTACAAGTAGAAGTAGCACACCTTCAGTATATGATGCCTCGTTTAATCGGTCTTCGTGAATCGTTAGGGAGACAGAGCGGCGGCGTTGGTACGAAAAATAAAGGTGTCGGTGAAAAGAAGTTAGAGTTAGACCGTCGTAAAATTGAAGAACAAATTTCAGTTTTGAATAAAGATTTAGAAGCGCTCGTTGCCCAGCGTCAAACGCAGCGAAAGCAGCGTAAGAAAAATGAAATACCTGTTGTAGCATTAGTAGGTTATACGAATGCAGGAAAGTCAACGACGATGAATGCAATGCTTGAAATTTATAATGGTACAGAAGAAAAACAAGTATTTGAAAAAGATATGTTATTCGCGACGTTAGAAACATCTGTACGAAATATTGATTTGCCAGATAATAAATCATTTTTATTAACAGATACAGTTGGATTTGTAAGTAAATTACCACATCATCTTGTGAAGGCGTTCCGTTCAACGTTAGAAGAAGTAGCGGAAGCAGACCTACTTATTCACGTTGTAGATTACGCAAATCCAAATTATGAACAATTAATTGATATTACAAATGAAACGTTAAAGAAAATTGGAGTAGAAAATATTCCAACGATCTATGCTTATAATAAATCAGATATGGTAGATGTTGAAATTCCGAAAGTGCAAGAAGATCGCGTTTATTTATCAGCGAAGAAACATGTTGGAATTGAAGAACTTGTAGAAATGATTCGCTCACACATCTATAAAGAATATACGAAGTGTGAAATGTTAATTCCATATGATCAAGGACAGGTAGTTTCGTATTTCAATAATCATGCACACGTTTTATCTACGAGTTACGAAAACGAAGGTACCAAATTACAAATAGAATGTAAGACGAGTGATTACGAGAAGTATAAGCATTTTGCAATTTAATGTAAGAGGCAACCCAGTATGTGATTGGGTTGTCTTTTTTTTGTACTGTTTTACCGCTGAAAGTTACAAGGATGCAAGCCAATGACGGGAGTTAAGTTATATTTCTGGAAAAAGAAATGAAAGCAGTATAGAATAGAAATGTTTCAAAAGTCAGAATTTATTACACCTACTGTAATAAATATATATTTTGTACAGAAAGGGGAGATTCACATATGCAGGCAGTTTCACACAAAAAAACTGTAGAAACACCGACAATATATCGAATTTTATTTGCGATTAGCTTTGGGCATTTTTTAAATGATTCGATGCAAGCAGTTGTGCCGGCGTTGTTTCCTATTTTGGAAAAAACGATGAATTTATCCTATATGCAAGTAGGGTGGATTGCGTTTGCGTTAAATATGACGTCATCGATTATGCAACCGGTGTTTGGTATGTATTCAGATAAGAAGCCGTCACCATTTTTATTACCACTCGGCATGTTTTCAAGTATGCTTGGAATGATTGGACTCGCGTTTGCACCAAACTTTATTATTGTTATTATTTCTGTTTTATTTATTGGTTTAGGTTCCGCAGTCTTTCATCCAGAAGGCGCTCGTGTTGCGTATATGGCGGCAGGTGCAAAACGAGGGTTAGCGCAAGCAATTTATCAAGTTGGGGGAAACACGGGGAATTCTTTAGCTCCTATTTTTACAGCGCTAATTTTCGTTCCACTCGGTCAAATTGGTTCATTAGGTTTTACAGCATTTGCAGCAGTAGGAATTGCATTATTAATTTTCGTATCGAATTGGTACAAAAATGAATTAGCAACCGGTGCTGTAAGAAGGAAGAAGAGGGCTGCACTTGAGGCGGAAAATGCAATTGTAAGTACACACATTAAATTCGTTATTATACTTCTTGTTTTTCTTACTTTTGTACGCTCTTGGTACGGTGCTGGTATCGGGAATTTCTATCAATTTTACTTAATAGAGCATTACGGTTTATCTATAAAAAATGCCCAGTATTTCGTATTCGCATTTATGATTGCTGGTGTGTTAGGCACTTTCTTCGGAGGACCGTTAGCAGATCGATTTGGTAAGAAAAATATCATCGTATTTTCAATGTTAGGTTCAGCGCCACTTGCACTGTTATTACCACATGTCTCACTTGTGTGGGTCGTACCGTTATTTTTATGTATCGGTTTTATTAGTTCAAGTAGTTTTAGTGTAATTGTTGTATATGCACAAGAGCTTGTGCCTGGAAAAGTGGGAATGGTGTCAGGATTAATCGTAGGTCTTGCATTTGGACTTGGAGCATTAGGTGCTGTAGTTCTTGGGAAATTAGCAGATATATATAGCCTGCAATTTATTATGCTATTATGTAGTTGTCTACCATTAATTGGACTCACTTCATGGTTACTGCCAAGTGATAAGAAAACGATAGAATAGGGGATGCGCTATGAAATTGTGTGAAAACGTTACGGAATTAATAGGAGATACACCTGTCGTCCGATTATCTAAATTTATTCCGGAAGACGCAGCAGATGTGTATGTGAAACTAGAAATGTTTAATCCATCGCGCAGTGTGAAAGACCGTGCTGCTTATAATTTACTTCACGTTGCAGAAGAAAATGGTCTCATCAAACCAGGAGATACAATTATTGAACCGACAAGCGGGAATACAGGGATTGGTTTAGCGATGAATGCAGCAGCTAAAGGGTATAAAGCGATTTTAATTATGCCAGATAATATGTCAAAAGAGCGTATTAATTTATTGAAAGCATACGGAGCAGAAGTAGTTTTAACACCAGCAGAACAAAGAATGCCAGGAGCAATTGTGAAGGCGTTAGAACTGCAAAAACAAATACCTAATAGTTTTATCCCGCAACAATTTGAAAATCCAGCTAATCCGAATATTCACCGTTATACGACTGCACTTGAAATTTATGAACAAATGGATGGAGAGCTTGATGCTTTTGTTGCAACGGCAGGAACAGGCGGAACGATTACAGGGACTGGTGAAACGTTAAAAGAGAAATTGCCAAACTTATATATTGCAGTAGTGGAACCGAAAGGATCTCCCGTTTTATCCGGTGGTGTACCAGGTCCTCATAAACTAGTAGGAACAAGCCCAGGATTTATTCCGAAAAACTTAAATACAGAAGTGTATAACGAAATTATTCAAATTGCAGATGAAGAGGCTTTAACGACAATGAGAAACTTAGCTAGACAAGAAGGATTATTAGTTGGGCCATCTTCTGGAGCATCTGTTTACGCTGCAATCATGATAGCGAAACGCCTAGGCGTTGGTAAAAAAGTTTTATGTATTGCGCCTGATACAGGTGAACGTTATTTAAGCATGGGGTTATTTGAATAAAAAGGATAGAAACACCTTAATAGTGAGTAGCTGCTATTAAGGTGTTTGTTTTATGGAATGAAGAGGGGGAGAAGAACAATGAAACTATTAAAACCAATCCATGAATATAGTGAGCATATTACGGCGTATAGACAAGCGTTTTTACACTCAGGGGAACAACCACATGGAAGTAGTTCTTTACAAAACTTTGATTCTCTTGATGAATGGTTTGAAAAAGTGAGTAAACAAGAACTAGGAGAAAATTTACTAGCTAATCGAGTGCCGTCTAGTCAGTTTTTAAGTTTTGAAAAAGGGGAACTTATAGGTTTTGTGAATATTAGACATAGATTAAATCCAGAATTATTACGGGAAAGCGGTCATATTGGATATAGTGTCCATCCGAATAAACGTCGCCACGGTTACGCTACGAAACAACTACAACTTGCATTAGCTGAAGCGCAAAAATTAGGATTGCAGAAAGTATTAATAACTTGCGATAAATCCAATATCGGTTCTGCTAAAACGATTCAAAAGGTTGGAGGTGTGTTAGAAAATGAAGTAGTTTCTTCTCGTACTGGTGAAGTTATTCAGCGCTATTGGATACAAATATGATTAAGTAGGAATTTGAAAAGGTAATGCAAGCTGTAATATCGAAATAGATAAATGAAATATAGGGGATTACTGCAATTTTAGGGGGAAATGAAATGGGATTAAAAGAGAAAGCGATAGAGATGTCAGAGATTTATAGGAAAAATCCGAAAGTAGAAGCTATTATTTTAGCGGGTTCAGTAGCTAGAAAGCTTGAAGATGAACATTCAGATATAGAATTACATATTTTATGGTCAACACCGCCAGAAGATGAGGATCGTAGGGCCCCTATTCATCATATTGATGGGACAATATTATCGTATCATCCGTATGAGGAAGAAGAATGGTCGGAAACGTATTTAACGAAAGAGGGAATTAAATTAGAGATTAGTAACTTTTTAACAGAGACAGTAGAGAAAGTGATTTCGGATGTGGTGGATCAATATGATATAAGTTATGAAAAACAATGTATTGTATCATCCATTCATGATGGTGTTAGTTTGTATGGAGAAGGGAAAGTGAATGAATTAAAAGAAAAAGTAGCGGCATATTCAGATGAACTAGCAAAACGGATGATTTCAGAAAATCTATGGTTAAGTAATCGTTGGCACAATCGAAAGGCGCTTTTAAAACGGAAAGATTGGCTTATGCTTTATGACGTTATTTGCGAAGTACAAAGGAACATATTCGGTGTTTTATTTGGTTTGAATAAAATGTACGTACATCATCCAGCGTTTAAATGGATGCCTAATAATGTGGAACGAATGACTATTAAACCTGAAAAATTATATGAACGTATGGCGGACACATTAATAGGGAATCCAGAAAAAAGTGTGCAGGAGTTAGAGTTGCTAATAGAAGAAGTGTTGCAACAAGTTCATACATACGCGCCAGGAGTAAATGTGGATGAGCAAGAAAAATCTATTTTTTATTTTGTGAAATAGAAAATAGTAATAAGGGGGAAGTTATGGGGTTTTTTAATAGGTTTTTTAAAAAAGTTGAAAAAGTAAATGAGCAAGAAGCTACTCTTCATGAATTAAGTGAAGAATTGTATGTTGAATCACCGGTAGAGGAAGCGACTAGTTACTGGGTATCAATGGCACAAAATATAATTGTTAATGCTGTAAAAGCGGCTGACAATGATGTGGAACGTGCCTTCGTGTTATTGAATTTGAAGAAAGGTGAGGCTTCATTTGATATTTTTTATCAAATAAATGGGCAATTGTATTTCTGGGATCAGCTAGAAAATGAGACGATAAGAAATAGAATTCAGAACGAGTTGTTACCGCAAGCTCCAGAAGTTTCAAATGCAGTAAATGAGCAATTTCGTGGAGCTGATCACCCTATAATTTCGTTCGCACAATTGCAGTTTGAATGGGAAACGAAAGCCTGGTTCTCACATATAATTTGGGAAGATAGCCTTGCTGCTCAATTGCCCAAAAATCAAATTCTAAATGAATGGTTTCGTGTAATTAAAGAAGAAACGAAAAATAGACCACTGGATAGTGATGCGAAATTTTCTTGGTATCCATCAAACTCTTAAAAAATGAATACAGAGAGACAGGTTATGTTTCTAGATGATTTGTATTATTGAATAAGTATCAATAATACGTAATTCTTTTTCTATTGCCTGTTAGAATTCGTTATGTACTAAGCTACTTGTTTTCTAAACTAAAACTTATATTTCGAATTTTTAAATAGATTGTAATACATAAAAATTCGAAATATAAGTTGACACTATTTTTAATGTGTGATAAAAATGATAGTAATCAATTCGGAAAATAATATTTGGGCAATGAAAGGGTATAGTAGTGAATATCTCCCTATTTCAGAGAGCTGATGGTTGGTGTGAATCAGTATATAGATTATTCATGAAGTTCGTCCTGGAGCATCTTTCATAAATCTCATATTTTGAGGAAATGAAAGACGGTAGTTTATACCGTTATCAAATAAAGTGGTGAAGATTTTTTCACAACTAGGGTGGTACCGCGATATTTATCGTCCCTACGTATTTACGTAGGGACGTTTTTTATTTAGGTCCTAACTTTGGTGTGGCTTCATAACTAGGGTGGTACCGCGATATTTTATCGTCCCTACGTTTTTGCGTAGGGGCGTTTTTATTTAGGTGGTTTCTTAGTGTTCTTCACAACTAGGGTGGTACCGCGATAATTTTGTCGTCCCTACGTATTTACGTAGGGGCGTTTTTTTATTATTAGAGAGGAAGTGAACGTATTAGAAAAGAGTATTGATAGAACAATATAAATACCGAATTGTAACAAAGAAAAAGAGATAGAGAGGAGATTAACAAATGAATTCACAGCAATGGACATCGAAATTAGGTTTCGTATTAGCTGCAGCAGGTTCGGCAATTGGTCTTGGGGCGATTTGGAAATTCCCATATATGGCCGGCATTGGAGGAGGCGGAGCGTTCTTCCTAATTTTCATCGGTTTCACATTATTAATTGGTTTACCGCTATTATTAGCTGAATTTGTTATTGGAAGAAGTACACAAAAAGAGGCTGTCGATGCATATAGAGAGATTGCTCCTAAAACGTTATGGCCTTGGTTAGGTAAATTAGGAATTGTAACATGTTTCATATTACTTTCTTTCTACAGTGTTGTAGGAGGCTGGATTTTATTATATTTATGGAATGCAATTACAGGTAGACTATGGGAAGGAAATGGAGCATACGAAGCTACGTTTGGTGAAATCATTTCCAATCCATATTTAGCAGTTGGATCACAGCTATTATTCATCCTTATTACTATTTTCATCGTAAGTAAAGGTGTACAAAATGGTGTTGAAAAAGTAAATAAATATTTCATGCCAGCACTATTCGTTTTATTCTTTGTATTAATCGTTCGTGCACTTACGTTAGATGGTGCTGGAGAAGGCGTTCGTTTCTTCTTACAACCTGATTTCTCACATGTAACATCAGAAGTCATTTTATACGCAATGGGGCAATCGTTCTTCTCATTATCTGTTGGGGTAGCCGTTATGGTAACGTATAGCTCATACTTACCGAAAGAAGAAAGCTTACCACGTTCAGCATTTTCTATCGTAGCCTTAACTCTTGTTATTACATTACTTGCAGGACTTGCAATTTTCCCAGTTGTGTTCGCATTTGGGATGGAACCATCTCAAGGACCAGGACTATTATTTATCGTATTGCCAGCTATTTTCAGTAAAATGGCATTCGGAAAATTATTCTTCATCGTTTTCTTATTACTATTCTTCTTCGCTACGATTACATCAGCAATTTCGATGTTAGAAATTAGTGTTGCATCGTTAACATCAAAAGGTAAAGGGAAACGTGAAAAAATGGCCTTAATCGTAGGGTTATTAATCTTCGTTGTTGGGGTACCATCAGCATTATCATTCGGTATATTAAGTGATCTGAAGATTTTCGGGAAGACAGTCTTTGATTTAGCGGACTATGCAGTAAGTAACGTATTAATGCCACTTGGTGTATTATTAGTTTCTATCTTTGTTCCTTTAAAAATGAAGAAAGATGTATTAATGAAAGAGCTAGGTGTAAGTAAAAATAAAGGTTATAAACTATTCGTATTATGGTTATTCTTACTTCGTTATATCGCACCAATTGCGATTATTATCGTATTCTTAAATGTACTTGGCATTATATAAAAAGAAAGGTAGCGTATCATACAAAGATACGCTACCTTTTTATTTTGCTCTTTTTTGCAATTCATTTACTGTTACGAACTGATAGCCCTTCTTAGATAAAGAATCTAAAATACCTTCAATCGTTTGTAAATTTTCATTAGACTCATCATACATAGAGTGCAGTAAAATGATAGAACCTGGTTTTACATTTTTATTAACGTATTTAATTTTATCAGCCGCAGATTTATAAAAAGTATCGGGCTCAAGATCCCATGTGATTGTTTCGATATTGTTTTTATTTAAATAATATGGCAGCCCTATTAACTTCTTACCGTTAGGGGGCCTAAAATCAATTTCGTCTGTAAATCCTGTTTGGCGGATTAATGAATTCGTTTTTTCTATTTCATCTTTAATAAAAGAAGGTGTTTTGAAAACCATTCTATTATGAGAATATGTATGGTTTCCAAGTTGGTGCCCAGATTGCGCGATAGCTTCTCCTAACGATAAATTTTGCTCTAATTCATTTCCAATTAAAAAGAAAGTAGCTTTAGCGTTGTATTTATCTAGTAGCGGTAATATTTGTTTTACATTGTTAGTAGGGCCATCATCAAAAGTTAAAGCAATCACTTTTTCATTTGTTTCTACGCGTTGTGTTAAATCTCCAAATAATTGAAAGCTTCTTGCGTTCATCAATTTGTATGTTCCGAATAATGCCGTGATAATAAAGAATAGTGTAACGATTGTAATGATAATTTTTTTCTTCATAATGTAACCTCACAATGATTTTTAATTCAGTTAAAAAGTATTATATCAAACTAAGTAATTTCGTGCTTTAAGAAGGGTGTGGATGCAAGGAGAAGGAATTTATCATATAATAAAATGCAAAAGGTATATTAGGAGGTGTTTATATGGCGATTATAATTCAATTGCCAGACACTGCAACGTCTCATGCAAAGCCAAGTATGGAAATGGCGATACTTTGCGTGAGGTAGACAAGTAATATACAATCGCCTATATGAGCTCGTATCATTTTTTATATTTGGCTTTGCACCTTATTGAAATGAACCATAAAAAATAAGGGGCGAGCAGAAATGAAATACGTAAAAGCTAATGCTGTTTTACCAGAGAGTTTAATTACTGAAATTCAAAAGTATATACAAGGTGAAACAATTTACATTCCGAAACAAGAAACGAAACATTATAAATGGGGTACACGATCTGGCGGAAGAAAACAACTAGATGAAAGAAATAAAGCAATTAAAGAAGCGTTTAAAAGTGGGATTGCTATTCATCAACTTGCAGAAGAATATTTTCTTTCTGGGGAAACGATTAAAAAGATTGTGTATTCTAAATAAGAGGAAAAGAGTCTGATTCATATATTACTTTGAATCAGACTCTTTTTGTTTTATGTGTATTGGATATATGAGGCGTGAACGGGCATGATAATAGAAAAAATGTGCCGTTTTTTTATTAAATGGTATACAGAGCACTTGAAAAGTAGAAAGGTGAACATATATGAATCATATTGGACAAATAACGATAGAGCTTTTAGTTGGTTTTTTTGTTCTATTAATTGCTACAAAAATATTAGGGAAAACACAAATATCTCAGCTAACGCCATTTGATTTTATTTCTGCAATCGTCCTAGGTGAGCTCGTTGGAAATTCAATATATGATCCTAAAATTAAAGTATGGTCTATTTTATATTCAGTATTTGTTTGGGTAATTTTAATTTATACTATAGAAGTGATAACACAAAAAGTAAGAGGAACAAGAAGGTTTTTTGAAGGGTATCCTTCAATTATTATTCGTAACGGAAAGATTGATCGTGAACAATTAAGCGTAAATCATTTGGATATAAACCAATTACAACAAATGCTTAGGCAACAAAAAGATATATTTTCAATCCGAGAAGTTGAATATATGATATTGGAACCGAACGGAAACATAAGCGTTCTGAAAAAAAGTAAATACGAATCGCCTACTATAAATGATTTAAGTTTAAAACATAAGCCTGTATACTTACCAATTTCATTAATTAGTGATGGAAAAGTAGTTAAGGATAATTTGAGGGAAGCGGGATTTGATGAAGGATGGCTTTATAAACAAATAAAGCAAAAAGGAATTACTAAATTTGAAGACGTATTATATGCGGAATGGAAAACAGATGATGGCTTCTTTTGTCAGGAAATGCAGCGGTAGAGAATAAGTGATATATGTAATGTTTGTTTCTAAGTTATCTTTTACATATCAAAAAATGTAATCATTGTATACAATAAAACTAGATCAACAATTTGTATGGAGTGATAAAGATGGAAGCGTTTATTAGAAGTGATCAATATAATTTTATAAAATCACAAGCTTATATTTTAGCAAACGGGCATGCAACGGCAAATGATAGAGGTGTAATTCAAGCGTTAAAATCGCTTGCGATTGAAAAGATAATACATGTATTTGAGAATTTAACGGATGAACAGAAAGAGTTAATTGATACGGTATTAACAGTTCAAAATAGAGAAGATGCAGAATCATTTTTAATGAAAATAAATCCGTATGTAATTCCGTTTCAAGAAGTTACAGCACAAACATTAAAAAAATTATTTCCTAAAGCGAAAAAGTTAAAACTTCCTGATATGGAAGAAATGGATATGAAAGAAATATCTTATTTAAGCTGGATTGATAAGGGGTCAAGCAGGAAATTTATTATAGCGAAAAATGATAAAAATAAATTTGTTGGTCTGCAAGGAACGTTCCAAAGTTTAAATAAAAAAAGCATTTGTTCGTTATGTCATGGACATGAAGAAGTAGGAATGTTTTTAGTTGAAATTAAAGGCGATGTACCAGGAACTTTCGTTAAAAAGGGAAACTACATTTGCAAAGATGGTGTAGCTTGCAATCAGAATATGAAGTCACTTGATAAATTACATGATTTTATTGAGCGATTGAAGAAATAACGAGAAAACCTCTAGTATTTAAACTGGAGGTTTTTATTTTTTGAAGAAGTAAAATAAGCTTTCTTTGTAAATGTAGATTTATAATGAAATTTGATAAAAATATCTATTATGATACAGTTGCTTATATGCAAGGAGGTAAAACATGGATTACCTTTTATCGAAAGAAAAAGTGAAGCGATGGCCCAAAGATATGATAGCGGCGGGGCGTTTTCATACAGTTGGCCTGAAATCGGATGGCACGGTAGTAGCGGTGGGCCGGAATAAAGAAGGGGAATGTAATGTAAGTGGCTGGCGAGATATTGAAGCAGTCGCAGTGGGCAATGTTCATATGGCAACGAACACGGGTAATGCTCATACAATCGGTCTTACATGTGACAGTACTGCGGTAGCACTGGGTTGGAATAAGCATGAACAATGTGATGTAAACGATTGGCATAATATTGTAGCGGTTGCGGCAGGGTGGCGTCGTACTATTGGCCTGAAATCGGATGGCACGGTAGTAGCGGTGGGCCGAAATAAAGAAGGAGAATGCAATGTAAGCAGTTGGCAAGGTATTGTGGCAGTCACAGCGGGTGACTGGCATACAGTCGGTCTTAAATTGGACGGCACATTGACGACTGTGGGGAATAATCGATATGGTCAATGCAATGTAAGTAGCTGGCGAGGTATTGTAGCGGTCAGGGCTGGGTATCTTCATACTGTTGGTCTTAAACGAGACGGTACGGTGACAGCAGTGGGGAATGATAAACATAACCAGTGTGATGTAAGTGGCTGGCGAGATATTGTAGCAATAGCGGCTGGTACGAATCATACAATCGGACTTAAATCAAACGGTACCGTGGTGGCAGTGGGTTGGAATGAGTATGGTCAATGTAACGTAAGTGATTGGAGAGATATTGTAGCGATAGCGGCTGGTTGTGCACATACAGTCGGACTAAAATCAGACGGCACGGTGATCGCGGTAGGTAATAATGAATTTGGCCAATGCGATGTAGTTAGCTGGCGCGACATTCGGTTACCTGGCAAATAGTCAATTTACAATAAATCATTAGTAATATTATTCTATTTTAGGAGTAATTATGGAATAGGATATGTAGAAAATAATTAAACTTAAATCTGCTGAATAAGAATCTCTTTTGAAAAGGGATTCTTATTATTTTTCATAAAATGAGGGTGTAAATGGAATTTTTGAACAAATTTTATTTCAAAATTACAGTAGAAGATATAAATTAAAAAGTATAGAGGAGATAAAGGAATGCTTAAAAGGTTTTTACTTTCTTTACCGGATGTTTTACTTATATGTATCGTTCTCTACATAATGTACACAAATTCTTTTAGTTTTGGACAGATGCTAGTAATTTCCATTGCAATCGGAATTATTGGTGGTCTTGCTATTAGAATTTGTAAGGATGTATTCACGTATATAAGATGGACAATTAAACAAAGAAAAAATTGAATATGTTTAATAGTTATTAGGAGGGAATGAAATGACTAAGAAAAAGAATAGAGTGAAAAACGAGATAGTACTTTGGTCACTAACAGCAATTGTTCTGTTAATTGTATGGTACTTTTATCAAAAATAAAAACGCAACGTACTAAAAAAGCACGATGCGTTTTTATTATTTTTTTTGCCAATTTTCTTTTATAAAGTCTTCACGCCCAGATTCTTTTTGCTCAGTAGCATATTTCTCTGGATTCTTTTTATAGAAATGTTGGTGGTATTCCTCTGCTTCGTAAAAAGGTGCAGTAGGACGAATTTCAGTCACGATTGGATCTTTAAACATACCGCTTTCTGCAAGAGCTTGTTTTGATTTTTCAGCAAGCCCTTTTTGTGTTTCGTTATGATAAAAAATAGCGGTACGATAAGATGGACCACGGTCAAAAAATTGTCCGCCATCATCAGTTGGATCGATTTGTGGCCAATATAAGTCTAGTAATTTCTGATAAGGAAAAATAGAAGGATCGAATGTAATTTGAACAACTTCTAAATGTCCAGATGTTCCAGCTTTTACTTGTTCATATGTTGGGTTTTCTACATGACCTCCTGCATAGCCAGAAAGTACTTTATGAATACCAGGAAGTTCATCAAATGGTTTTACCATGCACCAAAAGCAACCGCCTGCGAAGGTTGCGAGTTCGTATGTTTTTTCGGACATTGCTGTAATCCTCCTAAATGTATATGTTTTATATAGTATTATATAAATTGTTTTATTGCGCAATAAAAAAGATTTGAAAATATATGTTTTTTACAAACAAGATCCTCCGCTCACATCAATTAATTGTCCAGTAACCCAGCGGCTGTCTGGAGAAGCAAGGAATGCAGCAGTATCGGCAATGTCTTCTACTTCACCTAAGCGATTGAAAGCGGAAATAGTAGTAGCGTACTGCTTCATCATCGGGTCGCTCAAGAGTTCTGCATTCATATCTGTTTTAATAAATCCTGGAAGTATTGCATTCACCGTTATTCCTCGTGCTCCAAGCTGTTTTGCTAGCGTAAAAGTCATTGTATTAATAGCGCCTTTCGTCATACTATATGCAACAAAATCAGGTAAAGAAATGCGGGTGGCAGCGGATGAAATATTAATAATTCGGCTATTGTCACGTAAACGTGGTAGTGCTAGTTGAATGATAAAGAATGGAGCTTTTGCATTTACTGAAACCATTCTATCAAAAAACTGTTCAGTCGTTTCTTCAATAAAAGCACCAGGACCAATGCCAGCATTGTTTATTAAAATATCAAATTGTGTTTCACCAGTGCGCTTTTGTAATTCAGTATCTAAAGCGTTATAAAGGTTTTCTACACCGTGTAAGGATTCTAGATTTGCGCCGATAGAAAAAGCTTGGCCACCATCTGATCGAATTTCATGAACAGTTTCTTCAGCGTCATCTTTTCGACTACCGTAATGAACAGCAACCAATGCACCGTCATTTGCTAAACGTTTAGCGATCGCTCGTCCAATTCCTCGGCTTGCTCCTGTAACTAACGCTACTTTCCCTTTTAACATAGTTTCCTCATCTCCTCATAAACTTTATAAGCTTTTCTTTATGTAGTAATGCAAACATACTTAAGTAATATATGAGTGTATGTAAGTAATGCATTCCAATTTTGATTTGAGAAAAAATAAATAGAATGAATTTTGATTTTTTTGAAAAAACATATTGACAATGAAAAGAACAACGTCCTATAATACGTGTAACAAATAAAAGTTAATTAAGAATTTTCTAACTTTATATGTTGTATATGCAAAGAAGAGGAAAGTAGATGATTATGATCGTTTCAGAGAGCTACTCCAAGGCTGTGAGGGTAGTAACAATCGAATCATTGAAGATCACCTCGGAGCATCGCTTGCGAAAGGGAAACTGAGTAGAGGGCGGCGGCATCGTCTCCGGTAAAAGGACGGAGGTCTGATTGGACCTACAAAGCTTATATTTCGTGAGAAGTATAAGGAAGCTGAGTGGTAACGCGAAACTCTCGCCTCAGCAATCAAAGCTACTAAATTGTAGTAGTTGATTGCTGAGGCGAGAGTTTTTATTTTTAAAAATAGAAGAAGAGAATGCGTAGAAGAGGAGAGTAAATGATAAAGATTGTTTCAGAGAGCTGCCCCGAGGCTGTGAGGGTGGTAACAATTCACTCATTGAAAATCACCTTGGAGCACTACTTTTGAAAACTAGTAAAAAGTAGCGGGGTTGTTCCCGATAGAAAAACAAAAGTCTAATTGGACTTGCAGAGCTTATATTTCGTGAGAAGTATAAGGAAGCTGAGTGGTACCACGATTCCCTCGTCTCAGCAATGGATTGCTACAAGTATGTAAGTAATCGATTGTTGAGACGAGTATATTTTTAAGGTTTATATACTGAATATTCTGTTAAAAATACTCATCTCAGCAATCGATGTAGAAATAGATTGCAAAAAATAGAGAAAAAAAGAGGAGCGATGTGAGATGGGAAACCAGTACATTTACATGAATGGGGAATTTGTAGAAAAAGAAAAGGCAGTTGTTTCAGTATATGATCACGGTTTTTTATACGGAGACGGTGTATTTGAAGGGATTCGTAGTTACGGAGGAAATGTATTTTGTTTAAAAGAACATGTGAAACGATTGTATGAATCAGCGAAATCTATTTTACTAACAATTCCAATGACGGTAGAAGAAATGGAAGAAGCAGTTTTACATACACTCCAAAAAAACGAATATACTGATGCTTACATTCGCTTAATTGTCTCAAGAGGAAAAGGTGACTTAGGGCTCGATCCGAGAAGTTGTGTGAAGCCGAGCGTAATTATCATTGCAGAACAATTAAAGTTATTCCCACAAGAATTTTATGATAATGGGCTAAGCGTTGTATCTGTTGCATCAAGACGTAATACGCCAGATGCGTTAGATCCACGTATTAAGTCAATGAATTATTTAAATAACGTACTTGTAAAAATTGAAGCAGCACAAGCAGGAGTGTTAGAGGCTCTTATGTTAAATCAACAAGGATATGTTTGTGAAGGTTCTGGCGATAATGTTTTCGTTGTGAAAGATGGAAAAGTGCTAACCCCGCCATCCTATTTAGGAGCATTAGAAGGTATTACGAGAAATAGTGTTATCGAGCTATGTGAACGACTGAATATTCCGTGTGAGGAAAGACCATTCACTCGCCATGATGTATATGTAGCGGATGAAGTATTTTTAACAGGAACAGCAGCGGAGTTAATTCCAGTTGTAAAAGTTGATTCGAGAGAAATTGGAGATGGGAAACCAGGAAGTGTAACGAAACAATTGACCGAAGAATTTAAAAAATTAACGAGAGAAAGAGGAGTACGTGTTCCTGGGCTGACGGAAAGCTTAGCATAAATAAGGAGAGGAGTTAATGGAAATGAAGCAGCAGTATACAGCGTATGAGAAGTTACAGTATGAAGAAATGACAGGCGCTGGGCACGTGATTCAATGTTTGAAGAAATTGGGTGTAACGACCGTTTTCGGCTATCCAGGCGGAGCGATTTTACCAGTATACGATGCGTTATACGAAAGTGGTTTGAAACATGTTTTAACTCGTCATGAGCAAGCTGCCATTCATGCGGCTGAAGGATATGCGAGAGCTTCTGGAAAGGTCGGGGTAGTCTTTGCTACCTCTGGCCCAGGGGCGACAAATTTAGTTACGGGTTTAGCAGACGCTTATATGGATTCGATTCCTTTAGTTGTCATTACCGGGCAAGTTGCAACGCCTTTAATTGGTAAAGATGGATTTCAAGAAGCGGATGTTGTCGGAATTACAGTACCTGTTACGAAGCATAATTACCAGGTTCGTGATGTGAATCATGTATCACGAATTGTGCAAGAAGCTTTTTACATCGCCAAAAGCGGGCGCCCGGGACCAGTATTAATTGATATTCCAAAAGATGTTCAAAATGCAAAAGTCACCAGTTTCTTTAATGAAGAAGTTGATATTCCGGGGTACAAACCAGAACTTGTACCAGACAGCATGAAACTTAGAGAGGTGGCTAAAGCAATTTCAAAATCTAAGCGTCCACTTCTTTATATTGGAGGAGGTGTCATTCATTCAGGTGGATCCGATGAACTCTTCGAATTCGCAAGGGAGAACCGTATTCCAGTCGTTTCAACTTTAATGGGACTTGGTGCATATCCACCGGATGATCCATTGTTTCTAGGGATGCTTGGTATGCATGGGACATACGCTGCTAATATGGCGGTAACAGAATGTGATTTACTACTTGCATTAGGTGTTCGCTTCGATGATCGTGTAACAGGAAAATTAGAACTTTTTTCTCCAAACTCGAAAAAAGTACATATTGATATTGATTCTTCTGAGTTTCATAAAAATGTAACTGTAGAACATCCGATTGTTGGTGATGTAAAAAAAGCGTTACACATGCTGTTACATATGTCTATTTATACACAAACAGACGAATGGCTTCAGAAAGTAAAGACATGGAAAGAAGAATATCCACTTTCTTATAAGCAAAAAGAATCTGAGTTAAAACCACAGCATGTGATCAACTTAGTAAGTGAATTAACGAATGGTGAAGCGATTGTCACAACAGAAGTAGGTCAGCATCAAATGTGGGCTGCTCACTTCTATAAAGCAAGAAAACCTCGGACGTTCCTTACCTCTGGAGGATTAGGAACGATGGGGTTTGGTTTTCCAGCAGCAATTGGTGCTAAGCTAGCTAAAAAAGAAGAACTTGTCATTTGTATTGCAGGTGACGCTTCTTTTCAAATGAACATTCAAGAACTACAAACAATTGCTGAAAATAACATCCCTGTAAAAGTATTTATCATAAATAACAAATTTTTAGGGATGGTAAGGCAATGGCAAGAAATGTTTTATGAAAATCGTTTATCAGAATCAAAAATTGGATCACCAGATTTTGTGAAAGTAGCAGAAGCTTATGGAGTAAAGGGATTAAGAGCAACAAATTCAACCGAGGCAAAACAAGTGATGTTAGAAGCATTTGCTTATGAAGGTCCTGTCGTAGTTGATTTTTGTGTAGAAGAAGGTGAAAACGTATTTCCGATGGTTCCGCCAAACAAAGGGAATAACGAAATGATTATGAAGAGGTGGGAAGAATGAGTCATACTTTTTCACTCGTTATTCATAACGAGCCAAGCGTCTTATTACGTATAAGTGGGATTTTTGCTCGGCGTGGTTATTATATTTCTTCTTTACATTTAAAAGAAAGAGATACTAGTGGTGTTTCTGAAATGAAACTCACAGCAGTTTGTACTGAAAATGAAGCGACATTACTTGTTAGTCAGTTGAAAAAATTAATTGATGTTCTGCAAGTAAATAAATTATAAGGAGTGTATGGAATATGAAAACATATTATGAAAAAGATGCAAATGTAGAGTTATTACAAGGAAAAACTGTTGCAGTAGTTGGTTATGGATCACAAGGTCATGCGCAAGCACAAAATTTACGTGATTCTGGTGTAGAGGTTGTAGTTGGTGTTCGTCCTGGTAAGTCGTATGAAGTAGCGAAAGCGGATGGATTTGAAGTAATGTCTGTTTCAGAAGCGGTTCGAACCGCACAAGTTGTACAAATGTTATTGCCAGATGAACAGCAAGCTCATGTGTATAAAGCAGAGGTAGAAGAGAATCTTCGTGAAGGACAAATGTTACTTTTCTCACATGGATTTAACATTCACTTCGGACAAATTAATCCGCCAAGTTACGTAGATGTAGCGATGGTCGCGCCAAAAAGTCCAGGTCATCTCGTTCGCCGTGTATTTCAAGAAGGAAATGGTGTTCCAGCATTAGTCGCAGTGCATCAAGATGCGACGGGAACAGCGCTACATGTAGCACTAGCGTATGCAAAAGGTGTAGGGTGTACACGTGCGGGGGTAATTGAAACGACATTCCAAGAAGAAACCGAAACGGATTTATTCGGTGAGCAAGCTGTACTTTGCGGCGGGGTAACTGCACTTGTGAAGGCCGGGTTCGAAACGTTAACGGAAGGTGGATATCGTCCTGAAATTGCATATTTTGAATGTTTGCATGAATTAAAGCTAATTGTTGACTTAATGTACGAAGGTGGATTGACGACTATGCGCCATTCTATTTCAGATACGGCAGAGTTTGGAGATTATGTAACAGGATCGAGAATTGTTACAGATGAAACGAAGAAGGAAATGAAGCGTGTTCTGACAGAAATTCAGCAAGGTGAATTTGCGAAGAAATGGATTTTAGAAAATCAAGCAGGGCGTCCGACGTATAACGCAATGAAAAAAGCAGAACAAAATCATCAATTAGAAAAAGTGGGAGCAGAGCTTCGTGAAATGATGAGCTGGATTCATGCACCGAAAGAATTAGTAAAGAAATAGAGTAAGAGAGTATAAATGAAAAATATGTAAGAGGGGATTTGACAAGATGAGAAGTGACATGATTAAAAAAGGTTTTGATAAAGCACCGCACCGTAGTTTATTAAAAGCAACTGGTTTGAAAGATGAAGATTTTGATAAACCTTTCATAGCGATTTGTAATTCTTTTATTGAAATTATTCCAGGGCATAAACACTTGAACGAGTTTGGGAAACTTGTAAAAGAGGCAGTTCGCGCGGCAGGTATGGTACCATTCGAATTCAATACAATTGGAGTTGACGATGGTATTGCGATGGGACATATCGGTATGCGTTATTCTCTTCCGAGTCGTGAAATTATTGCAGATTCAGTAGAAACGGTTGTAAATGCACACTGGTTTGACGGCATGATTTGTATCCCAAACTGTGACAAAATTACACCAGGTATGATGATGGCTGCACTACGTATTAATATTCCGACTGTGTTTGTTTCAGGCGGCCCGATGGCGGCTGGAAAAACGTCAAAAGGAGAAGTTGTTGATTTAAGCTCTGTTTTTGAAGGGGTAGGAGCTTATCAATCTGGGAAAATTTCAGAAGAAGAATTAAAAGATATTGAAGATCATGGCTGTCCATCTTGTGGCTCTTGTTCGGGTATGTTTACCGCGAACTCTATGAATTGTTTATGTGAAGTATTAGGTTTAGCTCTTCCTGGTAACGGGAGTATTTTAGCAATTGATCCAAGACGTGAAGAGTTAATTAAACAAGCAGCAGAGAAATTGAAAATTTTAATTGAAAGAGATATTAAGCCGCGTGATATTGTAACAGAAGAAGCAATTGACGATGCTTTTGCGCTTGATATGGCGATGGGTGGATCAACGAATACAGTATTACATACGCTAGCACTCGCACAAGAGGCAGGACTAGATTATGATATGAACCGTATTGATGCAGTTTCAAGACGTGTACCTCATTTATGTAAAGTAAGTCCAGCCTCAAATTGGCATATGGAAGATATTGATCGTGCGGGCGGGATTAGTGCAATTTTGAAAGAGATGAGCCGGAAAGAAGGAGTACTTCATCTTGATCGAATAACTGCTACTGGGCAAACATTAAGAGAAAATATCGCTGAGGCAGAGATTAAAGATAAGGAGGTTATTCACTCTCTCGAAAACCCTCATAGTGAAGAGGGGGGCTTACGTATATTAAAAGGAAATCTTGCTAAAGATGGAGCGGTTATTAAAAGCGGTGCAACAGAGGTAAAGCGTTTTGAAGGGCCTTGCGTTATTTTTAATTCACAAGATGAGGCACTTGCGGGCATTATGCTTGGGAAAGTGAAAAAAGGAGATGTAGTTGTCATTCGTTATGAAGGACCAAGAGGTGGGCCTGGTATGCCAGAAATGTTAGCCCCAACATCAGCAATTGCTGGAATGGGATTAGGTGCTGAGGTTGCATTATTAACAGATGGACGTTTTTCTGGAGCTTCACGTGGAATTTCAGTAGGACATATTTCACCAGAAGCAGCAGCGGGCGGGATGATTGCACTTCTTGAACAAGGGGATATTGTATGTATTGATGTTGAAGAACGCTTACTAGAAGTAAGAGTGAGTGATGAAGAATTAGATAAGCGTAAAAAAGAATGGAAACGACCAGAACCGAAAGTAAAAACTGGCTGGCTCGGACGTTATGCACAAATGGTAACATCGGCGAATACAGGGGCTGTCCTGAAAATCCCACATTTTGATTGAGCCAATTTAAAAGAGATAAGGATGATATATAATGGTGCAAAAGGTAAAGGAGAGAGTGAAAATTGAAGATATCTTAATGGCTCATAATTGCCTGAAAGATATCGTTATTAAAACACCGTTACAACGTGATACAGTTTTATCTGAGAAATATGATTGTGACGTTTATGTAAAACGAGAAGACTTACAATTAATTCGCTCTTTCAAAATTCGTGGTGCATACAATTTGATTCAAAGTTTACCGAAAGAAAAGTTACAAAACGGTGTTGTTTGTGCAAGTGCTGGTAATCATGCGCAAGGAGTTGCTTATACGTGTAATTTATTGAAGATTCCGTCAAAAATATTTATGCCCACAACAACACCGAAACAAAAAGTATCACAAGTACAATTTTTCGGTGGTGATTTCGCAGAGATTGTATTAGTTGGTGATACATTCGATAGTTCTTTCCAAGAAGCACAGTGTTATTGTGAAGAAAATAGAATGACATTTGTTCATCCGTTTGATGATCCGTATGTAGTTGCTGGTCAAGGGACAGTGGCAGTTGAAATTATGCATGATATGGAGAAACCGGTTGATTATATCTTTACAGCAATCGGTGGTGGTGGATTAGCATCAGGAGTTGGTACATATGTAAAAGGTGTTAGTCCTACTACAAAGGTTATTGGTGTAGAGCCAATGGGAGCTGCATCTATGAAAGAGGCTTTTCTTCAAAATGAAAATGTAGCATTGGAGAAAATAGATAGCTTTGTTGATGGGGCAGCTGTTAAAAAAGTAGGAAAGTTAACATTTGAAACTTGTAAAGATGTAATTGACGATATTATTTTAGTACCAGAGGGGAAAGTTTGTACGACGATTTTAGAACTGTATAAGAAAAATGCGATTGTAGCTGAACCGGCTGGTGCACTCTCTATTGCAGCGCTTGATTTATATAGAGATGAAATAAAAGGTAAAACAGTTGTATGTACGCTAAGTGGTGGAAATAATGATATTGATAGAATGCAAGAAATGAAAGAGCGTTCGCTCATTTATGAAGGACTGAAACATTACTTTATCATTGAATTTCCGCAGCGTTCAGGTGCGCTAAGAGAATTTCTTGATAAAGGATTAGGACCAGAAGATGACATTACGCGCTTTGAGTATATTAAGAAACATAATAAAGAAAATGGTCCAGCATTAGTCGGCGTAGAATTAAAACATAAAGAAGATTATGAGCAATTAATTACTCGCTTTAAAGAAAATAATATTCAATTTATGGAACTTAATAAAAACCCTGTTTTGTTTGATTTGCTTATTTAATAGAAGGAAAGAGTTAGAATGTAAATAAAAAAGATAGATACAAGCGAGGGAATATAGTGCTTGTTCTATCTTTTTTATAGTTAAACTAGGTACTCATTAAATTCAAGAAGAATAAAGCTAGCTAACCAAAAGAGTATCGCAATACGAATGATTACATACATTGTAAATTCAAAAGGAGTAAGATTTCTCTCTCGCTTTATTTTTTTAAATAGTCTCACAGAATAAAAGGAACATAAAAGCAGGATTGCTATAGACATTTTATAGATGTTTTCTAAGAGGTTTATATTTTCTAATAACTCTTTCAGCATGTTTATCACCTATTCTGTAAAGTATATTACAGAGAAATAGATCTTGAGCTGTCTAGTTTCGTTTGTTTTTTATTTTCCCTGTATCATCAATTTCTACATCAGTTGAAATTGTTTGTAAATATTGAAGAGCTTTTTTCTTTTCTCCTTCATTTACAGGGGAAACTTGGTTGTTGCGAATGATATAAGGATTGAATGACATTTGGACATCCTTTCCTTTAAAAGTTAAAGTTAATACGCCAGTTTCAGCGCTTTTCCCATTCACATAACTCGGGAATAAAAAGTTACCTAATGAGTAAGCGATAGGAACTTTATTATAATACTCAAACCCTTGTAACCAATGTGGATGGCTCCCGACAATTGCGTTAGCTCCTGCTTCAACCATTTTAGGTACATATTGCTTTTGGTATTCTACCGGACGATTTGATTTTTCAACGCCCCAATGCATATAGACGATTAAATAGTCTGCATCTTTCTTTTGTTCTTTAATTGTTTTTGTTACAAGATTTAAATCATAGCCATTCGCAACGCCAGGTTTATTCTCACCAGCTACCCAATTAGAATCAGGCATAAATCGAACGAAGGAAAGAAATTTAAACTTTTTCCCTTTTACGGTCATTTCTCGTGCTGTATATGCATCTTTCGCATTTTTTCCGGCTCCAATGTAAGGGAACTTTAATTTTTCTACGTGAGAAATCGTATCTAATAATCCATCTTGCCCATAATCAAGTGTGTGGTTATTCCCAATATTTACGATGTCATATCCAGTGTTTTTAATAGCTTGTAGTGTAGATGGATCACTTTTAATCCAAAACAGTTGCCCAGGTGCTTTCTTTTCTTTCGTTGTAAATGCCGACTCTAAATTCACAAAAGAAATATCAGCTTTTTTTATTTCTTCTTTTACATGTTGGAATGGGTAATCAGCCCCATTCTTTTCGATTATAGGACGTAATTGCCAATCAAACATTGTATCACCAGAGAAGGTGAGTGTGATTTCTTGGTCTTCTATTTTCTTTTCGCTTTTTGAAGCGGTTTTACTAGATTTGTTTTGCAAATCGGGTTTGTCTTTTGCTTTTGAAATAAAAGAGTAATTGATTAATAAAACAATCGGTGTAATGAAAAAGGCTATTAACAAAAATCGTTTTAGTAAAGTTTTCATATATACCTTCCCTTTTAATATTATCCCGCAATTAAATTAACACTGAATCTATTAAAGGTAATTAAAGTTACAAAAAATAGCGGGTTATGTAGTGGAAAACATTTGTTAATATTCTCAATATTAAGTTAACATATAGATAACCTGTAAATCAATGTATAAACCAAAATATAGAAATAAAGAATTCGAAGGGTGAAGAATGAGAAATGGTTATATTAGGAGCAGTTGTAAATGGAATTTGTATTATATTTGGTACTTTACTTGGTAAATTATTTAGTAGGATTCCAGAAAGTATGAAAGGGACGATAATGCACGCAATCGGTTTAGCGGTTACTGTGCTTGGGCTTCAAATGGCATTAAAAAGTGAAAACTTTCTTGTTGTCATACTGAGTTTAGTGATTGGTACGGTAATTGGAGAATGGTTACAATTAGAAGAAAAGTTAAAACATTTAGGGGATTGGCTAGAAAATAAAGTTGGATCGAAAGGGAAAGGTAGCATATCAGAAGGTTTTGTAACAGCTACTTTAATTTTTGCAATTGGCGCGATGGGGATACTTGGTGCACTTGACAGTGGGATTCGCGGAAATCATGATATTTTATTTACAAAGGCGATTATCGATGGATTTATTTCTATTATATTAACGACAACTCTAGGAATTGGCGTAGTATTTTCGGCGATTCCAGTTGTTTTATATGAAGGTGGTATTGCAGTTTTTGCAACACAAATTAATAGTTTTGTCCCGAAAGAATTAATGAACCAATTTATAGTGGAGATGACGGCTACGGGCGGCATTATGATATCTGCTATTGGATTGAACTTGCTTAGTATTATTAAAATCAAGGTGGCAAATTTACTTCCAGGTATATTGGTAGTGGGTGTAATTGTTTCAATTATTTATGGTTACGGTTTAATGGATTATTAACCAACTTCATTTAGTGGGAGTTGGTTTTATTATGAAAAAAATGTGGGATTGTAGTGATTTTCACTAGAAAATAGCGGGTTTTGTAGTAAATCTTGCATATAAAGCAAATTACTAAACTTTTTACAAGAAAGGGTGTAGAATGGGTATCTAAAGAAAGAAGGTGTGAAAATGGCCAGCTGGAAACGGAATTTAATGATTTGTTGGCTAGGTTGTTTTACCACTGCAGCCGGTATGAGTTTAGTAATTCCTTTCTTATCTTTTTATATTGAGGAATTAGGAGTAACTGGCACTTCAAGCATTGCACAGTGGTCGGGACTTGCATTTGGTGTAACATTTTTAATGGGTGCGATCGTATCGCCAATATGGGGAAAGCTTGGTGATATACATGGACGGAAATTGATGCTTATTCGTGCTAGCCTCGGTATGGCGATGATTATGACGCTTATGGGGTTTGTAACGGATGTGTATCAACTAGTCGCACTAAGATTTTTAATGGGAGCAGTATCTGGTTTCCTTTCAACAGCGATGACATTTATTGCAGCAGAAACTCCGAAAGAACATTCAGGTTGGGCGATTTCCACAATTTCAACTGGTGGTGTGAGCGGTTCGTTACTTGGCCCGTTACTTGGCGGTTATTTGTCTGAGTTAATTGGAATGCGTCATGTCTTTCTTGTTACGGGAGCTTTTTTATTCCTTTCCTTTCTCATCGTTTTTTTCTTCCTGCATGAAGAAAATCACTCTGCTCAAGCAAAAAAAACACAGCCGAAAAAAGTATGGACGATGGTCCCAGCGAAGCATTTAATTATTAGTTTATTTGTAACAACATTTATTATTCAACTTGCTAATATGTCAGTTCAACCAATTGTTACATTGTACGTGAAAAATTTAGTAGGTCCTCATACTGCACATATTGAAACAATTGCGGGTGCAGTTATGTCAGCGACAGGATTAGCAGTTATTTTGGCAGCACCAAGACTAGGAAGATTATCAGATCATATCGGTCCTCAAAAAACGTTAGTTGTAGCGTTATTTGCTGCAGGAATTATTTTTATCCCGCAAGCATTTGTAACGTCAGCTTGGCAACTATTAATTCTTCGATTTTTATTAGGTATCGCACAAGCAGGATTATTACCTTCCGTACAAACTCTACTAAAACAACATACACCAACCCATGTTACGGGACGAATATTTGGATATAATCAATCATTTCAGTTTTTAGGAAATATGATTGGTCCAGTGCTCGGGGGACAAATTGCAGCGCATGCAGGTTTCCAATATGTTTTCCTCTCTACATCTTCACTATTATTTATTGCGTGTATTTGGGTTTATTTTCATAATAAGAACGAAGAGGTATTAGAGAAACGACATTTGGAAGTTAGTTAACTAAGTGAATGAAAAAGAAAAAGGATGAAGCAGCATGTGCTTCATCCTTTTCTTTAAAATCGAAGACAAAGATAACTTAATGTACCAAGCTCGTAACTACGGTGAATGACTTCACCGCTATTTTCACCACTTCCCATAGCGATAAATAAAGGAACAAAATGTTCTGCTCTTGGTACTGCTAATTGTGCATGAGGAGCATTTTTCTCCCAATTAAACAATGCATCTTTATCGTTATTCTGCATATGTTTAATAATCCAATCATCAAATTCAATTGCCCATTTTTCAGGTGTAGTTTGATTCCATTTCAGTGCTCGTAAATTATGAACGGTAACGCCACTCCCGATTACTAAAATATCTTCTTGTCCGAGCCCTTTAAGTGCTTCTCCAATTTCAAATTGTTCTTTTGCAGAAAGGAATGGATTGACTGATATTTGCACGACAGGAATATTTGCTTCTGGATACATGCGGTGCAGGAGTGTCCATGAACCATGATCTAAACCTCTCGTCATATTATGATGGACTGAAATACCTTTGTTCTTAAATTTTGTTTCTAAAATAGATGCAATATGAGAAGAGCCTTTCGCACGATATTTGATTTCGTATAACTCAGGGGGAAAACCTCCAAAATCATAAATTGTTTCATACTCGTTATCTGATGAGGAAATCGTTAATACTTCACTTTCCCAATGAGCAGTGAAAATAACAATTGCTTTCGGTTTATATGTTTCTCCAAGTGTTTTTAAAAATCGTGTATAGTCTGTATCTTGAATAGCGAGCATAGGCGAACCATGTGCTAAAAATAATGATGGCATCATAATAGTAGGAACCTCCTAAAAATTATATAGTTACTTTATGTAAGTAACTATATAATTTTATTTTGAATTCGTCAAGAAATTAGTTTAAAAGCAAGTCTGAAAAATACATCATTTGTCATAATGAAAGCAATTACATATAATATAAAATAAGAAAAGTGAATGGATATTCATTTTCTTAAAGCTATACATAATAGAGTTGGGGGCTGACGAAATGAATGTACAGGAAAGTTTCGTTACGGCATTGGATGGATCGGAAATTTATTTGCGTAAGTGGTTACCAGAAGGAGATCCGAGAGGAATTATTCAAATTGCACATGGCATGACAGAGCATGCAGGGGTGTATACAGAATTTGTAGATGCTTTATTGGAAGCAGGGTATGGTGTTTATGCGCATGATCATAAAGGACATGGGAAAACAGTAAAAAAAGAAGAAGATTATGGTCATTTTGAACCAAATATAGGGTGGAATCAAGTTGTATCGGATGTTATCTTTGTTTCAGAAAAGATAAAAGAAGAGCAGTCAAGTCCTTTGTTTTTACTTGGACATAGTATGGGTTCTTTTTTATCAAGACGTGCTGTACAACTTAGAGGCGAATTATATGATGGATTTCTGATTTCAGGAACAGGTGGAAATCCAGGGCTTTTAGGAGCTATTGGTCATAAAGTAGCAACAATCGAAATGAAATTGCGTGGGGCAAAAACGAAAAGTCCAATGTTAAACTTTTTATCTTTCGGAAACTTCAATTCGAACTTTAAGCCAAATCGTACAAAATTTGATTGGTTATCTTCAGATAATAATCAAGTTGATAAATATATTGCGGATCCGTTATGTGGTTTCATTTGTACGACGAGTTTTTACCGAGAATTATTTTCTGGTGTATTAGAAGTAAATAAACTAGAAGAATACAAGAAGACGCCAAAGAATCTTCCAATACATATATTCTCTGGTGATCGTGATCCTGTTGGCGATATGGGGAAAGGTGTAAAAGAAGTATATGAAAACTATAAAAAATGTGGTGTGAAAGACGTGACACTACGTTTATATGAAAATGGTAGACATGAAATGTTTCATGAAGTAAATAAGGATGAAGTATTTAAAGATTTAATTTCGTGGTTAGATGCGCATAATAAATGAGAAAGATAATCCCAAACTGTTTGTAGTTTGGGATTATTTATTATACAGAAATAGGGGCAATAAATTCTTAAATTCACTTTACTTAATAAAAAATAAAAAAATATTGTATGAGAGGAAACCTCACTTTTCTGAAGTGAGGTTTTTTGTAGTAACGAAGTAATAGTGAATAAAACTAATTTTAAAAGTAATTTAAAATTAAACTTTTTATAAAGCAACAGATGCTCGTTCATAATAGTAGTATAATAGTGAATGAGGTGTTAATAGAATGGAAGATAGAACGTTAGGTTTATTACTAGATGTTGTTGGGGAACTATTTTCAGATGAAATTTCAATTGCTGTTTCGAATACGAAAGAATATATTTACTATCGGCCAAGTAAACGAATTGATTTAAAGATTAGTGTCGGGGATCCTATAAAGGAAGGAACGATTGCTCATAAAGCGATGATGATGAATCAAAAAACCTCTGAGTTTATTAATCGGGATGTTTTTGGTATTCCTTATCATGGAATGGCTGTACCATTTTCAAACAATGGAAAGCTTGAAGGGTGCGTGACGGCAATTTATCCAGCTTTAACGGATGGAAAGTCAGTTGTTACTTTAAAAACAACAGACGGCTGGATTCCGGTTCCTTTTTCAAAGGTTATGTATTTAGAGGCTAAAGATAAAAAGACGTATGTGAATTCAGAAGAGTTATCAGGAACACATAAATACTCTCTGCAAGAATTCGAATACTTGCTTCCGAAAGATTCATTTATTAGATGTCACCGTTCGTTTATTGTAAATGTTAATCATATTAAAGCGATTTATCCTGATACCCATTCTACTTTTGTACTTTCGATGGATAATGGTGAGAGAGTACCAGTTAGTCAATCATACGCTAGTTATTTCCGTAAACTTCTAGGATTCTAAATTTTTCTGCTTTAGAACCTAGATTTGCTGTTCTGTCTGAATTTTCGGCATTGTATACTAAAATCCCTATTTTGATAGTGTTAATGTGTAAAATAATTATGAATATTCAATGAGAGAGGGATTAAATATGGAGAACAATTTAGATAGAATCAGAGATCAACGTCTAAAAGATCGGGTAGTTACACCTGAAGAAGCAGCTTCCTGGATTCAAAGTGGAATGACTTTAGGCTTAAGTGGGTTTACACGTGCAGGTGATGTAAAAGCAGTCCCATTTGCGCTTGTAAACCGAGTTAAGAATGATGAATCTTTTAAAGTAAATGTTTATACTGGGGCTTCTTTAGGATCCGATGTAGACAAATTATTTGCTGAGGCAGGAATTTTAGGGAAAAGATTACCTTTCCAAGCTGACGCTACTATGCGAAAAGGAATTAATAACGGAGACTTTTTATTTGTGGATCAACACTTGTCTCATACAGCAGAGTTACTCCGTGCTGACGTTCTGGATATAGATTTCGCTATTTTGGAAGCGGTTGCGATTACAGAGGACGGAATGATTATTCCAACCACTTCAATTGGAAATTCCTTAGCGTTTTCCTTAAATGCTAAGTCTATTATTATTGAAATGAATATGGCTCAATCCGCGCAATTAGAGGGGCTACATGATCTATATGAACCAGGTAAACAAGGGGAGAGGCTTCCAATTCCGCTTGTGAAAACAGATGACCGAATTGGAACAATCGGTATTCCAATTGATCCTGAAAAAGTAAAGGGAATTGTGTTTACGAATCAATTGGATTCGCCATCGACAATTGTTCCTCCGGATGAAGAAACTGTTATTATGGCACAGCATTTAATAGAATTCCTTCGAGAAGAAGTCAAAGTAGGCCGATTAACAAATCGTTTAGCGCCGTTACAATCAGGAATTGGTTCAGTGGCTAACGCCGTATTGCATGGAATGTTAGATTCAGAATTTGAAGATTTAGAAGTATATTCCGAGGTTTTACAAGATGCAGTTTTTGATCTTATGGATGCTGGAAAAGTCAATTTTGCTTCTTGTTGTTCTATCACGCTTTCTGAAGAGAAAATGCAACAAGTATTTTCTAACTTTGAAAAATATCGTGACAAATTAATGATGCGTCCACAAGAGATTTCCAATCATCCTGAAATTATTCGTCGCCTTGGATTAATCTCAATTAATACTGCATTAGAATTAGATATATACGGAAATGTTAACTCTACTCACGTTTTAGGTACAAAAATGATGAATGGTATTGGTGGGTCTGGCGATTTTGCAAGAAATGCTCGCCTAGCTATCTTTGTTACTAAATCGATTGCGAAAGGTGGTAACATTTCAAGTATCGTTCCTTTCGTTTCTCATGTAGACCATACTGAACATGATGTAGATGTTATCGTCACTGAACAAGGGTATGCCGACTTAAGGGGACTTGCGCCAAGAGAAAGAGTGGAACTTATTATTGAGAATTGCGCACATCCAATGTATCGTGATCAACTACGTGCTTATTACGAAGAAGCAAAAACAAGAGGTGGACAAACTCCTCATATTTTAGAAAAAGCTTTTTCTTGGCATACGAACTATGCTAAAAATGGAACAATGCTTGAAGCGGTAGTAGAAACTGTATAGGTTTGTATCGTACGAAATAGTAAAACGAATGAGTGAGCTTGAAGATTAAATTTTAGAAAAAGAGAACGCCAACTTTTAGGGATGGCGTTCTTTTTCTTTAAAAAAATTGTTGAAAATCGTACTGATTATAATAAAGATTTATAAAATTAATTTCTAATTTATGGAAATTAAAGGTTTTTTTGAAGTGCTTTCCGAATCAATTTAGTAGTGTACATATTGAAAGTGAGGAAAAAGAATCATGAAGATAAGAGAAGTATTATTAAGTGAAGCAAATGAATTAAGTGAACTCGCACTACATTCAAAAGCAACGTGGAATTATAGTGAAGAATTCATACTTGCTTGTAAGGAAGATTTAACAATTACGGAAGAGTACATAAAAAATAATTTTGTATATGTTTTAGTAAACGATAATGCGAAGATTGGTTTTTTCTCATTTTTACGTAATGATAAAGCTCTCGATTTCTTGTACATTCATCCTCATTACAAAGGAAAAGGTTACGGGAAAATACTTTGGGAGTATGTAATAGAAAAAGCCAATGAACTAGGATTAAAAAGTTTTACAATTGATAGTGATCCGAATGCAAAAGGATATTACTTGAAAATGGGAGCACAGTTAATAGGAGAGACACCATCAACTGTCTTTAAGGGTCGTTTACTGCCTCTTTTGAAATATGATGTGTAAAACTATTAATAGTAGGGGAAGATTAGAATGGATGATGTAAAGAAAAAGCAAATATATGAGGCGTTAATAAGATCTTGGTCAATAGAAACAAGTTCAAAGTGGACAATTGAAAATCCAGCAAAGGGACAGTGTGGTGTAACGGCTCTAGTCGTTCAAGATATATGTGGAGGGAAAATTAAAAAGACAAAAATAGGGTGCGTGTGGCATTTTTATAACTTTATAGATGGGCAGAGATTTGATTTTACAGAGACTCAATTCAATGGGAATTTGAATTATATGGATGAAAAGTCAAATTGGGAAGAAGCATTTGCAGATACAAATGAAAAACAATATAGCATTTTGAAGGGAAAAATAACGAAAGAATTAAAATTATCTTTTGACTCTTAATCTTTAATAAGTTACTATAATGGTGGTAACTTATTAAAGGGAACTTCATAGAGTTGAAAGGGGAAATACTTTTGAAAACAACTTATGTAAACGCTACAATTGTAACGATGAATGAACAAAACGAAGTGATAGAAAATGGATATATCATTGTAGAAAATGATCAAATTATAGATGTAAAGAGCGGAGAATTCGCTAATGAATTTGAAGTAGATGAAGTAATTGACATGAAAGGAAAGTGGGTTTTACCAGGGCTTGTAAATACACATACACACGTTGTAATGAGTCTCCTAAGAGGTATTGGAGATGATATGTTATTACAGCCATGGCTTGAGACGAGAATTTGGCCACTGGAAAGTCAATTTACTCCCCAAATTGCGGTCGCTAGTACGGAATTAGGATTACTTGAGATGGTGAAAAGTGGTACAACATCATTCTCTGACATGTTTAATCCAATTGGAGTAGATCAAGACGCAATTATGGAAACGGTATCAAGGAGTGGAATGCGAGCTGCTGTTTCAAGGACTTTATTTAGCTTCGGAACGAAAGACGATGAAAAGAAAGCGATTGAAGAAGCTGAGAAATATGTGAAGCGTTACTATAACGAAAGTGACATGTTAACTACGATGGTTGCACCACATAGTCCATATACATGTAGTACAGAATTGTTAGAAGAGTGCGCACGGATTGCAGTAGAGAATCAAACGATGGTTCATATCCATCTTTCTGAAACAGAGCGTGAAGTACGTGATATTGAAGCACAATATGGAAAACGTCCAGTAGAATATGCAGCGAGCTGCGGATTGTTTAAACGCCCAACAGTTATTGCACACGGTGTAGTATTAAATGACGATGAGCGTGCATTTTTAGCAGAACATGACGTTCGAGTAGCTCATAATCCGAATAGTAATTTAAAACTAGGTTCTGGTATAGCGAATGTAAAAGCGATGCTAGAAGCAGGAATAAAAGTAGGAATTGCAACAGATAGTGTTGCGTCTAACAATAATTTAGACATGTTTGAAGAAATGCGCATAGCGACTTTACTACAAAAAGGTATTCACCAAGATGCAACAGCATTACCAGTTGAAACAGCTCTTACACTTGCGACTAAAGGGGCTGCTGAAGTAATCGGGATGAAACAAACAGGGTCACTAGAAGCTGGTAAGTGTGCTGATTTTATTACGATTGACCCGTCTAATAAGCCGCATTTACAACCAGCGGATGAAGTGTTATCACACCTTGTATATGCTGCGAGTGGTAAAGATATAAGCGATGTAATTATTAACGGAAAACGTGTCGTTTGGAATGGTGAATGTAAAACGTTAGATGAAGAGCGTATTATATTTGAAGCAAGTCGTTATAAACGAGGTTTGCAAAGATAGATAATTATGTGGCAGTTGAAAAAGCTATCCTTTTAAAAGGATAGCTTTTTTCTTGAACGAATAAATATTCAAAAGAATGTCGCATCTTTCTGTTAGTATTTCTGCTATAATATATTACGCTTTATAATATTTTATATTTAAGGAGAACAACTCATGAAGCGAAAAAAGAGCCATTTAATGGTAATGGCACTTGTTACATCTTTATTATTAACAGCTTGTAATAATAAAGCGAATAAAAGTGATACAGAGGTTAAAAAACAAGTGTTAAATGTAACAGTATCAGAAGAAATTCCTTCTCTGGACACTGCGAAAACAATGGATGGTACATCAGCCCACGTTATGCAGAATATATTTGAGGGGTTATATGTATTAAATGATCAAGATCAGCCTATTCCAGCAGTAGCAAGATCGTTTAAAAGAAGTGAAGATGGTAAGAAATATACATTTGATTTGCGTAAAGATGCAAAATGGTCAAATGGAGACAGTGTGACAGCAAATGATTTTATATTTGCATGGAAACGTGCAATTAATCCTGAAACGGCATCTCAATATGCATACATGCTCTTTTATGTTAAAAATGCGAAAGAGATTAATAAGGGAACAATGCCTCTTGATGCACTTGGGGTTAAAGCAATAAATAATTATACGTTAGAAGTTGAACTCGAACAGCCAGTTCCGTATTTTTTACAGTTGTTAGCACTACCTATATACTTACCACAGCATGAATCATTTTTGAAAGAACAAGGAAACAATTATGCATTGGAACCTAGTAATCTCATATATAACGGTCCATTTGTATTAGAAAAATGGAAGCATGAACAAGAGTTTCAATTAAAGAAGAATGCTACATATTGGGATCGAAAGAAAGTGAAATTAGACGAAATAAACTTTCATATCGTAAAGGATACAATGACAGCTGTAAATTTATATGAAGCTGGAGATTTAGATCGAGTACCTATTAATTCGCAAGTTGTAGACAAGTATAAAGGGAATAAGGAATTACATATGTCGAGTGATCCTGGAATTGCTATGCTTCGTTTTAATGAAAAAAATACCGCGTTAGCAAATAAAAAGGTGCGTCAATCTATTTCATTAGCGTTAAATAAAGATGATTTCGTTGCTCACTTTATTAATAACGGAGCAAAACCTGCAAGTGGACTTGTACCAGTTGGTCATGTAAATGAAGTGACTGGTAAAGATTTTAGAAAAGAAAATGGAGATATTTCCTCATATGATTTGCAAAATGCAAAAAAACTTTGGGAAGAAGCGAAAAAAGAGCTTGGGGTAGAACAAGTAAACCTAGAGTTCTTAACGTTCGAACAAGATAATGCAATACGTATGGCAGAATATATAAAAGGTGATTTAGAGAAGAATTTGCAAGGGTTAACGATACAAATTAAACAACAGCCATTTAAGCAAAAATTACAGTTAGAACAAATAGGTGATTACGATATAACTATGGCAAATTGGGGACCTGACTATAAAGACCCAATTAGTTATTTAGAGTTATTTACGACAGGGAATCCGAATAATAAAATGAATTATTCTAATGTTCGTTACGATGAATTAATAAAGAAAGCGAAAACGGATTTTGTACTAGATACGGAAAATCGATGGAAAGCGTTGCGAGAAGCCGAGCAGGTATTATTAGAAGATGCAGCTGTGGCACCGCTTTATCATATTGGCTCAGCATATGTACAAAAGGATTATGTAAAAGGAATTGAAAAACATCAATTTGGTGGTATTTATACTTATAAGAATGCTTATATTGCTAATGAATAAATACAAAAAACCTTACTTTTTAAAAGTAAGGTTTTTTACACATAAATTCTATTAAACTGATTTTAATAAAGCGTAAAAATTCGTATCATATGGGATATCATCTTGATACATATAATTTTTTAGAACACCTTCTTTTTCAAAGCCTAATTTTAATAGTACTTTATTAGAAGCTTCATTTTCAAGAAATACAATTGCCCCGATCCGCTTTAAATGAATCGTATGGAAACCGTATGATATAACCTCAGAAACAGCTTCAGTCGCATATCCTTTTCCCCAGTGTTCAGGCAAAAAGGCATAACTTATATTGGCTCGTTTATGCTCAGAAGACCAATCGTGAAAACCAATGGTACCGATGAGTTCTTTCTTGTCTTTTAATTCGATTCCCCATTTTATACCGCTTCTTGCATTGTAGCTCAACTTAAAATTATGAATGATTTGTTTCACTTGATCAACATCTTGTAACGGTTTTTGGCCATAATAGCGCAGTACATTAGTATTAGAAAAGCATTGTAGTATACGTGGTGCATCTTTTTCGGTAAGTTCTCTTAAAATGAGTCTTTCAGTTTTTAATAAAGGAAACATATTTTCGCTCCTTTTCACATGAAAATAGAATGTATTTGTTATTATATAATTTAATCTGAAAATAAAGATTATTCAAGGTGTAAGGGTAGATTTGATTTATGATAAACTTAGATGTGGAATATATTTCAAAAAAGAGGTTTGGAAATGGAAAAAAATTCGATATTAATTGTAGATGACGATAAAGATATTATTCAATTTATTAATGTGAATTTAAAACAAGAAGGTTTTAAAGTTTTTAGTGCTCATAACGGAGAAGAGGCTTTAGAAATAATAAATAATAACAGTATTCAACTTGCTATTTTGGATATTATGATGCCTCAAATGGATGGTATAGAACTTTGTAGAAGGATTAGAGAGAAACATAGTTTACCAATTATGTTTTTAAGCGCGAAATCATCGGATGTAGATAAGGTAATTGGATTTAGTACTGGGGCAGATGATTATATTGTGAAGCCGTTCAGTACAATTGAATTTATCGCAAGAGTGAAAGCTCAATTAAGAAGGTATACATATTTCAATCAAAATGCTCCCCAAGTAATGGAAAAGAAAATAAATATTAGAGGTTTAGAAATAGATGAAGTGTCGAGAACAGTAATGTTATATGGAGAAAGAATCAATCTTACGAAAACTGAATATGATATTTTACACTTAATGGCAGCTGCAAGGAATCGTGTGTTCACAATTGAAGAAATATATGAGAGCGTTTGGAACGAAAGAGCCTATGAAAGTAATAATACAGTAATGGTTCATATTGCAAGATTGAGAAATAAAATTGAAGAGAATCCAAAAGAACCGAAGTTTATTCAAAATGTTTGGGGAGTCGGATATAAAATTGAAGATTAAATCATTACAAGGCATTAGAGCTAAGTTTTTTATCGCATTCATATGTAGCATCTTGTTAGCGACTGTAAGTATAATAGTGTTTCAAATTTTAGTTGGAAATATATATAGTCAGGTTAATGTTTTAGAGGAAAAATATTCATTTTTATATTTTATAGTTTTTTTGATTTTTACTACAACATACTTTGCATGTATGACAAAAACACTGATGAAAAGGTTGTCTCAAATTAACAAGAACCTGAAGGAAATAAGTGACGGTAATTTTGAAATACATATACCTATTTTGAAAAATGACGAGATTGGTGAACTAGCGGCAAATGTTAATAGAATGGCGAAAAGCTTAAAAGAGTCTATCGAGAATGAAAAAAAATCACAGGAAATGAAAAATGAAATGATTAGTAATATTTCTCATGATTTACGAACGCCAGTAACATCTTTAATCGGTTATGCGGACCTGTTAGGAAATAAACTTCATTCGAATGGAGAGGAATGTGAACAGTATGTAAGTATATTAAAGCGAAAAAGTTATGAATTAAAACATCAAATAGATGATTTATTAGAATACTGTCAAATAAATTATAGAGAGATTGAATTACATAAAGATGAAGTAGATATGAAAGCATTAATTGAACAAATCATGATTGACTTTGTACCACAATTAGATGATGCTAATATGAGCTTTTATATTAAAAGTGATGAAGTGCTGCATGTAGAAGTTGATGTAGCACTTATAGTGAGACTATTTGAAAATGTAATAGGTAATAGTATTATGTATGGAAAAGATGGAAAGGAAATTGCAATTGAAATTTCCAATAAAACAATGAATGTTGAAGTAGAAATTAAAAATTTTGGACAATGCATTCCGAAAGAGGACCTTCCTTACGTTTTTGAGAAATTTTATCGTAGTGAAAAATCACGTAGTTCTCATACGGGCGGGAAAGGAATAGGACTTGCAATTTCAAAAAGTATAGCCGATCTCCATCAAGGGGATATCACTGTACGTAGTAACGATAAAGAAACAGTTTTTACTGTGAAATTACCGCAGTATAAAAAAGTAAGAAAGTCGTAAGTATTTCTTTTATATGTCGTAATTTTTACTTTGTATCATTGAGAAAAAGGATATGAGAGTAGGGACGCGACATGTGGAAGGCATTTTTATTAGTAATTATAGTTTCTTTTTTAATTATAAGTTGGATCTTAGTTTATGTAGCTAATGGTGTTACATCAGTTTTTGTTTGGTGGAGTATACAGGCTTTTAGTTTTATTTCAGTTTTCCTCTTGGTAGGATCAGTAATAATATTTTTTTGGAAAGGCATTTTTAGAAAGCGGATAGATAGAACGCTATTTTTAATCATTCTGTTTTCTATCATTGGAGCTTGGCCTGTCGGTTGGTTTGCTAATATAGGTAGAATTGCTTATCCAGCAGATATACAATCTATGAGTCCTAAAGCAGTAGTTCGTTTTCCTTTGAATGAGCGAGCATTAATAGGTTGGGGTGGTGATCGGTTAGAAATGAACTATCACGTTATAAAACCAAATGAAAGGTGGGCATATGATATTCTCATTCCACCTGCTGAAGTGAAAAGTAGTAAGTTAGAGGATTACGGAATATATGGAGCGAAAGTAATGGCACCAGCTTCTGGGACGGTTGTATCAATTAATAATAATGAACAAGATTTAGTTCCGGGATCGGATAATTTTCAGTCAATGGCTGGGAATCATATTTATTTACGACTAGATGAAACGGGCACATTTTTAATTCTTGCCCATTTAAAGAAAGGATCAATTAATGTGAGAGAAGGACAACATGTAAATGAAGGAGAATTTCTTGCTCAAGTCGGTAACTCAGGAAGTTCAAGTGAGCCGCATTTACATATTCATCATCAAAGGCAAGATCCGTCCAAGGTAAGTATGTTTTTTGCGGAAGGATTGCCACTTTACTTTCGAACTGAAAATGGTGTCATGATGCCGGAAAGAGGGACATACATAAGTGGTAACTAGAAGAAAATCATTTCATCCAAAAAGGGTACTCCAAATTAAAATTGGAATACCCTTTTTTCATTACCCTACAAATGTTTGATACAGTAAGAAGATATTTAAAACGATAACGAGTGCTGCAATTATCCAAGCGATAAATGTTGTTATACGGTGGTTAACGAGTGCACCCATAATCTTTTTGTTACTTGTAAACATAATAAGTGGCACTAGTGCAAATGCAATACCGAATGATAAGACGACTTGGCTCATGACTAGAGCGTAAGTTGGATTTACACCTAAAGCGATAATAACTAATGGTGGAATCATTGTAATAAATCGGCGTAAGTATAACGGAATATGCATGCGAATGAAACCTTGCATAATAATATCACCCGACATTGTACCGACAGAAGAGCTAGATAGTCCTGCTGATAAGAGCCCAATTCCAAACAAAGCAGCTGATACAGGACCTACTAAGTTGGTAAATTGAGTGTAAGCAACATCTAAATCTTCAACGTGCAAGCCGTTTTTAAAGAATAGTGCAGCAGCAACAATTAACATACTTGCATTAATTGCTCCAGCAATAACCATTGCAATAATAATATCGATAAATTCGAAACGAAAAATCTTTTTCTTTTGTTCGTCAGTTGTTCCGACCACACGGCGTTGTGTTAATGCAGAATGCAAGTATATTGCATGCGGCATAACTGTCGCACCTAAAATCCCTGCTGCAAGTAATATACTGTCTACACCTTGGAATTTTGGAATAAATAGTCCTGAAAGAAGGGGACTTAATTCTGGTTTTGCATAAAAAACTTGAATCCCAAAAGCAATTACTACAATGAAAATCATTCCTGTAATAATAGCTTCTAGTGGACGAAATCCTCTACGTTGAAATTCAAGGATAATAAATGATCCGGCTGCTGTAATTAAAGCGGCAGGTAGCATCGGGATTCCAAATAGTAAGTAAAGCCCCAATGCAGCTCCAATAAATTCCGCTAAATCTGTAGCCATAATAACTAGTTCACCTTGTATCCATAAACCGATAGACACAGGCTTTGGAAAGTTTTCACGAGCTATTTCGGGTAAATTGTTTCCTGTAGCAATTCCTAATTTAGCTGATAAAGTTTGGATTAATACAGCCATTAAGTTAGAGGCGAGTATAACCCATAATAGTAAATATCCATATTGTGAACCAGCTGCGATATTTGTAGCAAAGTTGCCAGGATCAATATAAGCAACGGACGCTATAAAAGCGGGTCCTAAAAATGGTAACAGTCTTTTCCAGCCTTTTGTTTCTCCACTTAAAGCTAAGTGAGCTGATTGTACGGTTGTACTTTCAGAAGGGAGATGTTCATCTTTTGTTATATCTTTATTCATAGTAGTTTTCCCCTTTAAAATGTTAACTTGATGAAATTATTGTATTTATTCTTACTCATTATTTCAATACATTTAGATATGTTATATGATAATTTCATTTGAACACGAAAGTTTCCTTAATGCAAATTATATGCCTTTATGCAATGGATGGTGTGATAACGTAAAATAAATTGGGAGTTTATGGTGTGATGACGTGGGGAAACATAATAAATTAAAGGGTCAATTTTGAAATTTATGTGAACATAAAGCCGATAATCCAGCATATTAATTGATGGAATTGCATTTGTATGATATATAATATATTGGGATTACAACATAACCATAGTGTTTTGATGTGTAATCTTGTTTTTTATTTTTGTTAACTGATAGAAAATAGTATAAAGAAAAGAAAATGGGATTCATTTTCTTATTATATATGTTTTGATATGAACGTTAACTTATACATGATTTTAAAAATTAGATAGGTGGTAGAAATACATTGGCAACTACAAAACCATACAGAGTATTACTATATTACATGTACACAACAATTGAAAACCCAGAAGAATTCGCGGCAGAGCATTTAGAATTTTGTAATTCACTTGAATTAAAAGGAAGAATTCTTGTAGCGAAAGAAGGTATTAACGGAACTTGTTCTGGAACTGTAGAACAAACAGAGAAATACATGGAAGCAATGAACAATGATCCACGTTTTGACGGTATCGTATTTAAAATAGATGAAGCTGATGGTCATGCATTCAAGAAAATGCACGTGCGTCCTCGTCCAGAGTTAGTTACACTTCGTCTAGAAGATGACATTAACCCACACGAAATAACTGGGAAGTATTTAGAGCCAAAAGATTTTTATGAAGCAATGAAACAAGAAGATACAGTTATCATTGATGCACGAAATGATTATGAGTTTGATTTAGGTCACTTCAAAGGTGCGATTAAACCTGATATCGAATCATTCCGTGAATTACCAGATTGGATTCGTGAAAATAAAGAAGTACTTGAAGGTAAAAAGATTTTAACTTATTGTACAGGCGGAATTCGTTGTGAGAAGTTTTCTGGTTGGTTAGTTCGTGAAGGCTATGAAGATGTAAGTCAGCTTCACGGCGGAATTGTAACGTACGGAAAAGACCCAGAGGTACAAGGTGAGCTTTGGGATGGACAATGTTACGTGTTCGATGAGCGTATTGCTGTACCAGTAAACCAAAAAGAACATGTTATCGTTGGTAAAGACCACTTTACAGGTGAACCTTGTGAGCGCTATGTAAACTGTTCAAATCCAGAATGTAATAAGAAAATTTTATGTTCTGAAGAAAACGAAGCGAAATATTTACGTGCATGTTCTCATGAATGTCGTGTAAGTCCACGTAACCGCTACGTAATACAACATGAATTAACGGAAGAGCAAGTAGCTGCTGCATTAGAGCAAATCGAAGCAGGGAAGTAAACTGAATTCGTATAATAAAAGGGGTACTCCAAGTTTTATTTTGGAGCACCCTTTTTTTATTATCCGGTCCTGTCATTTGTCGGTAAGTCGATATATTAAAAAAATCGCTGATATATTTCGAGTTGCGCCGATATAATCGGAAAATCGCTCATAAAAATTTCACTTAATGCAGCGCGCCAAGAATTTGAAAATAACCTTTTTTAATTTTTATCTTCTTTCTCTTTAACGGCAGAAAGTACAGTTTGTTTTACCCAAGCTTTTCTTCGTTTATGCTGTAGACCCCATTGGTATAAACTTTGGGCTCCTAAAATAAGTGAAATGACAATGCCGCTAATCGCAATTAATAGAGCGAAAAATTCAAGAGGTGACGATATTTTGTTTGAATCGGTGTTTCTTAAAAGGTCAATCATAGTAAACCCTAACATTTGGCCCACTACAGAGTAGAGCGTTAAAATTAATAATAAGAGGCTATCTTTTTTAGAGGCGACATTTTCTTGATATTTAAACAAACTATCAAGATTTTGTTTCGCGTTCGAGTATAGAACCTCAATATTAAAAAGTTTTCTTAAACGAAAGAAAATATCTTCACTTTGTGATTGGGATACTAATTCTAAAGAAAAATAATTAGCAGTGAAGGAATTGATCGAATAAATTAATTTCTCTATTTCATTAGTATCTTGTTCAATGTTTAGCTCAGCATAGGCGTTAGCCATTTTTAATAAAACAATTTTATGGAATAGGTTTAATAATAAAGCGTAATAAAATTCTCCGTACATTTGACTAGCAAGTTTAGCGATTTTACGTTCTCCTTCATTTGTTACACATGTAAAAATATGTTCTTCCATTATGAAATAACGATTTGGAGCCCATCTCTGGTAAGCGTGTTTTTTTAAATAGTCATGAATGTAAGGAAGGTTATTTGCGCTCACATATGGCTTACCATCACTTGTTAATCCGGAAAGACTAGAAGTACGATAAACATCCACTTCATTAAGCTCCATACCTTCTTTTAGTGACAATAAAGTTTGGACGTACATTCTTTGGTCTTCGAAGAAAGGGAAGGTTTGAAAGTATGAACTTCTTAATCTCTTCTTTTCAAAGAAATCAGTTACACCATGAAATAAATAACCAAAAATGAATTTTTCAACTTGGGAATACTTTTTTCCGTTACATTCAATACAAATAGTCTCATTTGTATCATTTTTAGTTTCAAGTACACGGAAGCGAGCAGCGAATTCGATTGCTTCAGATAAAGTCATGTTTGGAGCAGTGTTTACTTCTGTTCGAATTGTTAAGAAGCCAAGTTCATAAGGACAAAGTGTGACATCAATAGAGTGTATCTTGAATGGAATTGAAATAAGGTTTGTTGTTAAATGTCCAGTTAAGTTAAGGTCCTTTGAATAACGTTGCAAGCCCTTTTGATGCTCTGAGTGAGGAAAGAGAATTTTATTTGTAAATGAAAGATAGTATGCTTCCATATTTTGATGTGAAACTTTAAACTCCCCATAATATGTATTTTCATCATCGAGATGATCGAGCCGAAAAGGACGAAAATCGTTTTTTTGTAAGAAAGGGAACATCTCTTGTTCATATCCAGCTTTAAACGAAAACGGGAATATAAATTGAAATATAGCTGTTGCTACACCTTTTTCCTCAATTGATTGTATTGCCTCCATCTACATTGTGTCCTTTCCATATATGCTATAGAAACAACATGCCCAAATTTATTTGAAAATAACCACTCTTTTATACTCAATTGAGAGTGAAAATTCAGCTTATTTAGCAGAGGACATGTATAATGTTATGTATACTAAAAGTTATAAAATTTTATTTTGAAAAGGGGGATGCTGTATGCGGATTTTAGTATTAGGCGCTGGTGGAGTCGGAGGATTTTTTGGTGGCAGATTAGTCGAAAAGGGAGAAGATGTTACATTTCTTGTTCGTAGTAAACGGAAAAAACAATTAGAGGAAAGAGGACTTGTAATCCGAAGTGTTAACGGGGATTTTTCCTTTCAACCGAAATTAATAACGAAAGAAGAGAGAACTTCTCCATTTGATGTCATTTTATTTTCAACAAAAGCGTATCACTTAAACGAGGCAATTCAAGATTTGAAGCCGTTTGTTGGCGAAAATACTGTAATCATTCCATTGTTAAATGGTATCGCTCATTTATCGCTATTACAAAAAGAATTCGGCGAAGAAAAAGTAATTGGCGGTTTATGCTTTATCGAGACGACGTTAAACGATCAAGGAGAAATTGTACAAACTAGCGCTGCCAACAGACTTGTGTTTGGAGAAATTAAGTCTCAAAATTCAGAGAGAGTAAAGCATATTTCTAAAGCATTTGCAGGTACGAAATCTAGTTTTGTTTTAAGTGAAAATATTACGCAAGATATGTGGCATAAATATTTATTTATTACTGTAATGTCCGGTGTGACAACGTTAATGCGTGCACCAATTGGACCAATCCGTGAAAGTGAAGGCGGCCGTGATTTTATCCGTAATGTATTTGAGGAATCTGTACAAATCATGAGAGTATTAGGAGCTCCAATAAAGGTTAATATTGTCCAGGAACATATGAAAACAATTGATAAAATTTCGTATGATATGAAGTCATCGATGCAACGTGATATGGAGAAGGGTTCGTTTATTGAAGGGAAGCACTTGCAAGGATATTTACTGGATGTAGCAGAGCAATTTTCTATAGCGGCACCATTATTAGGCACTATATATCAAAATTTAAAGGTGTATGAAGAGATGACCTTTAACAGATCTGTAATAGAATTAGATGTATGAAAAAATAAAAAAGATAGCAATATATAAGTGTATTGCTATCTTTTTTATTTTTTGTATGACAAATTATTTATTTCTTTTCGTTCTATCTGTCAAATTTATTTCCTGTTCACGTTTACCATATAACTGATTAATTTCATTTGCTACTGCATCTAAATATGAATCGGAAAAAATAGGCTTCTTTTCTTTAGACATATGGGTCTCCTTTGCGGATTTTTTAGTATTCATTATGTATATTTCTCAGTGGATTATGCGCAATCATTTTAATTTTTTTCTTATTAAAAATTTTTGTTTACTTTTTGAAAATAAAGGAGTATTATAATCCACAGTTTCAATTTTCTAAATCGCTGAAACCGCATGGTACGGGGGACCCGTTTTTACGGATTAGTACATAATCCGATGGGGTGAATCCTTAAAAAAGGTAGGGCTACTCATAGGCCCGAATCCGACAGCTAACCTCGTAAGCGTTATATTGAGAAGGAAGGTGGAGCTTGTGCGACAAAAAAAATAATGTCTACAAGTCTATTTCGCTATGGCTTGTAGACATTTTTTGTTTTCTGAGGAAATCGTTTACTGGCTGTAACAAGCAGTAAAGTTCGTACAAAATTATTGGAGAGTGGACAGCATTGGTTTCATCTATTAAAAGATTTTTAATTGGAAGACCGTTAAAATCAACGGAGCTTGGAGAACAGAAGCTTAATAAAACGAAAGCTTTAGCTATTTTATCTTCTGACGCATTGTCATCAGTTGCTTACGGTCCAGAGCAAATTTTAATTGCTTTAGCAGGTGTTGGAGCGATCGCTTATTGGTATTCCATTCCGATCGCTGTTGGGGTATTAGTATTATTGACAGCCCTTATTTTATCTTATCGTCAAATTATTTTTGCTTATCCGCATGGCGGGGGAGCGTATGTTGTATCAAAAGAAAATTTAGGGATGAATCCAGGCTTAATTGCTGGAGGATCTTTATTAGTTGACTATATTTTAACTGTTGCGGTAAGTGTGTCCGCTGGTACAGATGCAATTACGTCTGCATTTCCTAGCTTACATGCACACAACGTAATTATTGCGGTTATATTTGTTATATTAATTACGATCTTAAATTTAAGAGGAGTAACGGAATCAGCTTCCGTTTTAGCATATCCTGTTTATTTATTCGTTTTAGCATTATTTATATTAATTGGTGTAGGCATATATAATATTTTAACTGGTCATGTTTCACCCACTTTACATGCGCCGATTGGTACACCAGTTGCAGGGATTAGTTTATTTTTATTACTAAGAGCATTTGCATCAGGTAGTTCTGCTTTAACAGGTGTTGAAGCAATTTCAAATGCAATTCCGAACTTTAAAGATCCTGCGCCAAACAATGCTGCAAAAACATTGCTTGCAATGGGTGCATTACTTGCTGTGTTATTTTCAGGAATTGTGTTTTTAGCCTATTATTACGGAGTGACTCCGAGTAAAGAAGTAACAGTTGTTTCTCAAATTGCTGAACAAACATTTGGACGTAATTTCATGTACTATTTCATACAAGGTACAACAGCTTTAATATTAATTCTTGCTGCTAATACAGGTTATTCTGCATTTCCTTTATTAGCGGTTAACCTGGCAAAAGATAAATTCATACCGAGAATGTTTACGATTAGAGGAGACCGTCTAGGTTACTCAAACGGTATTATTATACTTGGAGTTGCTTCGATTATTTTAATTGTAGCTTTCCAAGGACAAACAGAACATTTAATTCCACTATATGCAGTAGGTGTATTTATTCCATTTACACTTTCTCAAACAGGAATGGTATTAAAATGGCTTCGCGAAAAGCCTGAAGGATGGGCTTTAAGATTAACGGTTAATTTAATTGGTGCAGTTATTAGTTTTATCGTAATGAGCATGTTCTTTTTAACTAAATTTGCACAAGTTTGGTCGATTCTTATTTTTTTACCAGTTATTATCTTCTTATTCCATCGAATTAAGAAGCATTATGATGCAGTGGGTGATCAATTAAGTTTAAAAACTTGCGAGCCTCTTATTCCAATTGAGGGGAATGTAATTGTCGTTCCTGTAGCAGGTATGACGCATGTAGTAGAAAATTCATTGAACTATGCGAAGTCTCTTTCGGCAGATCAAGTTATCGCTGTATATGTTGCTTTTGACAGAGAAGAAGAAAAGAAATTTGAAGAGAAATGGAAGAAGTGGCAACCTGAAGTAAGGCTTGTTACATTACATTCTCATTATAGAAGTATTATTCAGCCGCTAACGAAGTTCATTGATACAGTGCAATATAAGGCAAGTGAATCGAATTACCGCGTTACGGTCGTTATACCACAGTTCATTCCGAAAAAAGGTTGGCATAACATTCTTCATAATCAATCCAGTTTACTCATACGTGCGTATTTACTTTATAAAAGAAATGTTGTTATTACGACAGTTCCATATCATTTGAAAAAATAAGAAGATTTTTTAAGGATAGTTTCATGAAAATGAAGCTATCCTTTTTGTGTATATGCTATGCATAATTGCATACGGGGTTAAAAATTATATCAATATAATTTTACCGGTTGTTTGCAAGTAGTGTTTTCTGTTGTGATATGTAGATATTTCAATCGATAAAGTGAATCGGATTATATTTTGAAATAAGGACATGAAAGCTTGAAAATAAAGGGAATGAAAATACTTCTTTACGTTATATAAACAGCTGTGTTTAAATGACCTTACAGTACAAAACTTATATGAAAACAAAACGAAATTTCATATTTACGTATGTTGTTTAGTTTGAAATGAATAATATTTTTACGTAATATATTCACTGTGTGAATGTGAGAATTTCGATGAAATAGAAAATTTATACAATATTATTCATACTAAGCACATATGAAAAATTTTATAACAATAAGTAAGTACTGTAGCAATAACAGTTGGGAGAGATGGTTCATACATAGATCACGGTGAGAACGTTCTCTATTTTAACCATCTCAAATTATGGGCAAGAAAATAGAATAATAAAATGCGATAGTAATAGTTGCTAATACATAGGAGGAGTTAAAGTGAAAAAGACTTTAATTACAGGGTTATTGGTTACAGCAGTATCTACGAGTTGCTTCATTCCTGTAAGCGCTTACGCTAAGGAGGGGCAAACAGAAGTGAAAACAGTATATGCGCAAAATGTAATTGCTCCAAATACATTATCCAATTCAATTAGAATGTTAGGATCACAATCACCGCTTATTCAAGCATACGGATTAATTATTTTGCAACAGCCAGACATTAAGGTAAATGCGATGAGTAGCTTAACGAATCATCAAAAGTTTGCAAAGGCGAATGTACGAGAGTGGATTGATGAATATAATCCGAAGCTAATTGACTTAAATCAAGAGATGATGAGATACAGCACTAGATTTAATAGCTATTATAGTAAGCTCTATGAACTAGCAGGAAACGTAAATGAAGATCAGCAAGCAAAAGCAGATTTTATGAGTGCATATGGAAAATTACAATTGCAAGTACAAAGCATCCAAGAGAGTATGGAGCAAGATTTATTAGAGTTAAATCGATTTAAAACGGTATTAGATAAAGATAGTAACAACTTATCAATTAAAGCCGATGAAGCAATAAAAACACTGCAAGGATCAAGTGGAGATATTGTGAAATTAAGAGAAGATATTAAAAGAATTCAAGGGGAAATTCAAGCTGAACTAACTACTATTTTGAATAGACCTCAAGAAATCATTAAAGGTTCTATTAATATCGGTAAACAAGTATTTACAATCACAAATCAAACTGCACAAACGAAAACAATCGATTTTGTTTCTATCGGTACTTTAAGTAATGAAATTGTAAATGCTGCAGATAGTCAAACGAGAGAAGCAGCTCTTCGCATTCAACAAAAGCAAAAAGAGTTATTGCCACTTATTCAAAAGTTATCACAAACTGAAGCAGAGGCGACTCAAATTACATTCGTTGAAGATCAAGTAAATAGCTTTACAGAATTAATTGATCGTCAAATTACAACTTTAGAAACGTTATTAACGGATTGGAAAGTTTTAAATAATAATATGATTCAAATTCAAAAGAATGTTGAAGAAGGCACGTATACAGACAGTAGTTTACTTCAAAAACATTTTAATCAAATTAAAAAAGTAAGTGATGAAATGAATAAGCAAACAAATCAATTTGAAGATTACGTTACAAACGTTGAAGTACATTAAACAGAAAAATAATTAGCGATATAGGGAGAGAAGAAAAATGACAAAAAAACCTTATAAAGTAATGGCTCTATCAGCACTGATGGCAGTATTTGCAGCAGGAAATATTATGCCGGCTCATACGTATGCAGCTGAAAGTACAGTGAAACAAGCTCCAGTTCATGCGGTAGCAAAAGCTTATAATGACTATGAAGAATACTCATTAGGACCAGAAGGCTTGAAAGATGCAATGGAAAGAACAGGTTCAAATGCTTTAGTAATGGATCTGTACGCTTTAACAATTATTAAACAAGGTAATGTTAACTTTGGAAATGTATCGTCTGTTGATGCGGCTTTAAAAGGGAAAGTAATTCAGCACCAAGATACAGCTAGAGGAAATGCGAAGCAATGGTTAGATGTATTAAAACCACAGCTTATTTCAACGAATCAAAATATCATTAACTACAATACGAAATTCCAAAACTATTATGATACTTTAGTTGCTGCAGTTGATGCAAAGGATAAAGCGACTCTTACGAAAGGCTTAACTAGATTATCAAGTAGTATTAATGAAAATAAAGCGCAAGTGGATCAGTTAGTAGAAGACTTGAAGAAATTCCGAAATAAAATGACTTCGGATACGCAAAACTTCAAGGGTGATGCAAATCAAATTACATCTATATTAGCTAGTCAAGATGCAGGAATTCCGCTTCTGCAAAATCAAATTACAACGTACAATGAAGCGATTAGTAAATATAATGCAATTATTATCGGTTCATCTGTTGCGACAGCTCTAGGACCAATTGCAATTATCGGTGGTGCAGTAGTTATTGCTACGGGTGCAGGAACACCGCTAGGAGTAGCATTAATTGCAGGTGGTGCAGCAGCTGTAGGCGGTGGTACAGCTGGAATCGTATTAGCGAAGAAAGAGCTTGATAATGCACAAGCAGAAATTCAAAAGATAACAGGACAAGTTACAACTGCGCAATTAGAAGTAGCAGGATTAACGAACATTAAAACACAAACAGAGTATTTAACAAATACAATTGATACTGCAATTACAGCGTTACAAAATATTTCAAACCAATGGTACACAATGGGATCAAAATACAATTCTTTACTTCAAAATGTAGATTCTATTAGTCCAAACGACCTAGTTTTCATTAAAGAAGATTTAAACATTGCGAAAGATAGCTGGAAAAACATTAAAGACTATGCAGAAAAGATTTATGCTGAAGATATTAAAGTAGTAGATACGAAAAAAGCATAATTGAATACGAATCGTTAGAGCGTTAAGTGTTGATGAATGATTTGAAGCTCCTGTTCAGTTGTGAGCAGGAGCTTTTGATATCCTTATAAGGAGAATAGGTGAAAAATATGCAGAAAAGTTTTTATAAAAAATGTCTTTTAGCGGTAATGATTGCTGGGGTGGCAACGAGTAACGCATTCCCTTTACATCCTTTTGCAGCAGAACAAAATGTAAAGGTGCTACAAGAAAATGTGAAAAACTATTCTCTTGGACCAGCAGGATTCCAAGATGTAATGGCACAAACGACATCAAGCATATTTGCAATGGATTCATATGCAAAATTAATTCAAAATCAACAAGAGACGGATTTAAGTAAAATAAGTTCGATTAATAGTGAATTTAAAGGAAATATGATTCAGCATCAAAGAGATGCAAAAGTTAATGCAGCATATTGGTTAAATAATATGAAGCCTCAAATTATGAAAACAGATCAAAATATTATAAATTACAATAATACTTTTCAATCGTATTATAATGACATGTTAATAGCGATTGATCAAAAGGATAGCGGAAAATTAAAAGCGGATTTAGAAAAGTTGTATGCAGATATTGTAAAGAATCAAAATGAGGTAGATGGATTATTAGGAAATTTGAAAGCTTTTCGCGATAGAATGGCGAAAGATACAAATAGTTTCAAAGAGGATACAAATCAGTTAACAGCGATATTGGCAAGTACGAATGCTGGTATTCCAGCTCTAGAGCAACAAATAAATACATATAACGATTCGATTAAAAAGAGTAATGATATGGTCATTGCTGGTGGCGTACTTTGCGTAGCGCTAATAACATGTCTTGCTGGCGGGCCGATGATTGCGGTTGCGAAAAAAGATATCGCAAATGCAGAAAGAGAAATCGCTAATTTAAAAGATAGAATTTCAGGAGCGCAAGCAGAAGTCTTAATTTTGACTGATGTAAAAAATAAAACAACAAACATGACAGAAACAATTGATGCAGCAATTACAGCACTACAAAACATATCAAATCAATGGTATACAGTAGGTGCAAAATATAATAATTTACTACAAAACGTAAAAGGAATTAGTCCGGAAGAGTTTACGTTTATAAAAGAAGATTTACATACAGCGAAAGATAGCTGGAAAGATGTAAAGGATTATACAGAAAAATTACATGAAGGCGTGGCGAAGTAAACAGTGGACTAGTTCTGCTGTTTATTTTTTTATCCTGTTTTTTGTGAGAGTTGAACTTGCAATTATATATAAGTTTGTCATGTGTTTTATCCATGTGTGTATAAAAATCTTTTCGTTATCGCTCCCTTTGATAGAATCTATTTTTATATGGTTTTTTACCGAGTTTTTTAAAAATTAAATTTTATGGCTTGATAATTCATTTAAAATGATTTAATCTTATATCAAATGATATGTTTATCTATCAAAAATGCTTTTGTAAAGATAAAGGAGTGATTGAGAATGTTAAACGCCCCATTGATGGTAAGTCTTTAGGTACAGCAGCATTGAAAAGATTGGGAAGAACTGAGTGAGCTTTCACAATAAAGAACTCTATAACTTTATGTAGTGTTTGATACCCTTCGATTAGATTTTTTGAAAAACAAATCAATATTAATTGAATCAAAGTTTAGAAATTAAATATATGAGTAGTAGAAAAAATCCATTAGTTGTTATCATGTTCTAATAAAAAATGGGAAATGGAAATTCTGAGAAAACCTGTTCAGAAAGTAAGTTAGTGAGGGGAATTCAAAACCAATTTAATAAAAGCGAGGTAAATAATATGACTTTTGAAGAAAAATTACAAGCATATGCAGAACTTACGGTGAAAATCGGTGTCAATATTCAACCAGGGCAATACTTATTAGTCAATACATCAGTGGATGCGTTGGATTTCGCCCGTATAGTTGTGAAAGAGGCTTATAAGGCTGGGGCAGGGCTTGTTCATGTTAATTTTTCGGATGAAGAAATGGAACGTGCTTACTTTGATTATGCCTCAGATGAAGAATTTAATCGCTTCCCAGAGTGGATAGTCAAAATGAATGATGAGCTGATCGAACGTAAAGGAGCACTATTAATGATAGATGCTACAGATCCTGATAAATTTACAGGTATTTCATCTGATCGTCTAGCTACCTATCAAAAGGTAGCAGGAGCTGCTCTGAGAAACAATCGCAACGCCGTAATGAAGGATTCAATAGCTTGGTCGATGGTAGCAGTTCCTTCACCAAAGTGGGCATCGAAGGTGTTCCCAGGTTTAGCAACTGAGGATCAAGTACCAGCATTATGGGAGGCTATTTTTAAAGCTGTTCGTATTGGTGACGGCAGTGCTATTGAAAAATGGCGTGAACATGTAACAAATTTAGAATCTCGTGCGGTCCTATTGAACGATAAAAAATATATGAAGCTTCACTATACAGCGCCAGGTACTGATTTAACAATTGCATTAGCACCACAGCATAAATGGGTTACTGGAGGTGGTAAAACTCCTGATGATACTATCTTTATGGCTAATATGCCGACAGAAGAGGTTTATACGTTACCGATGAAACAAGGTGTAAATGGCTATGTAAGCAATACAAAACCATTAGTTTATCAAGGGAATATTATCGATGGCTTTAAACTGACATTTGAAGAAGGAAAAATTGTCAAAGCTGAAGCACAGGTAGGACATGATTTATTACAAGAGCTTATTAATGTGGATGAAGGCTCTTGCTATTTAGGTGAAGTAGCACTTGTACCACATGAATCACCAATTTCAGCATCGGGAATTTTATATTTTAATACATTGTTTGATGAAAATGCATCGAACCATTTAGCGATTGGTAAAGCTTATCCAACTTGCTTAGAGGGTGGAAGAGATTTAGAAAACGATCAGCTTGAAACGTTAGGGGCAAATATTTCAGTAACACATGAGGACTTTATGATTGGCAGCAGTGAGATGGACATCGACGGTATTCTACCAGATGGAACTGTAGAACCAATTTTCCGTAAAGGTAGCTGGGCATTTTAAGTTTTTAATTTGAATAAAGGAGTAGAGTGGATGAAACGGTTAAGCATAATTGGTGCAACTATATAGGTGTTTCATCTGCTTTTGGTTAGGCTGAAAACTACCTCTTTAATTAGAAGTAAAATGCATGCAAAGGAGATAGGCCAATGAATTTCTGGGAAGTTGTTTTGATAGTAGTGAATTTTAGTCTATTGAGTTGGATACTGTTAATAGGCAGAGAAACAAAAAAGTGGTCTAAATTAGCTACTTTGATTGCCGTTGTAATGGTTACAGTTCAGTTATTGGCAGAAGGTTTTAGGTGGCAGATGATTCCGGCATATGTATCCCCAGTTATCTTAATTTTATGCTATTTATTAACTGGGCAGAAAAAGGGCTTTAGAAGTTCGGGTATATTCATGGTTAAGACTTCGTTACTATGTATCTATTTGTTTGTAGCAGTTGCGCTACCCTTACTTATGCCAGTATTTTCATTTGAAGAACCAACTGGTCCACATAGGATCGGTACGAAGCTATATCATTGGGTTGATCATCAGAGAAATGAACCATATTCGAAAAATCCAAATAATTGGCGCGAACTGATGGTGCAAATTTGGTATCCTGCAGCTGAAAAAAGCAAGGGGGATCCAGAACCTTATATTCGTAACATAAATGAGCTCTCCAAGGGATTGGAAAAAACATTGTCTATTCCTGCATTTGCATTCAGCCACATGGAATTGGTAAAGTCTCATTCGTTTATGGATTTACAACTCTCAGACTCAGAGAATCACTATCCCATATTACTCTTCTCTCATGGTTTTAATGGTTTTCGTAATCAAAACACGTTTCAAGTTGAGGAGTTGGCTAGTCAAGGATATATTGTTCTAAGTATCGATCATACCTTTGATGCTGCAGCTACCGTCTTTCCAGGTGGTCGAACTGCTTACGTACAGCCCATCAATTTAACTGATGAAGGAGATAGTCACATAAAATTATGGGAGGAAGATGTCAGCTTTGTCCTTAATCAGATAGAGAAACTTAACGAAAACGATGAGACCGGTTTCTTTACAGGAAGACTGGATACCTCGCGAATTGGAATGTTTGGCCACTCTTACGGTGGAGCTACCGCAGCACAAATACTTGCAAAAGATTCTCGTGTCAAAGCAGCTATCAATATGGATGGTACATTGTATGGTGAAATCTTGCCTGAAAGTGGCATTGGAAAACCATTTCTGCTCATGAATGCAGAAGAGCCTGATGAAGCAGATCCCTTTGAAGTGAGGGAGCGATACGGACGCGGGTTAGCTGGCGGTGGTATGTCAATGGTCATTCCTCATACGGATCATACAAGCTTTACCGATTTACATTTGTTCTCACCTCTGTTGCAGAGCCCAGGTGAAAATCCAAAGGAAGTTCATCGTATTATTAACGAATTCAGCCTGGCATTTTTTGACCAGTATGTAAAACAGAAGGATGACGGCTCAACCCTTAAAAGGCTGATAACCCAATACCCGGAAGTGAATTTTAAAATAAACCGATAACTTTATGCAGAAAGTAACTCGTACCATTTCCTTTGGCTCTTGTATTTATTACATTAAAGAATTTAATTTCTTCATCGTTATCTAAATAATGAAATGCTAAAAATGAAACATTCAAAGTACTATCAGTTTCAGGAATATAATTCTTTTTGAAAAGCTACATTCAGCAGCTGGACACTTTATTTGAGATTGTTTATTATAATATCAAATGATATATTTATCTATCAAAAATGACGACTTTATACAGAAAAAGGGAGAGATTGACGATGAAGAAAGACTTGTCAGCGTTGAAGGAAGCGAGATTTAATGCAATTCTTGATTCAGCTACTATATTGCTTGTTGAAAATCCTACTGCTTCGATGAATGAAATTGCGGAATATGCGGGAATTGGAATTGCTACACTCCATCGCTACGTCGAAAGCAGGGAGAAATTGATGCTGTTCTTGGGCCATCGGGCTATACAACTGGTAAGTGATACTGTAAACCAGATTCCACTGGATGAGGAAAGAAGCGAAAACTATATCCCAGAACTTATTGAAGCGTTAATCCCTTTAGGTGACAAAATCTATTTTCTAGGTCATGATGCATCTGTATTTAACAACAAAGAATTAGGTGAAGCAGAAGAGAAGCTGAGGGAACCCTTAAGACGCGTTATTGAATTGCTACAACAAAGAGGTTACTTTCAGCAAACAGTTAGCAGTGAATGGATTTTGAATACGCTTTATGCTCTGCTTTTCCATACCTGGGAACAGGTACATGAAGGAAATGTGGCTAAAAAATCTGCTGCAGAGCTTGTTTTAAATACATTTTATTATGGTTTCAAAGCTAAGGATGAATTGAGAGGGAAGTGAACTGATTCAAATCCATGATAATTAATATTAATAATATAGAAAGTGAAAAGGAGCAATAGGATAATGAATAAAATCTCTATTGTAAAGGCTGTTCATCAATCCATGGTCGGCGCCCAGCTAAATGTAATGGCATTGGAATACATGGCGTTTCCACTTGCAGGATCTGAGGAGAAGAACACAGTCGATTGGACATTTTGTAAGCTATGGCGGCAGGAGAACAACCGTTTTAGTCATCAATACGCCTATGAAGCTCAAATGGACGGGAAAACTTTAGGGATGATTACTTGCTATCCCATACCCGTTTTAAATCGTCTTGCCTGGCCCACTTTTAAACAGCTGCTTTCGTTCCGAAAGCTGGGTTTTGTTGTTTATAACATTCTGAATATCAAAATGCTTTATTCCATGTTTACCTTGAAGGAGGGAGAAGATGACGAGTTTCACATCGGAACAATTGCCTTACTGCCCGAAAGTCGAGGACTAGGGATAGGTACCAGATTAATTGAGTTTGCTGAGGAACAAGCTTCGCTGCAAGGCTTTGCCAAATGCTCTCTGACGGTAAAGAAAGAGAACCAACTTGCTATTAAATTGTATCAGAGGATAGGCTACCAGATTACAGGTGAAATCAATAAACCAAAGTTATCGTTGTACAGAATGGTCAAAAACGTAGAACCTTACAACCATTTATAAAAAATTTGTACAGTATTAGAGGGTACCAGCACATGCCCATAAGCTTAAGGATTCAAAATTACCCCAAAGTAAAAAATGTACATTTTTTACAAGTTAACACAAAATTTTAGCTTGATAGTGATGGGATGAGGCTTCTATATAAAAAAACACAGTTTACACTCAAACTGTGTTTTTTCGACGTATAATGCTTTATCAACATCTCTTTTTATTCTTTAAAATCTGCAACAGAACCAGGCCCCTCCTCAAAGTATAAATTCCAAGGGAGGACCGTTTTTTAATTTACTTATATACGTACAGCTGTACCACTGACAGCAACCATTAACATTCCATCACGTACAACTTCGTAATCTACGTCAATACCAACGATAGCGTTCGCACCTTTTTGTTTTGCAAGTTCTTTCATTTCGTCCATTGCAATATCACGAGCGTCTTTTAGCTTACTTTCATAAGCACCAGCACGGCCACCGACAACATCACGAACTGAAGCGAATAAATCGCGGACAATGTTTGCGCCCATAATAGCTTCACCATTTACAATATCAATATACTCAATAATTTCTTTACCTTCAATTCCAGAAGTTGTTGTTACAATCATGACCGACACTCTCCTAATAAGTTGTAGTTTTGATAAGATTTCTTATGCCTTAGAAAAAGTGGTTCTGGTACCAAAAATACTCGATAGAAACATAGAGTATTTTTGCATCAAAACCTTCAATTACATATGTCTTGTTATGACATATGCAATTAAATAAAAGGAATAAAATTGTTTAACATATGTATCGCTATAACATATGCAAGGGATCTATTAGAAATAAGATAAGCCGCAGTAAGCATCACCGTGCCAGGTAAATATATAGCAAGATCCGAAAGTTGATTTGAATGAAGACCTGCAAAAATTATAATCGAAACGATGGATGCAATAGCAGTACCAACATATTCCGAAAAACGATTCACTAATATATGACGAAATATGATTTCTTCAATTATTGGCCCTATAATCCCAAATAGAAGTAATGTGAATATAATAGGCACCTCTGCGCCCCTTGTAAGGACCTGTTCTTGGTTCTCTGGCTGACCTATGTTTAGAAAATGCATAATAGAATTTTCCACAATTACCATAAGTAAAACCACCATAGGAATGCTTACTATTTTCAAAATTGTTTTCTCTTTAAAATAAGTAAAACTTTCAATAATTTCTTTCCTAAAGAAAATTATTCCTACAATAGCAGGTACAGTCAAACCGATGGCACTAAGAGCAAATTCTGATTCAACTAAATTACTGTTAGTTAAAAGTGATAGGCCAAATAATATGAACAAGCCAATTTGGAGTAGTGCAAACATTGTATAAACTATTAGCATAATAATTTCTTTTTTATTCATTTTTATAAAGTTCACTTTATTGCCCCCGTAATTAAATTACCTATAATCTTTGATTTTTCTTTCTGCATAACGTTCTCCTTCTAAATATATTTATATTAAAAACCGGACGGTTCGGTCTGAATCGAAATCTAATGATACTACAAGTTTCTAGTTTTTTAAACCCTTTTAACGAAATCAAAATGGTAAAAAGCAAATATATTTATATCTCAGTTGCTTTGTTACAATTTAATTCCAATAATCATTAATGATTAATCTTTTATAGAATGAAGTGAGAGTGGGGTGGTTCAAACACTTTAGCTAAACATATTAATAAAAATTATATATAATAATCATAGTCTATACGTTAAAATTAACTATATATTTTTACACCTTCTACAATTGTAGGTGAAATTAGTTGTATAACAGGACTGAATTAAATAATTGGACATGTTAATTTTGACAGAAAATTTATTTGAATGATATAGATAATACAATTTGATTACCTCTTTTCAAACTGTATTGTTTGAGGTTCACATAATATAGGGATGGATAATATATTTTTGTTCCAAACTTATTTATACTTACAAAAAAATTCAAGAAAATAGATGGTAAATATCACCTGGAATATTAAGCTCGTTTTTATTAGGAGGATTACAAAGTATGACTAAAGTTGATAAGATTAAAGAAAAAATTATTGAAACATCTTTATATTTATTTAATACTAATGGGATAACTCGCACATCCATACAGGATATAATGACAGCTACTGAACTACCTAAAGGATCTATTTATCGTAGATTCAAAAGTAAAGAAGAAATTGTCCTTGCTGCCTATGACAAAAGTGGTGAGATTATGTGGAGTCATTTTCATAAAGCAATGGAAAATAAAAAGACAGCAATTGATAAAATCCTTGCAATTTTCCTTGTATATCAAGATGCAGCTAATAATCCTCCTATTGCTGGAGGCTGTCCATTACTTAATAGCGCAATTGAAAGTACTGGAGTATTTCCAGAATTACAAAAAGCAGCAGCAAAAGGTTATGATGATACAGTAATGTTAATGGCTTCTCTCATAAAAGAAGGAATAGAGAAACAAGAACTTAAAGAAGATATAGATATTATATCGCTCGCTTCTTTTCTTGCATCTTCAATGGAGGGAGCTATTATGGCAAGTCGCGTATCTAACGATAATATACACCATCATTATTTTATTGAACAAATAAAACATCATCTTTTCACTTATTCTAAATAAGTGAGAACTTGCAGTGTTTCCATCCGATTTTTATAAACTTAAATTGAATAAATACCCCTTATGAACAGTATCTTTTGTTTATGAGGGGTATTTGAATAGCTTTTTAGACGATATTCATGTTTCTTATTGAACGGCTTTGTTATCGTTACTACAGAAAAAGCAATAAAGAATTACATATAAACCGATTTATATGTTTTAAGTGTTTCTATATTGGGTTTGTAAATCTACACAATAAGGTTTCATTGTATATAATAAGTGGAATAGAAGTTTAGTTAGATAAAATCCGGTAGTCGAATTTTTTTGCATAAAGCTGTATAATGCTTGTAACGAAAGGGAAATACAGGAAGGGATTTGTAATGAGTTACTATGGAAAAAGATAAACAACAATTAAGCGTTGAAGTTGCAAGATTATATTATCAATCAGATTATAGTCAGCAAGAAATTGCTAACAAATTAAATATTTCAAGACCGACGATTTCTAGATTGTTAAAGTACGCGAAAGAAAAAGGGTTTGTTCAAATTAGCATCGCCGATCCATTTGCGGATTTAGATAACGTTGGGAATTTACTGAAAGAAAAGTACAACTTGTTAGAGGCACATGTTGTATTTTCTCCAGTACCGGAATATGCAACGATTACAGAGTATATAAGTAAATATGCTGCTGAGTATATGGAAAAGACGGTTAAAAACGGTGATATTGTTGGTGTAAGCTGGGGCATGACTATGTATGAAATCGCTAGAAAAATCGTACCGCAACATGTAAAAGGGGTAGAGGTTGTCCAGCTAAAAGGTGGTATTAGTCATTCAAGTGTAAATACATATGCGAATGAGACGATAGCTTTATTTGCAGATGCTTTTCAAACGACGCCAAGAAATCTACCTCTTCCAGTTATATTTGATAATGCAGTGACAAAAGAATTAGTGGAGCAGGATCGACATATTCATCACATTATCGAAATGGGAAAACAAGCGAATATTGCAATTTTTACTGTAGGAACAGTGCGAGACGAAGCGTTATTATTCCGATTAGGTTATTTCGATAAGGATGAAACAAATTTACTCAAAAAACAATCGGTCGGTGACATTTGTTCACGTTTCTTTGATGGAGACGGAAATATTAGTAGCGAAGAAATCAATAAGCGTACCATTGGAATTGAGTTAGAGGAACTGAAATTAAAGAAACGCTCTATTTTAGTTGCAGGTGGTAATAGAAAAATAAAAGCAATTGATGGTGCGTTACGTGGCGGGTATGCGAATGTATTAATTATCGATCAGCATACAGCAAAAGAACTGTTACATTATCAAAAAGGTTAGAAATAAAAGGAGTTCTCAAAATGTTAATTTTGAGAACTCCTTTTATTTTGTTATGTATGAATGATAGGAGTCTTTTTTGAACACAATTTGCCTTTTTAAAAATAATTATGGATATGGAGATACATACTACCATTGTTAACATAGAAAATTTGATTATATAGGAACTGTTCTTTGTTAGAATGCGCTTTATTTACTACAAGAAAATTCCTTTTAAAAAAGAATGAACAAAATTTCAAAAGTGTATTTACATTTGTTCAACTAAGAGTTAGAATGAAGTTGTTAAAAGATATGAGGAGTGAAGATAATGAACATTGCAAAGTTAATTGACCATACAATTTTAAAAGCTAATACTACTAAAGAAGATGTTATGAAAGTAATCGAAGAAGCAAAGGAATATAAATTCGCTTCTGTTTGTATTAACCCAACATGGGTAAAATTAGCGGCTGATGAACTAGCTGGACATGATGTAGACGTTTGTACTGTAATCGGTTTCCCATTAGGAGCAAGCACTACTGAAACAAAAGCATTTGAAACAAAAGATGCTATTGCAAAAGGTGCAACTGAAGTTGATATGGTAATCAACGTAGGCGCTTTGAAAGATGGCGACAACGAATTTGTTGAAAAAGACATTTATGAAGTAGTACAAGCAGCAAAAGGAAAAGCTCTTGTAAAAGTAATCATTGAAACTTGCCTATTAACAGATGAAGAGAAAGTACGTGCTTGTGAATTATCAGTAAAAGCTGGTGCTGATTTCGTAAAAACTTCAACTGGATTCTCAACTGGCGGAGCAACTGCTGAAGATATCGCATTAATGCGTAAAACAGTAGGACCAAACGTTGGTGTAAAAGCATCTGGCGGTGTTCGTACACGTGAAGATGCAGACAAAATGGTAGCTGCTGGAGCTTCTCGCGTTGGAGCAAGTGCTAGTGTTGCAATCGTATTAAATGATGCAAAAGGTGCTACAGATAACTACTAATCGATAAAAGCTTAAAGCAATAGATATACGTTTAAAGTATATCTATTGCTTTAATAATTGAAAAAAATGTAAGCGGATACGAATGGGAGGAAACGGCTTATGAAATACTTAATCGGTGTTTTTGGCCTCGTATTGATTTTAGGTATCGCTTGGCTTGCTAGTAATGATAGAAAGAAAGTCAAATATCGTCCAATCATAACGATGGTTATATTACAATTCATTTTGGGGTTTCTATTATTAAATACAAGTGTAGGGAATATATTAATTAGCGGAATAGCAGATGGTTTTGGAGAGCTATTAAAATATGCCGCTGACGGTGTGAATTTCGTATTTGGTGGATTAGTAAATCAAAAAGAGTTTTCGTTCTTTTTAAGTGTATTAATGCCAATCGTATTTATATCAGCCTTAATAGGTATTTTGCAACATATTAAAGTATTACCTATTATTGTGAAATCTATCGGTCTAGCATTAAGTAAAGTAAATGGAATGGGGAAACTAGAATCATATAACGCTGTTGCATCTGCGATTTTAGGACAATCTGAAGTATTTATTTCAGTTAAGAAACAACTAGGGTTATTGCCAGAGAAAAGAATGTATACATTATGTGCATCAGCAATGTCTACAGTTTCTATGTCTATCGTTGGATCATATATGGTGTTATTAAAACCACAATATGTTGTAACCGCTTTAGTGCTTAACTTATTCGGTGGTTTCATCATTGCTTCTATCATTAACCCATATGAAGTTACTGAGGAAGAAGATATGTTAGAAGTACAAGAAGAAGAGAAGAAGACCTTCTTTGAAGTATTAGGGGAATACATTATTGATGGATTTAAAGTTGCGATTACAGTAGCAGCTATGTTAGTCGGTTTCGTTGCTCTTATCGCATTCATTAATGCAGTATTTAAAGGTGTAATCGGTATTTCATTCCAAGAAATTCTTGGTTATGCATTTGCACCATTTGCATTTATTATGGGTGTACCTTGGCATGAAGCAGTTAATGCCGGAAATATTATGGCAACAAAATTAGTATCAAATGAATTTGTCGCTATGACAGATTTAGCACAAGGAAACTTTAATTTCTCAGATAGAACGACAGCGATTATCTCTGTATTCTTAGTTTCATTTGCAAACTTCTCTTCAATTGGGATTATTGCAGGGGCAGTTAAGAGCTTAAATGAAAAGCAAGGGAATGTAGTCGCAAGATTTGGTTTGAAATTACTATTCGGTGCAACATTAGTAAGTTTCTTATCAGCAACAATCGTTGGCTTATTATTTTAATAGATTTATATAATATAAAAAGGAATGGTGATTGTAATGAGAATGGTAGATATTATTGCAAAAAAACGTGACGGCAAAGAATTAACGACTGAAGAAATCAAATTCTTTATTAATGGATATACAGACGGAAGTATTCCTGATTATCAAGTGAGTGCGCTTGCAATGGCAATCTTCTTTAAAGATATGACAGATCGCGAACGTGCAGATTTAACGATGGCGATGGTTGAGTCTGGAGAAACGATCGACTTATCAGCAATTGAAGGAATTAAAGTAGACAAACATTCAACTGGCGGTGTTGGTGATACAACAACATTAGTATTAGGACCGTTAGTAGCTGCTTTAGATGTACCAGTAGCAAAAATGTCTGGTCGTGGTTTAGGACATACAGGCGGAACAATTGATAAATTAGAAGCGGTAGAAGGATTCCACGTTGAAATTACGAAAGAACAATTCATTGATATTGTAAACCGTGACAAAGTAGCTGTTATTGGACAAACAGGAAACTTAACACCTGCAGATAAAAAGATTTATGCATTACGCGACGTAACAGGAACTGTTAACTCAATTCCTTTAATCGCAAGTTCAATTATGAGTAAAAAAATTGCAGCTGGTGCTGACGCAATCGTACTTGATGTAAAAACAGGTGCTGGTGCATTTATGAAAACAGAAGAAGATGCAAAAGAATTAGCACATGCAATGGTACGTATCGGAAATAATGTAGGACGTCAAACTATGGCTGTTATTTCAGATATGTCACAACCACTTGGTTTTGCAATTGGTAACGCTCTAGAAGTGAAAGAAGCGATTGATACGTTAAAAGGTGAAGGTCCAGAAGATTTAACAGAATTAGTACTCGTATTAGGAAGTCAGATGGTCGTACTTGCGAAAAAAGCAAATACATTAGAAGAAGCTCGTGAAATGCTAATTGAAGTGATGAAGAACGGAAAAGCAACTGAGAAGTTTAAAGAGTTCTTAAGCAATCAAGGCGGAGATAGCTCAATTGTAGACAATCCAGAAAAAATGCCACAAGCGAAGTATGTAATTGATGTACCTGCAAAAACTTCAGGTGTTATTTCTAACATTGTTGCAGATGAGATTGGTATTGCAGCTATGTTACTTGGTGCAGGTCGTGCAACGAAGGAAGATGAAATCGATTTAGCAGTAGGATTAATGTTACGTAAAAAAGTTGGCGATGCAGTAAAAGAAGGCGAGCCGTTCGTAACAATCTACGCAAATCGTGAAAATGTAGAAGATGTAAAAGCAAAAATTTATGAGAACATCTCTATCGCTGAAACAGCAGTGGCTCCTAAATTAGTTCATACAGTTATTACTGACTAATGATCATTTCATTTACTTTGAGGGGGAAATAATATGGATAAGAAAAAATATATTGAAGAAGCAAACAAGATGTTATCGAAAGCGTATATTCCGTATTCTAAATTTCCTGTTGGCGCAGCGTTAGTTACGAAAGAAGGGAAAATCTATACTGGTTGTAATATAGAAAATGCTTCTTATGGTTTATGTAACTGTGCAGAAAGAACAGCAATATTTAAAGCGGTATCAGAAGGGGAGCGCGATTTTAGTTACTTAGTTATTACAGGAGAAACTGATGGACCGATTTCACCATGTGGTGCGTGTAGACAAGTAATTGCTGAATTCTGTGATCCGAAAATGCCTGTATTACTAACGAATGTAAAAGGTGATGAAAAAGAAGTGACTGTTGAGCAATTACTTCCAGGTGCTTTCACAATTGACGATTTAAAATAAGTTAAAAAGCCATTTTGCAATTATTAATTGCAGAATGGTTTTTTTGTTCATATTCCGTTCATAAACTTTGCGTAAAATGATTGCAGCGAATATGGAAAGTTTACAGCAGGAGGAATATAATGAAGAAATTCTATAATGCGGCATGTAGTTACTTATTGGTTTATGATTTTGTTAAAAAAGTCATTTAAATAGATAGGAGTGGAAAGTATGATAGCACTTTTATCAAGTGTCGTAGCAGTTTGTATGGCTGTTGGGGTAATGTTTCTACGTTTTAAAGCAGCAAAAAAGCCGGTAACGAAAAAGAAAATTATATTGCCGCCAATTTTTATGAGTACAGGCGCAATGATGTACTTTTTACCAGAGTTTCGATTAACATCGTTAGAAATAGTCGAGGCAATTAGTATAGGGCTTATTTTCTCTATTTTTCTTATTAAAACAACTAAGTTCGAAATAAAAGGCGAACATATATTTATGAAACCGTCAAAAGCATTCATATTTATTTTAGTAGGCTTATTAGCTGTACGCGTGGCATTAAAGTCATATTTAAGCCAATCAATTGATTTGGCAGAGTTAAGCGGAATGTTTTTCTTACTTGCATTTGCGATGATTGTGTCGTGGAGAATTGCGATGTATCGCTCGTTTACTAAATTAGAAAAGACAATAAACAGAGCTGGAATTTCTATATAGGAAATCCAGCTCTGTTTATGTTTTATTAAAATTCTTTAGCGCGGAACTCATTTGCTTAATTTTAAACGTATTTGAGCATCTTGTAATGCGGCTGGTGTAACGTTAAGACCATTTTGATCAACAATTTTTGTGTTTAATAAAATGGAATCTAAGCTTCCACGAAATGTTTGTGTATAGTTTTGACGCAACATTTGTTGTTCTTGTTTTTCATCAACTGTTAATCCAGTTGCTTTTTCTTTTTTGGACAATTCGTTAATACGGAATAAAATATTTTTCATTTGTTTCACCTCTAGTTAGATTTAATTACATTAGCTACTTACTAATGTATAGTTATTTTAACCTATCTTTTAATAAGTGTCAATGTCTATAAAATGCCTTGTTTTGTAAGTGTATGGGGTGAGAGAGAATGTAAATGACTACTAATACTTGAAATAGAAAAGATGTTAATATACAATACCGTAGTAGGGTATAAAATTGTTGTTTTACATTATGAAAGAAATGAGCACAAAGGAGTATGTAATAATGAATGCAGTAATTTCAAAGAAAGAAACAATCATCTCATATACGATTGCTATTTTATTTATTTTAGCCATGGTAACAGCGGGTGTGTTATTAAATGATCCGGAAGTTATTCTGCCGGAAATAGCAGCGATGGCAATTGCTTTATGGGCGTATCGTGAGCCAGGATGGTTAAGGCAACCAGAAAAAATCTTCATTGCACCTTCAATAACAGCTGTGATTGGTTTTATGGTGAATCAAATGGATATTGCTTATTTAGGGAAAGTAAGTTTAACGCTTGTATTCATGATGCTTTTTTTACGTGTAATTCAATCCAATTTAGCACCATCTATTGCGACAGGTTTATTACCATTAGTGACAAATGCGACGGAATGGTCATTTGTTATCGCGGTATTCGCTTTAACATTTATTTTAATGGTTGGTGTTCTTATATTTAAATTGAATAACGGTATTAAGCGAAAAGTGCAAATACAGTATAAATATATGACTGTATTTCTCATACTAAATTTCGTATGGATTAGTTTATGTTGGATAACTGGTTATGAACAATTAGCAGTTATTCCACCAATATTAGTTGTTGTATATGAATCACTTCAAAGGCCGATGTACAATGAAAAAATGGCTTTTAAACAAATAGTAGTATTAACTACATCTGCAACTGTTGGAACAATATTGTACTTTGCAATTGATTCATGGATTGTAGTCACTTTATTAAATATGATATTAATGCTTATTTTATTAAAAATTGTTGGTGTACGTATTCCAGCAGTGTATGCATTTCCATTATTGCCGCTCGTATTTCCAGATGGAATGATAAAGATGTTACCAGTAGCTTCATTTGTTGCGGGAGTATTTTTATTTGGTGCAGTACTACTGTATAAAAAGTGGGAGATGAAGCAAAAGGGTATGGCAATGTAGATAGAGTAAAGATAGCTTTTAATTAGTAAAATAAATAGACACCTGTGAGTGTCTATTTATTTTATGAAAAATTTAGTTTAATTCATTTAAGTAATGAACAAGTTCCGATGCTTTAGAGAAAAATGGAGAATGATCAGCTTCTAAAGTAATAATTTTCTTGCAAGGTGTTTCTGTATTCATTCGGCGCTGAAAATCAATTGGAATCGCTCTATCTAGAGTCGTTTCAATATAAATGCGATCTATGGCTCCAAAGTTTTCTTCAGATATTTTCAGCTCTTGTTGGAAGGGTCCTAGTGGTTGAGGACGCATTTGATTAAAAGATGCTTCTTTAATAGAACTGTCTTCTGTAGCATTTAAAAATGTTTGTTCAATTAGATTAGGTATAAGTTCAGCAGTCAAGTCATTTTCATTTATAGTGAATTGCGGGCCATCTTCTCCGTCTAATTTACTACCAAGACTTTCTCCATTTCGTGGTAAGAAAGCACAAAGATATACTAATTTATCGATTTTATTTGGTATAAGTTCAGCAGTTTGAGTAATAACGATTCCACCCATACTATGTCCAACAAGAATAACCTTTTCATTTTGTTGATTTATATTAGCTGTTACTGCATCAACATAGGAATCTAACGTTATATTTTGTGAAGGAGTTGTATCTTTCCCACTTCCAGGTAAGTCTAGTGTAATAACAGTGTGACCTAAAGCCTCTAGTTGAGGTTTTACTAATTCCCATGCCCATTCACCTTGCCATGCTCCATGTACTAAAATGTAAGTACTCATTTAATCAACACTCCTCTAGGGTATATAAGTTTCATCTATTTGTAATATTGATGATGTATACTCAGTGTAAATGAAGTGGTTTCATAAATATAATGAAGGTTATTTATAGATGATATAAATATATTTTATATAAGGAGAACAGAATGAATGTTTTTGATTTTAAAGTCTTTACATATGTGGCTCGTTTAAATAGTATTAGTCTGGCAGCAAAGGAATTACATATGACACAGCCAGCAATAACCCATATTATTAACAAATTAGAGAAACGATATGCTATAACGTTATTTGATCGCTCTAGACAAGGAACGATTCTAACTGAAAATGGCAAAGAATTTTTAGTTGGTGTGAATCGACTTCTAATGGAGTATGAAAAACTTGAGGAAACAGCTTTCCAGTTGAAGAATAAAAGCTTGTATAAAATTGTACTAGCTACGTATCCTTCCGTTACTGTATATTGTTTGGCGGAGTGTATTCAACTAGGGAATATTGATCATAGTCAATATGTACTTGCAGTTCGAGAAGGAAGCTATCAAGAAGTGTTAGATTGGCTATCATCAGGTAGTGCAGATTTTTCTATTTCTATAAAAGAAAATTTAATACAAGGATTTCATTATGATGTCATTGGTGAAGATCCGTATGTTATGGTTTCTTCAAAAAAAGTTCCGCCTAACCTTACTATTAATGATATAAAAAATTATCCTTTTATTATGCCGCTTTCTGGTTGCAAAGAAGTGCTCGAACCGTATTTGATGAAAAATGAAATAACAGTTAATAAAGTGATGGAGTCAGAATCAATTAGTTCAGCATTAGCACTTACTATACAAGTTAATGGCATAACAATCGTTCCGTTATCAGGACTACATAAGCAAATTATTCATGACTTCATTGTACAGCCGATAGAAATTACAATTCCACGACAACTTATTATGCAATGGTCACCTAAAAAAGAGAATGACCCGCTGTTTCTCGCGTTTGTTAAGAATTTATTAGCTCAACTACAGCAAAAGAAAAAATGAATATAATATTACAAAAGATAAGCTCATTTCACTAGAGCTTATCTTTTGTATGTATTACCAATAAAGAGCAGTATCATAAAATCCAATTAAAATAAGGAGAAAACCAGCTATACGCTGAATGCTATTTCCTATTTTCCTGCTCTTCTTTAGTAATGCCCCGTTTAATCCCAGATAGGAGATGAAGGACATTAATACGACGATAGGAAGAGCAGTTCCTATCGAAAAGAACGTTGGAAACAAGTACCCGTAATTAAATGATAAAGATAAAGGGATTAACGTTCCAAAAAATAGAACGAACATAGTCGGACAAAAAGCTAAGGAAAAGAAGAATCCGAGTAAAAATGAACCAACTTCATTTTGATTTCGTATAAATTTAATCGAGAAGAAATATCTTCTTTTTATAATACCTGACAACAGTAGCCCCATTAAAATTAATAGGGGTCCCATCATTTTTCGTAACCATGGAAAATACAAAGTCAATATTTGCTGAATCTCTTTTCCTAAAAACCATACTAATAGTCCAAGCGTCGTAAAAGCCATTATTTTTCCTAAAATGAATAAAAGTATATGTTTCCATACATGTTCCTTTTGTAAAGATTGGTTGCTATAAAGTGTAATAGCACTAATGTTTCCTGTTAATTGGCAAGGAGCAAGGGTACCTACTATGCCTAATAAAAACGAAAATAAAAGAGGTACAGATTTCGTAGCATTCGCGGCATCCATTAAAGGAGACATGAGTTGATAGCTCCATTCACTAATTGTTGAAAACACGTTATATTCACCCTTCTACTTAAATTGGAATGTTCCTTCATTAGCAATCTGCTTCCACGTATTACCCTCATCTGTAGAGAGGAATACATTTGATTTCATTGTAGCAAATACGATTTCGGCTGAATTTTGAGGGTTTTGTGAAATATACATAATTGCATCTTTAGAATCTAAAGGTGGAATTTGTATGTTTGTTTCTTCATTTGTAGCAATTGATTTCTTCGTTACGATTTGCTTATTAATAGGGGCGTAAATAACATCTTCATTACTTAATGTAATTGCGGTCGATTCAAGTGATTTAGAGAATAGTTCAAATGTATTTCCGTAATCTGTAGATAAGTAAACACCATCTTTAGTACTTACCGCGACTACACTAGATTGATCTGGATGTACTGAAAAGGAGTGGATTGCACTTGAAAGCCCCTTCAATTTACTAGTTTTCCATTCTTGTCCATTGTTCGTACTGAAGTAAAAACCTTGTTGCAATTTAGAATTTGGACGTTCATTGTATAAATAAATTGTTTCCGTATTATATCCGACAGCAAGGTTATGAAAATCAGATTCTCCATAAAAAGCTAGCTTTTCGAGAGTATTACCACCATCAGAACTTTTCATTAATCCTAAAGGATTTTTTAAATTTGCTCCTGGTTCAGGATGACCGCTGGCAAAGAACCCGTTCTTCGTTGCCTGAAAGCCCATATAATCATGTAGTCCAGTTTTAGCTTCAAGCCATTTGCCATTTTGATAAACTTTTATCCCGCTATGAGTGGCGATAGAAACCCCAGACATATTTCCTGCATAGCCAATTCCGTGAATGTGCTCGATTTTTCCAGATGTAATTTCTTTATAGAAGTCTTGCGGACTCGTATTTGCTGTTTCTATATTTTTTGGTTGAGATTGCGCCGTTTCTTTTTTCACTGTTGCTGTTTCGACGTTGCTAGAACATCCTGAAATTATTAATAAAGAAGTAATTGCTAACCCTGTTGCTACATAATGTTTCAAAGTTATGGCTCCTTTCCTATATATGAGATTTTAAGTATATGGAATAAATATCAAGAAATTGTGGAGTGGTATGCATAATTTAGCGTGGAAGAGGCCCGAGTAATGAAAATTCTCCTTTCACTATGAGTATAATTAATTGACGAAAAATTATAACAATAATAGAATGAATTGTATTGATGATTAGTTTCACAAGCATACATAGAACACTAGGGGGATTATTATGAAATCAACATTTTTTGCTCAAAATAGAGAAAGACTAACGAAAACATTACCTGATGAATCCGTTACGATTTTATTTGCGGGACAAGCACCGCATATGTCAGCTGATGCACATTATAAATTTGTACCGAATCGTAATTTTTACTACTTAACGGGAATCGATGAACCAAATGTTATTTTTATGCTGAAAAAGTTTGGGAATAGTGTAGAAGAGACACTTTTCATTGAAAAATCAGATCCAGTAATGGAAAAATGGGTTGGGAAGACAGTTTCTAGCGAAGAAGCAGAGGGAATTTCAGGTATAAAGAAAGTTGTATATTTAGATAGCTTTGAAAAGACAATGTCAAATATACTTTTTACAGAAAATGCGAAGCATCTATATTTAGATATAGAACGTCGTGATTGGAATGGTACGGAGACAAAAACATTAGCATTTGCTAAACATGTAAGAGAAAAATACCCACACGTAACAATTGGTAATGTATATCCGAACATTTGTGAATTACGAGTATTTAAAACAGAGGAAGAAATTGAAATTATTAAAGAAGCGATTGCTGTAACGAAAGATGGTATTTACAATGTGTTAAAAAATGCAAAAGCAGGCATGATGGAGTATGAATTAGAAGCTCAATTTGATTTTACACTGAAATCATCTGGCATTAAGCACCATGCGTTCAATACAATTTTGGCGAGTGGGAAAAATGCTACAGTTCTTCATTATGAAGATAATGATGCACAAATTCAAAATGGTGACTTAGTATTACTAGATTTAGGTGCTCAAAAAGACTACTATAACGCTGATATTAGTTATACATTCCCGGCAAATGGAACATTCTCTAGTCGTCAAAAACAAATTTATAATATTGTATTAAAAGCATTAAAAGAAACAACAGCGCTTATTAAGCCAGGATTAAAGTTCGCTGCATTAAATGAGCATACAAAAAAGATAATGGCAGAAGAGTGTAAAGCAATTGGTTTAATTCAAGAAGATGAAGAGTTATCAAAATACTATTATCATGGTGTCAGCCATTTCCTTGGTTTAGATACACATGATGTAGGAACATATAAAGATAGAGTGTTAGAAGAAGGTATGGTTATAACAATTGAACCTGGTCTTTATATTGAAGGAGAATCAATTGGAATTCGTATTGAAGATGACATTCTTGTAACGAAAGACGGGTATGAAAACTTGTCAAAAGATATCATTAGGGAAGTTGAAGAAATTGAAGAATTTATGAGTGTAAATAATGAACATGTAAAAGGAAACCAAGCTGTAGTTAAATAATAAAAGAGTCATCACTAATTTATTTGAACTTTATCTCGAACCGTGGACAATTAAAAAATCCATGATTCGGGATAGGGTTCTTTTCTTCGAAATACTAATCTTTAATTATTAATCCTAATAAAGTAGCAAACTGAACAGCTTGATATGTTGATACTTTACATCCTCTTAAATCGTTCACTGAAACTGTAAGTGTATCAAAGGTAGAAGAACTAATATCTATCCCCTTCAGTGATGTCTGATCAAAATTAGCTTCATCAAGACTACATAATTGGAATTCAACTTTTTTAAGTTTACAGTCAAAAAAATCTGCATTATTTAATGAAGTTTCATTGAAGATGATTTTTTCTAGTTTGGAATTTCCAAATGCCGCTAAATTCAAAATTGAATTCTCAAATTTAACATTTCCTAAGCTAGATTCTGTGAAATTTACTCCGATTAATTTACTGTTTTTAAATTCGACTCTGTGAACAGAAGAATTGCTTAAATTAACATTTGATAAATCACAGTTTTCAAAACAAACATCTGTAATATCAATATTGCTAAAGTCTGTATTAGTAAACTTACAGTTTTTTATCACCGCATCATATAATCGCACTCTATCTACAGATTCATTTTCGAAAGTGGAGTCTATAATTTCACACACTTCCAATGTTGGATCTTCTTCATAAAAAATATCTTGAAAATTCTTTGAAGATAACTCTGGTGAAATTTTTGGTCTATCAATTTTCATCGTATATCAATCCTCTTCTATTTGATATATTTGTGTAATTTGAGTCTATTGTCTTCTTGTAAGGAACATTAGTTCTTATTATACAAAAATGTAAGTTCTTTTGTGAAGAGCATTTTAGCTACATTTTTCTTATTTAATAATAGCAGTGTTATTGTTTCTTAAGAAATAACGTCAAAACAAATACGAGAACGGCTAGTATAGTCGCTACAAGGAAAATATTTTGTATTTCTAAAATATTTTCCTTGTAATGTCTCCGCTTTTAGTAATCTTCCAATTAGCTTACGTAAGATCTAATTACATCTCCTTATTTTCTTGAAAATCAACTTCTATAATGATTTTGAAAAAGAAAAAGGAGGGATTTTCCATGAAGCGATTTGTATTAACAGCCGTTACAGTCTCTGTAATATTTTTAATTGCTGCCTGTTCTGTGACGACAAATATAACAACTGATCATAAAAATATGAATGATAAAAAAACACTACAGACTGAAACAGCTACAACACCATTGAAAGTTGAAAAAGGACCAGAAGTTACTTTAATAGCGAAAGAAGAAAAGCAAAAATTAAGTAACGGTGTTATTGTTCCAGTCTGGACATTTAATGGCTCATCTCCTGGTTCAGAAATTCGGGTGAAAAAAGGTGAAAAGGTGAAAGTGACATTAAAAAATGAATTATCTGCACCAGTATCTATTCATTGGCATGGATATCCTGTCCCAAATAACATGGATGGAATTCCAGGCGTGACACAAGATGCAGTTGAACCAGGAAAAAGTTTCACTTACGAATTTGAAGCGAACGTACCAGGAACGTACTGGTATCACTCGCATCAAGATTCTGTAAATCAATTAGATAGAGGTTTGTATGGAGCGCTCATTGTAGAAGATACAAAGGAAAAATATGATAAAGATTACACATTAATGTTGGATGAATGGGTTACAGATAAAGAAGAAATGAATAAGCAGTTAAAAGAAATGACAAAAGGGCAAATAGGTAATAAATCTAAAGGTAATGAAAATGGGGAAAAGAATGATGATAAGAACGGCATGGATCATTCTGATATGAACATGGGCAGTGATAAAAAAGACTCTAGTAATATGGAAGGAATGGACCATGGAAATATGAAGATGGAAGGTCATGATATGAGTATGTACGATTTATTCACAATCAATGGAAAAAGCGGTGATTTAGTAGCGCCATTAAAAGTGAATAAGGGAGATAACGTTCGTCTTAGACTCGTCAATGCTGGTTATCTATCACATGATATACATGTTCATGGCCATGATATAAAAGTAATTGCGACAGATGGTCAACCAATAAACGATCCAAAAGTTATAAAGGATAAAGTAATTTCAATCGCACCGGGTGAACGTTATGATATTGAATTTACTGCTAATAATCCTGGGAAATGGTATGTTGAAGACCATTCGAAAAATAAAGGTGCAAAAGGAATGAAAGCTGTTATTGAGTATGATGGCAGCAAAGAGATGAAAGATAAAACAGACGAAAAAGAAAAATTACCGAAAGTAGATATAATGAAATATGGTACTAAAAAATTAGGTAGTTTCACGTTAAATCAAGAGTATACTGCCACATATAATATGGACTTAAATACGCAAATGAATGGAAATGAAATGGTATATACAATTAACGGAAAGGTATTTCCGGATATTGACCCAATTCAAGTGAAAAAGGGTGATTTAGTAAAAGTGAGATTGGTAAATCGTTCTAAAATGGATGATCACCCAATGCATTTACACGGACACTTTTTCCAGGTGTTGAGTAAAGATGGAAAACCGATAGAAGGTTCTCCCATTGTAAAAGATACATTAAACTTAAAACCGGGTGAAGAATATGAAGTAGCCTTTGTAGCAGATAATCCGGGCGATTGGATGTTCCACTGTCATGATTTACACCATGCTTCAGCTGGGATGGTAACAGAAGTAAAATATACAGATTACAAATCGGATTATGTTCCAAACCGAAACATTCCTAATAAGCCAGAGTAATATTAAGCAGTTATCCTATGGATAGCTGCTTATTCATTTTTGTTGCAAGTACTAATGTATATGTTGGTTATGCCCAGGTGAAGGTGCAGGAGTATGATCTGGGAATGTCGTAAATACGGCAACGATAATTACTACACTAATTGAAAGTAATAACAAAAAACGCTGTTGGATAAAAGTAGAAAAGTTCTCCGATAACAATTGAATCACACAGGACATAGTAATCGTTATAGTAAGTAAAAGGCTAATGAACAATATACTATGAGCTTGTTGAGCGTTTAACATTTCTGTAATCATTGCTCCCATCATACTTGCCATTAATCCAGAGAACATTCCTTCTAAAGCAGTATATAGGTGAAAACGTAGACCGATTAAGAAACCGATAAAACCACTAATTAAAATAGCAAGCAAAGTAGAATATAGTAATTCCCCCTTAAAGAGAATGCCTAAGTAAAAACCAATACTTAAACCAATACTCATACTAAAAGACATAATAAATACCATATACTCCATTAGGGTACCCTTACGTTTAGAAATATAGGATGTAATAAGAATCGAAGTACAGCAAAGTGTTAAGGTAGTTAACGTATAAGCAAACATTATGATACCTCCTTGTCCTATCGTTCATTTCATCATATGTTTATATGGAGGGTACTTATGCTTATTAATATCTGCATATTATCTGCACAATTTCATAGATGTAAGCAAAGGAACGCTTGATTTTTTAGGGCGTCTTTTTTAATTATAAGCATGTGAAAGAAATTGTTATATTATGAGTTTCTATTGTGAAGCCATAAAGAATAAGCGTATAATATTATAGGTCTCACATTTGCGAGACAAACCGCGAATGATAAATAAGATTGTTGTTTTATCATCGCTTCTAAACATATAGACAATGAAAGTAACACTGGAATACAGATAGGGAGTTATAAAATGAAATTAATTATTGCCGAGAAACCAGATCAAGGGTTGGCTCTTGTTTCACAGTTTAAATATCGCCGGAAAGATGGATATTTAGAAGTAGAAGCGAATGAGTTATTTCCAAATGGAGCGTACTGTACATGGGCAATTGGTCATTTAGCGCAGTTATGTAATCCAGAGCATTATCACGCAGAGTGGAAAAAATGGTCACTTAATACGTTACCGATGATTCCAGAGCGTTTTCAATTTGAAGTAACAAAGTCGAAGTATAAACAGTTTAACGTTGTGAAACAGCTGTTACATAATCCACAGGTAACAGAAATTATTCACGCAGGCGATGCTGGGCGTGAAGGGGAACTGATCGTACGAAATATTATTAATCTTTGTAACGTGCAAAAGCCGATGAAGCGTCTATGGATTTCGTCTTTAACGAAGCAAGCTATTTACCAAGGGTTTAAAAATCTACTTGATGAAGCAGATACAATTAATACGTATTATGAGGCGTATACAAGGTCATGTGCGGACTGGGTCGTTGGTATGAATGCATCACGTGTTTTTAGTATTTTGCTAAAGAAAAAAGGAATGAATGATGTATTTTCTGCTGGTCGTGTCCAGACACCAACGTTAGCATTGATTGTAAAGCGAGAGAAAGAAATTGAAAACTTTAAGTCAGAGCCTTTCTGGGAAGTGTTTGCAACCTTTAATATAGAAGGAAAGAAATATGACGGAAAATGGGAAAAGGATAATGAATCCCGCTTAAAAGACCCTGATATGGCGAATAAAATTGCGGCATTTTGCCAAGGGAAACCGGCTGTTGTGAAGGAAATGAAAACGGAGCGTAAAGAGTTTCAGCCGCCGCTTTTATTTAACTTATCATCACTGCAAGCAACGGCAAATAAAGCCTTTAAGTTTTCACCGAAAAAGACGCTTGATATAACGCAAGCACTATATCAAAAAGGGATTGTTTCTTATCCACGTTCAGATTCTAACTATGTTACACAAGGAGAAGCAGCGACGTTCCCTGATATTTTACAGAAGTTAAGTCAGTTTGATGAATATAAAGGCTTATTACCGGCTCCGGTTGAATCCATTATGAATAACAAGCGTTATGTAAATGAAAAGAAAGTAACAGATCACTACGCAATTATTCCGACAGAGCAAGTTACAAACCCAAGCAGACTCTCAGGTGATGAAAAGAAAATATACGATATGATCGTAAGAAGGCTTATTGCAGCTCATTATGAAGTTGCAATCTTTGACTATACAACGATTGTAACGCTTGTAGATGAACGTGCTGAATTCATTTCAAAAGGAAAACAGCAAATTCAAGAAGGTTGGCGTAAAGTTATTTTCCAAGACGATAAAGATGACGAAACCATTCTTCCAATTGTAGCTGAAGGCGAAGAAGGAAAAGTTGTAAAGGTGAAAGTGAAAGAAGGAAAAACACAGCCACCGAAGCGCTATACAGAAGGACAACTTATTACGTTAATGAAAACAGCTGGTAAGTATTTAGAGAATGAAGAGCTGGAGAAAGTATTAAAGAAAACAGAAGGTTTAGGTACGGAAGCGACTCGCGCAGGTATTATTACGATGCTGAAAGACCGTAAGTATATAGATGTAAAGAAAAACCAAGTGTATGCGACTGATAAAGGAAAAGTATTAATTACCGCAATTGGTGATAAAATACTAGCTTCACCAGAAATGACTGCGAAATGGGAACAACGTCTTGCGGAAATTGGTGAAGGTACAGCTTCACCAGCTACATTTATGGAACAGACGAAAAAGCTATCAGCTAAAATTATTGAAGATGCAGTGGAAATGTCTGAGAAGTGGGATTTCACTGGACTACATGTTGAATCGATTGAACGAAAAGGATCGAAATTTACAACGGGTAAAAAGGTTGGTAGCTGTAAAAAATGTGATGGCGATGTAATTGATAAGTCAACGTTTTACGGTTGTTCTAACTATAATACAACGCAATGTGATTTCACCATTTCAAAGAAGATATTAAGTAAAACAATTTCGCAAAAGAATATGACAAAGCTCTTAAAAGGTGAAAAGACTGACTTAATTAAAGGCTTTAAAAAGGGCGAGAAAACGTTTGATGCGAAATTAGAGTGGAAAGATAATAAGATTAATTTTGTATTTGAGAATTAATTTGTTAAAAGAGCATGACATAAAACTGTCATGCTCTTTTGTTTTTCTTTTATATAAAATTTAACGATAAAAAAAATCCTTTAAATAATAATTTTTTATTGTAAAACGATAAAACTTGTATTAAAATCAAAATCATAATAAATGAGTGAGGTGCTTTTGTTAAAAGGTAACAACCTTATTTTTAAAATTAGAGGAGGTATAACTATGAACATTAACAATTTGATTGTTAAAAATATGGATAACCCCCATGAGTTGGAGAAGATGTATAGAAAAGATCCGAAAGCTTTTAAAAAAGCATTCTCACAAGCATGGGACCAAAATCCTGATTCCCAGGTTCTAGCTGCTTGGTATGAAAGGTTGCATTTCAAGGAGAAAGTAAATAAAGAAAAAACATCTTTGTTTCAAAAAGGTTTCTTATTCATGGGCCTTTTAGCTATTCTGGCCGGCATAAGCACCAGGATCATTTTCCACTTTGTTGAGCAGGAAGCAATTGCTCCAATTAACTTGGCTTTTGGTGTAATTCCCTTTATTGCTGCTTATTTTGTTTACAATAATACTCCGAAAAAAAGTATTATTTATTCCCTTGCAGCGTTGTTCCTAATTTCCGGGTATTATCTTAATACGCTGCCAGTAAATTATAAAGACAGTACCATACTTGCGTATTTACATCTTCCTATATTTTTATGGGTCTTAGTAGGGCTTGCATTTACAGGAAATGAATATTCAAAAGGCAGTACAAGATTAGCCTATATTAAATTTAATTTAGAATATTGTCTTCTCTACGGGAGCATGGCAGTGAGCGGAATGATACTTGCGGTATTCACCATGCGTTTATTTAGCTTTGTTGACTTAGATATAGGAGAATTCTATTTTAGTAATGTTGTTTTATTTGGAGCAGCGGCTCTCGCTATTGTGACTGCATACTTAGTATCAATGAATCTTAAGCTTGCTAAAAATATTACACCATACATATCTAAAATTTTTAGTCCTCTCGTCCTGATTACCTTGCTTATCTATCTTATAACGGTAATTTGGGTCGGGAAAAATCCATTCTTGGATCGCAATTTCCTAATGGCCTTCAACGGAATACTGCTTGGCGTATTGGCTGTTACTATATTTTCTATCGTTGAGAGTGACTCGGACGAGAAAAAGAACATTTCAGATTATATAAATTTTTCCTTAATTGTTCTGGCGCTTATTATTGACACTGTCGCATTGTCAGCCATAGTATTCAGACTTTCTTCTTACGGGATTACACCTAATAGACTTGCTGTTTTAGGAGTAAACATACTGATTTGGGCAAATCTCATTTGGATTATGTTTGCCTATATGCGTTTCTTGCAAAATAAATCAGGACTAAAAGCTATCCAAGATGCCGTTACGAAGTATTTGCCAATATACGGACTTTGGGCAGCTTTCGTTATATTTACGTTTCCTATCATTTTTAATTAGAAAGGATCTGTTAATGCGGGAGTGGTGAGGGCTAATAATCATTGGGGGATTAACAAAACCCCCAATGATTAAAGTTTCACTTTATTACAATTGGTATTATTACGTTTGTAGTTTCGGTAATTTCATTTGTATTGATAAATAAGAAGCAAGTGTTGTATGTAATCTTTCCATAATAAAAACCGTCCCAAAATGGGACGGTTTTTATTATGCGTATTGCCGTTTTTTCTTAATAAGCAACAAAACTTGTGAAACAAAAGCTAGTACCGGTAACTCAATCAACGGTCCAATAACGAGTGCAAGTGCGATAAGAGGCTCGTCTGGAAAAGCTGTTACAGCGATAGCGAGTGCAACAGGTGAGTTTCTTGCTAACGTTGTTAAGCTTAGACTTACTGTATCTTTGTAAGATAAATGCATGATGCGCCCGATAAATTGTCCTAGTAAAAAATTAATGATGAAGAACAATAGAACAGGAACGAGTAATAATAAAACGACATTCATATTTTGCAGTAAATATTTACCTTGTGATGCAAACATCGCTATTATTGCTAAACTTAAAAATACAATTTGAGCAGAGCTGAAAAACGGAATGAGTTTATTCTCGAGAGTTTCAGCTTTTTTCATTTTATTCATAATGAATTTTGTAGCGTGTGCAAGTATAAATGGTAAGACGATTACGATAACAATACTTTCTACTAAAACAGAAACCGCTACAGTTTTCATGACACCAGCAAATAAAAATAAATAAATTGGAAGGAGTAGTACTTGCAAAATTAAATTTACAGGTAAAATTGCAGTAGAAAGTGCTACATTTCCTTTCGCTATTTCAGTAAAGATTAAGTACCAATCTGTGCATGGAGTAACCATTAACATTATAAATCCAACCCAAAGTGCTGGATGATCTGAAAGAAATAGTGCTCCTAATCCCCAAGCGAGTAAAGGTGTCCATAAGAAGTTAATAGTAAGACTTGTTCCAGCAAATTTTAAATTACGAAATCCGTTTTTTATTTCTTTTAATGGGATGCTGAGGAATAATCCATATAGCATGAAAAATAAGAAGGGGACAATAAACTGGTCTGAATACGTATGTATCATATTAAATTGTCCGAGTACGATGCCGCATGTAACAGCAAAAAGAATAATAAAAGTTTGAATCTTTTCTATAGTGCTCATGAATAAATCCTTTCTATATATGAATTTTCCTCTCTAAGTTTATTATACAAGTAATAAAGATGTATTTGGTGTTCAATTGTATTTTAGTTAATATTTTTAAATTGAGATTTTATTTTTTATTAAAAGTTACTTGACTAAAGTAAGTGACTATATTACAATCACTTACATAAGGTAATTAAATAACAAAAAGTTTTGATAGCTTAACTTAAGGTATCTATTGGAACTTTTTCTTAGAATAAGAATTTTTATGATGATGAATAATGAATATGAAAAGAAAGATTAGGTGAAGAAAATGGGACTATTTAGCTCATTATTTGGTAAAAAAGAAGAAAATACGAATGTAGAGGGGAATAAAAAAATGTCAAAAGTATTATTTGTAAAAGCAAACGATCGTCCAGCGGAGCAAGCAGTTAGTTCAAAAATGTATGAAACATTTGTAAGTACTTATAAAGAAGCAAATCCAAATACAGAAATTACGGAATTAGATTTATTTGCATTAGATCTTCCTTATTACGGAAATATCGCGATTTCAGGTGGATATAAACGTAGCCAAGGCATGGAGTTAACTGCTGAAGAAGAGAAGGCAGTTGCTACAGTAGATCAATATTTAAATCAGTTTTTAGAAGCTGATAAGGTTGTATTTGCATTCCCATTATGGAACTTTACAGTACCAGCGCCATTAATCACATATATTTCATACTTATCTCAAGCTGGAAAAACGTTTAAATATACAGCAAATGGCCCAGAAGGTTTAGTTGGTGGTAAAAAAGTAGTTGTGTTAGGTGCTCGTGGTTCAGATTACTCTTCAGAGCAAATGGCTCCTATGGAAATGGCAGTTAATTACGTAACAACGGTACTTGGATTCTGGGGAATTACAAATCCAGAGACAGTTGTAATTGAAGGACACAATCAATATCCAGATCGTTCACAACAAATTGTTGAAGAAGGTCTAGAAAACGTTAAAAAAGTAGCAGCAAAATTTTAATTCATGATAGTAAATGGAAAAACCAACATGGATGACCATGTTGGTTTTTTAGTCTATTTTTCATGTTAAAAAATGTATATTTATAAAATAAAAGAAAAGTTCGAAAATAGTATTGCAAAATATTATATAGCAAACTATAATGAGTTCAAGAATAGTTGATACTTAAATTAAATATTCAGAAAATTCAATTAGTTAAAATTGGAAAATGAGATAAGGAAACTTGAATGGGGGTTATATTATGGCGAATAAAGTACCGTTTTCGTTCATAGTAGTTATTGGATTAATGTTATTTGCACTATTTTTTGGAGCGGGAAATTTAATTTTCCCAGCGATGCTTGGTCAATCAGCAGGAGAGAATGTATGGATTGCTAACGCTGGATTTTTAGTAACTGGTGTTGGATTACCATTACTAGGTGTGCTAGCATTTGGTTTTTCAGGTAAAGATGATTTGCAGTCGTTAGCTAGTCGTGCTCACCCAGTGTTTGGGATTGTGTTTACAACAGTTTTATACTTAGCAATCGGTCCGTTATTTGCAATACCGAGAACAGGAAATGTTTCTTATGAAATTGGTCTTAAACCGTTTATGCCAGAAGGAGTAGGTTCTACACCTTTAATTCTTTTCACAATTATATTCTTTAGTATCACTTGTTTTTTTTCGCTAAATCCCGCGAAAATTGTCGATATTGTTGGAAAAATCTTAACACCAATTAAGTTGACTTTCATCGGTATTTTAGTAATCGTTGCTTTTATACATCCGATTGGAGATATGCAAGCACCAGTGGAAGCTTATACATCACATGCATTCTTTAAAGGATTCCAAGAAGGATACTTAACGATGGATACGCTTGCATCATTCGTATTCGGGATTATCATTATCAATGCTATTAAAGAAAAAGGTGCGAAAACGAAAACACAAATTATGGTCGTTTGTGCAAAAGCGACAATTATTGCAGCATCTATTTTAGCAATTATCTATACAGCACTTTCTTATATGGGTGCTTCAAGTGTTGCAAAGCTTGGACATTTAGAGAACGGCGGAGAAGTATTAGCGAAAGTTTCTAACTACTATTTCGGATCATATGGCGGAGTATTATTAGGATTAATGATTACAGTAGCTTGTTTAACAACTAGTGTGGGACTTGTATCAGCATGTTCTTCATTCTTCCATAAGTTATTCCCAAATGTTCCTTACAAAGCAATTGCAATCACGCTATGTGTATTTAGTGCAATTGTTGCAAATGTAGGATTAACACAGTTAATCGCAGTTTCTGTTCCAGTATTAACAGCAATTTATCCACTAGCAATCGTATTGATTTTCTTAACATTCTTCCATTCATTATTCAAAGGAAGAGCTGAAGTTTATCAAGTGAGCTTAATCGTAACATTTATCATCAGCTTATTCGATGGATTAAGTGCAGCTGGAGTTAACATTGAAGTAGTAAGCCAAGTGTTCACTAAATTCCTTCCGATGCAGGAAGTAGGATTAGGCTGGATCTTCCCAGCGATTATCGGTGGATTTATCGGATATGGACTTAGCATTTTAAAAGTGAAAAACCAAGTTCAACCAGCAACTAGAGCGGATAAGAAAATAGGTTAAATAAAAAAAGTTATAGAACTTGTTTCTATAGCTTTTTTTGTTACTATTAATAATGAGAAAAAATAAAGTAGTAGGGGAAATAAAATGAAAAAAACAATTGATCATATCGGAATCGCAGTTCGTGATATAGATAGTACGATACGTTTTTATGAACAGGTTCTATCAGGAGAATTAATAGATCGTTACGTAAGTGAGGCAACAGGTGTAGAAAGTGAAGTAGCCATTCTTGAAGTGGATGGAGATAGAATTGAATTACTTGCACCGACAAATAACACCACTTCACCAATTGCCCGATTTATAAAACAAAAAGGTAAAGGTGTACATCACGTTGCGTATCGTGTCGATGATTTAGATGTGGCTCTAGAAGAGTTAAAAGAACAAGGTATTCGGACATTAGAGCATACACTACGCATTAATAAGCACGGTAGAAGGTTAATTTATCTTAACCCAGCGGATACTGAAGGAACGATTATCGAGTATTGTGATTATCCGGAAGAGAAATAGAAGAGGGATATTTTTTTAAAGGTGTTACGTAATAACGTAATACCTTTTTATTTATGTATTTCACATTTTCTTCACAAATGATTCACGATAACTTTTCTTCTTTGATAACTTACATAAATATATTTTATGATATAATAACAATCGGCTTTAAAAATGTAAGTTGTATCTATCATAATAGTTACTATTATATTGGAAGTTTAGAGGTGGAAGAGAAATAAAGAGTTATACTTTATAGAAGTTTATATTTAATCAGGTTAATATTTTGCCCAAGAATCAAACTTTGGAAGTTAAAGTAATGAAAATAGAGCAATGAGGAAGAAAGAAGTGAAATGAGTGTGAAAGTAATGAGAAGATTAGGGACATGGCTATTACTTGTGTGTGTGCTTATCATATTGATCCCGCAAAGTGCATCTGCTCATGCGTACGTTGTGAAATCAAACCCTACTGAAAATGAAACATTGAAGAAAGCACCATCTGTTGTGAAAATCGAGTTCGATGAGGACATACAAATCTCAAGTTTTAATACATTGTACGTGAGAGATACATCAGGTAAAAGGGTCGATTTAAAAGATGCTCATATTGATAAAAAAAATAAAAAGCTATTAGAAGCTGGATTGAAAGAGAATCTTAAAAATGGTCTCTACTCTATTCAGTGGAAAGCTATTTCAGCTGATGGACATCCCATTCAAGGAGTTATTCCATTCCGTATTGGATTAGCGGAAGCTGGAGCAGATGATATACAAGTAGAAGAGATGGGATATGTTCCGCAAATTGATATGATCATGGAACGTGGAATTTTATATACAAGTTTCTCACTATTTATAGGAGTGCTATTCTTTAATCTTATTATGTATAAAGGGAATGCAACCTCGGTTCGATCAAGGAGTAAGAACATAATATGGATTTCCGTATTAGGGATATTTACTAGCTTGTTATTCAATCTACCACTGCAAGCGAAAATAAATGCTGATGTTTCATGGCTAGAAGCATTCAATCCTTTACTATTAAAAGAAACGTTACAGCTTTCTGTTTTTAGTTATGTTTGGATTACTCAAATGGTTCTCATTAGTTCGCTTATAATCGTTACGTATTTTGCGATGAGGCGTGAGAAGCTATCGTCTTTTAAAGTATGGAGTATTCCAATAGTGCTGTTTATTGGAATACTTGTTATGAAAGCATTTAATAGTCACGCATATGGTTTAAAGTTTAAAGATATTGCTGTTGTTATGGATTTTTTACATTTATTCGCAGCTTCATTATGGATTGGTGGTTTATCGTCTATTATTCTTCTGTTACGTAAAGAGGATAACAAATGGAATATGTATTGGGATATGATTAAGCGTTTTTCACCGTGGGCAACATGCGCTGTCATTGTGATTTTAATAACAGGTCTTTTTAACAGTACATTTTTTATTCCAACAATCCACTCGTTATTTGATACGAAGTATGGATTAGCTTTACTAGCAAAGATACTTTTATTCGTTTTCATGGGGATATTGGGAATTATTCATTATGTGAAAGGGAAAATGAGAGCGGAGCAAGGATTAGGTGCTACGGTGAAAGTAGAGTTTATCATTGGAATTATCATTTTCGTCATCGTAGCTTTTATGACAAACGTACAAACACCACCGATGCCTCCTACTGGACCTTTTACAGAGAGTAAACAATTAGATAATGGATATGAAATGACGCTAAATGTAAGTCCTAATAGAGTAGGACAAAATATATTCCATATTACTTTAAAGGATGAGAACGGACAACCCGTTACTGATATGGAACAAATTATATTAACGACTCAATCGTTAGATATGAATATGGGAAAAGGATCATTTAAAGTTTCGGCAGTTTCACCGGGAGAATATGAAGCAGAAGGTATGTATATTAACATGACAGGAAACTGGAATATACAAGTACATGGATTAACGAAATCGCTTGATAGCTTCGATACGGATTATAAATTTATTGTAGGTGGCAGATAAAGTGAAACTTTAAGCAGCCCTCATCAATTGGGCTACCCGGCGAATAGCGGGATAAAGAGTAGGTATAGATAAAAAGGAGCTAATTGAAAATGGAACGTATAAAAAAATTAGGAACAACAATGATCGCAACAGCAATTACAATGGGAATGTTTTCGTTACCTGTTAGTGCGCACGTTACTGTGAAGCCAGCAACTTCTGACATCGGTTCTTGGGAGACTTACACGATAAAAGTACCAGTTGAAAAGAATATAGCAACAACAAAAGTTACACTGAAAATACCGTCTGGTGTGGAATTCCAACAGTATGAACCAGTGCCAGGGTGGAAAATGGAAGAGCAGAAAGATAATGCCGGAAAAGTGAAAACTGTAGTATGGGAAGCAATAGGAGAAGGGATTTTACCCGGTCAGTTCCAGCGATTTACTTTCGTCGCTAAAAATCCGGATAAAGAACAAAAAATAGCTTGGGATGCATATCAACAATATAAAGACGGAGAAATTGTTGAATGGACAGGCGATGAGAAAGCTGAAAAACCGCATTCACTTACTACAATTGCAAAAGGTACGTCATTAACAGGAGAACATGGTGAAGTATCTAATGTAGAAAAGAATGAAGGTACTAGTAATATGCAGTTGATAGCAATTGTTTTATCTATTTTGGCAATTGTATCTTCGGTAGGTGCGTGTGTTTTTGTAGTGCGTCGTAAAAAATAAGATATAAAAAAGAGCCTACAAATAGTAGGCTCTTTCTCATATTTATTTCACTTCAACCTGCTGCCTTACAGCAAGTGTTTTCGGCTTTATATTTACAAAACAAATGCTCACAACAATAAATAATAGGCCAATAAATAAGCTCATTGTAATGGCTTCATGTAAGAAGATTGAACTTACAATAATAGCGATAAGGGGAATAAGGAATGTATAAGCCCCTACTTTACTCGCTTCACCAGCTCCAACGAGTGTGAAGTATGCAAGCCACCCCATTGCAATAACAAAGAATGAAATAAAGAGTAGTACACTAACAAATGGCATACTCCAAGCAATACTAGACCAACTTTCAAATTCTGAGCCAAATCCGATTAAACAAAGACCACCGATAAGAAGCTGAATTGTTACCATCCAAATGGCATTAACACGGTGACCAGTCTTCTTAATGAATACTGTGCCAAGTGCCCAGCCAATAGCGCATCCTAACGCGAGAAGGATTCCAATAACAGAAATATGTCCTGTTAAACTGCTTGAGCTAATAACACCTACACCAATAAATCCAAGAACAAGCCCGAAAATTTTCAAGCCGTACATTGATTCTTCAAGCCATATCCACGAGAAAATACCGAGTAAAACTGGTTGTAGAAATACAATGGCGGAAAATAACCCAGCAGGCATATATTGAAGACCAACAGTTTGTAACCCGTAAAATATAATGATGTTAAGTAAAGAAGAAATAACGTATAAATGCCACGTTTCTTTTAAATGTAATTCTTTATATTTGGGTAGAGCGAAAAGGAGTAAAATGAATCCTCCAATTAAAGTTCGAACGCCTGCAAATAAAACGGGTGGTGTATAATGCAGGGCAAACTTAGATAAAGGCCAATTGATTCCCCACATGAAAACGAGAAAGGTAAGGATTATGGCCGTCTTAGTTCGAGAAAGCTGTGTCACGGTAAGACCTCCTTGTTGTTATTCATTTCACTATGATATGATATCGAATGTAATAAATAAAATGAATCTTTTTTATAAGGAGTATAAGTGATTAGTTATGACTATTACACAACTGCAAGTATTAATAAAAACTATTGAGTTAGGTAGTTTTACGAAGGCTGCCAGGGTGTTAAATATGACGCAGCCAGCTGTAAGTCATGCCATTTCAAGTATTGAGTCAGAGTTAGGAGTTACGATTCTTATACGTGATAAACGACAAGGATTACTCGTTACGGATGTAGGAAACAGAATTCTTGTACATATTAGAGAGATTTTGAACGGTGTAGAGAAGATTGAACAAGAAGTTGCGATGGAGAAAGGACACGAAGTGGGGACGATTCGAATTGGGAGTTTTCCGAGTGCTTCTGCACATTTCTTACCGAAAATGATAAACCATTTTAAGGAGAAGTATCCGAGCTTAGAGGTCGTTCTTTGTGAAGGAACAATTAAAGAAGTTGAAGATTGGTTAATATCGAGGGTTGTTGATATAGGAATTGTTATTTTGCCTAATAAAGAGATGGAGATTGTCCCGTTAACGAAGGGAAAAATGGTTGCTATCTTAAGAGAGGATCATCCTCTTTGTAAGAAGGACTCTATTACAATTCGTGATTTGGAGAATGAACCGATCATATTATGTAAGGGCGGATACGAACCACCCATCATTGATATGTTTAAACAAGCCAACGTACCACTTCGGGCTGAGTATGTAATTTCTACCGTTACTACAGCTTTAAATATGATTCAAGAAGGATTAGGCATTGCAATATTAGCTGAATTATCTTTAACGAATTTACCACAGAATGTGCAAACGAGAGAATTGGAACCGCAAGTATGGAGAGAAATTGCTTTAGCTGTTCCTTCATTAAAGGATTCTTCAATCGCTGTACAGCTATTTATTGAAGAATTTCAAGCGCTATTTGCAGAATAAAAAGGGGTGTCTCATATATCATAATGGGGCACTTTTTAATTTGCTTATAAAAAATCTATGAAAAGGATTGACTTATTTTTTAGTTGTAACTATAATGGTTACATCGAGGTGGTGATTACGATGAAAATTAGTAGCCGCTTTTCCATAGCTGTTCATATTTTATCTATTTTGAAAAACAATCCATCTTCACTTTGTACTTCAGACTATATGGCTGAGAGTGTCAATACAAATCCAGTAGTCATTCGTAAAATCATGTCGTACTTGAAACAAGCTGGCTTTGTTTACGTAAATCGTGGACCGGGTGGCGCGGGATTACTAAAGGATTTACATGAAATCACATTGTTAGATGTGTATCATGCAGTGAACGTAGTCGAAGAAGACAAGCTATTTCATATTCACGAGCAACCGAATCCAGATTGTCCAATTGGGGCAAACATTCAAGCGGTGTTAGAAATTATTTTAATTCAAGCACAATCCGCGATGGAAGAAGTTTTGAGAAATATTACGATGGGGCAGTTGTTTGAAACTTTGCAAGAAAAAATGAATGCTTAAATAATATTTATATTTTTTTATCATCAATGTAACTGATTTGATTACAACGATAAGGTAAGGTGTAAAAGTTATGACTGTAAAAATGAAAGTATACTCAGATTTTATATGTCCGTTTTGTTTTTTAGCAAAAGGTCCATTAGATGAGGTAGCGAAAGAGAAAGGTGTAGAGATTGAATGGATGCCATTTGAATTACGTCCAAGTCCATATTCAAAAATAGATCCATGGAATGAACCAGAAAAATTAGGTTCATGGGATGCTTTCATTCTTCCGACAGCGAAGAAGTTTGGAATTGATATGCGCTTGCCACGTGTTTCACCACATCCATATACACATTTAGCTTTCGAAGGATGTCAATTTGCGAAAGAACGTGGACTAGGTAATGAGTATCATCACCGCGTATTCACAGCATTTTTCCAAGAAGAGCAAAACATTGAAGATATTGATGTGTTAACAAAATTAGCGGTAGAAGTAGGACTTCCTGAGGCGGAATTTAAAGATGCTTTAGTAACTCGTAAATATAAAGAAAAGCATCAAGAAGCAATTCAACACGCATATGATGAAGCGAATATTATGGCTGTTCCAACTGTCATGATTGGAGATGAAGTCATTCAAGGGCTTGCTAGTAAAGAAACACTAGAAAGGGTCATTGATAAAGAAATTGAAAAGGATAAAACAAATTCATTTGAAGGTATGCAATGTAATACCGATGGATATTGCTAATTCGCTTGTTATGAAATAACAAAATAAATTATAAAACAAACATTTGGAGGAATTAAAATGTCAGCAACTACAACAAACTTAAAAGAAGCAATCGTGAACCGCCGTTCAATTCGTAAAGTAACAAAAAACGATGCAATTACGAAAGAAAGAATTGAAGAAGTGTTAAAAACAGCTTTACACGCACCAACATCTTTCAATATGCAAAGTGGTCGTATGGTTGTATTAATGGATGGAGAGCATGAAAAGTTTTGGGATATCGTTAAAGAAACACTAAGAGCACGCGTACCAGCAGAAAACTTTGAAGCGACTGTAGAAAGACTAAAAGGCTTCCATGCAGGTGTAGGAACAGTTCTATTCTTTGAAGATCAAGCAACTGTAGAAAAAATGCAAGAAAATGCCCCATTATACAAAGATCAGTTCCCATTCTGGTCTCATCAAGGAAATGCGATGTTACAACATACTGTGTGGATGCTATTATCTGCTGAAGGAATTGGGGCGTCATTACAACATTACAACCCAATCGTAGATGCTGAAGTGAAAGAAACTTGGAACATTCCGGCAGAGTGGAGCTTAGTAGGTCAAATGCCATTTGGTGAATCAAACGAACAACCAGCAGAAAGAACGTTCTTGCCTACTGAAGATGTAGTGAAGTTTTATTAAGAAATACAATATGTAACGAGAAGGAAGCTGTGCTTAAAAACAGCTTCCTTTTTTGTAGTGGTGTTAATTTATGCGCATTTAGGGAAGAAATATAAGAAATAATACGGTGAGAAGGGAATTAGAAAAATGAATGATGAGAAAAAATATACAGTGGTAGGTACTGATGTTGAGGAAGTAAAGCGTTTAAATAAAAATTCAGGGTTAACGTATAATCAAGTGAAAGAAATGTTAGCAAAGCAAATGCAAAAAAAGAAGTAATTAGATTGAAATCTTTCATTTTTTCATTTAGCATTTTGATTGGAGAGAGTTAAGTAAAAGGTAACTCTCTTTTTTGTATAGCTAAGCATCTTATAGAGTGGAGGAAGCAACATGAAGAAATGGGTAAAGGTAACGCTGTCTATCACTGGAGGCATTGTCTTATTAGCGTGTGCCGGCGGATATTACGTGTATAAAAATTATTTTCCAAAGGAACCTGAGCGTATTGTATATGATAAAGAAAGAGTGCTACAACCGATACATAATCAGCTTAAAGGAATCAATATAGAAAATGTAAAGATAAAAGAAAGAGAAGTCGTAAATGCGACTGTAGATGAGCTTCAAAAAATGATTGATGATGGAAAGTTGTCATATGAAGAATTAACGAGTATTTATCTCTTTAGAATACAAGAACATGATCAAAATGGAATAACATTAAATTCTGTTACAGAGATAAATCCTAATGCGATGGAAGAAGCAAGAAAGTTAGATCAAGAGCGGGGTAGAAACAAAAATTCGAATTTATATGGTATTCCTGTCGTTGTAAAAGATAATGTACAGACGGAAAAAGTGATGCCGACTAGTGCAGGAACTTATGTATTAAAAGATTGGATTGCAGATCAAGACGCAACAATTGTGAAGCAGTTGAAAGAAGAAGGAGCATTTGTTTTAGGAAAAGCGAATATGTCTGAGTGGGCGAACTATTTATCTTTTACAATGCCAAGCGGGTATAGCGGGAAGAAAGGACAAAATTTAAACCCGTACGGTCCGATTACATTCGATACTTCAGGATCAAGTTCAGGATCTGCTACAGTAGTTGCAGCAGATTTTGCGCCGCTTGCAATTGGAACAGAAACGACGGGATCGATTGTTGCACCAGCGGCGCAGCAATCAGTAGTTGGGTTACGTCCATCTTTAGGTATGGTAAGTAGAACAGGAATTATTCCATTAGCTGAAACTCTTGATACAGCAGGACCTATGGCAAGAACAGTAAAAGATGTAGCAACGTTATTTAATGCAATGATAGGTTATGACGAAAAAGATGTTATGACAGAAAAAATGAAAGATAAAGAAAGAATTGATTATACAAAGGATTTATCAATAGATGGATTAAAAGGGAAAAAGATAGGGCTTCTTTTTTCTGTAGACCAACAAGATGAAAATAGAAAAGTAGTAGTAGAAAAAATTAGAAAAGACCTTCAAGATGCAGGTGCGATATTAACTGATAATATCCAGTTAAGTGCTGAGGGTGTAGATAATTTGCAAACATTAGAATATGAGTTCAAGCATAATGTAAACGACTATCTTTCACAGCAAAAGAATGTACCGGTAAAATCGTTAGAAGAGATTATAGCGTTTAATAAAAAGGATAGTAAAAGACGAATAAAATACGGACAAACATTAATTGAAGGGTCTGAAAAATCTGCTATAACGAAAGAAGAGTTTGAAAACGTAGTGCAAACGAGTCAAGAAAATGCAAGAAAAGAGCTAGATAGGTATTTAGTAGAAAAAGGTTTGGATGCTCTAGTTATGATTAATAACGATGAAGTCCTTCTATCAGCTGTAGCTGGTTATCCGGAATTAGCGGTTCCTGCTGGATATGATAAAAATGGAGAACCAATCGGTGTAGTGTTTGTAGGGAAACAGTTTGGTGAAAAAGAGCTTTTCAATATTGGATATGCGTATGAACAGCAGTCTAAAAATAGAAAATCACCTAGTTTATAAAAGATTATATGAAAAATAACTGCCACCGAAATTATGTTGGTGGATTCCAGTTAAACGAATCTAACAATATGAAAAGAAAAAAAGGATTCTTCTCAATTAGTAAGAAAGATTGTCTATAGGAGTTCATAAAATGTAATATATTCAATTTCCATCCATTGAAGGGGGAGGTTAATTCTTAATGAATGAAGTAAAGAGTTTTTTTCGAAGTAGAGGGTTTCAACGGTTTCTCGTTTTAATAATAGTAGCGCTTGTATTATACGCATTAAAAAGTATGATTAATTTAATATTAATTACGTTTATACTGACGTTTTTAATGGATCGATTTCAACGTTTTATTTCAAGAAAATTGAAAGTAAACCGGAAAATTGTTATTGCATGTTTATATATAATACTAGTTTCCTTTATAGGCACAACATTATATAAATATTTACCTGTGCTGACGATACAAATTTCACAATTAATTTATCAATTTAAACTGTTTTTTCAAAATCCACCTGATAATGAAATCGTTAAATATGCACTTTCGACAATTAATGGGATGGAAGTATCAAAATATATAGAACAAGGTGTAGACGTCATATATCAATCAATAGCAAATATAGGAAAGGTAAGTTTACAAATATTATTATCTCTAATTTTAAGCTTATTTTTCTTATTAGAAAAAGAGCGTATTATTACATTTACATCAAAGTTTAAAGATAGTAAGTTAAAAATCTTTTATGAAGAAATTGCATATTTTGGTGAAAGATTTGCAAGATCGTTCGGCAAAGTAATTGAGGCTCAGTTTTTAATTGCCGTTGTAAATTGTATTCTTACTGTCATTGCATTAATCGTTTTAGGATTTCCACAGCTACTTGTATTAGCTGTTATGATTTTCTTACTAGGGTTGATTCCTGTTGCAGGTGTGATTATTTCTTTGTTTCCACTTTGTATCATTGCTTACAACGTAGGCGGAGTTATGTACGTAGTATACATACTCGTATTCATAACAGTAATCCATGCTCTTGAAAGTTATTTTTTAAATCCGAAGTTTATGTCTGCAAAAACAAATTTACCAATATTCTACACATTTATGATTCTTATCTTCTCAGAGCATTTCCTTGGAATATGGGGGCTTATTATCGGGATACCAATCTTTATCTTTTTATTAGATGTACTTGATATAAATAATGAGGATGCGACTAAAAAATAAGAAATGATAGAAAATCACTAAAAAGTCATAGGAGATAATGAAAATAAAAAGCAATCCAAAATAAATTGGATTGCTTTTTATCTTAATTAAAGAACCGGAGCCATTGTTTCTTTCAATACTTGAACAGAGTGGTCGAATTTTAATTCTTCATCTTCACTTAATTCAACCTCTAAAATTTCACGAACACCGCCGCGATTTAAAACAGCAGGTACCCCGATATAAACATCTTTTTGACCGTATTGACCTTCTAAGTAAGCTGATACAGTTAATACACTATTTTCGTCGTTTAAAATTGCTTTTGTAACACGTAGAAGTGACATACCGATACCATAATAAGTTGCGCCTTTACGCTCAATAATATGGTAAGCTGCATCACGGACGTTTATGAAAATTTTGTCTAAATCTTCTTGATTATACGTGTTGTCTTTTTCAAGCAGTGTTTGTAGTTTTTGGATACCAACGGAAACATGGCTCCAAACTGGAAGTTCAGTATCGCCGTGTTCTCCGATAATATAAGCGTGAATGTTGTGTGGACCAATATCGAAGTACTCACCTAACATATAGCGGAAACGAGCAGAATCAAGCGTTGTACCAGAACCGATTACACGTTCTTTCGGTAAACCAGATTCTTTCCAAGTTACGTAAGTTAAAATATCTACAGGGTTTGTTGCGATTAAGAAGATGCCATCAAATCCGCTATCCATAATACTGCGAACGATTTGTTTGAAGATTTTAGCGTTTTTCTCAACTAAATCTAAACGTGTTTCGCCTGGTTTTTGTGGTAATCCAGCTGTAATAACTACAAGGTCAGCATCTTTACAATCTTCGTAGCTGCCTTTCCATACTCTAGTTGGAGCTGGTGCGAATGGAACAGCATGACTTAAGTCCATTGCTTCCCCTTCAGCTTTTGCCTCATTTACATCGACTAAAACAAATTCTTCAGCTACAGCCTGGTTAATCATGCAGTAAGCATAACTACATCCAACTGCTCCTGTTCCTACTAATACAACACGGTTAATACCTTTTTTCATTTCAAAATTCCTCGCAATTTCATTGATTTTATTATGTAAGATAATACGTCTTACTTCTATAGAGTCATATCTAGTTTATTACATTTTATAAAAGATATTCAAGTATTTGAAAATGTATCCGTGCAAATCCGCGAACAAAACATAGGAATTCAGTGAACCGAATATAATTCAGTAAAATCCTTTGTAAAAGGGGAAATGGCATGGGGAGTCCATTAGCAATGGAAGAAATGCTTCATATTATTCATGCAGGGCTTGTTAAAAAGAATAACCCAAAACGGATTACGATTGCAGGTGCAGGGATTTCTGGATTAGTTGCAGGTTCTTTATTAAAAGAGGCTGGGCACGAAGTAACGATTATAGAAGCAAATAACAGAATAGGTGGCAGAGTGTATACGATTCGGGAACTATTTAGTGTGGGTTTATATTTTAATGTGGGACCGATGAGAATCCCTGACACCCATAAGTTAACCTTAGCGTATATTCATAAATTTAAACTACCTTTAAACCTTTTTATAAATAAAACTTTTGCAGATATCATTTATACGAATAACATTCAAACGAGATTGAATGTGTTTGAAAATGATCCAAGTGTACTTGAATATCCGGTTTTGGATAAAGAAAGAGGAAAAACGGCAGAAGAGCTAATGATTGAAGTATTAGAACCAATACTAAATTACATTAAGAAGGATCCTGATAAAAACTGGCTTATCGTTGAAAAAAAGTATAAAACGTATTCGCTTGGTTCATTTTTAATGGAGTATTATTCAGATGGTGCGATAGATATGATTGGGGTACTTCTTGATATGGAAGCTTATATGGGAATGTCCTTAATTGAAGTATTACGTGAAATGATTTTCTTTACTTCAACAACGAAATATTATGAAATAACTGGTGGAATGGATAAGTTATCGAATGCATTCTTACCACAATTAAGGGAACATATTTTAATGCCGTATAAGGTTGATAAAATTATACAAGAAGATAATAAAGTAATGTTACAAGGAAATCATGAACAAACGTTAGAGCAATTTACAATAACAAGTGATTTTGCTATTATTACAATTCCATTTTCAGCGTTAAGATTTGTAGAAGTTCAGCCATACTATTTATTCTCTTATTTTAAAAAAAGAGCAATTCGTGAATTAAATTATATTGCTGCAACTAAAATTGCAATAGAGTTTAAAAGTAGATTTTGGGAGAAAGCGGGACAGTGTGGCGGTAAATCTATTACTGATTTACCGATACGGTTTACATACTATCCGAGTTATGGCATTCATACTCCAGGACCAGCTATCGTTATAGCAAGTTATACGTGGGCAGATGAGGCGTTAACATGGGATAGTCTCCCGCAAAGAGATCGTATTCGGTACGCATTAAAAAATTTAGCGGAAATATACGGTGATATCGTCTATAGTGAGTTTGTCACTGGAACATCTTTTAGCTGGAGTAAAAATCCGTATTCTTGCGGTGCATTTACAGCTTTCGAACCAGGCCAAGAGCTCGAGTTATTTCCGTATATTACACCACCATCTGGAAAAGTACATTTTGCAGGAGAGCATACGACATTAACACATGGATGGATGCAAGGGGCAATTGAGTCTGGAGTTAGAGTTGCATATGAAGTAAATGAACAGTGAATCTCTTATATTTACAAATGGTCATTCTTTTAATAAAATGATAAATATAAATCGTAATTATTACGCTTTGAATACATTTGAAGTAAAGAAATGGATGGTCGGTTGAATGAATAAAGTGGAGATTCATATATTAGGTGGTTTTTTAGGTAGTGGAAAATCAACATTATTACAAAATTTATTGTTAGCAGAGAAAAAGAAGAATAGAAAAGTTGCAGTATTAATGAATGAAATTGGTGAATACTCAGTAGATACAGATATTATTGGAAAAGAGAATGTTTTAAGAGAACTTCTTAAAGGATGTATTTGTTGTACGTTAAAAGAAGAGCTTGAAATACAATTACATTCGTTATACCAACAAGAAAGACCAGATGTAATTTATATAGAAACGACAGGTGTTGCGCATCCAATTGAAGTGTTAGACGCGTGTGTCTCGCCAATTTTAGCTCCTTTTCTGGAAGTGAAATCAATTGTAGTCGTTTTAGATGCAGTAAGGTGGTTAAATCGAAGTATATTAAGTGCAAATGTACAACAGCTATTGCATGAGCAACTGAAATTTGGTAGTCACATTCTTGTTAATAAAGCAGATTTACTAACAGATGAAGATAAGAATACAGTATTTGAAGAAGTAAAGGCAATAAATGATCATGCGAAAATGTATGAGACAAAGTATTGTAATATATCTTTAAAAGATATAGAAGAAGCAGAATTTCCAAATGATGAGGAACACGAGACACTACATGTCAAACAGCATTTACATATACAAACAATGACATATCAATTTACGAAACCGATTGATCAAGACAAATTATATGAATGGCTTTCGAATTTACCAGATAGTATTTATCGAGTGAAAGGTTTTGTGAAATTCCATGGAGATAAATACCCTCACCTATTCCAATATTCGTTCGGAGTACCAACTTTATTAGAACAAGACTTCGGTTTCCCGACAAACTTAGTAGTAATAGGAGAAGGACTAGATAAGAAACAATTGGCTGAAGGGTTAGAGAAAGTAGAACTTAACTCTAATTAAGGGGAAAAGACTAACTTAAAAATAAGTTAGTCTTTTTGTATGGTCATTACTGAAATGAAACAGTATTTTCAATTGGATTGCAGAATATATATTGATTGTATGTCCGTTTCCATTACATAGGAAGGTGATTATATATTTGTGCCGAATGTAGAGGGTACTACAAGAGTTTTCCATTATCTATCGAATTAGTTAGTCATGATTACGGACAGGGGATTTTGGCGTGTTTGATTCTATCAGAAAGTAAAGTATGGGGAGGATCACAATGTCGATGAAAAAACGTAAGTGGCTAAAAACAATGTTTACTGGTTGTGTTTTAGGTTCGTTATTAATAACGGCAGCTTGTTCAGGAAAGAAAACAAGTACAGAGGATGAAAAAACGATTAAGGTAGGAGTCCTTGCTTCTTTAACAGGACCGCTAGAATCGTATGGAAAACAAACAGTGAACGGATTTGAATTAGGGTTAGATTATGCAACTGGTGGAACTGGGAAAGTAGATGGGAAAAAGATTAAGTTTGTTGTAGAAGATACAGAAACGAAAGCGGATGTAGCAGTTAAAAAAGCTACGAAGTTATTAGAAGAAGAGAAAGTTGATTTTTTAGTTGGATCGTCTAGTTCAAGTGATACGTTAGCGGTTTTACCACTGGCTGAAGAATATGAAAAGATTATGGTTGTAGAACCGGCAGTTGCGGATAGTATTACCGGGAAGAACTGGAATAAATATATTTTTAGAACTGGAAGAAGTTCCTCACAAGATGCGATTGCAGGAGCAGCAGCAATTGCGAAAAAAGATGTAAAGATTGCAACATTTGCCCCAGATAACGCTTTTGGTCGTGAAGGGATTGCTGCATTTAAAGCGGGTGCGAAAAAATTAGGTGCGAACATTGTGAATGAGCAATACGCGGATACAAATTCAACAGATTTTACAGCGAATATTCAAAATATCATTAGTTCAAAACCAGATTATTTATTTATCGTTTGGGCAGGGGCAAATTCACCTTGGAAACAGTTGAAAGATATGAATGTGGAAGCGCAAGGTATTAAAATTTCTACAGGTGCGCCAGATATACCAGCATTAAAAACAATGGATGCATTAGTAGGTATGCAAGGTTTTTCTGTATATTATCACACACTTCCAAAAAATAAAGTGAATGATTGGCTAGTTGAAGAGCATAAAAAACGTTTTAATGGTGCAGTGCCAGATTTGTTTACAGCAGGAGGAATGTCAGCAGCAATTTCTATTGTAGAAGCCTTAAAGAAAACAAAAGGTGATACAGATGTAGATACCTTGATTAAGAAAATGGAAGGAATGGAATTTGATACACCGAAAGGAAAGATGAAGTTTAGAGAGAAGGACCACCAAGCGATGCAGACACTGTATTCTATCACATTGAAAAAGCAAGACGGTGTTGATTATCCGGTGCCAGTGTTAGAGCGAGAATTAACGATGAAAGAAACAGAACCACCAGTTCAAAATAAATAGACTGAATTTTCTGTTGTTTTTGTATAAAGAGGGGGGACCCTCTTTATACATATTTCTTTCATACTCACGGCTTTAAAGGGAGGGATTTCGTGACACATTTGCTAGAGACGAAAAATCTTAGTGTATCTTTTGGTGAACATCAAGTTATTAAAGATGTAAATTTAACTGTCCAAAAAGGAAAGCTCATTTCTATTATTGGGCCAAATGGTGCGGGGAAGACAACGTTATTTAATTTACTAAGTGGACAGATTTCACCCACAACAGGTGAAGTGTATTTTAAAGGGCAAGATATTACAAAACTATCGATTTCAGATCGAACACGCTTAGGAATCGGTCGCTCTTTTCAGCTTACAAACATATTCCCAGAATTAACGGTACTTGAAAATGTCCGTTTAAGTGTTCAATCATTCGTACAAGATTACTATAGTTTTTTCCCGAGTTCAGCAAAATTAAAGCAACAAGTTGGAGAGGCGAGACGTTTCTTAAAAACAGTATTACTTCATGAAAAAGAGAACGTATTAGCGAAAGATTTGGCACATGGAGAGAAAAGGAAGCTAGAACTTGCGATGTTATTAGCTTTAAAAACGGATGTGTTATTACTTGATGAGCCGACGGCAGGTATTTCGGTTGAGGAAGTCCCTGCTATATTACAAGTGATTGAAAATATTAAGAAACATCCAGAGAGCACAATTGTACTTATCGAACACAAAATGGATATGATACTAGGTTTGTCAGATCATCTTATCGTTTTATTTCATGGAGAGTTATTGGCTGAAGGATTGCCAGAAGAAATTATGAAAGATGAGCGTGTACAAAGTGCTTATTTAGGGGGATTATATAGTGGCACTATTACAAGTGAATAATATAGAAACGTATTTAGATCAGTTTCATATTTTGCAAGGAGTATCTCTTGCTGTTGAGAAAGGGACGATTACTGTACTGTTTGGTAGAAATGGGGCAGGGAAAACAACGACATTACGTTCAGTGATGGGGTTTCACCGCATTGCAGATGGTGAAATTTATTATGATAGTGCAAAAGTGAGTGGATTACCTACACATTTAATTTCAAGGAAAGGAATAGGGTATGTACCAGAAAATCAAGGTATTTTTCATGATTTGACAGTAGAAGAAACTTTCGCTCTTGCTAGGGGAAAAGGTGAGGAAGTAGAAGGGAAAATAGAGTGGATGCTGGAACTATTTCCGGATTTAAAGCAGTTTTGGAATAAGAAAAGTGGGCTCTTGAGCGGAGGGCAAAAGCAAATGTTGGCTATTTCAAGAGCGTTTATTAATAGTGATGGATTATTACTTATTGATGAACCGAGCAAAGGGCTATCCCCGATAATGGTGGAGAAATTAATGGTAGCTATTTTGAAGATGAAAGAGAAAACAACAGTTTTACTTGTTGAGCAAAATTTTATGATGGCCAGTCAAATTGGCGATTATTTTTACATTATGGATAACGGACGAATTGTTCATAACGGTTTTATGAATGAATTAAAAAAGGATAAGGAAATGTGTCATAAATATTTAGGAATCTCTTAACATGAATCCGAGGTGAAAAGGATGGATGTGTTAATCAATTTATTTGTAAATGGGATTTCAACAGGGATGCTCATTTTTTTGTTAGCATCAGGTCTTTCACTTATTTTTGGTTTAATGAGCGTTTTAAACTTTGCACACGGTGGTTTATTTGCATGGGGAGCATTTACAGGTGTTTGGTTATTTAATGTGACAGGAAGTTATATATTAGCTTTAGTTGGAGCAGTAGCCATGGGAATGTTCCTAGGATTTATTTTAGAAAGGTTTCTTATTAGGCCGGTATATGGAAATCATGTTCGACAGCTGCTCGTTACGCTTGGAGGAATGCTCGTTCTTAGTGAGTGTATTAAAATATTTTGGGGGCCAAACCCTATTAGTGCAAAATTACCGTTATGGTTACAAGGAAGTTTTACATTCGGAGGTATTATATTAATTAAATATCGTCTATTTGTTATTTTGATTGGGATAATTATTTACATTGCACTACTACTATTACTCAAAAAGACGAAGATAGGTCTTATGATCCGTGCAGGTGTAATGGATAAAGAAATGGTTCAAGCGCTTGGTATTAATGTAAAAGCGATATTTTCTTTCGTCTTTTTATTAGGGGCAGGGATGGCAGCTTTGGGAGGATTCTTATTAGCACCGTATTCGGGCGTTATTTTCGCCGAGATGGGCATGCAGTATGCAATTTTAGCTTTTATAGTAGTAATTATCGGTGGATTAGGAAGCGTTCAAGGTTCAGCTATTGCTTCTTTAATTGTCGGATTAGCTGGTGCTTTTACAGCGTATTTTATACCAGATTTATCACTTGCAATTAATATGTTAATGTTACTATTTTTCTTAATAGTGAAGCCAACTGGACTTGTTGGTGAAAAGGGGTGAAATGGTGAACAACACATCGGACCGAATTAAAGTATACTTCGGAGTATGTATGCTCATTTGTTTAAGTGTATTTCCGTTCGTAAATGATTCACGGAGCCTGTTAATTTTGTTCACTCAAATCTTCATCTTTGCTATTTTTGCAATGAGTTTTGATGTATTACTTGGGTATACAGGAATTGTATCGTTCGGTCATTGTATGTTCTTTGGGATAGGAGCATATGGGGTAGCGCTTTTATTTGATCGACAAGGCGTATCAATAACGAACTTTTTAATTGGAATAGTAGCTGCAATTATCGTTTCAGCAATCGTTAGTTATATAATTGGTTTGCTTTCTTTACGATTGAAAAGTCATTTTTATGCAATGTTAACACTTGCTATTTCACAGTTATTTTTTGTACTTGCTGAAAAATGGCGTGGGCTTACTCACGGAGGAGATGGTTTTACATTTGGTGTACCAGACGTATTCCGTGATCGTTTTACGTTTTATTATGTAACACTTATATGTTTACTTATCATTTTTGTTCTGTTACGTCTTTTCACCAAATCTTCTATTGGAAAAGTATTAAAGGCAATTTCCCAAAATGAGCAACGTGTTGAAGCACTAGGATATAAAGTGCTTCATTATAAAATTATTGCTAGCATTGTTGCAGGAGTAGTAGCTGCGATTAGCGGTGGTTTATTTGTTATCACATTGCGTTTTGTTAATACGACTGTATTTTCAATTGAAATGACATTAAATGCATTATTGATGACGATGATTGGTGGGGTTGGAACGTTAATTGGAGCAATTGCAGGAGCTGGAATTATTGAATCTCTAAAATATTATTTATCAGAACTAGCTACAGAGTATCCGATCTTTGAACGATGGACGATTATTCTTGGTTTATTGTACATTATCGTATTGCTAGTTTTCCCGAAAGGATTAGTTGGCACGGTTAAGGGACTGAAGAATATGAAGCGGAATAAGAAGGAGAAAAGTGCAGAAGTGGAGCAAAATGTGTGAAAAATCAATTGTATAGAATATGAAAATCCCTCTTTTAGATTCATAAAGGAGGGATTTTTTATTAACCGAATAGTTCATCAGGGATTTGTTTGAAAGAGTTTTGATTTGTAAAAAAATGAACAGCTAATTTTTCAACTGGAACATCTTCAATTGGTACCAATTTATCATTTTTAATCGGCAAAAAGGCTATCCCTTTTCCGTCCTGAATAAACTCTTCCATAAGCGAATAAGAATCTAATTGTTGAAGTTGACGCTGAGATAAATTATTTTCTTTTAGAAATTGTATCGTCTTATTTCTAAAAGGGCACTTTTTGTCATTGCTAACGAAGAAGAGTTCCTTTGAATAGTCAATGATACATTTTTCTTGATCTTTTAGTAAGCCTATAGAAATTGAAGTAGTAAATACTTTTTTAAAACCTGCACCAGAATCATCCTCATAAGTGATGACCATATCAACTTTTTGTTGCTGCAGTAATTTTGGCAAATGACTACTATTTTCTACATATATTTGATAATTCATGAAATTTTCTCTAATACGCTTACTTAAATAATTAGTCAAAATCGATTGTGACGTCGCGATTATATAAGAAGACCCACTTGTTTTAATTTTATCTTTCGCTTCTTCTAATAGAGTTAATATTTGATTCGTGTAATCTAATAAAATGTCACCAGAAGGTAATAAGGAAACGCCTTTGTTATCTCTATGTAGTAAGGGTGTTTCTAATTCTTGTTCTAATTTTTTAATTCTTTCAGTTACGTTCGGTTGAACATAACCTAACTCTTTAGCAGCTTTACTAATAGAACCCTCACTGGCTACAGTTTTGAATATAATAAGATCATTTATTTCCATATATCTCAGCCCCTTATGCACTATCATTATAAATGATACCAAACATAATTTATACCTATTTTACGTTAGCTACTTATCGATTTATCATAATGTATATAAGATTGAAAGCGAGTGATAAACATGATTGGAATGCAATATAAGGTCATTTTGCCAAAGGATTATGACATGGAAATTATTAAGAAAAGGGTAAAGGATAATGGTTATAAAACTGATGGTTTCCAAGCACTAAATTTTAAAGCTTATTTAATTACGGAAACGGAGAAAGACGGGAATTTTTATAACTGCTATGCACCTTTATATATTTGGAATGGGCATGAAGGGATGAATAAATTTATCTTTGAAGGGTATTACGATAATATTTTACAATCGTTTGGTTGGCAACAAATACATATAGGTGTTCCATTAGTTGTTAATCTAAGTGATGGATTTAAGAAAAGTAGATATGTTGTTGAATATGCAGGAAGTATTGCTCAAAGTAAAACGCTGATTGGGACTCAATTAAACATGATGAATGAAAATGTACAAAACAATGAAAAGTGTTTAGGGAATGTAATCGTTTATAATCCGGATAAATGGGGATATAGTAGGTTTGAGTTTTATGAAGAGAAGCCTGATATTATAGTAAATAAAGGTGCTACAGTATATGAGATTTTACACATTTCACGATGAAATTTTGTTGTATATTAAAAATAAGAAAAGGAATGAAAGTCTATGCCTTTTGTGAAGATTTATTATCCTGAAAACATATTAAATGAAGAAGAGTTGGAAAAAATGGGGGAATGTATCCATCTTTCGTTAATTGAACATTTTAACATCCCTGAAAATGATTATTTTCAAATGTTCTTACCTTACCAACAAAATAAATTTTTATATAATCCATATTATTTGTTGGAAAGAGGAGAAAAGAGAACAGAGAATATGATATATGTTTCTATTACATGTGGACCGGGAAGAACGGTGCAACAGAAAAAAGATTTGTATCAATCGGTATCTTTAAAAATCGCAGAATATTCCGACATTAAAACTTCGGATATTTTTATTACACTAAATGAGACAGCTGCTGAAAACTGGTCATTTGGTCAAGGAATAGCACAAATGGTGAAAATAAAGGGAGAAAAAAATGAAAAATGAACTTATTGAAGTACATATCAAAAAGAAAATGAGAGAAATGGCACCTGCATTTGCTCATTATAGTGAAAAGATATTATTTGAGGAAGTGTGGCGGGATGCCACTTTAACATTAAGGGAAAGAAGTTTGTGTACTGTGTCAGCACTAATCAGTCTCGGTAATACAGAACAATTACAATTTCATCTGAAGCTAGCTAAACAAAATGGGATTAAGGAGAATGAATTGGTTGCATTAATAACACATATGGCTTTTTACGTTGGTTGGCCAAAAGCTATGTCAGCTTTAAATATAGTAATGAATGAAATGAAAAGCTAAGAATAATGATAAGTAAGAATTCATGTTTATATGAATTCTTACTTATCATTATTTATGCAATACTCTATCGCTATATTTATTACATTTTCTCTTGCTTTTTTATCACTTGCGTAGTAAAGTGATAGTAAGATTAACGCTAGGAAGTGACAAAACATGCGCGATAATACGATAGGATCATTAATATGGTTACGTTTAATACGATTTACGAACCAAAGTAATCAAATGTCAAATGAGTTTTTAAAACGTTTTGATTTAACGACAGCTCAATTTGATGTGCTTTTGCAAATACGTACGTATCAACCACTAACACAAATGGAGTTAGCTGAAAAGGTAACTGTTACACAAGGTGGCATTTCTCGAATGTTAACTCGTCTTGAAAAAGAAGGATATATTGTACGAAAACAAGATTGGAAAACGAAAACAATTAGTCTTACAGAGCAAGGAGAAGCGGCTTTAGAGAGAGCATTGCCAGAGCAACTTGCATTTCAATCTTCGTTTTTTGATGATGTATTAAATGAAGAAGAGCAGAAAATATTATATGAGCTGATGACGAAAGTTCATAAGCATAGTGAAAAAAAAGAATTACCGCAAGAGTAATTTTTTTTACACCATCAATTGACTAATCAAGTGATGGTGTAGGTAATACGGAGATAAACTTGACTTACCAACGTTTTTAGAAAAAAACTAATACTACTTTATTAAAGGGGAGAGTAACTATGGAAAAATACCGTATAGATACAAGAAAAGGAATTGAGTTTGGATTATATTCAATTGGTGATCATGTTTTAAATCCACATAATGGGGACAAAATTACGCCAGAAAAAAGAATTCACGAACTAATTGAAACAGCTAAGTTAGCAGATGAGGCAGGACTTGATGTGTTTGCTGTCGGCGAAAGTCACCAAACACATTTTACAACGCAAGCTCATACAGTTATTTTAGGTGCGGTCGCGCAAGCTACGAAAAATATAAAAATTGCAAGTTCCGCAACGATATTAAGTACATCTGATCCAGTTCGAGTATATGAGGATTTCGCTACCATTGACTTGATTTCTAATGGACGTGCAGAAATTGTGGCTGGTCGTGGATCTCGTATTGGAGGATATAGCTTACTTGGTTATGACGTGAATGATTATGAAGAATTATTTGAAGAGAAGATGGATCTTTTATTAAAAATTAATAACGAGGAACATGTAACATGGAATGGACAGTTCAGAGCACCGCTCGCACATGCATCGGTTATTCCAAGAGCGAAAAATAATAACTTACCAATTTGGCGTGCAGTTGGAGGTCCACCAGCTAGTGCAATTAAAGCAGGACGTGCAGGTGTGCCAATGATGATAACAACACTTGGTGGTCCAGCAATTAACTTTAAAGTGTCAGTAGATGCTTACCGCGAGGCTGCTCAGCAAAGCGGATTTGATCCAGCTAGTTTACCAGTTGCGACAACTAGTTTATTTTATACGGCAAAAAATTCACAAGATGCACTTAGTGAATATTACCCTCACATTAATGCTGGTATGCTTACACTGCGCGGTGATGGGTATCCGAAACAGCAATTTACAAATGCAATAGATTACCGTGATGCTTTAATGGTTGGTAGCCCACAACAAATCATTGAGAAAATGCTTTACCAATATGAATTGTTTGGCCAACAACGCTTTATGGCACAAATTGATTTTGGCGGTGTACCATTTGATAAAATTGAGAAAAATATTGAATTAATTGCTACTGAAATTTTACCAGCCGTTAGAAAACATACAGCAAAATAAATAAAAAAACTGAGAGTTTAATCGACTCTCAGTTTTTTTATTTGTTCTGGAAAAATGACAAAAAAATGAACTTTTAGTCGAGGAAGAGGGAAGTTGTTTTCTATTTTTGAATAACATTATTTCGAGTTTGAATTTTGAAAATACATTTTTCTCTTGACAAAAAATAAGCATTTATCGTGGGTGCTTTCGAGGACATTTTTCCGAGTAAAAGTCAAGCGTATGAAGAAAAAACGATTGTTTTATAGATACAAAAGTAAGAAGTATATTGAAAAAACACATTTTGCTAATGAGAAAAATCTGATTCAAAAAAATGACAAAAGACATATTTCAGACAAAATGATGTCAATAATACGTCAAAAATAACCTGAATTTACTATGCAGGTATATTATACAATTCGATTAACGAATAAAACACTACAGAAATAGTGAAAAGGTAAAAAATAGCATTACAATAGTTTGAAAAACTGAAACTTCATATTTTTCGACAATACATACAAAATGTTTTTGTCTTTTCGTATTTCTTAATAATTGAGTTTGATAAGATTGCTCAATTAACTTTTATTATAAAAACTATGAAGGAAGTGATTTTAGTATGGAAACGCTCGAATTGGCACGAATACAGTTCGCATCAACAACGATTTTCCATTACTTTTTTGTTCCGCTGTCAATTGGTTTAGCTTTTATTATTGCGATCATGCAAACGTTGTATGTGGTAAAAGGGCAAGAGGTATATAAGAAGATGGCAAAGTTTTGGACGCAATTATTCCTTATTAACTTTGCAGTAGGTGTAGTAACAGGTATTTTACAAGAATTTCAGTTTGGTATGAACTGGTCAACGTATTCACGTTTTGTAGGTGATGTATTTGGTCCCTCGCTTGCAATTGAAGGATTACTGGCATTTTTCATTGAGTCTACATTCCTAGGTTTATGGGTATTCGGTGAGGACAAATTACCGAAGCGAATTCACTTAATGTGTATTTGGCTCCTTTCAATTGGAACGATGTTATCAGCATTCTGGATTTTAACTGCAAGTGCATTTATGCAGTCACCTGTCGGGTATGAAATGGCAGCTGATGGTCGTGCGCAAATGAATGATTTCTTAGCCATTATTCAAAACCCACAACTATGGGTACAATTCCCGCATACAATTACAGCGGCAATTGCAACAGGTGCATTCTTTATTGCTGGTGTAAGTGCATGGAAAATTACAAAAGGACAAGAAACTGTAGTATTTAAAAAATCTTTCCAAATTTCTATCATTGTTGGAACAATTACAACGGCGCTTGTATTGTTCTTTGGTCATGCACAAGCGCAACAATTAATTAAGACACATCCAATGAAGATGGCGGCAGCTGAAGCACTATGGAATACAAGTGAGGATCCAGCACCATTTACAGTATTTTCGAAAATTGATACAGAGAAGAAAGAAAATTCGTTTGAGATTCAAATCCCTTATATGCTAAGTCTATTATCGTATGATAAGTTTAGCGGTCAAGTTGAAGGAATGAATCAAATTCAAAAACAATATGAAGAAAAATATGGACCTGGGGATTATATTCCTCCAGTGCATACAATGTTTTGGAGTTTTAGAGCGATGGTAATGAGTGGAACATTCATGCTTCTTCTAGGAGCTTACGGATGGTTCTTATCAAGAAAAGATCGTTTAGCTGAAAAAACGTGGTATTTAAAATTAATGGTGTATGCAATTTCTCTTCCATTCATCGGTAATACAGTAGGGTGGATTATGACTGAAATGGGTCGTCAACCTTGGGTAGTATTTGGTGTAATGAAAACAGAAGATGCTGTATCACCAAATGTAACATTCGGTGAAGTATTATTCTCACTTATTTCATTCACATCAATGTATTTAATTATGGGTGGAATTTGTGTGTACTTATTTGTTCGTACCATTAAGGGCCACACGAATAAGAAAACGAAAAAGGATTATCAAAGCCATGATCCATTTGATAAGGAGGAAGAGTATGTTATCTCTTAATGAGTTGTGGTTTTTAGTTATTGCAATCTTGTTTGTTGGATTCTTCGTACTGGAAGGTTTCGATTTTGGTGTAGGAATGGTTTCGAGGTTTTTAGGAAAGAATGATTTTGAAAAACGAGTTTACTTAAATACAATAGGACCGTTCTGGCACGCGAATGAAGTATGGCTTGTTTGTGCTGGTGGAGCCATGTTTGCGGCATTTCCGCACTGGTATGCAACTTTATTTAGTGGTTTTTATATTCCATTTGTATTTATGCTTCTTGCTTTAATTTTAAGAGGTGTTTCCTTTAAATTTCGTGCGAAAATAGATAATCATAAATGGAAGAGTGCATGGGATTGGGGGATGTTTATTGGAAGTATGTTACCTCCTATCCTTTGGGGAGTTGCGATTGCAAACTTTATGGTAGGTGTACCTATTGATGAGAGTAAAAATGTTGTAGGTGGATTCTTGCAATTACTTCATCCATTTGCGTTACTTGGAGGAGTAATGTTTCTCCTACTATGTATTGTTCACGGATTACAATTTCTTACGATACGTACAACTGGTAAATTGAGAGAACGTGCACGAATTGCTGCAATAAAAATTGCACCATTTTCATTAATTACACTTCTTGTTTTTGCTGGTGTGGGGTTATGGAAAACCGACATTTTCACTGCTCATGGAACAGAATGGATTATGGTACCAATCGGAGCTTTTGTAGCACTATTAGTGTCCACTTTATTAAATAAAAGAAGAAGAGATGGTTGGGCTTTCTTTATGACGAGTTTAACGATCATTTTACTAAGTGCGAGTGTATTTATCGGTATGTTCCCACGTGTTATGATTAGCTCTTTAGGAGCAATGAATGATTTGACAATTTACAACGCAGCATCAGGAGCTTATGCATTAAAACTTATGACTTACTTTGCGATTGCTATTTTGCCTTTCGTTATCGGAAGTCAAATATGGAGTTATTATGTATTTAGACAACCTGTTAAGTCAGACAACGATTTGGAGTACTAATGAAAAGAAAAAGAGGACTTCCGTCTTATCCCGGTAGCCGTATTTTATATGTAGCGTTAACGATTATTAGTATTTTAGAAGCTTTTAGTATTATTGCGCAAACAATCTTTTTAGCACGAGCTATTACGTTTTTATTTCATGGAGAGACAGTACAAACAATATTAAGTGAAGTTGTTTATTTTGGTATCGCGTTTGCAGCGCGTAACATAGTAGTTCGAACATCACAAATATTAGTGGAACGTTTTGCTGAAAAAACAGGGTCGTTACTAAGAAAACAATTGATAGAGGCATATTTCACATTAGGTCCAAGGTATGTTCAAACTGTTGGAACTGGTCATCTGGTTACCTTATCAATTGAGGGGATTGAGAAATTTAAAACATATATTGAATTAACGATTCCTAAAATGATTAGAAGTAGTATCGTTCCAGGTCTAATTGTACTATACGTTTTTACGCTAGATATTGAGTCTGGAATCATTTTAGTTGTAACGATTCCTATCGTGATCATATTTATGATTCTTCTCGGATTAGCAGCGCAAAAAATGGCAGATAGTCAGTATGAGATATATCGTGTACTTTCGAATCATTTTGTAGATACGTTAAAAGGTTTAGAAACATTAAAGTATTTAGGGAAAAGTGAACAGCACGAAGGAAAGATTGAAAAAGTAAGTAAAAGATATAGAAAAGCAACGATGCGTACTTTGCGAGTTGCTTTTCTTTCTTCTTTTGCATTAGATTTCTTTACGAGTTTATCAATTGCGTTTGTGGCAGTTGGATTAGGGATACGTTTAATAGATGGAACGATTATACTATTACCAGCCCTTACAATTTTGATTTTAGCTCCGGAATATTTTCTGCCGATTAAACAAGTGGGAGCAAATTATCATGCGACATTAGATGGACAAATTGCGATGGAGCAAATAGAAGAGATTTTGCAACAACAAAAAGGAATACAAAAGAAAGATTTAAATGAAGATATAGTATGGAATGCCTCTAGTAGCTTGAAATTACAAGATATCAAAGTTAATAATACTGAATCTGAAAAGGCTATATTAGAAGGAATTAATTTTACTTGGGAAGGTAACGGTGCTATTGGTGTTATTGGTGAAAGTGGTGCAGGGAAATCGACGTTAATCGACGTATTAGCAGGTTTTTTATCTCCTTCGAGTGGAAAGATGTTAGTAAATGGTGTAGAAGTTGATGGATCTACTCGTGAAGATTGGCAAAAAAATATTGCTTATATTCCGCAGCAACCTTATATTTTTCCGCTTTCATTAAAGGATAATATTCGTTTTTATGAAACAAATGCAACAGATGAAGAAGTTGAAAGAGTTATTAATGAAGTCGGCCTTCGTTCACTCGTTACATCACTTCCAAATGGGATACACGAAAGAATTGGAGAAGGTGGACGTATGCTAAGTGGCGGACAAGAACAGCGTGTTGCTATGGCGCGTGCGCTTTTAAGTAAAAAACCAATCATTTTATTAGATGAGCCTACGGCACATCTTGATATTGAAACCGAATTTGAAATAAAGCAAGCGATGTTACGTCTATTTAATGGAAAGTTAGTATTTTTAGCAACTCACCGTCTACATTGGATGAAACAAATGGACCATATTCTTATTCTAAATAAAGGGGAAATGAAAGAAAGTGGGACGTATGAAGAACTTTTAGAGAATGAGACATTACATTTTCATAGGGAAGAGAGGGGAGAGAAATGAGTAACTGGGTTAAACCTTATATAAAACAAAATAAAGGTAGAATGACTTTAACTATTTTCCTTGGTCTTCTTGGAGTTAGTTCAGGAGCGATGTTACTTTTTATTTCAGGTTATTTGATCTCAAAATCTGCCCTTAGACCAGAAAATGTAATGGCTGTATATGTTCCTATTGTTGCAACAAGAGCGTTTAGTATAGGGCAAGCTGTATTTCATTATATAGAGCGCCTAGTCGGACATGATGTCGTACTACGTATATTAGAAAAAATGAGAACGAGGCTATATAGAATAGTAGAACCACAGGCGTTATTTTTCCGTTCTCGATTTCAAACGGGTGATATGTTAGGAGTGTTATCCGAAGATATAGAGCATTTGCAAAACCTATATTTACGTACAATATTTCCTAGCATATTAGCGCTAGTTGTTTATAGTATCTTCGTACTTGTTATCGGTGCATTTGATTTTGTTTTTGCACTTATTGTAGGTTGTATGTTAGCTATTATCGTTTTTCTTCTTCCGTTTGTATCATTACTTTTGATGAAGAAACATCATGTTACTTTAAAGCAAGGAAGAAACCGTTTGTATCAACAACTGACAGATGCTGTTTTTGGATTATCTGATTGGCAAGCAAGTGGTCGTAAAGATGAATTTATTAATGAGTATGTAAAACAAAATGATCAGTTGTTAAAAATCGAAAAGAGAGTGAAACGCTGGTATCATATTCGGGACAGTATCATTCAATTAGTAGTAGGTATTGTAGTTATTTCGATGATCATATGGACTGGGAATGAAGCGGCAAGTGAACAAATTGCTCCTACAGTTATCGCAGCTTTCGTATTAATGACTTTATCTGTAACAAACGCGCTTATTCCTATTGCAGATGCCATCGATCGAATACCGTCGTACGTAGAATCTACCCATCGTCTTAATGGCGTAGAAAGTGATAGTGTTTTACATGATGAAACGGATTTGCATGGAGAGAAAGATTATATTGAACCAAAACATGTAGATATTGAACTGAATCACGTATCGTATAGTTATCCAGATAGTAATGAGATTGTATTAAAAGATGTATCATTACAAATAAAAGCAGGGAAGAAAATTGCTATTTTAGGGAGAAGTGGGACAGGGAAATCTACTTTACTAAAATTGTTAACAGGGGCGTTAAGCCCAGTAAATGGACAAGTTGTATTGAATGGTGAACGAGCTCATACGAATCTTTTAGCTAAATATATTTCTGTATTAAATCAAAAGCCGCATTTGTTTGATACGACAATTGGAAATAATGTACGAATTGGCAAACCGGAGGCGACGGATGAAGAGATATGGAAAGCTTTAGAGAAAGCACAATTAGCTTCACATGTTACTTCTCTTCCAGACGGATTACAAACAAAAATGCATGAAATGGGAAAGCGGTTTTCTGGTGGGGAAAGACAAAGGGTTGCTTTTGCTAGAACTCTTATGCAAGAAACACCAATTATTGTACTTGATGAACCGACTATCGGTTTAGATCCAAAAACAGAATTGTCTTTAATCGAAACAATGTTTTCTGCAACGGAAGAAAAGACGGTTATTTGGATTACGCACCATCTTGTAGGAATAGAACATGTAGACGAAGTTATATTCCTTGATCGTGGCCAAATTGTCATGCAAGGTAGTCATAAACAACTTCTGAAAGAAAATGAAAAGTATCGTAAACTTTATGAGTTAGATAAAGGAATATGATTTGAATAAGCAATAATTGTAAAAATAGCTACGCCTAATGGTGGAGCTATTTTTTTGTTAGATTGCAGGTGTATATGATTGTTACGAATTAAAAATGAATTTCATATTATACATATAGTGGAGGGGATGTACATGAAGGAGCAATATAAAATCATTGTTTTAAGTGATGAGTTATCAGGGGAGAGGATTCGAAATACGTTAGACAAAAATAAATGTAAAACAATAGTTCATGTTGTAGACGTTTCAGATGTTGTTCGTATAGAAAGTTCTTTTCAATATATAGTCATTTGGAGAGGGGACGCAGAAAAACTTACAAATGACTTGATAAATAGGGGCGTGCAAAGTTCAAAAATTATTAATTTAACAAAATACATGTATGAATGGAAGGATAAATTAATTTCTATCTATCAAATAAATCCGGATCTTATGTCTTTATACATTTCTATGAAAAAAGCAAAGAGTGATCCGACGTATGAATTGTTTGCTACCGGTTTGTCTTATCCACATTGTGGCATAAGTACGGAGCTTCTCTCAAAAAAGTCAATAAAATTAACACTTCCATCGCAAGATCTATACTATGATTATTTAATAGCGTCACAACTTTTATCAAACAATCATTCATTTCAATATTGTTTAATAGGAATAGCCTATTTCTCGTTTTACTTTGATATGTCGTTATCATCTGAATCATATAGAATTCACAAAGTATATTATCCATTGTTTCAAGATGGTCATCATACTGTAGTTCACTCTCCTCTACCCACTGATGGATTCTCACATCTAAATACTCCGAAACCACTTCTTTCTATTTTTAATTTGCATTTTGAATATATTTTATTAGACGAACTAAAAGATGAATCATTGATACTGCCTTGGATAAATGCTGAATGGAATACTACTTCTCTTCATATTCCTTTTGAAGAACACGGGAAAATAAGAGCAGCTTCACATGCTAAATTGGCGTATCCTCATACTTTAGTTGAAAATAAAATGATTTTTAAGAAATATTTAGAATTACTGTTGAAAAATGATATAAAGCCATTAATTGTTGTGTTCCCTGTTACTTCACATTATTTCAATTGTAGTAGTAAGAAATTAAAAGAAGATTTTTATAAAGTTATAAATGATTTTCAAACTCAATATTCTTTTCAAATTATAGATCTATTTGATTCACCATTATTTTGTGATGATGATTTTTGTGATAGTGATCATATGAATAAAAAAGGTGCAAATAAAATGTCCGCGTTATTAAATATGTTTATTTAGGAACGAAAAGTATGATATTTTGTTTCATGTTTGCATAAAAGTATATAGGCTCCATACAGTTAAAGTAATGTGATTTTTGTGTCGCGTATATAAATAATATGCGAAGAGGTGAGAGAGTTAAAATGAGAACTCGTATTGAAAGAAATGAAGAGGTGGTAGAGCAACTTCCGTTGGTAAGTGTATTAATTCCTACGTACAATCGTCCTCGTTACTTTGAAAAGGCGTTATGTAGTGTGTTAGAACAAACGTACCCTAATATAGAAATTATAGTTGGAGATGACAGCACGAATGATGAAACAGAAAAATTGTTACAAAAATACTTATGTGATCATTCAAATATTATTTATATAAAAAATAGATCAACTCTCGGACAATTTGAAAATGCGTTAATGTTATTTAATGAAGCGAACGGTGAGTATATAAATTTTTTAATGGATGATGATGTATTTCATGTGAATAAAATTGAAAAAAAGATGAAGTATTTTTTCAATGATTTAGATAATGAAATTAAGCTTGTAACATCTCATCGTCAAGTAATTGATGATAAAGGGAAAGAACTGCGACATATTTATTCGACTGTCCGTTTATTTGAAGAGGATACCATTATAGAGGGAACAGAATTAGGAAATAAGGTAATTGTGGATCAAAAAAATTACATTGGAGAACCGACAACAGTTTTATTTCGTAAAAATGATTTACAAGAACCATATGGGATTTTTGATAAGAGGCGGTATTTATGTAACGTAGATATAGCTTCATGGTTATCTTTATTAAGTAAAGGAAAAGCAGTATATATAGCAGAGACACTTAGTTACTTTCGATTACATCCAGATCAACAGTTAAATGAATCTAATAAAATGATGGATGGGTTAGAAGATTTTTCACACAGTATTATAGCAGGAGAACAATATGGTTTCTTATCCACCGAAAAAGAGTTAGACAAAGCGATAACTAATTTTCTAGATTATGCAAGAAGGATAGTTCCATCATCAATATTATATACATTAGACTATTACCAAAAAATTAGAGCGAAGAAAATAAACATAGAAAAGAAAAAACAACATATAAATAATAATTCTTCATTACCGAAAGTAAGTATACTTATTCCTGCATACAATAGACCTTATTACTTGGAATTAGCACTCAACAGCGCTTTGAATCAAACATATGAAAATATTGAAATTATTATTTCTGACGATAGTACAAATAATGAAGTCAATGCTATGATTCAACCGTACTTACGTGAATATGAGTGTATTACATATGTTAAAAATGAAACGCCGTTAGTTGCCGAAAACTTTAATAAGTGTGTAGAACTTGCGAATGGGGACTATATAAACTTTTTATTAGATGATGATTTATTTCATCATGAAAAGATCGAGAGAATGATGAAATACTTTTTGACGTTAGAAAATATTTCATTTGTGACGTCATATCGTGAACTGATTGATGAGAATGGAGAGATATTACCACCTTCAACATTAAATATGAAAATCGCGAAAGAAACTACACTTTTTGAAGGAAAAGAATTAGGAAATTATATGTTAAAAAACTTAAAAAATGTAGTTGGTGAGCCGACAACTGTTTTGTTTAATCGGGATTTGTTTGACGGGAAGTTTGGATATTTTAAAGGAAAGGCTTATTCTGCTATTAATGACATTGCAACTTGGCTAGATATGATGAGGAAAGGAAAAGTAGTTTATATACAAGAACCTCTTAGTTATTTTAGACAACATAGTGGACAAAATCAAAAACAAATGCATTTTATTTTAATGACAATTGAAGAGTGGATTGAATTAATTATAGATGCATATAATAGTGGATTTTTAAGCTCCGAAAGTGAGTATAAAGAGAGTTTATCTTATTGTTTAGAAAATGCGGGATTTATAGTTAAGGATGCAGTAAGAAATGGCGAACTAGATCAAATTTATAATGAAAAGATAAAAAAAGGGTTAAACAAGTTAGTTGCTCATATGTTTGAGAAAGAATCTTGTTATTGTCAATATTGCAATCAACAATTTGAAAAATTTTCACCTTGGCCAGCGCATTATGATTTTCCGAAATATAAATTTGAGATGTGGAATAAAGATACAGGGATATGTCCAGTTTGCAATTCGATGGATCGTGAAAGATTGTATCGTGCGTACATTGAAACGGAAACGGACTTGTTAAATAGAAACTATACAATGCTTCATATTGCACCTGAAGCGAAGTTAAGAGATTGGTTTAACGAGTATAAAAATATTACGTATGTATGTGGTGACTTAGAACCAAAGGATCCATTAATGAAGGAAATTGATGTTACAAGGATTACATATGATAGTAATACTTTTGATGTAATAGTATGTAGCCATGTGTTAGAACACGTTCCTGATGATGACAAAGCAATGCGAGAGTTATATAGAGTGTTAAAGCCAAATGGATGGGGAATTATTCAAGTACCGATCGTAATGAATGTAGATTTTATTATAGAGAATGAATTAATTGTAACACCACAATTGAGGAAATTAGCTTTTGGTCAAGAAGATCATGTGAGAATTTACAATCAATCGGGATTTATTCAACGATTAATGAATGCAGGATTTAAGGTAGAATTATATAACATAGCGGAAAAACAAGGAATGAAAAGTGCTAGGAAATTTGGATTATCTGAAACAGATATGCTCTATATTGTCCGAAAATGATAGGAAGGAATAGATATATATGGAGAATATTCCTTTTTTACGTGCTTCAACTGTACCTGTAAGTGAGTATTTGGACGAATTGAAGGAAATTGATACATCTCACATATATACGAATTATGGACCTATAAATCAACGTTTTGAGGAAACAATTATGTCGTCATTTTTTCAAAACAGGGGAGCTGTTACAACAGTAGCAAACGCAACGTTAGGGTTAATGGCGGCTATTCAACTAAAGAAAAGAAGAAAGGGAAAGTATGCTCTCATGCCTAGTTTTACATTCCCTGCGACTGCCTTAGCCGCTATTTGGTGTGGACTGGAACCTTACTTTATTGATATTTCAATAGATGATTGGTATATGGATAAAACCGTACTTTTGGATAAGATAGAAGAATTAAAAGAAGAGGTTGCGATTGTTGTCCCGTACGCCACTTTTGGATCATGGATGAACTTAGAAAAATATGAAGAATTAGAGAAGAAGGGGATTCCGGTTGTCGTAGATGCGGCGCCGGGATTTGGTTTAATGAATGGAGGGATGCATTACGGTCAAGATTTTAGTGGAATGATCGTATATAGCTTTCATGCAACAAAGCCTTTCGGAATTGGTGAAGGAGGGCTCATATATAGTAAAAACGAAGAAGATATACAACATATTAAAAGAATGGGGAATTTCGGATTTGATAAAAATCGTGAATGCACGATGATGGGGTTTAATTGTAAAATGTCTGAATACGCAGCCGCTATTGGGATTGCGACTATAAAAAAGTGGGATCAAAAATTAAAAGAACGCAGCCGTATTTCTGAATGGTATAAACAGTTGTTACAAAATACTGGGTTAATGAAAAAAGGGTGGAAAGTCCAAAAGACAGAAGCAGTTATTCACCAATTTATGCCTATCATTTGTCCAGAAGAAGTTCGCAACATACAAGTAATAGAAGAACTGAAAAAACAGAAAATAGAAGCTAGATTATACTTTTCACCATCTTGCCACCAACAAGTTCTTTTTAAAAACTATAAGTCTACAGATTTAACAAAGACGAATAAAATAGCAAAACGAATCGTAAGTTTACCTTTATGGGAAGGAATGACGAAAGAACTAGTAGAGCAAATTGTAATCTGTTTAGAGCAGAAGGTGGTGTCGGTAGATGAATAGTTTTTATAGTCAAGAAGAACTAAAGCAAATTGGATTTTTATCTGTTGGGAAAAATGTATTGGTTAGTAAAAAAGCAAGTATATATAATCCGAGTGCTATATCAGTTGGCAATCATGTAAGAATTGATGATTTTTGCATTTTAAGTGGTAAAATCACAATTGGAAGTTATTCGCACATATCAGCGTATACAGCGTTATATGGAGGGGAAGTTGGGATTGAAATGCATGATTTTGCAAACATCTCAGCTAAAACAATCATATATGCAGTACTTGATGATTTCAGTGGAAATACATTAATGGGTCCAACCGTCCCGAATCAATATAGGAATGTGAAAGCAGAAAAAGTTATTTTAAAAAAACATGTGATTATTGGTGCTAATTCTATTATTTTTCCAAATGTAACGGTAGGAGAAGGTACGGCAGTCGGTGCGATGAGTATGGTAAAAGAGAGTTTAGATGATTGGTATATTTACGCTGGAGTTCCCGTAAGAAAAGTAAAACCTCGTCAAAAAAAGATGCTAGAGTTAGAAATTGATTTTTTAAAAAACATTCATTCTTAACAAAAAAGAATGAATGTTTTTTATTTTTATCTCGCTATTTGCCGGGCAGTAAGACCCTACCTCAAAATTCAGCGGAAGTAAAGAAGTTAGGTGGGGATCGGGCTGATAGCCAGTGGGGGATGAACAAAATCCTCACTGATTAAACTTTCACTTTATCCCGCTATTTGCCGATAAAGATTCGACTGGTGAGGGCTAATTAAAGTTTCACTTTATGATAGAGCAGAGAGTATCTTAACTTATTGTGTTTTAAATTTTGCTGACCAAGGCAATACTGAGCCATAGTGAATGTAAAGTTGGAGGGCGAGCGTATATGTTTGATGAGGATGGGATTGTTTTAATTATGGAACCAGCTGATGAAAGAAACTTGAGGAGATTTATTTTTTCAGTGCCAAAGTCAGTGTATGAAAAGAAGGGGCTTACATTACACTATGGAACAGCTATAGGACAAGGATATATGGATATAATTGAAGATATTATAAGCGTACATATAGAAATAGATGTTGTAACGATAATAGGGCATGTAAGAGGATAAATAGCTATTTGAAAAAGGTTATAAACAATTTAGCTAGAAGTTATGTATAGAGAAAATTACAGACAATGATAAAGACGAAGGGGGTCTAAAATGAAAATAAAATCAATTTTATTAGTATTTATAGTTTCAATTGGTTTAATGGGATGTTCAATAGTGGAAGAAGGAAAGAACTCCATAGATTATGCTCAAAAGGCGACAGACTATGTAAATGAAATAAGTGCATTTGCAAATGATGCGCCAGCATTAGCAGAAAAGGCCGTTAATGATAGCGAGGCTCGAAAAGAATTAGAAACGAAGCTTAGTGAAATTAAACAAGATATACCCGCATTCAATGAATTAACGCCACCTGATGTAGCAAAGGATCTTCATCAACAAATCGTCGGATATAATGAAAAGTTAAATACGTTAATTGATACGGCGATGACAAAGATAGAAGAAGGGAAAGTGGATGTAGAGCAATTTAAAAACTCTGAGCTTATGCAGACGGTAGATCAAGTTCGAGATTTGAAAGATAAAGTGCAAAATTTAGGTCAATAGTAAAAAGCTCCGTTTGTGATAAACGGAGCTTTTTACTATTGGATACAATAAACGATTACACCAACGATAATAATCATGTTGCCGATGAGTTTACGTTTCGTTATTTTTTCTCCTAGGAAATACCAACCAAAAATTAATATGATGATATAACTTAAGGATTCTAATGCTGATGCTTGTTTTAATGCCATGCCCTTCATGGCGATAACATTTAATCCGGCGTTAATTACAAATAAAGAGTAGCCGATAATAACATAAGGATTCACATATTCTTTTATTCTAGAATCGTATTGTTGCAAAGTAGCTTTTTTTAATAATATTTGTGAGTAATTAGCTAAAATTATCCCGAAAATAAATAATAACATATAACTATTCATCTTTTGTCACCACCACAATTCCGACGATAATAATAGCTGCACCAAGTAAATGATTCCACTGAATCGTATCTCCAAATAGAAATACTGACCAAAGCATTGACCACAGTATAATAATCCCGCGATGTGAATATGCTTTTGAAATTTCGAAATGTTTAATTACTTGTTGCCATAAAATTGCATATCCGAATAAAAGTATAACTAATCCGAAATAAGCAACAAAAAATGAGATGGAAGCAATGGGGAATTTAGCTGCCCATTTCATGTAAACCATAATGATAGAATATATCAAAAAAGCTACATGTAAAAATACGTAATTTTTAATAGTTGGTTTCATTTATTCACTCTCTTTTGCATATAAATATATATTTATACCTAATTTTTCTAGTGTTAGATATTGGAACGTATTTTGTTTAATCTTTCACATTTCAAATTATATAGTATCATGGCTTTTATTATAAAACAATAGAAGCTATGCATTCATTTTTTCCAAGGTTCTACAATATGTATCGTTTTATTTGTTGCATCCAACTCTACTTGAACACCGATAGGCATGGTAATCATTGGATGTGTATGACAACAATCGAAGTCAGCTAGAAAAGGAATTCTTTGATTTTGAAGTACTTCTAGTAGTATTTCAAAAGGTTTTCGATTTGTACCACAATCATCAAATTGCTCATGTTTTCCAAGAATGATACCTGAAATTTTATCGAATACACCGTTAATTTTAAGTAATGAAAAGCTTCTTTCAATAGTAGCTGCATCTTTTGAACTGTCCTCAATGAAGAGAATGTCGCCTTCTTGAATATGTGGCATATAGGGGCTACCCCAAATTCCTTGTATCGTGTTTAAATTCCCGCCAATAATACGCCCAGTAGCTTTTCCATCAATTACTGAAATCCAATCGTTTGGTCGAAGTTCTTTCTCCTTTGTCTTTTCTTCCCAATTAATAAATTCATCTGACCAAAATAATGGTTGTTTTATATGATAAGGAAGAGAATGATCATGTAGTAAAGTTTCAGCGAAATATTTGTATGTGCAATCAACAAAAGGTTCAAATTCGCCAAAGGAAGGGACGAGAGCTGGTCCATAAAATGTAGGGATTCCTGTTTTGGTGTAAATTGCTAGTAATAAAGCAGTTGCATCTGAATACCCAATCATTATTTTAGGGTTCTTTAGAAAAGCATCATAATCAATATAAGGTAATATTGAATTTGAATTCATCCCACCAATTGTTGACATAATACAAGAAATATTAGGATTTCTTATTAAGACATTTAGCTCCTCAGCACGCTCTTGTATACTACCAGAACGATAAAAATCATATCGACCTGTTAATGAACCTTCTAATATATGAAACCCTTTCTGTTGTAAGTAAGATTTTGCTCGTTCAAATCTCTTTGGTGAAGTGTAGGTTACTGGTGAAGAAGGGGAGTAAATCCCAATTGTGTCTCCGTATTTTAATGATTTTGGAAGTAGCATTTGTATGAATCCCTTCTATTAAATAGTTTATCTCGCTATTTGACGGGTAGCCCGATTGGGGGACTGATTAAAGTTTCGCTTTATTTACGAGATTTTATTATTGAATATTCTTACGTTTCAACATTGTAAGTTTAACATAAATAAATTAAAATAATCATTGCTGTATATGAATAAATATACCTTTTACCTTGACTATATAAAGGAATTGTTGATAAGGTTAAATGTGAGTGTATAAAAGGTTTGCTAAAGGAGTTTTGAAATGAATCGGTTAAAATGGGGAAGGATGACAGTCCTATTAGTCATTATTTTAGGGATATGTTGGTTCTTATTCCAAGGAAATCAAAAGAGCGTAGCGAATGTAGAGGGACAACCTTTGCAAGTGGCAGAACTACCTAAAGCAGGATTTACTGAAAAAGTAGTCCCGCCAAAGTACATCCCACCAGAAATTAACGCAAAAGCAGCTATGATTATCGATGCGAGTGATGGAGATATTATTTATCAATATAATGAAAATGAAGCTTTTGCACCGGCTAGTATGTCTAAGATGATGACAGCGTATCTTCTACTAGAGAGTATACATAACGGGAAAGTTCGCTGGGAAGATCCAGTGAAAATGAGTGCGAAGGCGGCACAAACAGAGGGAGCGAGAATCCCAGTACAAGTTAATGACACATTAACTGTTAAAGATTTATATCATGCATTAATGATTGAGTCAGCTAATAATTCAGCTGTGGCTTTAGCAGAACATATGGCAAAATCGGAGAAAGATTTCGTTCAGCTTATGGATGCAAAAGCGAAACAGTTAAAAATGTCGGAACATGCTAAATTTGCAAATGCTTCTGGATTACAAGAGCCAGATGGAAGTGAAACAAAAATGACGGCTGGTGATGTAGCACAATTGGCGTATCATCTTATAAAAGATTATCCGGAAATATTAGAAGTGACTCACTTACGCCAAAGTCAGCTAGCATTTAATAATATTAATGTTATAAGCACAAACGACATGTTAAACAAAAATAATAAAAGTTTATATATAGAAGGAATGGACGGACTAAAGACTGGATTTACAGATAGTGCAGGATACTGTTTTACTGGGACTGCAAAGCAAGGTGATAATCGAATTATTACAGTGGTCATGGGGACATCAAGTAAAACAAAACGTTTTACAGAGACAAATAAGTTAATGTCGTATGCATTTGGATTAGTTAATTAAGTAAGTAAAATACGAATCTAGATCGCTACATAAGTAAGACTGTTTGTTGTTACTAATTTTAGATAACAACAAACAGTCTTTTTATTTTCATTTTAAAAAGGAAAAAGGGTCTAAATATAAGTGTTATTATTTGAGTTTGTTTGTTGCTGTGATATTATAAAGTTATAAGCTTATTAATAATAAGTTTGAGGGGGCGTAATATGATATATACATATGAAATAGCCTCAATTGAAAATTGGAGGGAATTATGATGGCAAAAGATTTTTACTCAGCAATTGAAGACAGAAGATCTATTTATGCAATTAGTAAAGAGCAAGTAGTTTCTGATGAGAAAATTCAAGAAGTGATTTATCATGCTGTAAAACATACACCTTCAGCTTTTAATTCTCAAAGTGCTCGCGTTGTTGTTTTATTAGGAGAACAACATGATAAATTATGGGATATTACGAAAGAAACGTTACGAAAAATTGTACCTGAAAATAACTTTGCACCTACTGAAGAAAAAATGAATGCATTTAAAAGTGGTTATGGAACGGTTTTATATTTTGAAGACAGTGAAGTAGTGGAAAGCCTTCAAGCTAACTTTGCATTATATAAAGATAATTTCCCAACTTGGTCTCAGCAATCATCAGGAATGTTACAATTTGCAATTTGGACAGCTTTAGAAATTGAAGGGTTTGGTGCTACGTTACAGCATTACAATCCGCTAATTGATGAAGAAGTGAGAAAAGAGTGGGATGTTCCAGCAAATTGGAAACTTATTGCGCAAATGCCATTTGGTAAACCGGTAGTACATGCTGGTGAAAAAGAATTCCAACCGCTAGAGGACCGTGTGAAAATTTATAAATAATTTAAAAAGGTGAACAGGAATATAACCTGTTCACCTTTTTTTATACGTAATAAGGGTTTTTTTGTCCTGCATTTTTCATCTGATTTTTTAATTCGTTTTTACGTGTTTCAATAGCTGATACTTTTTGTAATGTTATCATTGAAACGAATTGAATAAAAGCATAGTATAGCTCTATGTTTTTTTGTATTGGATCATCTATTATATTTCTCACAAATATGCCTCCTCTTTTTATTCCAATAAAACTCCGCATTAATGGGCAGCCCGAGTGGTGAGGGTTAATAATTAGCGGAGGATGTATAAAACCCTTCCTGATTAAAGTTTCATTTTATAAGGGAATGAAACTTTAATCAATTCGCTAAAATTATTGTTTATTAAGATATGTATATAATACTATAAATATCCTATAAATTCCATTATGGGAAAAAGAGAACAGTTGATATAGTGTGTGTTTTCTTTAAAGGAGAAATGGCTTTTGTGAAATAAATCTTACAATTCGTCAAATTATTTCAAAATTGTAGATAGTATAGAAATTTAGTTTTCTAAAAATATTATACTATTGATAAATAGAGTGATTTTTGTCATGATGAAAGTATACGTCATGTAAGGAGCTTTATAAGGAAATACATACTTGAGTTTGTATTAGGTTAATAGAGTTTTTTATAATAGATAGAAAAGGGATATTTTATATTAAAATATTAAATAGAATGTCGAATTTTTATGCGATATATAAGAAATTTGAAAAAACCATTGCAAAAACACTATGTTTAATGATAAAGTTCACATGAAGTTCACACGGATTTCACTTTGTTCATTTAAAATGAACTACGTGTGAAAAATAAAACTCTTGCTAAAAAATGGAACTGGATGAATATTTTACTTTGATAATATTGTAAAGTATTAAAGTTTTAAGTTTTTTTTAAGAGGATAGTAGGGAAAGGAAGTAAAGACAACTTATGAAAAAAGTAATTGCAGGTTTAGCAGCAGCTTCTGTAGCTGGCGTTGCAGTTCCAGGAATGGATTCTGCTCATGCACAAGTTTCAAATGAAGCGCTAAAAGAAATTAATGGACAAACTCAAACTCAAACGACTGTAACTGAAACAAAAACTGTAGAAACAACTTCTGAATTAAAATACACAGTAACTGCTGATGTATTAAATGTTCGTTCAGGTGCTGGTACAGGACATAACGTTATTTCTAAAGTAAAATCAGGCCAAGTGCTACAAGTAGTTGGACAAGAAAATGGTTGGTTCAAAGTAAACGTAAATGGTCAAACAGGTTATGTAAGTGGTGACTTCGTAACGACTGGTGGCAAAACAGGAACGACTGTTCAACAAGGAACAGGTACTTACACAGTAAACGTTTCTTCACTTAACGTACGTACAGGCCCAAGTACATCTCATACAGTATTAGGTTCTGTAAACAAAGGTAAAACAGTACAAGTTGTAGGTGAAGTACAAGATTGGTTTAAAATCAACTTCAATGGTGGAACTGGATACGTAAGCAAAGACTTCGTAACAAAAGGTGGTTCTGCTGTATCTAACGAAACAAAACAACCAACTACAAACAACAATACTACAACAGTTCAAACTGGTGGTTCTTATGTTGTTAACACTGGTGCTTTAAAAGTACGTACAGGCCCAGCTACATACAACGCTGTAATCGGTGGAGTAACAAATGGTAAAGTATTAAACGTTACTGGTGCTGAAAATGGTTGGTACAAAATTAACCATAACGGCCGCACAGGTTACGTAAGTGCAGACTTCGTTAAGTTTGTAAAAGGCGGAGTAAACAACGTTACAAATAACAATAATGTTACAAATAACGTTCAACAACCAGGTAAAGACGTACAAAAACCAACAACAGGTGGAGATACATCTTCAATCGCTGGATTCGCTAGATCTTTAAATGGTTCACCATACAGAACTGCTGGTACAACACCTGCTGGTTTTGACTGCAGTGGATTCATTCACTACGTATTAAATCAAACTGGTCATAAAGGCGCTCGTCAAACAGTTGCTGGATACTGGAGCTCTAAAACAAAAACTAGCAATCCACAACCAGGTGATTTAGTATACTTCCAAAATACTTATAAATCAGGTCCTTCTCACATGGGTGTTTACTTAGGAAACGGTCAGTTCATTAGTGCAGAAACAGATGCAACTGGTGTACGTATTAGTTCTGTAAGTAACTCTTACTGGAGCAAGCACCTATTAGGTTACACAAAAGCATACTAAGAAAAAGTAGTTTTATATACTTTTCGTATAGAGAAAAGGCTTTCCAAGGAAACTTGGGAAGCCTTTTTATAGTTGAATAAATTGGAAGTTTAATAGTTTTTATTTTAACTTTCCATTTAAAAATCGATCATATAAGTCATGGAAATAGTTAGGACGAAATAAGTTCGCTGCATGTCCCGCTAACGGTATTTCCTTATATAGAACGTTAGGCAAAATAGATTTCAAATCAAATAGACAAGATTTATAGAGATGATCATGCTCTCCCATTACCCATAGTATAGGGTGAGGAAGTGATTTTAATTTAGATTTTAAATCGAATTCTAACCGATGTCGTAATGACTGGGCAATTATGGATGAATGTAATTGTAATCCGAAACGGTAGTAAATATTTCTTGAAATGACTGCGAACGGATTTGCTTTTAATATACCGCTTGGAAAAATAGTATTTGCGTATTGAGAGAGCCATTTAGAGTATTCATCTCCTCGCTTCTCCCAAAAATTTTGAAATACATTATATAAACGAGAAGGGTTATTGTAATGTCCTCCAATATGACAAATACTTAATACTTTTTCTGGATGCATTTGTGCAAAAATTGTAGAGATGTAACAGCCGTAACTTAGCGCACAAATATGTGCTTTTTTAATACCTTCTTGCTCATATAAGTTTAATAATTGATCTACGAGGCGCTGTAATGAAAAGTCGATTGCTTCTCCTTTATCATCACCGTGACCTAATAAGTCATAAGTTATAATGTTGTAGGAGGAAGAAAAACGTTTTTGCTCCTTTTTGAAGGCGCGACGATTGCCAACTAATCCATGAATAAAAATAATTGTTTCCTTTTTAGAATGTATATTTGTTTGCAAAAAGGATACTCCTTTCACTAACTGGAGATTTATATCGTGTTGTAAATTATTTATCTATCATTTACATAGAATAATATTAAGTACCAGGTAATAATATCAGATGTTTATATCTGTTGTAAAGATGAGTTTTTATGTATATTTTGTAAAAATAGAAAAAGTGTGTTTACATTCAGTTTACATTTGTATCGTATTCTAATTTTAGAAAGAACAGTTTTGTTTAACATGAGGAGATGAACAGGAATGGAAGTTAGAAATGAAATAAAGAAAAAAGGGAGTTGGAGGCAGTTTTTACGCCTTATTCAAGATACAAATCCTCCGAAAGGAATTTTAGTTTTTGCGTTGTTAATGAGTTTGCTTTCTACGGGAGCGAGTTTATTTATTCCTATGCTGACAAAAGGATTAGTAGATAATTTTTCGCTTTCTTCAATTAGTGTAGGACAAATTGTTGGGTTAATTGCTTTCTTTGTAATGCAAACTATTGCGGCAGGGTTGTCTATATATTTACTAAATTATATTGGGCAGAAGATTGTAGCGGGACTAAGAGAACGTTTGTGGAAAAAGGTACTTATCTTGCCGGTATCTTATTACGATCAAAATAGAACAGGTGATACGATTAGCCGTATGACGAATGATACAGGTGTTGTGAAAACGTTAATTTCTGAGCATTTGTCAAACTTATTAACAGGTGGTATTTCAATTGTTGGATCGTTAATTGTATTATTTGTTTTAGATTGGAAAATGACTGCGTTACTTTTAACGGTTATTCCGTTGTCTGTGTTAATTTTAGTTCCACTTGGACGAAAAATGTATAAGATTTCAAAAGCGCTTCAAGATGAAACTGCATCTTTTACAAGTGTGTTAACGCAAGTGTTATCAGAAATTCGTTTAGTGAAATCTTCAAATACAGAAAAGAGAGAATATGAAACGGGTAATACAGGTATACAAAAGTTATTACAATTTGGTTTGAAAGAAGGAAAAGTGCAAGCATTAATTTCGCCAGTTATGTCGTTTGTTTTAATGGCACTACTTGTTATTATCGTAGGGTATGGCGGGATGCGAGTTTCTAGCGGTGCATTAACAACCGGTGAACTTGTAGCGTTTATTTTGTATTTAGTTCAAATTGTAATGCCAATGAGTCAATTATCTATGTTCTTTACACAATTCCAAAAGGCAATTGGTGCAACGGAAAGAATTAGTACGATTTTAGAATATGAAGTAGAAGATCATGAAACTGGTGTGAAAGTGACAAATGCTAAGCAACCGATCGTTCTTGAAAATGTACATTTTGAGTATAACGAAGAAGAGCAAGTTTTGAAAAATATTGATTTCACAATTGAATCTGGAAAAGTGACAGCAATTGTAGGACCAAGTGGTAGTGGGAAAACAACGTTATTCTCATTACTGGAACGTTTTTATGAGCCAACTAGTGGTGCCATTAAATTAGGAAAAGAATTAATTACGAGTTATTCATTAGAGTCATGGCGACGTCAAATCGGTTACGTATCACAAGATAGTCCGTTAATTGATGGAACGATTCGTGATAATATTTGTTACGGCGTTGAGGGCGAAGTAACAGATGAAGAAATTGAAAAAGTAGCAGCAATGGCATATGTTGATGCATTTATTCATGACTTACCAAACGGTTATGCAACAGAAGTTGGAGAACGCGGTGTGAAGCTTTCTGGGGGACAAAGACAGCGAATTGCCATTGCCCGAGCGTTGCTTCGAAATCCGCAAATTCTTATGCTAGATGAGGCGACTTCAAGCTTAGATAGTAAATCTGAGTCTGTCGTTCAAAAAGCGTTAAATAACTTAATGAAAGGCAGAACAACGTTAGTGATTGCGCATAGACTTTCTACTGTTGTAGATGCAGATAAAATTGTCTTTATTGAAAAAGGGAATCTTACAGGTAGTGGTACGCATGATGAATTATTACAGACGCATGATATGTATCGTGAGTTTGCAACGCAACAATTGAAAATTAAAGAGGGTGCATTATAAAATGAATCATCAGCGGGAAGTTTACTCCACTGATGATTCATTTTTAAAAAATATATTAGATGCTAAGTAGAAAGGAAATGGTTCCTTTGATACCTAAAATTTTAATAGTAGATGACGATCCACACATTAGAGAACTCGTTTCGGTATTTTTAGAACGAGAAGGTTTTCAAACATATGAGGCAATTGATGGAGTAGATGCACTTCAGAAAATGGATGACGTAAAAGTCGATATGGTTATTCTTGATATCATGATGCCAAATATGGATGGATTTGATGTATGTTTTGAATTAAGAAAATACTATGATATCCCGGTTCTGATGCTAACTGCCAAAGGGGAAACATCACAAAAAGTAAAAGGATTTCACCTTGGGACAGATGATTATCTTGTAAAACCATTTGACCCTATAGAATTAGTAGTGAGAGTAAAGGCATTATTGAAACGTTACCAAATTACAGTTTCCCAATCGATTCAAGTTGGAAATGTATTATTAAATCGTAAAACATTCGAAGTTACATCTGGAGAACAAACGGTTACGTTACCGTTAAAAGAATTTGAGCTGCTCTTTACTTTAGGGGCTAAATCGGGAAGAACTTGTTCGAGAGAGCAATTAATTGAAGAAATATGGGGATATGATTTTGAAGGGAATGAACGTACACTAGACGTTCATATTAATCGGTTACGTGAGAAGTTTCAAGAAGAGCAGTCGAAATTTAGTATTAAAACAATAAGAGGATTAGGGTATCGCTTAGAGGTAAGTAAATGAGAAAAAGAAAACGAATGAGTAAGTTGAAGATGCTGAAAGTATTTGGAGCGGTATTAGCGCTCTTTTCTTTTCTTACTATAATTTGGTCTATCGCATTTTATGTAGCAACTAGTATATTGAATGCTTTTGACGTAAACGTATCGCCGTTTGTTGCTTTTCTAATTAGTGATATGGTCGGTTTTGTCTTTATTATTCTTATTTGGACATTGATTGGAATATTAATGAGACCAAAACGAGAGGCGATGATTTGGACTATTATTGAACCGATACAAAAAATTGCAAAAGGAGACTTCTCCGTAAAAATAAGAAATGAAGAAAAGTATGATGGTGAAATTGGCGTGCTCGTAAAAAGTATAAATGATATGACAGATGAACTGAATACGATGGAGAAAATGAGACAAGAGTTTGTATCGAATGTTTCTCATGAAATACAGTCACCGTTAACTTCTATAAAAGGATTTGCTAGAGCACTACAAGACGATAATCTTTCTGAGGAAAAAAGAAAGCATTATCTTACCATTATTGAAACTGAAACAACGAGATTATCTAAACTAAGTCAAAATTTACTAAAGCTAACTCTTTTAGAATCAGAAGAGTATACACCAGAAAGAGTGAGCTATCGATTAGATCAACAATTAAAGCAAATTGTGTTAAATAGTGAACCACTCTGGGCTGAAAAAGAAATTGAGTTAGAACTAGATTTAGAAAAAGTATATGTTATTGCTGACCAAGAAAGTATGAGTCAAGTGTGGATTAATTTAATTCATAATAGTATTAAATTTACTCCAAGCGGTGGTACGATTACTATTCAGTTAAAGGAACATGAGACAGTAGTGGAAGTGCGTATCCGTGATTCAGGAATTGGTATATCAGAAGAACAGAAACAACATATTTTTGAGCGTTTTTATAAAGCGGATTCTTCACGAAATCGTGCCTATGGAGGAAGTGGCTTAGGTTTAGCTATTGTAAAGAAAGTACTCGACCTTCATCAAGGAGAGATAAAAGTGGAGAGTGAGGAAGGAAAAGGTACTGAATTTATTGTGCGTATGCCGAATCATGAAGAGAAATAGTGTTAGAAGGAGAACCTTCTAACACTATTTCTCTTTAAAAATGCATTTACCGTTACTGCAATTATATTGAAAAGCTTTTCCTTCGCTTTTCATACTCATACACTCCCCTATGCTGGATTTGTTTTTATTTTACATGAATAATGGTAAAAAAATGAAACTTATAAATAAAAACTTTCTATAGTTACCTACAAGTAACCTACGCACATGAAAGTGCATCATTGCCTTTTTACATAAACATAGATACAATTTTAATATAATACATAACTGAGATGATTAAGGAGTGTTATACTTGGCAGAATTATTACAAGGTAAAAATGCTTTAATTACAGGAGCAGGTAGAGGGATTGGTCGCGCTGTAGCAATCGCATTAGCGAAAGAAGGCGTAAATGTAGGCTTATTAGCTCGTTCAGAAGAAAACTTAAAAGCTGTAGCGAAAGAAGTAGAAGCAGAAGGTGTAAAAGCCGTTATTGCAACTGCTGATGTTTCTTCATACGAAGAAGTAACAACTGCGATTGAAACGTTAAAAAATGGTTTAGGATCTATCGATATTTTAATTAATAACGCTGGTATTTCTAAATTCGGTAAGTTTTTAGAACTAGACGTTGCTGATTGGGAAAAAATCATTCAAGTAAACTTAATGGGTGTATACTATGCAACTCGTGCAGCTTTACCGAGCATGATTGAACAACAATCTGGTGATATCATTAACATTTCATCTACAGCAGGACAAAAAGGTGCACCTGTAACAAGTGCATATAGTGCTTCTAAATTTGGTGTCCTTGGCTTAACAGAATCGTTAGCGATGGAAGTTCGCAAACATAACATTCGTGTAACAGCTTTAACTCCAAGTACAGTAGCAACTGATATGGCTGTAGATTTAGGATTAACTGATGGAAACCCTGATAAAGTAATGCAAGCAGAAGATATTGCAGAATTTATCGTAGCGCAGCTGAAATTAAATAAACGTACATTTATTAAATCTGCTGGGCTTTGGTCTACTAATCCATAGGAATTAAATTTAACTTTAAAAGAAGGGATATCTATTCTGTAAGGGGTAGATGTCCCTTCTTTATTTTTTGTATTCGAGACAGAATTTTCGGTATAATTAAAAGTGAATGGTAGAAAGCATTGGGAAATTGAAAGGGATGGCAGTTGTAAAAGAGTGATGTAAGGAGGAACAAGGGATGAAAAAGAAGTTTCAAAAATTATAACATGTATCGTGTATAAAGAGATTAGCTCGTGGACCTCCAATATACATAACACTATATTATATATTAAAAAATTGGAGGATATAAATAGATGAGAACTGAAAAAGAAATGTTAGACGTAATTATAAATATAGCAAAAGAGGATGAAAGAATTCGAGCAGTTATCATGAATGGATCGCGTGTAAATCCAAATGTGAAAAGAGATTGTTTTCAAGACTATGATATTATGTATGTTGTAAATGATATACAATCTTTTACGTCTAATCATAATTGGGTTCATAGATTTGGAGAAATAATGATAGTACAAATGCCAGAAGAAATGTCGTTAGTTCAACCAGATGAAGATGGGAAGTTTCCATATTTAATGCAGTTCATGGATGGGAATCGGATTGATTTAACGCTAGTTCCAGTTGAGTTAATAAAAAAGTTCGTTGGACAAGATAGTTTAAGTAAACTGCTTCTTGATAAAGATAATTGTATGGAAGGATTCCCGCCAGCAAGCGATAAGGATTACTTAATAAAAAAGCCTACAGAAAAAGAGTTTTTGGATTGCTGTAATGAATTTTGGTGGTGTAGTACAAATGTGGCAAAAGGGTTATGGAGAGAGGAACTTTCTTATGCAAAAGAAATGCTTGAAGGACCAGTGCGAGATATGTTCATCGTAATGCTAGAATGGCATATTGGTATGAAAACAGACTTTACAGTTAATACAGGGAAGTTTGGAAAGCATTTCGAGCAATATATTGAAGAAGATATGTGGGAGCAATTTAAAAGGACATTTTCTAATGCTGAATATGAAAACATATGGGAGTCATTCTTTGTCATGAGTGATTTATTTAGGGAAGTGGCGAACGAAATCGCTAACACGTATGAATATCAATATCCGCAAGAAGATGATGATAAAGTGACGAACTATTTAAAACATGTGAAAGCTTTGCCAAAAGATAGTACATCAATTTATTAATAATATAAAGTAGTAAGGCTGTCCTAATTAAGGACAGTCTTATTTTTGTTTATGAATAACAATTTCTCTAACAAAGTGCAGATGAATCACATATGAAAATTTAGGGAGGTTTTTTATCATGTATTATTTTTATTCGCCAGAAATGTTTGCTCCATATCAATGGGGACTAGAACGAGATGTTTCGTATGCTTATATGCCATATAACTCATTTTATTATGGAGATTATATAAGCGCATTGCCATACGCATATATCCCTCAAAGCTATGAAGTACAAATGAAAGCAGATGATCGTGGATCGTGGACACCATTTACATGGGTTGAAAAATATGCGTACGCATTTTCAGGACCGTATAATAAAGCGGAAGTAGCTCTTACATTTGATGATGGACCAGATTCAGAATTCACGCCAAAAATATTAGATAAGTTAAAACAACATAATGTAAAAGCTACTTTTTTCTTACTTGGTGAAAACGCAGAAAAATTTCCGAATGTAGTAAAGCGTATTGCAAATGAAGGGCATGTAATTGGTAATCATACGTACAGTCATCCGAATTTAGCGAAAGTAAATGACGCTGAGTACCGTAATCAAATTATAAAAACGGAAGAAATATTAAAACGTTTAGCCGGCTATGCCCCTAAATTTATACGTCCACCGTATGGTGAAATACTTGAAAATCAATTGAATTGGGCAACTGAGCAAAATTTTATGATTGTACAGTGGAGTGTTGATACAGTTGATTGGAAAGGTGTAAGTGCCGATACGATTACAAATAATGTGTTAGGGAATTCATTTCCAGGTAGTGTCATACTGCAGCATTCTACTCCAGGTGGGCATTTACAAGGATCTGTTGATGCACTAGACAAAATCATTCCGCAGTTAAAAACGAAAGGGGCACGTTTTGTAACACTTCCAAGAATGTTCCAGACATCAAAAGAAAGAAAGTGAATGTGTTATAAATTGGGAAAATAAGGGTTGTGTCGTATAATGAAAGTGTAAGTTAGGGGGGGATATAATTGATTGATGCACTAGTAAACATAGGAATAAGCATATTGATTGGTATTATTTTTATACTTGCGGCAATTATTCTTCAAAAAAATCCACCGACCGATATTAATGCGGCATATGGTTATCGTACGAAACGATCTATGAAAAATAAGGAATTATGGGATGCGGGTAACAGGTATAGTGCAGAAGTGATGAAGCAAAACGGATTTATCATGATGTTAATTGGAAGTGTTATTAGTATACTGTTTAGATATCCACATACAATAATAGTGATTATAGTGGTTATGCTGTTATTAATGATTCGTTTATTTATACAAGTAGAGAGTAGATTAAAAATCCTTGAACAATAATAAAAAATAGGACTCTATGCAATATTATGCTAGGAGTCCTATTTTATTTATAAACTATTATTTTTTAATAATTCTTTTCCTTGCTCTATAACAAATTCATAGTATGCAAGATCATACGGATAAATATCTTCAAATGTTATCGTAATCGGTGTATTGTTTAAGACTGAAATAGTCGTTAAAGATGAAATCTCTCCTTTTAATAGTTGTAGAAAAGAAGTTGCATGTACTTTCATCACATCGTCTACTTCTTCACCTGGTGCGAATGGAAGTGGATTGATGACGTTGTGAAAATACATATGACAAAACTCGCGATCAGTAAGATTTGAAATTTCATAATCTATTTTAAAGATTCCCTTGTATGTTAAATCATTAGTTTGAAAGGAAAGCCCTAATTCTTCCTCAATTTCACGAAGACCACCAATTTGTACATCTTCATCATGCATAATATGTCCAGCTGAAGTAATATCCCATATACATGGAGCTTCTTTTTTATTTTTAGAGCGTAATTGGAAATATAAAAACATATCTTCATTATCTTTTTCTACAAACCAGCAATGAAATGTTTCGTGCCAATCGCCGTCACGATGCACTTCATCACGTAATTTCTTCCCAAGTGTATTTCTTTCAGGATCAAATATTGTTAACCACTCTGTCATTTTAATTCCCCTTTCCTCAAATTTTATTATACAATATTTGTATTGAATTTTGGGAAAATAAAGAAAAAGGAGTGGTTATAAGTGGGGATAGAGCGTACGGAAATAAAATCGATTATTTCAACAGAGGAAGAGTTACGGAAAATATTGGGGCAACCAAGTGAGCGAGCGTTGAAAAAAGTCATTTCATCATTAGACCACCATTGCGTAGATTTTCTTTCTAAATCTCCTTTTCTAGTATTATCCACTGGAAATAAGTTGGGGGAGTGTGACGCCTCGCCGCGAGGAGATGCACCTGGATTTGTATACGTACTCAATAATAATAAAATTATCATTCCAGAAAGACCAGGAAATCGTCGTATAGACTCCATTTTGAATATTATTTCAAATCCACGTGTAGGACTAATCTTTTTTATTCCAGGTCTTGGGGAGACACTCAGAATAAATGGCCGAGCGTATATTACAAACGACGAAGAAATTTTGAAAGAAATGCAGGCGAATGGACGCAATCCGTTGCTTGGAATTGTTGTTGAAATAGAAGAGTGTTATATTCATTGTGCAAAAGCGTTTATTCGTTCTAAGATGTGGGATCCAGAATCTTGGTTAAATAAAAAAGAGTTACCATCAGCAGCAAAAATGTTGCTGGAGCATGCGAAAGTGAATACTTCAGAAGAAGATGTTGCACGTTCTTTAGAAGAAAGTTATACAAAAAGATTGTATTAAAAATTTTATTAATATAGTTTTGTAGAGCGGATATGTACGGTTTTTAGAATGGGGAATTTATCCCGCATTAACGGGCAATAAGACTCCTACCTCAAAATTCAGCGAAAACAAAGAAGTTAGGTGGGGATCAACTGCCCGTAAAAGCCCGATTGGTGAAGGCTAATAATCAGTGGGGATGAACAAAATCCCCACTGATTAAAGTTTCACTTTATATATGAACCGTTGATTTATAAACTGGAGAAATAACAAAATAGGTAAATTGAGTGGCGGTTGCATAATGATATTGTGAAATATAATAAAAAAAATTCTTGAAAATAGTTAGTAAAAATAGGCTTGCTTTTTAAAAAGTTGATAACTATAATGAATTAACAAATAGACATGAACGAAAAAGTAACGATAAGGACAAGAAATCATTTTTACGGTTTACAGAGAGGGAAGCCAAGGGTGTGAGCTTCCTAACACGAGAAATGATTTTACCACCTTTGAACTTCAATAGTGAACGAGTAATCTAGTAATTATTGACGGTATCAGCCGTTATCTGAACTTGAGCAATCTAGGGAGAAATACGTCTAGATTGGAACAAGGGTGGAACCACGAAAACACATTCGTCCCTTTCCTAGGGATGAGTGTGTTTTTTTACGGATTTAGAGATTGAAAATTTAAAATAATTTAAAAATAGTATTGATTTTGTTTTTTATGCGAGTATAATGAGTTAACAAATAAACATGAACGAAAAAGTAACGATAAGGACAAGAAATCATTTTTACGGTTTACAGAGAGGGAAGCCAAGGGTGTGAGCTTCCTAACACGAGAAATGATTTTACCACCTTTGAACTTCAATAGTGAACGAGTAATCTAGTAATTATTGACGGTATCAGCCGTTATCTGAACTTGAGCAATCTAGGGAGAAATACGTCTAGATTGGAACAAGGGTGGAACCACGAAAACACATTCGTCCCTTTCCTAGGGATGGGTGTGTTTTTTTTATTACTTTGAAGGGAGGTGCGGTAACATGAAACGATTTATAAGTACGGAAATAACCACCACCTGCATGACAAAAAAGCAGAATAAGGTGATTTATAGGTGTAACAATTAAACTTTTAGGAGGAGATTAGAAGATGAATAACGTTATAAATGTTGGAGTATTAGGTTTAGGTACGGTCGGAAGTGGTGTTGTTCATATTTTGAAAGAACATTATAAAAAAATCGCTCTTGATACAGGATACGAAGTGAAAGTGAAAACAGTCGTTGTACGTGATTTGGAAAAAGAACGCGATGTTTGTATTGACGGGATTGCAGTAACAAGTCATGCAGATGAAGTTCTAAATGATTCGAATATTGATATTGTAGTAGAGGTAATGGGCGGAATTGAAGAAGCGAAGCAGCATATTGTTAAGGCTTTACGAAATAAGAAACATGTCGTGACAGCAAATAAAGATTTAATGGCTGTATACGGTGCAGAGCTTCTTCAACTGGCGAACGATAATGATTGTGATTTATGTTATGAAGCGAGCGTAGCAGGCGGTATTCCAGTGTTAAGAGGACTAACTGACGGGCTAGCATCAGATCAAATTGAAAAAATAATGGGAATTGTAAATGGTACAACAAATTATATGTTAACAAAAATGAGTCAAAATGGGTGGTCTTATGAAGAGGCTTTACAGGAAGCGCAAAAATTAGGTTTTGCAGAATCGGATCCGACAGCAGATGTAGATGGACTAGATGCGGCGAGAAAGGTAGCAATTCTTGCAAACTTAGGTTTTTCGATGAATGTTTCATTAGATGATGTGCAAGTAAGAGGGATTCGAAAGGTCGAAAAAGAAGATTTACAAATGGCTGAAAAGTTAGGATTTACTATGAAGTTAATTGGGAAAGCTGAAAAACAAGGACCAGCCATTCATTTAAGTGTAGAACCGACGCTTTTACCGAGCCAGCATCCATTATCAAATGTGAATAATGAATTTAATGCGGTGTATGTCCATGGCCAAGCGGTAGGAGAAGTGATGTTTTATGGACCCGGAGCTGGAAAGTTGCCAACTGGTTCTGCTGTAGTAAGTGATATTATTTCAATCGTTAAAAATATGAATCAAGTTCCGAAAAATAAAAGTGCGTTAAAAGAACCAGTTCCTTATGAATTACAAGGTGATGAAGAAGTAGTTTCGAAATATTTCTTACGCATTTCATTACAAGATGAGCCTGGGATGTTACAAAAAATAACAGAATGTTTCGTTAATTATTCTGTAAGTTTAAAAGAGGTTATTCAATTACCTTTAAACCGTGAACTGGCAGAAGTCGTTGTTGTGACACATCGAACTTCCAAGTATCAATTTGAACGAGTTTTAGAAGCGATAGAAGCTGTCGCAAGTGAAATAAACAGTTACTACATTATTGAGGAGGAAAAACAATATGTATAAAGGACTATTAAAACAATATGCGTCTTATTTACCGGTGAATGAAAATACACCTGATGTCAGCTTAATGGAAGGAAACACACCACTTATTCCATTATTAAATATATCAAAACAATTAGGGATTCAGCTATATGGTAAGTACGAAGGAGCGAATCCGACAGGTTCTTTTAAAGATCGTGGTATGGTCATGGCAGTTGCTAAGGCGAAAGAAGAAGGTTCAGAAGCAATCATTTGTGCATCAACAGGTAATACATCAGCGTCAGCTGCAGCATATGCGGCACGTCTTGGGATGAAATGCATTATCGTAATACCAGAAGGAAAGATTGCACATGGAAAATTAGCGCAAGCGGTCGCTTATGGAGCTGAAATTATTTCAATAGAAGGGAATTTCGATGATGCACTTAAGGCTGTAAGAAATATTGCTGCAGAAGAGCCGATTACGTTAGTAAACTCAGTAAATCCTTATCGAATTGAAGGGCAAAAAACAGCAGCGTTTGAAATTTGTGACCAATTGCAAAATGCACCAGATGTTCTAGCTATCCCTGTTGGGAATGCAGGGAATATTACAGCGTATTGGAAAGGCTTCTGTGAATATGAGAAAGAAAAAGGTTATAAAAAGCCAAGAATTCATGGCTTTGAAGCGGAAGGAGCAGCTGCAATTGTAAAAGGGCATGTAATTGAAGAGCCTGAAACAATTGCAACAGCGATTCGCATCGGTAACCCAGCAAGTTGGTCGTATGCAGTAGAGGCTGCCGAGCAGTCTCGTGGTGAAATAGATATGGTATCAGATGAAGAAATTTTACATGCGTATAGGTTATTAGCAAAAACTGAAGGAGTTTTCGCTGAACCAGGATCAAATGCTTCATTAGCCGGCGTAATTAAACATGTTCAATCTGGGAAAATCAAAAAGGGAGAAACAGTTGTTGCGGTATTAACTGGAAATGGTTTGAAGGATCCTGATACCGCTATTTCTTCAAATCAACTAGACATCGCAAGTGTGTCAAATGATATAGAACAAATTAAAGATCATATTAAAGGGGTGATTATGTCGTGATACCATTTAGCGTTCGTGTCCCTGCTAGTACGGCGAATGTTGGTCCTGGATTTGATTCAGTTGGAATAGCTTTGTCATTGTATTTAGGTGTGGTGGTTAAAGAAAAAGCTGATAAATGGCAAGTAATCCATTCCTTTGAAGAATCAATTCCGACAGACGATAAAAATTTAATCGTTAGCACGGCATGTAAAGTATGTCCTTCTATATCACCCCATATAATAGAAGTTACTAGTAATATCCCATTAACGAGAGGGCTAGGAAGTAGTGCATCAGCGATTGTAGCTGGGATAGAGCTTGCGAATCAACTAGGCAATTTGAACTTAACTGCTGATCAAAAAGTTCAAATTGCTACAAATTTTGAAGGACATCCTGATAATGTTGCTGCTTCTATATTAGGTGGAACTGTAATTGGAGCACTTGATGGAAAGGATGTTTCCGTCGTAAGAATTGAGAGCAAGGAATTGGGTGTAATTTCTCTCATTCCGAATGCAGAATTAAATACAGATGAAAGTCGATCTGTATTACCAAAGATGTTTCCGTTTCATGAGGCAGTTAAAGCTAGTGCGATAAGTAACGTATTAGTAGCTGCATTATGTCAAAAGCGGTGGGAAGTTGTAGGTGAAATGATGGAGAGAGACCATTTTCACGAACCATATCGTTTAGAACTCGTACCGTTATTACCATCTATTCGTAAATGCGCAAAAGAATTTGGTGCGTACGGTACAGCACTTAGCGGTGCGGGACCATCTATTTTTATATTAACGCCATATGAGAAACGTCAAGAAATCGCTGAGCAATTAGCGAGAGTATTTACAGATATGAAAGTATGTGAGCTTGAAATCGACCATAAAGGTATTATTGTAAATAAGGAAGAGCATATTGGATCGTAAAGAAAGCTGGCATGGCTAGCTTTCTTTACGTTGCAAACCTATTTTAAATTAGGTTTTTTTCGGAAAAAAATATAAAACAAATGTTGATTTTGAATAATGTAAGTAAAGAGTGCATTCATTTTGGAGGTGATTAAATGAATAAAGAGTCACCAGAAGAAAAAAGAGAGCGTATGAGACAAAGTGAATTAAAAAGTAATCCTACGGGTTCTTTACATGACGGACTCAATAGAGCGGAAACAGGTAGTCCAGTTGATATAGCAGGCGGTATGAATTGGAAAGGCACAGGAATAATCATTTTAGTACTATTTTTAGGATACATTGTATACACTTATTTTTTCAGTTGAAGAATGCTTGTTAAAATTTTGATTTGTTTAGTTTCATAATTATTGAGAAAAAAACGCAGTTACTGTATTACATATCTTCTAAGCAAGTTATAGTTGTTCATATCAACTTTTAATACTCCAAATAGAGCTAGCAAAATGCTAGCTCTATTATTTTTTGCCACATTCCTGTAACAAACCACCTGTATATTCATTGGTGGAGGTGCAGAGGATGAAAAAAATGATAGCGATATGTCTTCTAACAACTATGCCATTTTCGACTTTAGTCGGTTGTGACGTAAAAGGTAGTAATGCTGTACAAGAGTCTAAAATAAAGAAATCGACGTATAAAGATTTTACTTATGATGTAAATCCAGAAACATTCACATTAACTGTAGAACATGAGGGGGTAAAGGAACAGGCATCACGACCCCTACCGAAAATGAAGGTATCGAATGTAAAAAAAGAAAAGGATCGTACATCGTGGGAATATCCAGATCAAAAAGTAAAAATAAAATTAGAAAAGAAAAAAGACCACTTAAACATTGAAGTGGAATCGACTGGTGCAGAAAGCTTTACATGGCCGAAAGTAGAAGCTGAAAATTATACACTTCCGTTATGGGAGGGTAAGCAAATTCCGAGCAATGATGAGAATTGGAAGAAGTTTTTAAAGGATGATGCATATTCATTTGCTGAATCATTTTCTATGAAGTTTTTCGCATTAAATGGTTCGAAATATTCAATTGTATATATTGCAAACAATATGTTTAATAATGAATTGAAGTTTCATTCGGATCCGAAAATAGGATTTGATTTTACACATGAATTTCCGAGCATAAATAAAAATAAAACATATGGATTTCAATTATATGTGACAAATAATGATGCGGTAAGCATTGCTAAACTGTATAAGGATGATATTGTTCGAAAAGGTGAATTTAAAACATTACAAGAAAAGGCTAGAAAAAATAAAGAAATCGAAAAGTTATATGGAGCGGCGCATTTTTATTTTTGGAATCAAAATGGTCTATCAGAAAATAATATAAATTGGCCAAAACTAAGGGAGCAAATAAATAGCCCGCTGTTTAGTCATATAAAAGAACTTATTCAAAAGAATAGTTCAGAGCCTGGGGAACTGAATGTATTAGATCAAGTAAGTAAACAAGATTTCATTGATAAGTATCAAAAAAATGTTATTTTACGTTATATAAACGAAGTATTATCCATGAAGGAATTTTATAAAGAGGATATTTTTCAAAACGTTGATCAGGAAGCTAGTGTGCTATTAAAGAAAGGTGTAGGTCACTTAACGAACACAGAATTGTATAGCTTAAATAAGCATTTATTAAAGTCGCTACTTGGTGATGCGGTTGAAGAGGTAAGTAAATGGGGTAATGCAGATGGAACGGACATACTAAAGGAAATGAAAGAGGTAGGAATAGAAAAAGCGTGGATTGGTCTGCCGAACTGGGAACAAGGATTTATGCAACCTAATTTCGTGACAAAAGCGAAGGAAATGGGGTATTTAGTTGGTCCGTATGATTCATATCATTCCATTCACGAAAAAAGTGATAAAAATTGGAACACAGCATCCTTTAATGACCCATCATTATATGAAGAGGCTACTGTAACGAAGAAAAACGGAGAAAAGGTGCAAGGCTTTTTAGGCAGAGGTCGCAAGTTAAACCCGACTTTATCGCTGCCTAGTGTAAAGGAACGCATGAATGATATATTACAAAATGGTCCTAAATATAATTCATGGTTTATTGATTGTGATGCGACAGGTGAAATTTACGATGACTATTCAGCGAAACATATAACGACACAAGAGCAAGATTTAAAAGCACGTTTAAAACGAATGGACTACATTGCGCAAGAAAAGGGTATGGTCGTTGGTTCTGAAGGTGGAAATGATTTTGCTAGTAGTACGATTGCATTTGCACACGGAATTGAAACACCTGTTATTAAATGGGACGATGAAGATATGCGGAAAAATAAAACAAGTCCGTATTATGTCGGTGGATATTGGTCACCAAATCAAAATGTTCCCGAAAAATATGCAAAACAAGTACCATTGAAAGAAGAATATAAACAAGTGTATTTAAACCCAGTATATTCGGTACCATTATATAAATTAGTATACAATGATTCCGTTATTACAACGCACCATTGGGAATGGGGAAGTTTAAAGGTAAAAGATGAAGTTGGAAATCGAATGCTGTCTGAATTATTGTATAATGTTCCTCCGTTGTACCATTTAGATGAAGTAGAGTGGAATAAACATAAAAAAGAAATTACAGAGCATCTAAAAGTTTGGAATGAAGTTCATGAAAAAGCAGTAAAAGAAGAGATGACGAATTTTGCGTATTTGTCAGAAGATAAGCTAGTACAATCTGTTTCTTATGGAAAAAATATTAAAATCATTGTGAACTTCTCAAATGAAGACATGGAAGTAGAAAAAACGAAAATAAAAGCAAAGTCGGCTTTTATTGATAATCAGGGGAAGAAAAGCATGTATACGCCGTTTGAGAAATAATAACGTGAAATATACTGTATTCATAGAGGTTTTATCATTAGCTGGACTCTTTATTCATATCGTTTATCTGGAAAAAGATATCCTAATTTAAAATGAAAGAGTTAATGAATTTATAAATTTGCATGTTGCGAAGTGCTAAATTTTTGAAATTGGTAAATAGTGACTTGCCAAAAATAAGTACGAGAGTATAATGTGAAATGGAATACATATTGGGTTTTAGTAGTAACCTTACAAAATTGTAAGGTTACTGAAAGGAAATTCAATATGAAGATAAATAGACTTACATTATACTTGGTAAAGAGAAAGAGAGGCGAATGGGTATGAGCTCTGAATTAGAACAAAATACGAGAAGTAATAAAAAGCGTTCTAAAAGAAAGTCAATAAAATGGTTCATATTAATTCCATTTTTCCTACTTATTTTTGGAGGAGTAGGATATGGTTCGTTTATATATAATAAAGCAAAAGCTGTTGTAAATGATGCGTATGCGAAAATTGAAAAGTCATCAAAGCGTGATAAAGAAGTTGAACCTTTAAAGGATAATATTTCAATATTAATCATGGGTGTAGATGGAAGTGAAATGAGAAAAAGCCAATATGGCGAAGCAGTTCGAACAGATGCACTTTTATTAGCAACAATTAATAAAGATGATAAGTCTGTTAAGCTAGTAAGTATTCCACGTGATTCACGTGTTTATATTCCAACTAGAAAAAAATTAGATAAAATTACTCATGCTCACGTATTTGGTGGCGTAGAAAGCACACGCGATACGGTGGAAAGATTCTTAAATGTCCCTGTTGATTATTATGTGAAGTTTAACTTTGAATCATTCGTACAAATTGTCGATTCAATTGGTGGTATTGATATTGATGTACCAGTTACTTTCACTGAACAAGATAGTAAAGACCAAGCTGGTATGATCCATTTAGAAAAAGGTTACCAACATTTAAATGGAGAACAAGCACTTGCACTTGCAAGAACGCGTAAAATTGATAGTGACGCAATGCGTGGACAGAGACAGCAACTTGTAATAGAAGCAATTGCCAAAAAAGCGATGTCTGTTCAATCAATTAGCAAAATGGGCTCTTTACTAGATGCGGTTGATAAAAATATGAAAACGAACTTAACATTTGACGATATGCTTGCCATCACAAAAAATATGGCAGGATCTAATTTGGAAATGGAAAAATTGCAAATAGAAGGCACAGATAAACGTATCGGTGGTATTTATTATTACATTCCAAATGAAAAAAATGTAAAAGATATTTCAAAAAAATTAAATGATCATTTAGGTGTAACGCCAAAATCAGTCCGAAATGAATAATAAAAAAAGATTGGCTTTTGCCAATCTTTTTTTTTGGAATGTATTTGTAACTTTTCTGTAACGATTTTTTAGTTTAGAAAAATTATACTCATATGTATGAGTATAATGGATAGGTAAAAAAGTAAAAGGACATATTCAAAATTTGTGGTAAGGAAAGATATCATATGCAGAAATGGTTAAGTATGATGGGAATTATCTTTATATTGACTGGATGTAAAATGTCTGAAGCTCCAACAAGTCTAATGGAAGCTCCTACAAATGAAAAATGGATTGATGAATTAAAGGAACAAATTGATAAAGATTTACCTGTTAATTATCGCTTACTTACTCCAATGTCTAATAGAGATAAACAGACGACATGGTCAATGAATTTCGAGCGAGATAATAAAAAAGAAGCTGTCATCGTATATAAAATACCTAATGAAGATTATCATATATATTTAGCCGTATATGAGAAGAAAAATAATGGATGGAATATGAAGTCAACCTATACATTTGATGGGGAAGAAGTAGATATTGTTGAGGTAGGAGATTTCACAGGGAGTGGGAAAAGGGAACTATTGATAGGAATAACTACCAATCGTGATTTATTAGAAAACACAATGTATGTTTTTTCCGATGAGAGTGACGATATAAAGGAATTTTATAGACAGAAGTATACAAAGTTATTTATAGATGATTTAAACAAAAATGGTTTTAAAGACATAAGCCTTGTTTCGCATATGAAAGATGAACAGTTGAAGGTTCAGTTCATTGAAAAGTTTAAGGTATTGTCAGAGGTTACATTTGATCCGTATATAAATAGTATTCAAAGAATACAAATGGGTCGTATTTCTAAATCATTAAAGGCAGTTGTAATCGATGCGGGAACAGGGGCTCATTCAGGTATAACTTATGTAGCAAAATTTGATCAGGATCATTATGAAGTATTACCTATAGATGGGAAAGAAGATTTATTTAATGAATATGTTGTAGAAAGTAAAGATGTTAATGAAGACGGCATTATTGAATTTGTTCGTACTGTACGCCCAAAAGGTTGGGAAGATAAATCACATGGTGATAGTCCGCTTTTTGAACGTTACATACAGTGGAGTGAATCTGGAATTAAACCAATTGAAGAACGATATATAGATATAGAAAAAGGGTATTATGTGAAAATTCCTAAAGAGTTAATAGGGAAAATTACAATACCAGATCAGCAAAAAGAATCAAATTCTCAAAAGTTTTTGGATACAAGAACAAATAAAATATGGCTTGAAGTTCATATTTTTAAGCGGAAAGAATGGTTCAATATAAAAGGCTACAGCGCAGCAATTAAAACGGCTTCTCACGTATATGCAGTACCGAAGCAATCGGAATTTGAAAAAGTGAAAGCATATATAAAACCGCTAGCGGATTATCAACAAGAGTAGGAGGTGGGAATTATGTCAAAAATTTTAGTTTTAGAAGATGAATTAACGATCCGTAGCTTTATTGTTTTAAATTTAAAACGTGCTGGATTTTATGTAATAGAAGCTACTACTGGAGAAGAAGCGTTACAAATTTTGAGTGAACAAACTGTTGATATAGCACTGCTGGATGTAATGTTACCGGGGATTGATGGTTTAGAAGTTTGTAAGGCTATCAGGAAAGAAAATGAAAAAATGGGTATTATTATGTTAACCGCACGTGTACAAGATGAAGATAAGGTGCAAGGACTAGGAATAGGTGCAGATGATTATATTGCAAAACCGTTTAGTCCAGTAGTATTAACTGCACGTATACAGTCTTTATTAAGAAGAATAGAAGTACATGAAGAAAAAACGAATATTGTTACGTCAGGTCCATTTTCGTTAAATATTATAGAAGAAAGATTGTATAAAGATGGACAATTAGTCGATTTAACACCTACAGAGTATATGATATTACAGTATTTAATGAATCAGGCTTCAAAGCCAGTTTCGCGTGATGAAATTTTAAATATGATTTGGGGAACCAATTACGTAGGTGAGACGAAAGTAGTAGATGTAAATATGAGACGGTTACGTCAAAAGATAGAATGTAATCCATCAGAACCTGAATTTATTCTTACGGTGTGGGGAAAAGGATATGTGTGGAAGGAAAGTATAAGATGAAACGGAAAGTGACTTTATATTTTATGACGGTCATTACACTTATGCTTGTATTATTTGAAGTTGTATTTTCAGTCTCAATTTATCGATACTATTATAATGGTATTGTGCAATATATAGAGTCTCATGCGAAAACGAGTACACGTTTTTTTTCAGAATACAATTCACTATACTTTATTCGATTACAAGAATATAGTGGTGACATAATTAGTAGCTTTCAATTAGAAGGAACAGAATTACAGTTAATTGATCGTCACGGCTCGGTTATACAATCTTCAAGTGGTGAAAAGGTAAAAGGTAAAGTGAATATTCCACCATCATTATTAGAAGGTGAAATGTATAATCAAGTTACTACGAAAGGTAATAAAAAACAACTAGAGGTGCTAAGCCCACTTATACATCAAGGACAAACTATTGGTGTTTTAAAATATACGACTGTTTTAACAAATGTAAATAAAAAGATTATTGAAATTATTACGTTTACTATTTCTGTAGGTATTGTTATTTCGGGAGTCGCCTTCTTAATTAGTAGACGTTTGGCAAATTCATTTGTTGAGCCAATTGAATCCATTATTCAAGCCTCTTCACAAATTGCAGAAGGCACATTAAAGCAAAAAATTAAAGAAGATTATCCTGGAGAATTAGGTGAATTGGCACATAGTTTAAATTATATGGCCTATAAAATAGATAAGGCTGAGCAGATGAAAAATGAATTCATTGCTTCTATTTCGCACGAAATACGAACGCCTTTAACAGGAATTAAAGGTTGGAGTGAGACGTTAAAAACAGTAGATCATTTAACAGAAGAAGAAATAAAGCAAGGTATGGGCATTATTTCAGGTGAGACAGATAGATTGATTCATTTAGTAGAAGAATTGCTAGATTTTTCAAGATTACAATCAAATCATTTTAATTTATATAAACAAAAGGTGCAGTTGTACGATATACTAGAGGAGACGATTTGGCAATTAACTCCTAAATCGGAAGAGAAGGAAATTCGATTTATTACTACTATAGACCGAATTGAATTGATGGGAGATCGAAATAGGTTAAAGCAAGTTTTCTTGAATATTGTTCAAAATGCAATTAAGTATTCACATAAAAAAAGTACAATACACATTGAAGCGACTAAAATAGAAGGACAAGCAGTGATTAAGGTAAGAGACGAAGGGATTGGAATTGCTAAAGAACATTTACCATATATTGAGCAATCATTTTACCAAATTAATAATCATGCTGCAGGTGCAGGTATTGGTTTAGCTATCGTTAAAAAAATGGTAGAGCTTCATGGCGGTGTGCTTAGTGTTACAAGCAAAGAAGGAATAGGAACAACAATTTTGATAAAACTCCCATTATAATACAAATAAAATCTATTTATATGGTGAAATAAAAATAAATAGATGTATAATTATATTGGGCGATTTATATATAAGATTAATAGGGAGAGGAATTCGATAGAATGGAAAAAGCTTTAAAAATTAAACAAATAGTAGTCGTTTTAATAGCGATTGCCGCAGTAGCTATTGGGTATTACATGTTTCAATCAATTACTTCACCAGCAAAAGCTGTTGCGAAACAAGAAAATGTAGTGCAGCTTGCAAGTGAACAGCCGAAAGTTGAAATGAATAAAACGGCACCAAGTCGTTTTAATGGAAAAGAAAGAAAAGTTGCTTATCTTACATTTGACGATGGGCCAGGGAAATATACGGCTGAATTATTAAATACGCTAAAACAACATGATGCGAAGGCGACGTTCTTTTTAATTGGAGCGAATGTAAAAGAATTTCCTGATTTAGTGAAACGTGAAAATGCTGAGGGTCATTATGTAGGCATGCATAGTATGACACATAATTTCGCAAAGTTATATAAAAATGGCGAGTATGTAAATGAGATGAAAGAAGATCAAGGTTTAATCGCTAATATTATTGGGAAATCACCTAAATTAACACGTCCTCCATATGGTTCGATGCCTGGATTGAATGAAGGTCTCCGAAATAAAGTGGTAGAAGGCGGATTTAAAGTATGGGATTGGACAATTGATTCATTAGATTGGAGATACAATAAAATGCCAGTTGATGCAGCTGCAGCACAAATTGCTCAAAACGTATTAACAAACGCAACAAAACCACAAGAAGTAATTTTAATGCATGATATTCACCCGCAATCAGTTGCTGCTGTGCCAGCAATTTTAAAGGGGCTAAAAGAAAAAGGTTATGAGTTTGAAGCTTATCATGAAGAGAGTCACTTCCCAGTGAACTTCTGGCATGATAACCGTATGTAATGGAGGAATGAACGTTGAAGTATGGAAAAGTAGCAGTAGTTGGAGCATTATCAGTAGGACTTTTAACAGGTTGTTTCGGTGAAAAGCCAGAAGAAAATCTATATACAGCTTTTGAAACAGCAGCAACACAAGAAAAATCTTTAGTGGATGAAGCAAAAAAATTAGAGCAGTTAGAGAAACAAGGGCAAGAATTATATGCTCAAATTTTGCAAGAAGGTAAAGATCATAATGAAGCAGTTGTGAAGAAAATAGAGCAAGCTACTGCAAATGTAGATGATCGTGAAAAAGTATTGAAAAGTGAGAAAGAAATGCTAGAAAAAGCACAGAAGGAAACGAAATCTGTTCAAAGTAATATAGAGAAGATTGAAGATAAGAAGTTACAAAAACAAGCAAAAGCAGTAGAAGAGTCGTATAAGAATCGTTATGATGCATTCCAAAAGATGAATGAAAATTACACGAAAGTGTTAGCGACTGAAAAAGAACTGTATGAAAAATTAAAAGTAAAAGAAACGAAATTAAAAGAAATCGGTGAAAAAGTTAAAACTGTTAATGAATTAAATGTGGAAGCACAAAAGTCGAAAGAGCAGTTTAACAAATTTACAAAAGAGTATAATGACAGTAAATTAGCATTCTACAAAGGTGCAGAAATTAAGATTAAAGATCAGAAATAAAGAAGAATCTAAAGTGTAATAAAAAGCCGGAGAAACATCGTTATAAATGTTTTTTCGGTTTTTTACGTTAAATGAATAGAAAAGACTGGAATTGATATCATAAAAGAGTTATAGTGAGTTATTCTAAGGGAAACATTGTAAAGTAAGGAGAATAGGAATATGTCATATGAATTTTTACTCAAATTAGGTTTAGCACTCTTTTTAGGATTATTCATCGGGATAGATAGGCAGCTAAAGAATAAACCACTTGGTGTGAAAACAAGTATGGTTATTTCTGTAGCAAGTTGTTTAATTACGATGGTTTCAATTGAATCTGTGCATGTATATTCTGTTCCAGGACATACAAATATGGATCCGATGCGACTGGCCGCTCAAATTGTTAGTGGAATTGGTTTTCTTGGCGCAGGTGTCATTTTACGAAGAAGTAATGACGTTATTTCTGGATTAACAACAGCTTCTATGGTGTGGGCTGCTTCAGCTTTAGGAATCGCAATTGGTGCGGGATTTTATTTACAAGCGACAGTTGCTATGGTTTTAATTATTTTAGCGATTAATGTACTTCCGCAACTTGTGAAAATTGCAGGACCGTATTCATTAAGACAAAAGGATTTATCTATAAAAATTACTGTTAAAGAGCATCATGAGTTAGATGGTATATTTAAGCAAATTAAAAATTTAGGCATGCATGTGAAACGCGTGAAAATTAAAGATATAGATAGTGGAGCATTTCAGCAACTAGAGATGGTTATTTTAGCTCCAGAAGATTTATATACAACAGAATTATATAGTTCCCTGAAAGAGATTGATCGAGTAGTTTCAGTTGAAGTGGAAAGTAGATAATTGTGATAAAAAAGAGTGAAGTGAATTCACTCTTTTTTATTTGGATTTTTAAGGAATGAAATTAATATAATGATGAGTAATAAAGGGGGAGAAATGATGGGAATACATATTAGAAGAGCAATAAAGGATGATATACAAGGTATAGCAAAGGTGCATGTCGATAGTTGGAAAGCAACGTATAAAGGGATATTTGCTGACGAAATTCTAGATAATATAGCATATGAGAAACGAGAAAAACAATGGGAAGATATTTTTCAAAAAGAGGGTAATCATCAATTTAGATTTGTAGCAGAGAATTTAAATGGAGAAATAGTTGGATTCATCGATGGGGGAGTAGAAAGAACTGGTACATATAATTGTGATGGAGAATTATATGCAATCTACCTTTTACAAGAGTATCAAGGAATGAAAATAGGACAAAAGTTATTTCAAGCTTTATTATCGGATTGTATAAATAATGATATGCAATCACTTTTAGTTTGGGTTGTTACGAATAATCCTTCTAAAAAGTTTTATGAAAAATTCAACCCTGAAAAAATTGATACGAAATTTTTAGAGAGAGTAAGGGTAGAAGAAACAGCGTATTGTTGGAGAGATTTGAATTTGTTACAAAAACAAACAGCTATATAGATTGATGCATATAATAATATTATGTAAACATATCGTATAGAAAGGTATACCTCATTTGGTGTACCTTTTTATTAATCCATCAAAAGGTGGATTAATAAAAAATAGTAGGTAATTAGTTTGAAAGCAAGAATTTTTCTAGTGTACTTTTAACTAGATTAAAGAAAAGAAAGAAAAAAAGAAAAATTTAATTTGATAAAAAAATTCTGAAATATACTATTGAATTGAATATCATTATCAATTAGAATCATAGTTGATAACGATATTCAATTATCAATTGTAATATGAAATTCTCATAGCGTTAATATAAAGAGGAGGACCAACATGCAGCATGCGAAACAAATCGCAGAACATGCAACATTACAAAGCTTTTTAAACTGTTATTTAAGAGAAACAGGGAGTGGAGAATGGATTACAGAGGATGAAAGAATGAAGAGTATCTTCAGTAATACGTTGAATAGAGATACAGTCCCCACATATTTATGTTGTCGGCTATCGGCACAGAACGTTACTTTGTATGGAGAAGTTATATATAAATCATCAACAGATCGCCATTTGTTTGGAGAACAATTTTATTATCAAATTGGAGATAGTAATTCTGTTATTACAGCAGATTACGTTACAGTTATTACATTTTTAATAAAAGAGATGTCTATCAACTACGGAGAAGGAACGAATCCTGCGGAACTTATGCTTCGAGTCATTCGTAGTTGTCAAAATATTGAGGAATTTACAAAAGAGAGAATAGAAGATAAATCCGCATTATACGGTTTCCATACAACTTTTATAGAAGCGGAGCAGTCTTTATTATTTGGGCATTTAACTCATCCTACACCAAAGAGTAGACAGGGGATATTGGATTGGAAAAGTGCAATGTATTCTCCAGAATTAAAAGGAGAATGTCAGCTTCATTATTTTCGGGCACATAAAAGTATAGTAAATGAAAAATCATTATTATCAGATTCTACAACAATGATTATAAAAGAAGAATTAAGCAATGATGAGACGGTTAGTAAGGAATTTATAGCGAAGTACTGTAAGGAAGATCAATATGCATTAATTCCAATTCATCCGCTTCAGGCAGAATGGCTCTTGCATCAAGCTTACGTACAAGATTGGATAGTTCAAGAATTGCTTGAGTATATTGGACCTGTAGGTAAGTATTATATGGCAACATCATCACTAAGGACACTGTATCATCCCGATTCGAAGTATATGCTTAAGTTTTCATTTCCGGTGAAAGTAACGAATTCAATGCGTATTAATAAACTGAAAGAACTTGAGAGTGGTCTTGAAGGGAAGGAAATGTTAAATACGGCTATTGGTGAAGTACGAGAAAGATTTCCAGGATTTGATTTTATTTGTGATCCAGCCTTTATTACATTAAATTATGGAACACAAGAATCTGGATTTGAAGTAATTATTCGTGAGAATCCTTTTTATAGTGAACATGCAAACGACGCAACATTAATTGCTGGGCTAGTTCAAGACGCTATACCTGGAGAGCGTACGCGGTTATCGAATATTATTCATCGTCTAGCAGATTTAGAAAGTAAAAGCTGTGAAGAAGTAAGCTTAGAGTGGTTTAGACGATATATGAATATTTCTTTAAAGCCAATGGTATGGATGTATTTACAGTATGGTGTTGCATTAGAAGCTCATCAGCAAAATAGCGTTGTTCAGCTAAAAGATGGTTATCCGGTCAAATATTATTTCCGTGATAATCAAGGATTTTATTTCTGTAATTCAATGAAAGAAAAGCTTAATAATGAATTAGCTGGTATTGGAGAACGTACTGGAAATTTATATGACGACTATATTGTGGATGAGAGATTTCGTTACTACTTAATTTTCAATCATATGTTTGGCCTCATTAATGGTTTTGGCACAGCAGGATTAATTAAGGAGGAAATTCTTCTCTCGGAATTAAGGTCTGTACTTGAATCATTCCTTCCGTCTAACCGGGAACCTTCAACATTTTTAAGAGAATTATTGGACGAAGATAAGTTAGCGTGTAAAGCAAATTTACTAACGAGATTTTTCGATGTCGATGAGTTAAGTAATCCATTAGAGCAAGCAATTTATGTGCAAGTACATAATCCGCTCGTTAGAGAAGTGGCTGTTCGTTCATAAATAGCGTTAAAATTTCACGTAATACAAATAATGGTATTTTGTCATAAGGTGGAGGGTTTTATGAGAGTGGACATGTATCATACGAAAGTATTGAAGGCGCTCGAATCAGAAGATTGCATTTCAGTACGAAGAAGAGTGCTACGTCAATTAGTAGAATCGTTAATTTATGAGGGGATTATTACGCCGGTTCGCATAGAAAAAGAAGAACAAATTCTTTTTCTAATACAAGGACTTGATGAAGAAGACAAAAGTGTCACGTACAAATGCTATGGCAGGGAACGGATGACATTTGGACGTATTTCTTTAGACTCATTAATAGTAAGAGTCCAAGATGAACAGCAAGAAATACAGTCTGTCTCGCAATTTCTAGAAGAAGTTTTTCGGGTTACTAGTGTAGAACAAGCTAAATTAGATTCTTTTATGCACGAATTAGAACAAACAATATTTAAAGACACGATTGCACAATATGAAAGAAATAATAAGAGAGAATATACTCAAAAATCTTACGATGAGTTTGAAAGCCAATTAATAGATGGCCATCCATATCATCCTAGTTATAAAGCACGTGTTGGATTTCAATATCGTGACAATTTTCAATATGGTTATGAATTTATGCAGCCAATAAAACTCATATGGATTGCAGCACATAAGAATTATGCGACTGTAGGTTATGAGAATGAAGTGATGTATAACAACATTTTAAAAGAGGAGATTGGCGATCGTAAATTAGAAGAGTTTATGGAACGAATTCGTAATAAGGGATGTAATCCAAAACAGTACGTGTTTATACCTGTTCACCCATGGCAGTGGGAGAATTTCATCATTTCAAATTATGCGGATCATATACAGGGTAAATTTATTATTTATTTAGGAACATCAGAGGACGATTATTGCGCGCAACAGTCAATGAGAACGTTAAGAAATATTACGAGTCCAAAGAAACCGTACGTTAAATTATCGATGAATTTACTCAACACTTCAACACTTCGTACGCTGAAACCATACTCTGTTGTAAGTGCACCAGTAATATCAAATTGGTTAAATGATGTTGTAAGTAATGACGCCTATTTAATGGATGAAGCACGTTTAATCTTGTTAAGTGAGTTTTCAAGTGTAACGTATGACACGAATAAGAAAGCTATATATGGTTCATTAGGATGCATTTGGCGCGAAAGCGTTCACAAGTATTTAGATGCACAAGAGGATGCAATTCCTTTTAATGGTTTATACGCTAAAGAGAAAGATGGTACACCAATTATTGATGCGTGGTTGAATAAATATGGAATGAAGGATTGGCTACAATTACTTATTCAAAAAGCGATAATACCAGTTATACATCTTGTTGTAGAGCATGGCATCGCACTGGAATCACATGGACAAAATATGATTCTAGTCCATAAAGAAGGGGTGCCTGTTCGTATTGCGTTAAAGGATTTTCATGAAGGGCTTGAGTTTTATCGTCCATATTTGAAAGAAGTTGACAAATGTCCCGACTTTACTAAAATGCATAAAACATATGCGAATGGAAAAATGAATGATTTCTTTGAAATGGATCGCATTGAATGTTTGCAAGAGATGGTGTTAGATGCACTATTTCTGTTTAATTTAGGAGAATTAGCATTCGTACTTGCGGATGAGTATGGATTGAAAGAAGAACATTTTTGGATGATGGTTGTTGAAGAAATTGAAAATCATTTAAGAATATATCCACATTTGAAAGGTAGATTTGAAAATATTCAATTATATGCACCTACATTCTATGCTGAACAATTAACGAAACGTCGATTATATATGGATGTGGAATCGCTTGTTCATGAAGTTCCAAATCCATTGTATAGAGTAAGACAACTTATGAAACAAAAATCAGCTGTTACAGGGGGAAATTATGCTAATCGTTAATAAACAAGAGTATAGCAAAAGTGATTTTGAATTGAGATTACAAGTTTATGAGGAAATGGAACAATTTCAAAAAGCAGAAGGAAATAGATTTGCACTTTGTCTGAAAGATCCATTCGATATTATTACGCTTGTGTTTTTCTTAAAAGAAAAGAAATCATCAGTATTACTTATACATGAAGATACGCCAAAAGAAACGGCTATTGAAATGGCAAAGCGTGCGAATTGTGTAGGGATTTTATATGGAGAATATGGCGATTTTACAAAATTAGAAGTAGGGAACTTTTTACTAGAAGAGCCTTCTTTATTGCAATATAGTTCGGGAACTACGGGAGAACCGAAACTGATTCGTAGAGCATGGACGGAAGTTGATACAGAAATTACTGCCTATAATGAAGCTTTAAACTGTGAAGTAGATGAAGTGCCAATCGTTATGGCTCCTGTTTCACATTCATACGGACTAATATGTGGTACGTTATCAGCAATTACGAGGGGGAGCAAGCCTGTAATCATTACGAACAAAAATCCTAAATTCGCATTAAATATAGTTCGCAATACAGAAAAACATATTATATATGCAGTACCACTTATGTTACACATTATGGGGAGTTTTCCATTAGGAACGTTCCAGTTTCATAAAATTATGACATCAGGATCGCCTTTGCCAGAAGCACTATTTTATAAACTAAAAAAAATGACAACATATATGATGCAGCAATACGGTTGTTCTGAAGCAGGTTGTATTAGTATATGTCATGATATGAAAAGCCATTTAGATTTAGGAAACCCTCTACCTCATGCAAGTATAAGCATAGGTTCAGATGAAAATGCACCGGAAGAAATCGTCGTGAAAATGAATGATAAGGAAATTTTCACGAAGGATTTAGGGTATAAATCTGAGCGTGGCATTCATTTTATGGGGCGTATGGACGATGTAATTAATGTCTCAGGATTAAAAGTCTTTCCTATAGAGGTAGAAGAAACGATGCTTCGATTGGAAGGTGTGCAAGAGGCAATTGTATATCGGGGGAAACATCCTGTGATGGGCGAAATAGTTAAAGCGAAAGTGATCTCTCATGTTGATCCAGTGAAAATAAGAGAATGGTGTATTCAGCACTTACCTTCTTATAAAGTTCCGCATGAAATTGAAAGTGTAAATGAAATTCCTAAAAATAAAACTGGAAAAGTAAGTAGAAAGTTACTAGAGATGGGAGAGGTTACAACATGAGACGGGAAGCGTTAAAGAATGCCGTGTTAAAAATTATGATAGAAAAAATGGAACTGAAAAATGTACCGCATTTAGAAGAAACGATGCGCTTAAATCAAGATTTATATATAGATTCGGTAATGATGTTACAGCTTATTGTATACATAGAAATGGATGTAAAGCTATGCGTTCCAGAGGATGAGGTAGACCCAAAGGCATTTCTTACTGTAGGATCTTTGCTTGATTTTATGGAAGAGTTAGAGCCGTTACAGGAAGTAAATGTGAATAACTAACCTTTAGGAAAGTGGATGAGAGTATGACTTCAATTAAAGTGCACTGTTTAGTGAGTTGTTTTTGTGAAATTATAAAAAGGCGTAGCGACATTGATTTTCGTCCATTTTATTTTGGACTATGGGATGGAGATTTTGATATAACACAAGGCGGAATTATTTCATATCACTCTGAAAACATTAACCATGATCATTATTTACTTTGGTTTGAAAAATTGTACGGTATTAAAGTAAACGAATGGTATGATCATGCAAAAGATAAAGATAGCAATGTAGAAACGTTTTTAGAATTAGTAGAAAACAAGCCGGAAAATCGTTATGTCATTGTAATGGTTGATATGTCTCTATTACCAGAGAGGGAAAATAAATTTCATCAAAAACCGTTTCCACATTATTTAATGATATCAAAAACAGAGAAAGAAGAAGAGTGGTTCATGCTAGATCCTGATTTTCGTTGGGAAGGAAATATGGAAAGAGAAAAAGTACTTCACTCTATTCAAGATAACCCATTTGGTGGAGGTTATTTCATTGATATAGAAGGAATTGGGGAGCCAACGCAAGAAACAGTAGCTAGTTATTTCACAGAAACATTCAAAAAGAACGAAAATGAACTGACTATGGAACTGAAAAATTTAATTGTAAAAATGGCAAATGAGGAAGAAGGATATGCGCTTTCTGGACTTGTAGCAGCAGTAAAACAAATACCAGTACTTGCAATTCGTAAATATAGTTATGAGCATGCCTTTGCATACTTCCGTGAAACGTTGCAATATTCGGAGCAAGAATTTGATTATTGGTGTGATCGGGTAGAGGATATTGTACAAGGATTTACAAATGTACAGTATCGTGCAATTAAAATGGCAATGACGAATAATAAAGGTATGCTAGTATCGATTATTGAAAAACTGGATGAAATGAATGCAATTGAACTGCAAATTAAGAAGGAATTAGAGAGACAGTTTCTATCATGGAAAGGTATGAAAACAAATCAATCTGTCGCAACTCTTTAATAAGCTAACTGAATTTAAGATAGGGGAGTTTAATGCTATGAAATATTCGCTATGTACCATTTCATTTCGTCATCAATTAATTTCATTTACTGATATTCTTCAATTTGCATATGAAAACGGTTTTGAAGGAATTGAATTATGGGGGACGCATGCACAAAATTTGTACATGCAAGAACGTGAAACGACAGAACGAGAATTGAATTTTCTAAAGGATAAAAACTTAGAAATTACGATGATAAGTGATTACTTAGATATATCATTATCAGCAGATTTTGAAAAAACGATAGAGAAAAGTGAACAACTTGTAGTACTAGCTAATTGGTTTAATACGAATAAAATTCGCACGTTTGCTGGGCAAAAAGGGAGCAAGGACTTCTCGGAACAAGAGAGAAAAGAGTATGTAAAGCGAATACGTAAGATTTGTGATGTATTTGCTCAGCACAATATGTATGTGCTGTTAGAAACACATCCCAATACACTAACGGACACATTGCCTTCTACTATAGAACTATTAGAAGAAGTAAACCATCCGAATTTAAAAATAAATCTTGATTTTCTTCATATATGGGAGTCTGGCGCAGATCCAATAGACAGTTTCCATCGATTAAAGCCGTGGACACTACATTACCATTTTAAGAATATATCTTCAGCGGATTATTTGCATGTGTTTGAACCTAATAATGTATATGCTGCAGCAGGAAGTCGTATTGGTATGGTTCCGTTATTTGAAGGTATTGTAAATTATGATGAGATTATTCAGGAAGTGAGAGGTACGGATCTTTTTGCTTCCTTAGAATGGTTTGGACATAATTCAAAAGAGATATTAAAAGAAGAAATGAAAGTATTAATAAATAGAAAATTAGAAGTAGTAAGTTCGTAATGTGAAATGATGTGAGAGTCTCGTTTTAGAGGCTCTTTTTTATGGTAAAAAATAACCAAAAATTTCCATGTATTTTAATTTGAATTTAACACAATTTATATATAAATAAGGAGGTGATTGGTAATGGCTAGAAATCGTAATTCTAATCAATTAGCATCACATGGAGCACAAGCAGCTTTAGATCAAATGAAGTATGAAATTGCACAAGAGTTCGGTGTACAACTTGGAGCTGATACTTCTTCACGTGCAAACGGTTCTGTAGGCGGTGAAATCACAAAACGCCTAGTAGCGATGGCAGAACAACAGCTTGGTGGCGGATATACTCGCTAAATGTAGAAGGTTATAGGAGAAAGGAAGGATTCTTCCTTTCTTTTTTTTTCAATTAATTGGTATGAATATATTGCGAACAGAATTCAAAGAATAAAAGTAATACTATATTTTACCCAATTTCTTTTGTTGTGAATGGGAAGTATTAAAGATGTAATAGCCCTGGTGGAATGAAAATTATGTTCCAGCAGGGCTATTATATGGTAAGAAATATATGATGAAAGGTTCCGAAATCAACATGTTAAAAAAAGAAAACTGTTGTTTAATTGCGCTTGCATCAGTTCCACTTGTCATGACATTAGGGAATTCAATGCTCATTCCAATCTTGCCGACAATTGAAAAGAAATTACATATTTCATCGTTTCAAGTATCCATGATTATTACAATTTACTCTATCGTAGCCATTTTACTTATACCGATTGCTGGTTATTTATCAGATAGATGGGGACGAAAGATGGTAATGGTTCCGAGTTTGCTGATTGCGGCTATAGGAGGAGCTATAACTGGTTGGGTATCTTGGAAAGTTGATAATCCCTACACTTGGATATTAATCGGTAGAGCGATTCAAGGTATTGGTGCTGCTGGGGCAATGCCGGTTGTTATACCGTGTGTTGGTGATTTATACAAAGACGAAAAACAAGTTAGTACAGGCCTGGGAATTATTGAGACATCCAATACATTTGGAAAAGTGCTGAGCCCTATTTTAGGATCTGCTCTTGCTGCCATTGTATGGTTCTTACCATTTTGGGCGATTCCAGTTTTATGTGTCATATCAATTGTTTTGTTGCTTGTTCTAGTAAAGGCAAAGAAACAAGAAGGAGAAGTACCACCACTTAAAGAGTTTATAAAATCTATTCTGTCTACGTTTCGAGAAAAAGGAAGATGGTTAATTGCCATTTTTGCATTAGGTGCAATTATTATGCTTATTTTATTCGGAATTCTCTTTTATTTGTCGACTATACTGGAATCAAAGTATGACATTCATGGTATATGGAAAGGGTGTGTGCTTGCTATCCCGTTACTTGTACTGTCACTTAGTTCATATATGGCCGGTAAAAAAATTGGAGATAATCAAAATGTTATGAAGAAGTGTATTTATATTGGTTTTTTAATGGCAGCTGCATCAGTCATCATTCCTTTATTTATAAAAGGGATTTATTTACTACTTCTTTGTCTCGTTATTATGGGGATAGGGATTGGTATGGCACTCCCATGTTTAGATGCCCTCATTACACAAGGAATTGAAAAGGAGCAAAGGGGAACGGTTACGTCATTTTATAGTTCAATGCGATTTATCGGTGTAGCAGCTGGACCACCTTTATATTCTTTTTTCATGAAAGGGGCGGACCATGAAGTGTTTTATTTGACAAGTATTTTCGCTGCCATTGGTGCTATCATAGCAATCATTTGGATTAAACCAGCAAAGGATGCAAAGACGGTAAAACAGAAACCAGAGCCTACTTCATAATTTGTAAGAGAATTGCATGATGTTTTGAGTAACATGCAATTCTCTTTCGTTCATTAAGAATAAATAACTTGTTTTAACATATAAAGCGCGACACCCCATATGATGAGACCAGAAAATTTATTTAATAATAAAATTGTCTTTCCGGTTGAGTCTAGTCTTTTTAGAAATTTCCCCGCTAACGCTAAGCTTATAAACCAAATCCAAGAAACGATAATAGTTGCAAGTGTGAAAGCCCATTTTTCACTTCCTATGTATTGAATAGAATTTGTTCCAATTACACCGATTGTGTCTAAAATAGCATGTGGATTTAATAACGAAACGGATGCTGCGAAAAGGATTTGCTTTTTTAAGGGCATACTTTTTTCTTGTTTTACATCGTTGGAAGGGTTACTTCTCCAAATAACAAAGCCCATGTATAGGAGAAAGAAAAATCCAATTATATATAACGAGTTAGTTAGCCAAGAAAAAGTAAGGAGTACAAGGGAGACACCTTGCACTGCAATCAATATGAGTAACGTATCACATATAGAGGCAGTTAATACTACAGGGGCTGCCCTCCAAATGTTTGGTTGGCTCGCACCTTGGTTAAAGACAAAAACATTTTGTACACCTAATGGAATGATAAGTCCAAATGCAAGAATGATACCATGAATAATTGCTTCACTCATCATATTACCTCCTATTTTAATTCATTATGATAGTGTATATTGTATAGAAGAAATGAAAATTTGTATCCATCCATATGGTTGGGGAGGTTACCAACCAAAAAGAATATAAGGTGATATAATGGAAAGATTCGTTTGGAAACCGAATATGTCTCTAGCGACTCCTCTGTATAAACAAATAGAAACGTATATAAAAGAAAGGATCGTTAATGGAGAATGGACCGTTGGAACGAAATTACCTTCACAAAGAGATTTGGCACATACACTTGGTGTGAATCGAAGCACAATTGTAATGGCTTTCGGTGAACTAGTTGCAAAGGGATACATAGAAGGGAATGGCAGGAAAGGAACAATTGTTGTAAATAATAATGAGAATGCTTCAACTTACGCACCCCCGCCTAATTGGCAGTCTTATGTAGAAACAGGACTTCATTATCCGAATCTCCCAGCTATTCAGGAGATTAATCAAGCTGAATTTTATCCACATGTAATTCGATTAGGAACAGGTGAGCTCGCGCCGAGTCTCTTACCTGAGAAAAAGATGAAAGAAATTATGAATAAGCTTTTAAAGTCAAATGTGACGCTTGGGTATGAAGAGCCGAAAGGAAATTTTTATTTAAGGGAAAAGATTTCCGAATACTTAAAGGGGCATGGTATATGTGTATCTCCTGACTCTATATTAATTGTTTCAGGAGCAATTCAAGCGCTGCAACTTATCTCTATGGGGCTTCTTCCAAAAGGGGCATCCATCTTATTAGAAAAACCATCCTATTTATATTCGCTTAATGTTTTTCAATCCGCAGGAATGCGTTTCATTGGAATACCAATGGATGAGAACGGTTTAAATACATCATATATTACAAAATATAAGAAGCAATTTAATGCATCTATTTTATATACAATCCCGTCTTTTCATAATCCAACGAACTTTAGTATGAATGCGAAGAGACGAATAGAAGTGATGGAAATATGTAATGAAATTGGATTACCTATTATAGAGGACGCAGTGTATCAAGACTTATGGTTTGATGCACCTTGTTCGAAACCTTTAAAAGCCTATGATAAAAATGGAATCGTACTACATATTGGAAGCATGTCCAAAGTAATTAGTCCAGGGTTAAGAATTGGATGGATTGTTGGACCTGAGCCAGTAATTCAAAGATTGTCAGACATAAAAATGCAAACAGATTATGGTTCAAGCACTATATCCCAGCAAATTGCAGCAGAGTGGTTTACAAATGGTCTATATGATGAGCATTTGCGCTTTGTAAGAAGTGAATTGAAAAAACGAAGAGATTTTATGTTACTAATGTTAGATAAATATCTTCGTGAAATAGCAACTTGGCATGAACCAACAGGGGGATTTTATATATGGGTACATATAAAAGTAACCATTTCATATCGCAGTTTATTTGATAAAGCTCTGCAAGAAAAGGTTTTATTAAACCCAGGTACTTTATATGATAGAAGTGCAAATCAATTTTTGCGCCTATCGTATTCATACGCAACGTTAGAAGAAATTGAAATAGGTATAAAAAAACTTGCACAACTAATGAAAAAGTAAGAGGAGAAAGTAATGAAACAATATGTAATTTGCCAAATGATCAATGGAGAAAAATATTTAGCTGCTTATGCGGAGACGAAGCAAGAAGCGATTGAAAAAGCAGAACTGTTAGGATTAAGAACGGGAAATCGTTACATAGTTATTACTGCAGAGGAAGCCGAAGGGTTAACGTATCCTTAAACAATGTACGAGATTATATAATAATAAATAAGTCTAGTAATATAAGAAATTACTAGACTTATTTATTATTAAGTTGTTAAACGTTCTCGTATTTATACGCAAAGTAATAATATTATGAGTCAAGTTGACGAAAAAATCGATTTGTCTTTCGGTCTTGCTTTCCTTTTCTATATTCATCGATATATTGCCTAAAGTTCCAAGCTTGTAAAAATTTATTAGCAGAGTTATAACCAGAATTGTAAAGCCATTCTTTTTCTTCCTTTGTCAGTTCAAAATTAGTACTTGTAATCGTTCCTGTTGGAATTGTAATCGTTCTTGCTTTTGATTCCTTATCTAAATGACGTAAATCATGAGCTTGCATCATTGTTTTAAATAGTCCTTTGAACATGGAAATAGGCTCGTTATAGTGAGCAGGATCAGCTTGAATCTCATCTTTTACAAAATGAAATCCGAAAGTCGGCCAGCGAGGAGTGGTAGGTGAATCGAAGATCCAAATTGGATAATTACTTAGAATTCCTCCATCAACCATATAACAAGGCTGCTTCCATTTTGGAATTCTCCATTTTACGGGTTCAAAGAAGAAGGGGATTGTACTACTCATTCTTACCGCTTTAGCGATAGAGAAGCGATAATTTAAAAATCCGTAGTTTGGTAAGTCGTCAGGAAAGACAACCATTTTACCATTACTAATATCAGAAGCGATGATTTTGAGTTTGTTTAGATCCGGTAAATCAGTAAATAAATGAACACCTTTTTTTCGAAGTAATTCTTCAATCCATTCTTCTATAAATACATTAGAGTATATACCTAAAGTAGTCCATGCACTTAGTCCTTTTCCGATAAAGGGGATTTTGTCAATAAAGGTTTTCTTCGTAAATTTGTTATAATCGATATCAGTTATAATCGTTTTTAGCTCTGAACAAGAATATCCTGCCGCTACAAGTGCCGCGATAATTGCACCAGCTGATGTTCCAGCTACACGTTCCCATTCATAACCTTTTTCGGCTAATGCGCAAATTGCTCCAACATGTGCAATACCGCGTACACCGCCTCCTTCAAAAACACCATCGATCTTCATTAAACATACTTCCTTTCAAATAAAAGATTTGGAAATGGCAAAAAAGCACGTATTGTACGTGCTTTTTTACAATGGTTTTTAAGTTTACTAGCAGCCTACAAAGCCGCCCCAACAGCTAGCTCCGATGATGATTAGAAGGATGAATAAAACGATTAATAAAGCGAAACCTCCGTAACCACAACCACCACAGCTACCGCCGTAACCGTAACCGCCGCAACTATATCCGTAACCCATGTGGAATTCCTCCTTATATTAAAAATAAAAATGAACGAGGGGAAAATGTACTGGAAGAACTAAAGAACTATCGTGTTTGTAGGAACAATGTATAGTATGCTTTTTTAAACTTGTTCGCGTACGAAGGATAAGCCCGTTTTTGGGAGGCTTGTTGATTTTGTAAAGAATGAAGTATAATCTTTGTACTATGATATAAATAAGTATGTAAATGTAAGGAGAATTTATGAATAAAAAAATTGAAGTATTAATTGATAAATATGAACTAACACACTTGAAAGAAGAACTTATTAATACTGTATTTCCTTGTATAAAAGTTGTGCCAAAGCAGCAGGGAACTGTTGCGATAGGTAGTTCGAAAATGGGAGGAGTTCCTGATCTACCAGCTTTATTTGAATATCCAAAGCATAAAGGAAATCCACTACAATTTATCGCGCAATTTAACTTAAGTGATTTACAAAACGTTGGTATGGATCACAATCTTCCTAAGACGGGGATGCTGTATTTCTTTTGCATTGAAAATTATTTTGAAGAAAATGTGAATCTAACAGAAGCTGGGCGTGTACTTTATTATGATGTTCCTGTAGAGCAATTACGAAGAGAAAATGAAATACAAGCGAAATATAACCAGTGTGCAATTACTTTTGAACTGACATACAAATTACCAGAACTTTTTATTGAAGATGAGGCTGATTCAGATCGTTTCTTGCAATTACTTGAAGAGCTAATTCCAGATAACTACGATAACCATCAAATGTTTGGTGAGCCATTCTCTGTACAAGAAGAAGTGTTATATGAGACAGGAGAATATATGGGAGTAGACCCGCAGCAAATGACTCTTTTATTCCAAATTGATTCAGATCATAAAAATTGTAATATGGTTTGGGGAGAACTAGGGATGCTATATTTCTGTATTAGTAATGAAGATTTGAAAAATCAACGTTTTGAAAATACATGCTGTGTATTACAAACATGCTAATGAAAAAAGGTTGTTCTTTTAAAAAGAACAACCTTTTTATGTGAATTAGTTAATATGCATAATCTCATATGACCTATACGAAAAAGTATTGTATACTCTGAAACTATACGATACTTTTTCGTATAGTTATAGAATATAAGGAGTGACAAGATGGGAAAGACAAGTAAGTATGTGACAGCTGCGGCACTTTGTTCAACTATAGTAATGGGAGGCTTGCAAGCGTCATCTGTATCTTATGCAGCTACAAATCCGACTACAGTGACAGCACAATCAGATGTAAAGTTATTAGATGATTTCAGAAAAGAATTAAAAAAACAGATTGATAATCGAGAAGAAAATATTACAATCACATATAAAACAAAAGATAGAAATGCTAGAAATATTATGGATCAATTGTATGGTGAGTTTAATAAAATTGTAGATGCTGATGAGTATGTAAAATATAATGTAGCGTCTACTAGATATTCTATTAAAGGAATGCCAGGGGACTATACGTTTACACTGCAAGTAAAATACCGTGAATCAAAAGAACAAACTCAATATGTAAAAGCTCAGGCGAAATCAATTGTTGGATCAATTGTAAAACCAGGGATGGATGAGCATGAGAAAGTAAAAGCTATTCACGATTACGTTGTTAAGCATGTGTCTTATGATACGTCTTATCAAGCGTATACAGCATATGAAGCATTAGCGAATCGTTCTGCCGTTTGCCAAGGATATACATTATTAACGTATGAGTTGTTAAAAGAGGCAGGTATTCAAAATCATATTGTAACAGGCACAGGAAACGGACAAGCTCACGCGTGGAATTTAGTGAACATTGAAAACAAATGGTATCACCTAGATACTACATTTGATGATCCAGTACCAGATAAAGCAGGGCGTGTAACTTACTCATATTTTAACATGTCTGACGAACAGTTAAGTAAAGATCACGACTGGGATCGTAGTAAATATCCAGCAGCAACTACAAGTTATTTTGGTGAATTAACAAACAAAATAAAAGCTGGTAGCTCAAAAACTGTCGTATATGAGCAGATGTTAAAAGAAACAAATTTACAATACTTATCTGCAGAATACGGAGCAGAAAATTATAATGAATTTAAGCAAAAGTTGCAGCAACAGTTTGCAGCCAAACCAGAAAAAGTAGAAGTGCGATATAAGCAGTCCATGGATGGGACGATGCAAGATATAAAGAAAGTATTAAATGAAATAAATTGGCCAAAAGGTGCAAAGCGTGTGTCTTATCAAGTAGCGCCTTATAGTGCATTGGCGGGTTATTCATTAGCGACAATTACATTTACGTATTAAGCAATGGGAAAAAGCACCTGTAAAAGGTGCTTTTTTTATTTATTGATTGATTACTTTTGAATATTAAGAATTATGTGATAAAATAAAAGGATAAGGATGTGAATGTGGAATGAACTTGTTCGAAAGCGATATTTTACATTGATATATACTTGTTTAGTAATCGGACTTATCGTTTTGTTTTTCATATCATTTACTTTGTTTATTAGAAGAGTATTACAAAGCAGTGCTGCAAAGAAACGCCACGTGATTAATATGAACCAGAAGCTAGATCGAATCATTGAATTGCTTGAAAAAGATAAGAAATAGCGATAGAAGAGGTATGAAAAGGGGAATGAGAATGGCGAATTATATAAAAGAATTACGTGAAAAAGTAGGACATGATTATGTTTTCTTAAACTTTGCCGGTGGTTGTGTATTTAATAAAGAAGGAGAAGTATTACTGCAAAAAAGAGGAGACTTTAACGCTTGGGGCTTTCCAGGTGGTGCAATGGAGATAGGAGAATCAGCTGCGGAAACTGCAATCCGGGAAATAAAAGAAGAAACCGGGTATGATGTAGAAATAAATGAGCTTATTGGAGTGTATACAAAATATTTTCAATCATATCCAAATGGAGACAAGGCCCAGTCAATTGTGATGTTCTTTTCATTCTCAATAGTTGGAGGTGACAAAAAAGTAGATGGTGATGAAACGTTGGATTTGAAGTTTTTCCCGTTAGACGACATGCCACCGTTATTTTGTAAACAACATGAAGATTGCCTGCAAGATTTATTGGAGAAAAGAGTAGGGGTATATCGTTAACATATAAAAAAGAAGCTAAATGAAGATTAGCTTCTTTTTTATGTTTAATTTATTTCCACCAATCATCAAACATTGACGCTGGTACTTGTCTTTTATGCTCACTCACTGTGTAACGTTTTTCAATTTTCTCTGCAACGTCAGCTGGAACTGCTTTACCTTCTAAATAATCATCTAATTGATCATAAGTAATACCTAACTCTGTTTCATCAGCTTGACCTGGTTTTTCATCTAATAAATCAGCTGTTGGCATTTTTAAGTACAGTCGCTCGTCTGCGCCTAACTCTTGTAATAATGCACGTCCTTGGCGCTTCGTTAATCCCGTTAATGGTAATAAATCTGCACCACCATCTCCGAATTTTGTAAAGAACCCTGTTACAGCTTCTGCAGCGTGATCTGTTCCGATAACAAGTAGCCCTTTTTGTCCACCAATTGCATATTGAGTAACCATACGGATACGTGCTTTCACGTTACCTTTATTGAAATCTGTTAATGATTCACCCAATAAGTTTTCATATTGATTTGAAAAAGCATCAACAGTTGAAGCAATATCAAATGCAACAGATTGATCTGCTTGAATGAATTGTAATGCTAATTGTGCATCATCTTCATCTTTTTGTACTTTATAAGGAAGACGCACGGCGATAAACGTTGCATTACCACCTTCGTTACGAATTTCTTCAACTGCAAGTTGTGCTAAGCGTCCTGCTAATGTAGAGTCTTGTCCGCCGCTAATACCAAGTACAAATCCTTTTGCACCTGTTTTTTTTACATAATCCTTTAGGAAATCAACTCGTTTACGAATTTCAACTTTTGGATCAATTACAGGCTGAACATGTAATGCTTTCATAATCTGTTCTTGTAATGTCATTATGTTTTCCTCCTATTCATATTAAAGCGGTAAATAAGTTTATATGTATAATGGTACATACTTCTATCCTTTATTATTTCGCAAAACTAACGAATATACAATAGGATGTGTGTATGAATATGAATGTAGTCATTATAAATAAAGTGCTACGTATAAGCAATTTTTTTAAACCTTTCAAAAATGTAAGGTTTTTGTCATTTGAATCGATGGAAGGTATTTCCGCACTTTACTAATATAAAAACATAGATAGTAGAAGGGCGGAGAAGTAATATGAACATTAGAGAACTAGCATATCGGAATGTAACCCGAAATAGACGGACATACTCAGCCTATTTTTTGAGTAGTGCATTTGCAATTATGGCCTTTTTTGTGTATTCATTTTTTGCGTTTCATCCGGCATTAAGTGCAGGAGAATTAGGTCAGTACGTATTCGTAAGTATGTCTTTTGCACAGTCTATTATTTACTTATTTACATTCTTCTTTATTTTATATTCGATGGGAATGTTTTTAAAAACGAGAAAGCGTGAACTAGGAATTTTAATGATGCTAGGTATGACGAAATATCAATTAAAGCGTCTGATCTTTTTTGAAAATATTATGATTGGAATAGGGGCAATTATTTTTGGTATTCTTTCAGGTATGTTATTTTCAGGGGTATTACTATTTGTCGCTCCGATGATATTGAAACTAGATATCTCCTTATCCTATTACATACCGATGAAAGCAATTGTTGTAACGGGTATTATGTTTTTTATTTTATTTATGATCATATCATTGTTTAGTGCAGGAATGATTCGTAAAAATAAGATTATGAAGTTGTTTAGAGGATCAGCAGAGGCGAAACCGGAACCGAAAGCATCAATCATTTCTTCAATATTAGCAGTAGTATTGCTTAGTGCTGGCTATGTAGGAGCTCTTCTATCACATGGAGCAATGGTATTTATTATGATGATTCCTGTTACAACGGTAGTTATTATCGGGACGTATTTGTTGTACAAGCAGCTGAGTGTCTTTATTATTCGATTATGTAAAAAAAGTAAACGTTTCTATTGGACACAGACTAATATTATTACGTTATCAGATTTAGCGTATCGTATGAGAGATAACGCAAGAATGTTCTTTATTGTAACCATTATTTCTACTGTAGCATTTTCCGCAATAGGGACATTAGTAGGCTTCGCATCCATGACGAAAGGGATAATGGAGAGACCAATTGCGTTTCATTACCATTCTAAGCAAGGGAATAGTAACGAATCACAACATATACAAATGATTGACAAAGGATTAAAGAAACATAATATAGCAGCTTCAAAAACTAATATTTCGACAAAGAAAACGGAGGAACAGTCGTTAAGAAGCGCCACTTTTATAAAAGAATCAGACTATAAGGAATATGCAAAGTTAACGGGAGAACCATTTAATACTGTAGCAAATAAAGAGGTTGTATTTTTGTCAGCTGATATACCAGGGCCAGCGATGAAAGAAAGAAAAGAAATTACTTTACCTAATATGAATGAAAGTTTAAAGGTGAAAAAAGTTACTTCATCTTCATTGGGGAAAATATTAAGAGGAAATGTTTATGTAATCTCTAATGATCAATATGATTCATTACAAGATGGATTTATAGAGACAAAAGATTATATGTATAAAACTGAAAGAACGAAAGATGAGATTGAAATTGGTAAAGAGCTTACGCATCAAATTAAACCGTATCAAGAATATTCAACGTTTAGTGCGGAAGAGTACGAGCAAAACCAAAGTTTACAAATTGCAGGACCGATTTTATTTGTAGGTTTCTTTATTGGTATAGTATTTTTCGTTTGCGCAGGAAGTTTCCTTTACTTCCGTTTATTCTCCGATTTGGAGGATGATGTTCGCTTGTTCGAAATGATTCGAAAAGTTGGATTGACAAGCAGGGAATTATCGAAGGTAGTTACAATTCGATTGGCGCTTTTATTCTTCGTTCCAATTGGTGTTGCAACATTACATGGGGCAGTAGCCTTAACGGCGTTAGGGCAAATGTTTGAGTACTCATTGTTTAAAGAAAATACAGTTGTATTAAGTATTTTCATAGGTATTCAAGTTGTATACTTCTTACTTATAAGATCCCGTTATGTAAAACAATTGAAAGAGAGATTACGTATGCATTAAATGTGTTTTTTTAACTCGAGTACAAAATTTTCTAAAAAGAGGCAAGTATTGCCAAAAAGTGATAAAATGGAAAAAGCGAGGTGAAAAAAATTAATAGAGAGAAAGGGGGGAGAAATATGAAAGCAACAGGAGTTATTCGAAAAGTAGACGAATTAGGACGAATTGTTATCCCTAAAGAATTACGCGATGTATTGGGAATACAAATCAAATCACCGCTTGAAATTTTTGTAGAAGCAGATAAAATCATTTTACAAAAATATCAACCTTACAATGCTTGCCAAATCACAGGTGATGTTTCAGAGCAGAACATATCATTAGCAAATGGAAATATTACTGTTGGGATAGAGGGAGCGGAATATTTAGTAAAAGAAATAGAAAAGTTTTTAAACAAGAGTGAGGTTTAGTCTTAATTTATATTATTTTTCAAATTACATATCATTCTTTTAAAAGACTGTAAGAGGACCATTAATTGGTCCTTTTATTTTGGTTATTAGTTGAATGACCCAGGCTATTATTTCCTATAAATCATAGGGGAAATACAAAAGTAGTATAGAGTTAGTAAATGATGTTGAGAAATATTTGAAAAGAAGGAAAACAAAAAGAATAAAACGAATGTTACATTTACACGTATTCAAAAGTGGTCTGAAATGAAAATAATACATTTTCAGGAGGGATTACGATGAGTAGTACAGTGAATAAACAAAAAGGTATACAATTGATTCCATTTATCGTAAATAAAGTTGTAGAACAAGTAAATGAAATTCCACCAGGTGTACAACTGATTCACGCTCCGCAAGTATGGGAAAAGAGTGTGAAGGGGCAAGATGTAGTCGTTGCCGTATTAGATACAGGGTGTGATACTAATCATATAGATTTAAAAGATCGTATTATCGGCGGAAGAAATTTCACAAAAGATTATGAAGCTGATCCAAATGTGTATCTTGATAATAACGGACATGGTACTCATGTCGCGGGGACGATTGCAGCAACTGAAAATGGTGTCGGTGTATTAGGAGTTGCACCGCTTGCTAAAATGTTAGTATTAAAAGTTTTAGCGGGAGATGGTTCTGGAAGTTACGAGCAAATTATTGAGGCAATTCATTATGCTGTAAATTGGAGAGGGCCGAATCAAGAGAAAGTGAGAATTATTTCAATGTCACTTGGTGGTCCGCAAGATGTTCCAGAATTACATGAAGCAATTCAAAAGGCGGTAAAGCAGGATGTTCTCGTCGTATGTGCTGCTGGGAATAATGGAGATTGTAATGATAATACAGAGGAACTAGATTACCCAGGTGCTTACTCGGAAGTAATTGAAGTCGGCGCTGTCAATTTAGAACGGAAAATCACATGTTTTAGTAATTCAAATCAAGAAATTGATCTAGTAGCGCCAGGTGATGAAATATTATCTACGTATCCAGATGGGAAATATGCAGTGTTAAGTGGAACTTCCATGGCGACGCCGCATGTTGCTGGAGCGCTTGCCTTGCTCATTAAACAGTGTGAGAAAGAATACGGTCGAAAGTTATCAGAGCCGGAAATATATGCACAACTTATTAAAAGAACTGTACCTTTAGGGTATGAACGTACATCCGAAGGTAATGGATTATTAGATTTATTAAAAGAATAGCCATATTAAAAAAACATCTCATATGAATATGAGATGTTTTTTTAATATGGCTCTGTCGCATGTAATACAACTTGTAATAAACCTGGGAATCTAGCATTTAAATCTTCTTCACGAATTGAAATGAAACGTTGTGTTCCTTCAAGGCGCGTGTACATAACACCTGACTCACGTAAAACTTTGAAATGGTGAGATAAAGTTGATTTTGCAACAGGGATGTTTAAAGCACCACAAGATTGTTCATTTTTCTCTAGTAACATATTTACAATTTGTAAACGAATTTGATCGCTAAGTGCATATAAGACAGAAGAAAATTGAATTTCTTCTCGATTTGGATGATAGAGTGTACGCATATTTCACCTACTTGTATAAGTTAAGATATTTGCACTATAACATATAAAGTGGTATATTTCTATTGTTCGAATATGTTCGAATAATAGAAATATAGGGGGAGAAAAAATGAAGTATACAAAATTGCAAAAGGCAGGATTAAATATTTCAAAGTTGGGTTTAGGTACAAATGCAGTAGGGGGACATAATTTATATGCTAATGTGAATGAAGAAGAAGGAAAGCGATTAGTAGAAGAAGCTATTCAGCAAGGGATTACATTTTTTGATACAGCAGATTCATATGGTTTCGGTAGATCAGAGGAATTAGTAGGAGAAGTATTAAAGGGAAAACGTCATGAGTTTATACTTGCTACAAAAGGTGGAATTCAACCGTTGTTAAATGGAGAAACTTATATTAACAATGAACCAAGTTATTTAAGGAATGCTGTGGAAAATAGCTTAAGAAGATTACAGACTGAATATATTGATTTATATTATTTACACTTTACAAATCCTGAAACAAGTTACATAGATTCAATCGGAGAGCTTACTCATTTAAAAGAAGAAGGGAAAATTCGTTCAATTGGAATATCGAACGTAAACATAGAACAATTAAAAGAGGCGAATCAACATGGTCATATAGATGTTGTACAATCTCCATACAATATGTTAGAACGTACAGCTGAGGAAGAACTGTTGCCGTATTGTATAGAAGCGGGTATTTCATTTATTCCATATGGGCCTCTTGCTTTTGGAATATTAGGCGGAAAATATACAGAAGATTTTAAATTAAATGAAGTCGATTGGCGTCAAAATGTAAATCTATTTGAAGAAAATACATATAAGAGTAATTTTAAGAAAGTGAATAAGTTAAAAGGGCTAGCTAAAGAAAATGATATTGAAGTGTCTCATTTAGCGTTAGCATGGTTATTAAATAAAGAAGGAATTGATACTGTTATACCTGGTGGAAAGCGGGCAGAGCAGGTAAGAGAAAGTGTGAAAGCGGTAGACGTTGCATTGAATGAAAGAGTCATGAAAGAAATCCAATCTATTTTAGAAGATTAGTTAAACAGAGGGAGAGTACCCTCTGTTTATATAAGGAGAAGGTCTAAATGAACAGAGTACTAGCTGTATTTTTTATGATAATGTTTATGATCGGTACAGATACTTTCTTAATTTCACCACTGTTGCCGACATTGCAACAGGTGTATCATGTTTCAACTGAGTTGTCAGGATGGATGGTGAGTTCGTATGCTTTAGGGTATGCTGGATTTGCGCTTATTGCTGGTCCTATATCAGATGGATTAAACAGAAAAAAAGTGATGGTACTAGGTATGAGTTTTTTTGCAATAAGTACGTTTTTGTGTGGAATTGCACCGAGTTTTTTATGGATGCTAACATTTAGATTTTTAGCAGGTGTAAGTGCAGCTTTTGTATCTCCACAAGTGTGGGCATCTATTCCGCTCCTTATAGAGAAGAAGCAAATTGTGAAAGCAATTGGGGTTGCAACAGCAGGGTTATCAATCTCTCAAATTTTAGGGCTACCACTGGGAGCTTATTTAGCAACGATACATTATACAATCCCATTCTATTTCATTGGTATATTATCAGCACTACTTGTCATTCTTATTTATGTTGTATTACCAGAAATACAGTCGGTTCATATAGGTGGAAATAAAAAAGCGATTTTACAGCGTTATAAACAATTACTTACAGATTCAAAGGTTTCACTTTCTTATTTTGCATACTTTGTTTTTCAAACCGGAAATTTTGCTGCATTTTCATTTTTTGGTGTATGGCTTTCCATTCAATTTGGCTTACAAGTTCATGAAGTAGGTACAGCTATGCTCGTATTAGGGTTAGGAAATTTAACTGGTAATATTTTTGGTCCTAGAATCGTAAATAAAATTGGTTATAACCTTTCTTTCTATGGTGGAATTATATTTACAGCAGTGCTATATGTATTACTTCCACATGTAAAGAACATTGTATTGGTGGAGTTATCGTTCTTTGCTTTGTTTTTTTGGACAGGAATTTTGTTTGTATTAATGATGAGGCACTTACAAAACATATCTAGTGCAGCAAGAGGAACAGGAGCCGCGCTTGCAAATGCTTCTATGTATATTGGTCAAATGATTGGTGCGGCAATAGCAGGAATGTTATTTGCAGTATCTCACAATTTTATACTTATAGGTAGTTTTACTGCGTTACTATATATAGGAGCTTTATTTTTGTTTAGAAAAAGTGAAAAACTTACTGAAAGTAGTGAAACAGGAATTGCATCATAAAGCTTGTATAAATATTTCGCAAATCAGAATTAATAAGAGTGTGAATACATGAATGTGCTTTTAATTAAAGTAGTTACTAAAAGTATAGAAATAGTAGAAGAAATGTATTGTAACAAAGTTATGAGGAATCAAAAAATAAAAATCCCTATAAAGATAGGGATTTATATATCGGCATATAGTTCCTTGGAAAAGGATATACTTAGTTTAGCATATCGGACTACTTATATTTGTGAAATAGATGTGAAAGTAATGTGAAAAATGCCGAAGGAAAAAACTATTTAAATAGAGGGCAATTTAGATGGGGATATGGATTTTACATAAATGTTGTATTATATTTCTACTTATCTGTTAATAATTACATATTTTAATTTTATTGGGGATAAAAGGGAGAGGTTTAAATGCAATGGTATTTGAAAGCTCTAAAGAATTATAGGAATTTTAGTGGTAGAGCTACGCGAAAAGAGTACTGGATTTTTAGTTTATCCAATATCGTAATTTTTTGGCTACTGTTATTTTTATCATCATTTTCAGAGGTGTTAGTTGCTATTATTGCGTTGCTATTTATGTTAGTAATGATTATACCAAGTTTTTCGGTTGGTGCACGACGATTACATGATATTGGGAAAACGGGATGGTGGCAACTATTAAATTTTGTACCGTTTGGTAGCGTTGTTTTACTTGTATTTTTTATCATTGAAAGTGAAGAAAATGACAATCAATACGGACCAAATCCGCATTCAGATTTAAAAGAAGCGATTTAATAAACTTATTTAGTTTGTAGCATTACTAGTTCAATTATTTTATCTATTATTAAAATGGTTTGCGTGGGCTAATATTATTAGGTTGATCTTTAGGTCTAGATGACTTTTGAAACTGTAAAAATGGAAAGATAAAGGCGGAGAGAATATAGCATGGAAAGAAAAAAATTCTAAATAAAAAGCACTGTTTTAGCTAATGTAGCTAAAACAGTGCTTTTCTCTTTGATTGAACAGTTGCAGCATTTTCATCATGTATACCTGCATCTTTAATAATTCGTTGTTTTGCTTTATTTAATAGATGGTTTACTGCTTCACCAAAATAGTTAGCTTCGCTTTTTGTGCGGGCTTCTCGTAAACATTTATAGTTTTCTAGCAGTTCCTCTTTTTCGGAGTTTGTTAAGAAATCTTCTATTTTCTTTTTTGTCATACGAAACACCCTTTCTCCTGACAAACGACGCAATAGAAAATATTTATTTCTCATTATAACAATAATTTTAAAAGAAAGTATACACTAACGTCGCAATAATTTGTCAATTTCTTGAATCTTCTCATCAGCTTTCCCAATTTGCGTATTTTTAGCCTGTTCGCCACCAAGAGCTTGATGTAGTAAGAAAGTTTGGCCAGAAATAGCAGTTACAATGGATACTTTTATAATTTCTTTTATCGCGGTGACATCGAATAAAACGAGCCCAAGAAGTGCGGCTAGGCTACCAGTAAAAATATCAGTTAAAAATCCAAAATGAAAAAATGTTTTCAAACGGCGTGGAAGCAATAACTTACCTTGGTTATTGATTAGATGGGAAACGAAGCCGGTAATGCCACCAACGAGAACAGCGGTTAGCCATTGATACATTTCCATCGAATCCACTCCTTTTAGTGAATAAGATTCGATTATTTTATATTGATTCCTTTTAATATTTCATATAAGCATATTGAGAAAGTTTGTTTGGGTATATTTTGTATTCAATTTAATTATAACAGAAAATTTCGAAAGGTTTCAGTCTATTATATGAATCATTTTTACAATAATATGAATGCAGAAAGGGGTGCGTGATATGAAGATAGATTATCGAATAAGAAGTGTAGATGGTTATACAAAAAATATAGGGGAATTAGTAAGCATGCTGGAGCATACGAGGGCTGTAACATTAGGCGAAGTAAAAAATTTATCAGTTGAGCAATTAGATTTAATTATGCAGAGCAGCGGAAATTCAATTGGCGCCCTATTAAAGCATATAGCAGCTATTGAAAAAGTTCATCAGCTTATTTCATTTCAAAATCGTGACTTTACAAAAGAAGAATTAGAAATATGGGAAGATGCACTGTATTTAGGGGAAGCAGGTAGAGCGATCCGTGGTCATGAAATACAGTATTATGTACAACTTCTACAAAGTGTTCGAGAAGAATCTCTGAAGTATTTAAGTGAACAAAGTGATGAGTGGCTCATGTCAGAAAGAAAGTGGCCTAACGGTGTAATATATAACCAGCACTATCTTTGGTATCATGTGCTAGAAGATGAAATTAGTCACCGAGGACAAATTAGAATGCTCAAAAGAAAGTTGTTTGAAAATTACGTTAAATAATGTGGCTTTTTATAGGAGAATTCCATATAATGAGAGTAATTAAAAGAAGAACGGGGTGATGTATTATGGCGAAAATAACTTATATGAATAATAAACCAAATACAAAGGTGGATGGAAAGGGCGAGACTATATAAGTGAGCGCACGATCCTTCCGCTTAGCTTACACTAGGGAGGATATCAATTTGAATCAAAATATTTTAGAATCGTTCGGCTGGGATTCTTTTTTTGAGGAACAAGCTGTTGAGAACTTTGAAGTAGGACGAATTTTACTCGAGCATAAGCATATATATCGAATTATTTGTAATGATGGTGAGTATATGGCAGAACTGTCTGGGAAGTTTCGGCATGAAGCAGTTACGAAAGGCGATTATCCAGCAGTTGGTGATTGGGTGTATATAAAGAAAATAGAAGATGAAAAGAAAGCGATTATTCATCGTATTTTCCAGCGAAGAAGCTCTTTCTCAAGACAAGAGGCTGGAACAAGAACAGAAGAACAGATTATAGCAGCAAATGTAGATTATTTATTTTTAGTGAATGCACTTAATCATGATTTTAATGTTAGAAGGATGGAACGTTATTTATTATTAGCGTATGAAAGTGGCGCTATGCCAGTTATTGTTTTAACAAAGAGTAGTATATGTAATGATATAGAACAAAAAATTGTAGAAACGGAAGCTATAGCAATTGGTGTTCCTATTTTTGTTGTTGATAGTTTAGAGCATACAGGTATTGATTCGTTGAAACAATTCGTTTCTTCAGGGAAAACAATTGCTTTAGTTGGGTCATCAGGGGTAGGAAAGTCAACTTTGTTAAATGCGCTAATAGGAATTGAGGTAGCAAAAACGGGAGATATACGTGAGGAGGATAGTAGGGGAAGGCATACGACAACGCATCGAGAGTTATTTCAATTGCCAAGTGGCGCTCTCGTAATTGATACTCCCGGTATGAGGGAATTGCAACTTTGGGAAGGAAGCGAAGCGATTCAAACAACATTCTCTGATATTGAAGAACTTGCGACAACATGCCGTTTCCGTGATTGTAAGCATGAGAATGAACCAGGGTGCGCGGTGTATAGTGCAATTGAAAACGGACTTATTACGATAGATCGTTTGAAAAGCTATAAAAAATTACAAAGAGAACTGGCGTATTTTATAAGAAAACAAGATGCAATCCTTGCCAGAGCAGAGCGTGATAAGTGGAAAAAACTTTCTAAACAACATAAAAAAATGTAAAAACCAAAGGGTGCCCCTTTGGTTTTTTCTATTTGTAAATTTTATAATAATATTATTTATATATATAGACAAAGGGAAATTAATTGTTTAAACTTTACAAAGTATTCATCATAATAGGTTATGAAAATAATAATTAGGGATTGGGAAATATTCATAATTAACTCAATTTAACTTTTAAATTTGAAAATTAGGAGGTTCATAATGGGTAAACTATTAAATTTGTTTCGTGATATGAAAGTAGCAAAAAAGCTATTAATTTCATTCTTTGTAATTTTAATTGCGGCTGTGTCTATTATCGGAGGCATGTCTTATCAAACAGCCAAAAAGAATTTTGAATCGCAAATTAAGAGTAGTGCCAACGACAATATAAAAATACTGGATAATTTAATCAATCAAATGATTGATGCAAAATTTAATGATGTGAATAATTTTGCACGGGTGATTCAGGGGAATATGTATCAAGGAGATAATCAGGATGAATTAAGAAAAATGTTATCTCAATATATAAATTTAAATAAAGATATTGAACAAGTATATGTTGCCGGAAATGATAAAAAATTTGTACAAGAACCAAATATACAAATGGCAGCAGACTATGATCCAACAGAGCGTTCTTGGTATAAAGATGCAGTTGCAAAACAAGGTGGTATTGTTGTTACTGAGCCATATAAGGCAAAAGGAAATGGACATATTGTCGTAACAATCGCAAAACAAACAGAAGATAAAAATGGAGTTGTTGCGCTAGATTTAAGTTTAGATAATTTATTAAAAACATCAAAGTTAATTAATATTGGTAAAAAAGGATATGCCTTCATTTTAGATGGAAAGCAAAAAATAATTGCTCATCCACAAGAAAAATCAGGGGAAAAAGCGGCTGATTCTTGGGCAAAGAAAATTTATGAAGATAATCACGGTGCTTTTTCATATTCTTATGGCGGTAGTGAAAAGAATATGGTATTTGCTACAAATGTAAAAACAGGTTGGAAAATTGGTGGGACGATGTACTCAAGTGAAGTAATTGAAGCTGCTCAACCTGTATTTTATAATATGTTAATTGTTATGCTTATCTCATTAGTAGTAGGCGGGGCACTTATTTATTTTGTAACACTTTCAATTACGAAGCCTTTAAAGAGATTAGTTGTTACCTCTAAAGAAATAAGCGAAGGGGATTTAACGCAAACAATTGAAATTCATTCTAATGATGAAATCGGCCAACTTGCTAAAGGCTTTAATGAGATGACGAATTCGTTACGGACGTTAATTGGAAGAATTAACGATTCAGCTGGGCATGTTGCAGCGGCATCAGAAGAGCTAACTGCAAGTGTAAGGCAAGCGAGTGAAGCGACTGAGCAAATCACAATCGCAATGGATGAAATATCAAGTGGGGCAACGACGCAAACAACAAGCGTAGAAAATGGCGCTATGTTACTGTTTGATGTAACGGAAGGAATTCAACATGTAGCAAATAGTTCATCATCTATTAATACGGCTTCTGCACATACTCGTGAAAAAGCAGAAGATGGTGGGAAACTAGTAGGAAGAACAGTAAACCAGATGCAGTCTATTGCAGAATCGGTTTCACAATCAGATGCAGTTATACAATTACTAAATAATAAATCAAAACAAATTGGTGATATTTTAGAAGTAATTCAAAATATTGCAGATCAAACAAACCTTCTAGCTCTAAATGCGGCGATTGAAGCCGCAAGAGCCGGTGAGCATGGAAGAGGTTTCGCAATTGTTGCAGATGAAGTGCGTAAATTGGCAGAGCAGTCTAGCGTATCTTCTAGTGAAATTAGTAAATTAATATGTGAAATACAAGATGATATGGGTAAGACAGTCAAATCTATGAATCATGTAAATGAGGAAGTTCAATCTGGACTTGTTATCGCAAATGAAACGAAGCAAAACTTTGCTGAAATCTTACAATCTACAAATGAAATAGCTAATCAAATTAAGACGATGGTTGAAACGGCTAATGGAATGTCAAAAGGGGCAAATGAAGTATCTATTTCGGTAGGACAAATTGCAATGACAGCACAAAATAATGCGACAAGCACACAAAATGTTGCGGCTTCAGCTGAAGAACAGCTAGCTTCGATGGAGGAAATTGGATCTGCAGCAGGCACGCTATCTCAAATGGCTGAAGAGTTGCAAGGACTAATTGACAGATTTAAAGTCTAATAGAGAACAGACTATCCCCTAGTAGGGTAGTCTGTTTTATTGTGTAAAATCAAATGGAGATGTAAACTTCCTTTATGACGTTTAAAATGGTATTTTGCATAATGTTTGTCGAAAAATAGAGGTATTTGTTAGCTTTGTGTATAATTATTAACGTATAGAATACAAATAAAAGGAGAGTATTATGGGAGTGTATTGGGGGACAAAAAGACATTCTTGGCTTAGTTACGTCTCATTTTGGCTAAGTATTTCATTTTTTATTGTTTTTCTAATTGAAGTGTTTATATTAAAAACACTTTCGAATAGCTCGGTGCAAATTGTTAAATATTTTTATTTTATATTTGTACCAGTAAATATTTTTCTTAGTTTAAAGTTACTATTTAAGAAGAATGAAAAGAAAGCGTTACCTATTTTTAGTTTCATTGTCTCATTATTATTTGCAATTTTAATAATCGTATTAGTTTTAGCAGCTATAGGGAAGGTCTTTTGAGGGGAGTGGTATAAGTCACTCTCCTTTTTTATTTGTGGTAGTCTTACTATATATAAAAGTGTGAATGCTGTGAGCTAATAAAAGCAGAGAGTAGACAATATTTGCATGGATTAAAGTCTGTCGTTATTTGAACTTGTAAGAGTGTATGGAGTAATGAGGTAATATACATAATAATGGAGATAGAATTAGTTATTTTATAAGTATGTATGAAGCAAATGAATACGGTAAGAACGTTGATATATGGTACAATAGCTATGGATAGTGATAGAGATAAAGGGTATATAAAATACTCATCGTTTTTTAGTAAGAGAGGGGTTATCTTATGCTATACGAGGATTTGGAGACATTATTTCAAACAGCTCCGAAAGAAGATAGAGGCGGATGGAAATATATAATCCAAGAACAAAATAATACATTTAAAATTGTTGATGAAATACTGAAAAATCAAATGAGTGTCGAATTATATTTTAATGAATACGATGAGGTGAAAATCACTTTATATAAAGATGGAATTCCCATTACAACTATGCAAAGAATTGCGATTTCAAAAGTTGAATTAGACGAAGATGAAGAAGGTATTCAATTTGTTTTAGAGCGCATGCCTAGTCGAATGATTCGGTTGCAGTTAAAGCCATATTTAGCATTAGAAATGGGACCGTACTGGGAAGTATGTGATGATTGTGAATGAGCATAAAAAAGCATCCAATAACATGGATGCTTTTTTATGTTTTTTGAAGTTGTTTAAACGCAATGATTGGCAGTATAACAATACTTACCCATCCGATGATAGGATATAGAATGTGAAGTAAGTCACTGTAACCGATGTAGCTAAAGCAATAACTAATTAGTAAAATGAAGAAAATAATATTGTTATTTTTCCACCCAGTAATAGATTGCATCTGTTTTGTCATTCCGAACACATTACCAACTAAAGTTGTGAAAACTTCACCGAAAATAATGAGAACGAAAAAGAAGTGAAAAGTTGCATTAAATCTTCTTATGACTTCAGCCATTGGGATGTTATATTGGTAAAATTGATCGACTGATAAGATTGCTAAATGGCTGCATAATAAAATTAAAGAAAGTCCAGCACCACCCAAAATCCCACCCCAAAAAATAGCTTTTCGATCTCTTACTTCACTGGCTAATGGGACGAGAACACTTTGGGCGAGAGAAAGATTTAAGGCGACATATGTAATAGGGCTAGTAATCCATTTCATATTCCAGTTCTCTGCAGGAATAGTGTTATTAATGGAAGGTGTACCGTGAAAAAAGGTTGTAATAGCAAGTCCGATAATAAAAATCATCATAATAGGTACGACAAGTGTATTTACTTCAAAAACACCTTGTAATCCGCGGCTACTTATAATAAGACAAGCGATAACTGTAATAAGAATACCGAGTTGTCTTGGTAAGCGAAGTTGCTCTTCAAATACTGCACCAGCCCCTGATAACATAACGCTCGTTACGCCGAATAAAACGAGTAATAATAATGTGTTTACAACATTCCCAAATACATCCCCAAATAAATATTTGTTAAATTCTTGCGCTGAAAATGCCCCGATTTGTGATGAAAGTAACATCATCTTTGTGCCAAGCCAAATAAAAAAAAATCCACTTACACATATGCCAATTGTCCCGTATAATCCATTCACTGTGAAAAATTCAACAATTTCTCGTCCAGTAGCAAATCCAGCTCCAACGACAGTTCCGATATAAGTAGCGGCTACTTTCTTTGCTACTTGCCATTGTTGATTGTCCATGTTATCCCTCTTTCTACTATGATGAGCTTGATGTACTATTATGCATATGTATGAGCTTGGACAATTAGACGTATGAAGTGTTTGAAAAAATACATGAATTTAATGATATTAGGGAAGCATTAAAGGTGTTAAAACTTTGTTACATATAAGCCAATTGTTCGAAAGGAAAGGGAATGTATGGTAAAATGTAATTAGGTTATTAAAAGATAAACATTACAAAATGATAAGAGGAGTGATTGTATGAGTACGAAAACAAATGTTGTTGAAGTATTAAACAAGCAGGTAGCAAACTGGAATGTGTTATATGTTAAACTACATAATTATCACTGGTATGTGACAGGGCCACACTTCTTTACATTACATGAGAAATTTGAAGAGTTTTATAATGAGGCTGGAACGTATATTGATGAGTTAGCAGAACGTATTTTAGCTTTAGAAGGTAAACCATTAGCGACAATGAAAGAATATCTCGCAACATCTAGTGTCAGCGAAGGGACAAGCAAAGAATCTGCAGAAGAAATGGTGCAAACATTAGTGAATGATTATTCTGCACTTATTCAAGAATTAAAAGAAGGTATGGAAGTTGCAGGTGAAGCTGGTGATGAAACATCAGCTGACATGCTGTTAGCAATTCATACAACATTAGAACAGCATGTATGGATGCTAAGTGCATTCTTAAAATAACGATAAATATAATAGAAACCCATTGAAAAATTATTTCAATGGGTTTTTTTATGATTTTTCAGTTTTCTTTTATGCTATAATATAGTAAAAAGGAGGCGATGCGATGTTTCGCTTTTTCAGAACTGGAAAAGAAGAGCGGGAAATTACGAAAGATGAATTAGAACAAGCGATGGCTCAGTTTTTAGAAACGAATGCTAATATCGTTTATACAGTATTAGTAAATGAAGATTATACAGTAAATTATGATTTGTTAAAACCGTATTTACCTGCATTTCCAACAAATGATTTTCTCATAACGAAGGAAACGCTTGAGGTATTTGAACATACAGCAGAAAATTTAAGCCTAGTGAAAGAAATTGATGTCGTACAAAAAGCAGTAGACCAATACGTAACAGAAAAAGAAATGTTCCCAATTGTTGAAGGTAGCGAAGATCGCCTCATATGCGGAATGAAGCTAGGACCTTACTTAAATCGTAGCTTAAAAAGAGACTTATATATTTCAGAAAAACATTATTTAGTTTCAAGTAAACCAGATAGAAAAAAACAAAAGAGCGGGTAGATGTAATGAAAACAACAATACATATATTGTTGTCTTTTTTTGTTTGTTAAAATATTGATTTTTCAGTCTATTATTATTTATACTAAATGTATTGGACAGGGAAGAGTAACTATTAAGCATCATTTTGAGAATAAGGTATTGTTAGCGTGGGTTATACAAAGTGGTATAAAGATTCGCAAAAAATATTATAAAAGGTTTCGGGGGAATTGGTACATGAAAAATAGCATGACTTACATTCAATTATTAAATGAAACGTTACGTTGTTATGCAAATAAAGGAAGTTTTGAAGCGTACAATTATATAATGGAAAACGCTACAGGTGTAATAGGGAATGAGGCGCAAATATATAATTTTAAGTATGCACTCGCAAGTGCATCGGGACTTGAAAAAGAAGCATTACATTTAATGAGAGAGGCCATTATAGAAAAGGGATTCTGGTATGGAAATGAGTATTTAATTTCCGACGAAGATTTAAAATCACTACATAAATTTGAAGAATTTCATACAATGGTGCAATTATGTAAAGAAAGAGAAGAATTAGCACATAAAAAGGAAAGACCAGATGTGAAATATATATACAGCAAGAAAGAAGGAAATCTACTACTTACATTGCACGGTGACCAAGAAAATATTCAAATAGTAGAGCCATATTGGAAATCAGTTTTGACACAAGATTACACGTTAGCTTTACCACAGTCTTCACAAATTCAGTTTTCAGATGGATTTGTTTGGGATGATATAGAGAGAGGGAAAGAAGAATTAAAAGGGCATTACAATAAGTTTATAGAAAACCATACAGTAGAAAATGTAATCATTGGTGGTTTTTCTGCAGGGGCAAGAGTAGCTTTATATACGATTTTGCAAAAAGATATAGAGGTTGATGGTTTTGTTTTTATGGCACCATGGCTTCCCGAGATTGAAGAATGGGATGAGTTGCTAAGAGTGCTGCAGGATAAACATATAAAAGGATATATAGTATGCGGGGATCAAGATGCAGATTGTTTCGAATCCACGCAGCAATTTGTACAACTATTAAGAGAGAAGAATATAGAACATAAGTATAAAGTTGTGCCTGACTTAGATCATGATTATCCTATTAACTTTGAAGAGCTATTAAAAGAAGCTATTGAATATATAGGAAATGAAAACAATAAGTAGTAAGAAAAAGAGATGCATCATATGTGATGCATCTCTTTTTAGAATTATAAATTAAAAGCATTTGCTAATAAGCGATAAGACTTTAATTTATGTTCAAATTGATGAGTAATCGTGACAATCATAAATTCGTCAGTATTGTATGCTTTGCTTAAGTTTATTATTTTTTCTTTTACAGAAGACGGATCACCAACAATCATACGTTGACGATTTTCTTTTATACGGAATAAATCATAAGCGCTGTATGAATAATTTTGAGCAGTTTCAATAGAAGGTGTACCAGTAGTTCGTTTTCCTTGCTCTAATAATAAGATTGATAAATCTAAACTAGAAGCAATTTTTTTCGCTTCTTCATTTGTTTCTCCGCATATAACAAAAATGGCAACGATTGAATTAGGCTTATCTCCTAAAAATGAAGGCTGATATTGTTCTTGGTAAGCCCTCATAACTTCAGGGCCTCCGAAGCCATTAATAAATTGCGCAAATGCGAAAGAAGCTCCGTTGTTTGCAGCAATTTTAGCGCTCTCTCCGCTAGAACCGAGCATCCACATTTCAGGAGACGTTGGGATAACTGGAGTGGCTTTTAAGTTTGCATAGTGATGGTTTTCTGGTACTTGATCATGTAAGTACATTGCAACATCTGCAATTTGTTCTGGATATTGATCAAGTGAGACCATTTTCCCTTCTTGAAGTGCGCGAGTTGCTATTGGCATACCACCAGGAGCTCTACCAACACCGAGATCGATACGATTTGGATACAGTGCTTCTAAAACGCGGAAATTCTCAGCGACTTTATATGGGCTATAATGCGGTAACATAACACCACCTGAACCGACTCTAATACGGTCCGTTTTCGCGGCAATATGAGAAATAAGTATTTCTGGACTTGAACCAGCTAAGCTTACGGAATTATGATGTTCGGATACCCAAAAACGTGTGAATCCGAGTTTTTCAACTTCTTGTGCAAGCGTAACTGTATGTGAAAAAGCTTGGGCTGCTGTGCTACCATCTGAAATAGGTGATTGGTCTAATACACTTAACTTGATCATAGAATATACCTCTCAATCTTAATGTACATCCTATTATATATTTACTTATGAAAAATGCGTAGTGAAATGCTCAAAATGAAAAGTGGATAATCCTATTTCCGCTTTTAACGAGAAAATCCGCGTTCATAATGATTCATTTCGACCAGATTTAAAATATATTCATAGTTGTCAATTTCACATTTTAGCTGTTCACGTTCTTTTTCAGATAGTGTCATATTGCTAAGTTTTTTACATAAGTTTTGTTTCTTTAATTCTAAATGCTTTTTTGTAGCGTGGTAATCATAAGTATGTTTCATTTTTTAGTCACTCCTTCGTTGCGGTTGTTATATTATACGAGGCATAAAGAAATATGAAATCTGTCTCTTATGTACTTTTAGTGAATATTCAAATTGCAATGGTGTTATGTTTATGGGGATCTATGAATAAAATGCACTAAACCACTAACGTCTATTTGATGAAGTAAGGGGTGGAATTGTGCAGAAAGATATAATGTATAACACTGAAATGGATGAAGCGTTAAAAGTTATAGATAAAGGATTGAAGAAGACGATAAGTCCAAAACAAATTATTATTGTGGGAGCTGGTATGGCTGGATTAGTTTCAGCATCTTTATTAAAGGCTGCAGGACATGATGTGAAAATTTTTGAAGCAAACAACCGGGTAGGTGGCCGTATAGAGACAGTTAGAATGGAAGATACCGGATTATATTTAGATGTTGGAGCAATGAGAATTCCGTATACACATACATTAACGATGGCATATATAAGAAAGTTTGGGCTACAGGTGAGTCCTTTTATTAATAGGAATGAGACGGATATTATCTATGTAAATGGACGGAAAACGACGTTGAAACAATATGAAAAGGATCCGAGTATTTTAAGGTATCCTGTGGAAATGAACGAAGTGGGAAAAACGTCTGAAGAACTATTGTTACTAGCAGTACAGCCGATAATAAATTTTATTAAAAGAAATCCAGAGAAAAATTGGGATGTTGTAGTGAAGGATTTTGGGAGATATTCCACAGGACAATTTTTGAAGTATCATCCTTATCAGTATAATACTTACTTTTCGCCAGTAACAATTGAGATGATCGGTGTTCTATTAGATCTAGAAGGTTTTTTAGAACGGTCGTTTGTAGAGACTTTACGCTTTCTATACATTATGCAAGAGGAGAGCGGATTTTGTGAAATTGTGGGCGGGAATGATAGATTACCAAAGTCATTTTTACCGCAATTAGAAGAAAATATTATATATAATCAAAAATTAATGAAGTTACATCAACACGATAATGGTGTGACAGCTTTCTATCGGAACGAGGAAACTTTTGAATATAGCAGTATTACAGGAGATTTAGTTATTGTTACCATTCCGTTTTCGACAATGCGTTTTGTAGAAGTAGATCCGTTTGATTCTATATCTCATGAAAAATGGAAAGCAATTCGTGAATTACATTATATGCCTGCGACGAAAATAGGAATTCAATTTAAAAGCCGATTTTGGGAAGAACAAGGACAATTAGGTGGCAGAATTATAACAGATTTGCCAATTCGTTATGCCTATTATCCAAGTTATGGAATTGGTGAGAAAGGACCGGCTATGATGTTAGGTAGCTATACATGGTCTTATGACGCGTTGTTATGGGATGGTTTATCAAAAGGTGATCGTATTTATTACGCATTACACAACTTAGCAACAATATTAGGTGGTCAAGTGTATGATGAGTTTATATCTGGAATATCAAAAAGCTGGACATTGGATCCGTATGCGCTTGGAGGATTTGCACTTTTTCAAGCAGGTCAAGAATCTGAGCTGCAACCAGCGATTGTCAAACCAGAGGGGAGAATATTCTTCGCTGGAGATCATACAACGCTATATCACGGATGGATTCAAGGTGCGATTGAATCTGGAATTCGTGTAGCGGCGGAAGTGAATGAGTAAAAGGCTTTTAATTCAGAAAATTCTTTACTATATAACTTGAGATGGATATTATTATATATAAAAGAAATATAGGGAGTGTTTACAGTGAATCCGTTATTATTCGATTTTCCTTCTGAATTTTATACTGACAGGCTTTTTATTCGAATGCCGAAACCAGGAGATGGTAAAGTTGTATATGATGCAATTCAGGCTTCAATAGAAGAACTAAAACCTTGGATGGTGTTTGCACAAAAAGAGCAAACAGAGCAAGAAGTAGAAGAAAGTATTAGAAAATCACATATTCAATTTTTGCAACGTGAGGATTTAAGATTACTAGTATTTTCGAAAGAAACAGGTGAATTTATTGCTTCAGCCGGATTGCATCGTATTAATTGGGATATACCTCAATTTGAAATCGGATATTGGATTGATACAAGGTTTAGCGGAAAAGGCTATATGGTAGAGGCTGCGAAAGGTATAACGGATTACGCTTTTTCTGAATTGAAAGCAAACCGTGTAGAAATTCGTTGTGATTCTTTAAATAAGAAGAGTAGAGCGATACCTGAGAAATTAGGTTTTAAGTTAGAAGGTACGTTAGAAAGTGCGAGTGTTGCGGTAGATGGAAACGGATTAAGGGATATGTGTGTATTTGCCATGACTAGAAATACATATGAAAAAGAAGAGCTGTAAGAAAATAGCTCTTCTTTTTATGCATTATGGTACAGGATGTCCATTAGAGCTTTCGAAAATTGTAAACCATTGTTGACGGTCTAAGTTAACTTTTGTAGCAAGAGCGGCAGTTTTTACGCGATCTAATTTACCAGAGCCAACGATTGGCATCATATTAGCTGGATGAGCAAGTAACCAAGCATACATAACCGTATCGATATTAGAAACACCTAGCTCAGTAGCAACTTTTTGCACAGTTTCGCGTACACGTACAGCACGTTCTGATTGACCAGTAAAGATCTCACCACCAGCAAGAGGTGACCAAATCATTGGATTGATTCGTTTTTCTTGGCATAAGTCAATTGTTCCTTTTTCAAAATGCTCAAGCTGCAATGCAGAAACTTCAATTTGGTTCGTAATAAGTGGAAAATCTAAGTACGAATTTAACATATTAAATTGTGAAGGTAAGAAGTTAGATACACCGAAGTGACGAACTTTTCCTTCTTGTTTTAATTGTGAAAAGGCTTTTGCCACTTCATTTGGATCCATAAAAGGATCGGGACGATGAATAAGTAATACGTCAATATAATCTGTATGTAAATTTTTAAGTGATGCTTCTACACTTTGCATAATATGCTCTGCACTAGTATTGTAGTGAGCCACATATCGCTCTGGAAATTTCGGTGATGGGGGAGCGATTCCACACTTTGTAATAATTTGCATGTTTTCTCGTAAGGAAGGCTTTAATTGTAAAGCTTCTCCAAACAATCCTTCACACGTATATCCGCCGTAAATGTCAGCGTGATCAAAAGTAGTAATTCCCATATCCATACAATCTTCAATGAAAGAAAGTAATTCTTGTTTCGTCATATTCCATTCTGCTAAACGCCAAAATCCTTGAATAATACGAGAGAATTCTAGCGTTTCATTCATTTGAACTCGTTCCATTATAAGTACCCCCTTGATGAATAATTATTATTTTGAAAAGGCTTTCTTACTACGTATTATTATATAGTTTGGGGGGTGTACATACAATAAATATGTTTTGCTAAAAAAATGATTTTCTCTATATGCTATAATGTAGAAACATATAGCTATAAGGAGATGTAAGGAATGATTCCAGTAACAATATTAACTGGTTTTCTTGGATCAGGGAAAACGACTTTATTAAATCGTATTTTATCAGAAAATCACGGTAAGAAATTAGCAGTGATTGTAAATGAAATAGGGCAAATTGGCATTGATAATCAGTTGATTATGAATGTGGAAGAAGAAATTATGGAAATGACAAATGGCTGTTTATGCTGTACTGTACGTGAAGATTTACTCGTTGCTTTAAAACAGTTACTGGACGTAAAAGCGGAAGGGAAAATGGATTTTGATGGTTTAGTAATTGAAACGACTGGCCTTGCAAATCCAGGCCCGATTATTCAAACATTCTTTTTAGATCCAGTCATTCAATCTGCTTACCAAATTAACGGTGTTGTAACGGTAGTAGATAGTTATCATATACATAAACATTTTGAAAAAGGATTAGAAGCAAAAGAGCAAATTGCGTTTGCTGATGTCGTTTTAGTAAATAAATTAGATTTAATTGAAGAGAATGAGAAAGAAAATCTCTTGCATGAAATTCAAGGAATTAACCCGACTGCAAGGTTAATTGAGGCGACTAACTGTGAGGTAGATATACCATCTTTATTACAAATCCAAACGTTTAAAACGAAAGATACGTTGCAAATTTACCCTCATAAAGAACATAACCACTTAGAAGGTGTGAAATCATTTGTATTACGTGAAGAACGTCCGCTGGATTTACAAAAGCTTAATGAGTGGATGTCAGCTGTCGTTCAAGAGCTAGGGGAATATTTATATCGTTACAAAGGAATTTTATCGATAGATGGAGTAGATAAACGTATCGTTTTCCAAGGTGTACATACGTTATTTGCTGCTTCGTACGATAGAGAGTGGCAAGAGGGAGAAGAGCGAGTAAGTGAAGTAGTTTTTATCGGAAGAGATATTAATAAAGAGTGGTTCCAAGAACATTTCGAGGAGTGTGTGAAATAAGTCTGCGTAAATTGCAGGCTTATTTTTTTATGAGCATTCTATTAGATTGTAGAACAGAATTAAATAAGGAAAAGAAACTAAAAAATGATAACTGTATAATAAAAAGCCTGTTTTCACAGGCTTGTATTTTCGTCTATTAGTAACTCCATTACAACACCTACAACTGGACCTTCATCATCAATATCCCCATTTAAGCGGAAACCAAATGATTCATACAGTCCCATTGCAAGTTTGTTGTCTGGATGTAAACTTAAGTAAATTATTTTGCATTCAAATTTTTCTTGTAAGAATTGAATGAGTAAGCGAAGGAAACGTTTTGCGTATCCTTTTCCTTGATATTGTTGGTCAATCATAAAGCGATCGAGCCATACACTTTTATGTTTTACTGAATACCATCCATACATTGCGTATCCTACAAGTGTTTCTCCATCATATAAACCTACTGACGTTCCGTTTCCTTCATATAATGATTCTGCTAAAGAAAACGCGTTACTTTCAATAAATTGTTGCTGATCTTTTGCGACGTCTAAAGCAACTACTGAACGCCAATTTTTTGCTGTTACTTCACAAATGTGAAGATTCATAATTCCAACTCACCTTCTAAATTAATATAGCTTTCAAGCTAATATGGATAATTTTACTTGTTATTTTGGTCAAGTCAAGGATAAATACATAAAAAGGCAGCTGAATAACAGATTCAGCTGCCTAGAAAATATAATGGATTAGTTTGTTGCTTCTTTCAATGTATTTACGTTTTCTTCCATTAAAGTGAAGTAATCTTTATTATTTTTTGCATCATCTTCAGAAATAGTAGCTAAGTGATTTAAGCGTAAAACTTTTGTACCAGTTTCTTTTTGAATTACGGATGCTACTTTTGGAGTAGAGAACGTTTCGAATAAAATATATTTTAGATTATGTTCTTTTACTGTTTTTGTAATGTCAGCAAGCTGCTTTTGAGATGGTTCATCAGAAGCTGAAATTCCAGCGATAGGAATTTGTTTTAGGCCGTATCGTTGTTCCCAGTAACCATAGGCAGCATGAGAAACTAAAATTTCTTTCGTTTTTGCGTTCGCTACAGCTGCCTTAAATTGATCGTCTAAATCAGTAAATTTAGTTTGAAGTGCTGCAAAGTTTTTTTCGAATTCTTTTTTATGTTCAGGTTGTAATTCTACAAGTGCATTTTTAATTTTTTCTGCCTGTTTCATTGCTAGAGTAGGATCTAACCAAACATGTGGGTCTTTATCGTGATGATGTTCATCTTCTTTATGGCCATCTCCATGATCATGATGCTCTTCTTCAGTAGAAGCACGAAGCTCAATACCTTTAGATGCATTTACAATTTTAACATTTTCTTTTTGTAATGTTTTTTCCATTTTTTCAGCAAATGGTTCTAATTCAGCGCCGTTATAAACAAATAAATCGGCTTTTGCAACTTGTACTGTTTGTTTTTGACTTGGTTCAAATGTATGTGAATCTGCACCAGGTGGGTAAATTGCTTCAACATTTACATAGTCGCCACCAATTTTCTTTGCGAAATCAGCAAGTGGGAAAATCGTTGTATAAACTGTTAGCTTTCCATCTTTCTTGGCATTACTTTCTTTTTTATTTGAGCAGCCAGCGAAAATTAAGGTAAAAATAAGTAAGAATGAAAATATAGTCAATCTTTTAGGCATGAAGTTCTCCTCTTTTCTTTTTTACGGATATATTTTCCCCAATTATAGAAGAAAAATATCATTTTAATACAAAACGGAATAATTACGTTTTAGTTTGCGAACTTAGTATAATACATCTTTAATAAAGTTGCAATAAATAATAATCATTCCGATTTGTTTTTGTTATAAAGTTGTCAAATATAGGTGTATTATTTTTGCAAATGCATGCATATGTGACAACGCTGTTTTCATATATTGAAAAGGAGGTAAAGAGGGGGATGAGCGCTTGGGTTACTTAATGGAAGCTATTTTATTAATATTAGCGGTAGTATTGCCATTATCTTTCGTATTAATTTTTTTAAGAAGATTAATAAGTAATTTAGGGGACGCTACAACAATAACGAAATTACAAGAGAGAGATGAGAAAAAAGAGTGAGTAAAGCACTATGCGTACGCATAGTGTTTTACTTGTGGTAAAATAAGAGCAGGAAACTCCTAAAGGTTGTATTTTATTGAAGGAGAGAAAAGTAAAATAAGAGGTATATGCATATATGAATAAGCGAACAGCGTTAATACTTGGTGCAAGTGGTTTAGTTGGACAAGAGATAACGCGTCTATTACTTGAATCAGATTACTACGATTCGGTTACTATTTTTGTAAGAGAGCCAATGCAATTGCAACATGAGAAGTTACAGCAGAAACAAGTTGATTTTTCGGTATTAGAGGAATATAAAGAGTTCTTTGCTGTGGATGATGTTTTTAGTTGCTTAGGAACAACAATAAAAAAAGCAAAAACAAAAGCAAATTTTAAAAAAGTAGATTATGAATATACGTTACGAGCTGCTTGTTTAGCTGAAAAACAAGGGGTACAAAATTTCCTTGTCGTGTCTTCTATGGGAGCGAATCCTAAATCATTTTTCTTTTATTCACAAGTGAAAGGGAAAATGGAAGAAGAATTGCAAAAGTTAGTGATCGGTGGTATTCACATTTTTAGACCATCATTATTAGTAGGAAATCGACAAGAATTTCGTTTCGGCGAACAAATGGCTGAAAAGTTATCTCGTATTATTCCTTTTATATTTAAAGGGGCTTTCAAAAAGTATAAACCAATTTCAGCTAAAGATGTGGCTAAAGGGATGTATATAACCGCGCTGCGAGAAGAATCGGGTATCCATACTTATAATTCAAATGAAATTACAACGATAGAATAAATAAAACCGAGAAGTCATTCTTCTCGGTTTTATTTATTCGTATGAATTTTCCCTGGTGCTCGCTTGTATTGATATGGTTCTTGCAATTCAAAGCCAAGTTCATTGGCCGCTATTCTCGGGAAGTACGGATTGCGAAGTAACTCACGTCCGATAAAAATTAAATCAGCTTCGTTATTATTTAAAATTTGCTCTGCTTGTGACCCAGTCGTAATCAATCCAACTGCACCAGTTGCAATGTTAGCATGCTCTTTAATATGTTTGGCGTATTGTACTTGATAACCGGGATACACATCAATAAGTGCTGGTACAACTGCGCCAGAACTACAATCGATTAAATCTATTCCCTGTTCTTTCATCCACTTTGTATACTGAACGTAATCTTGAACCGTTAGCCCGTCAGGGTGATAATCATTTGCTGAAATACGAACGAATATTGGTCCGTCCCAAACTTCATTTACAGAGTCGATAATTTCGCGTAAGAAACGATAGCGGTTTTCAGGTGAGCCGCCGTATTTATCCGTTCGTTTATTAGTAAGTGGTGATAGGAATTCATTGATAAGGTAACCGTGAGCGCCATGTAATTCGATAACATCAAATCCAGCTTGTTTTGATCGTACTGCAGCTTGCTGAAAAGCTAATACAGTATTTTTAATTTGGTGTTTGCTCATTTCTATTGGCATTTTCATTGTTTCATTAAATGGAATGGCTGAAGGAGCTAACGCATCTGTTTCTAATTCTGCTTTTCTTCCGGCGTGAGCGAGTTGAATGGCAGCTTTTGCGCCGTTATCATGTATAAAAGTAGTCGTTTTATGTAAGCCTTCAATTAGGTTGTCATCCCAAATACCTAAGTCTTTGTTAGAAATTCGTCCTTCAGCTAACACCGCAGTTGCTTCAACCATAACTAAACCTACTTGGCCAGCAGCGCGAGTTCCATAATGAATGAGATGAAAATTCGTAACGCTGCCATCCTCATTCCCCGATGAATACATACACATAGGCGACATAACGATACGATTTTTTAGTGTAACGTTCTTAATTGTATAAGGTGAAAAAAGCTTGGAATTCATCAAATAGCCTCCTTGATTGAATTTTCTTATATTTTACCATTCTCTTTTTTGTTTCTCTAATAAAACGCTTATACGAAAAATTTTGTATATTCGTGTTACAATGACTAATATGAACTGAATTGGAGGATGGCATATGTACCAGGCTTATTATGAAAGCGAAGTAGGTTTGCTTGAAATTACAGCGAATCAAGAAGGAATTACGTCTGTTATATTTGTTGATGAACGAGAAGAAGAAAATAAAAATGAAATGATAGAACAATGTATAAATGAGTTAGATGAATATTTTAAAGGGAAAAGAAAAGAGTTTACGGTCCCGCTGTCTGCGGAGGGAACAGCATTTCAAAAAAATGTATGGGATGCACTTTATACTATTCCATACGGCGTAAGTGCTTCATATTTAGATATTGCAGAGAAAGTTGGAAATATAAAAGCTGTACGGGCAATAGGAGGGGCAAATAGTCGGAATCCAATTTCAATAATTGTTCCATGTCACCGTGTAATAGGAAAGAGTGGAAAGCTTGTTGGATATGCTGGTGGTTTATGGAGGAAAGAGTGGTTATTAAAACACGAAGGAATTTTGAAATGACGTATGGATGGGAAGAGGGATTGTTTTGAAATGTATAAATTGTGGGCAACCTTGCGAGGAGGAACAGTTAAATTGTGCAAGTTGTCAGCGAAACTTGGATAATGAACAAGAGGAAGGTAGCTCGTTAATAGATAAAGAACTGGAAGTATATGTAGGGAGACAATATCCGTATTACAAAAGGAAATGGGATCTTGAGAATAAGCGGATTGCTAGGTGGAGCTGGAATGGTTGGGCTGCTATTTTCAATATAGGCTGGCTAGGATATCGTAAGTATTATGTACCAGCTGCTTTATTTATGTTGTTATTAGTAGCGTGTGATGCATTTTCGTATTATATGGGATTTAATGTAGCGTTGCCAATCATTAATATGGTGCCTCTTACGTTTTTATTACTCATTTTTATTCTGTTTGGAATGGGGATTTTTGCAAATGGATTATACTATCAATTTGCGGAAAGACGTATATACCGAATAAAAGCAAGAGAAATAAAAGATAAATCAGTTGAAAACTATCTAATCAATGATAGCGGCGGAACGAGCAAAATGGGAGCGACAATTGTTACTATTTTAGCAGTTGCTAGCATATTTTTTAGTCATTTCTTTTTTCCGACTGATCGAGACGTTATTCAAAAGGTTCGTACAAGCTCGCTTTATGAATATCCTTTCTTTTCAATAGGTGAATCTTTCGAAAATTATTTTCAAAATTCAGGTTGGATATATTATCGTGGAACGGAAGGGTTAGAATTAGTAGAATTCCAAGGGTATAACACCGGAACGCCAAGACAAAAGGTGAAGATTCAATTTGTTGTCGATTATAAATTAGGTGAAGTGGAACCATACTCACTTATGGTTAATGGTGAATCTAAAACTGAAGAAGAGTTTTTGAAGCTGATGGAAGAAATATTTAAAGTTCAAAATCCATTTGATATAGAGGATGGATTACAAGTAAATGCTATTCAAGAAAGCGGCTGGAAAGAAATTTCCGATCGCTTTTTTCTATGTTTGTTAAAATAAATATTTAAAATAATCAGAATCTTTTGTATAATGAAATATATTATATAGGATTTAACTTATACATATAGATTGGGGGAAGGAAGAATGAAGAGAAAGACAACAACAATTGCTGCATTTGCGTTAACGACGAGTGTATTGGTTGCAGGATGTGGGAATGGTGAGAAGGCTTCGACAACGAAGAAAGAATCGAATAAGGGAATGGCCGATAAACAAGTTTTAAATTTGCTAGAAACAGCTGAAATTCCTTCAATGGATACATCTAAATCAACAGATTCTGTATCTTTCCGTGTATTTGTAAATGCAATGGAAGGTTTATATCGTCTAGATAAAGATAATAAACCAACACCAGGTATGGCAAAAGATGTGAAGATTAGTGAAGATAAAAAGACATATACATTTGAATTACGTGATGCGAAATGGTCAAATGGTGATCCAGTTCGAGCACAAGATTTTGTATATGCATGGCAACGTACATTAGATAAAGCATTAGCGGCAGAATATGCATTCATTTTATTTGATGTGAAAAATGCACAGAAAGTAAATAAAGGTGAATTACCAGCAGATCAATTGGGTGTTAAAGCGAAGGATGATAAAACGTTGGTAGTAGAATTAGAGCAACCAGCACCTTATTTTCTTGAGCTTACGTCGTTCCCTACATTTTTCCCATTAAATGAAAAATATGTGAAAGAGCAAGGAGATAAATACGGATTAGAAGCAGATAAATTATTATATAATGGACCATTTACAATGAGTCAATGGAAACATGAACAAAATTATCAGTTGAAGAAAAATCCTAATTATTGGGATAAAGATACTGTAAAATTAGACGAAATTAATGTAAGTATTGTGAAGGAAACAAGCACGGGAGTAAATTTATATGATAGTGATCAAGCAGATCGAGTTATTTTAACTTCTGAATTTGTTGATAAATATAAAAAGAATAAGCCAGATGAATTTAAAACGAAGTTAGATCCACGCATATATTTCTTACGTTTTAACCAAAAAAATGCAACATTTAAAAACCAAAAAGTACGTGAAGCGATTGATTTAGCATACGATAAAAAAGGAATTGCTGATGTCATTCTAAATGACGGTTCATTGCCAGCATATTTCTTAGTACCTGAAAAATTCACGACAGGTCCGGATGGAAAAGATTTCCGCTCTGTAAATAAAAACTTCCGTGATAGTAAAGATAATGCAGAGAAAGCAAAAAAATTATGGGAAGAAGCGAAGAAAGAGCTTGGTCAAGATACAATTACGGTTGAATTACTAAACGATGATAACGGTAGCCGTAAAAAAGTGGGCGACTTTATTAAGGAAGAACTAGAGAAAAACTTGCCTGGTATTAAAGTGAATTTGAAACAGCAACCATACAAGCAGAAGCTAGATTTAGAAAAGAAATTCCAATATGAATTCTCATTATCTGCATGGAGTCCTGATTATCCGGATCCAATGACTTATATTGATATGTTTGTTACTGGAAGCTCATTTAATGAAATGGATTATTCTAATCCGAAGTATGATGATTTAGTAGCGAAATCAAAAGGAGAGCTATTAAAAGATGATAAAGCACGCTGGAATGCACTTGCGGAAGCTGAAAAAATCTTAATTGGTCAAGACGCAGCAATTTCTCCTACGTACCAACAAAGTACAGCTTATTTAGAGAAGCCGTTTGTAAAAGGCATTGCTAACCATACGTTTGGCGGGGACTTCAGTTATAAATGGGCATATATTACAAAAAAATAGTATAATAAAAGATGAGTGAATTTTCGCTCATCTTTTATTTGTATAAGGAGGAATTATAGTTGTTAAGGGGAATCAATCATATTTGTTTTTCGGTATCTAATTTAGAAAACTCTATTATGTTTTATGAAAAAGTATTAGAAGGAGAATTATTAGTTAAAGGAAGAAAATTGGCTTATTTTAACATATGTGGAGTATGGATAGCGCTTAATGAAGAGACGCATATTTCGAGAAATGAGATTCATCAATCTTATACGCACATTGCATTTTCTGTTGAACAAGAAGACTTTAAATGTCTAATACAGCGATTAGAAGAAAATGATGTTCATATTTTACAAGGAAGAGAACGTGATGTAAGAGATTACGAATCTATATACTTTGTTGATCCTGACGGTCATAAATTTGAGTTTCACTCAGGGACACTGCAAGACCGTTTAAATTATTATAGAGATGAGAAACCTCATATGACATTTTATTAGGGAGGGATAGCATTTGCATGCACTTGTAATTGGTGGAACAGGAATGCTAAAGAAAGTTTCTATGTGGTTTTGTGAGAAAGGATTTTATGTTTCTATTATCGGGCGAGATGAAGTGAAATTAGAAAATGTTAAGCGAATGAGTTCTGCACCAGAAAATATTACATGCCTTTCGTTAGATTATCATAATGATGAAGATGTAAAGCTAGCTATTAAAAGTACAATTAAGAAAAATGGCCCAATCACATTAGTTGTTGCATGGGTACACACAAGTGCAAAGCATGCACTATCAAATATTTGTAAAGAACTAGATTTGTCGTCTAAAACATATAGTTTATTTCATATTTTAGGTAGTAAAGCATCACGTATGCCTGCACAAAAAATAGGGAGTACGCGATGTATTTATCATAGAATTATTTTAGGTTTTATTTTAGAAGATACATATGGAAGATGGCTTACTCATGAAGAGATAGCTGATGGAGTTATAAAAGGGATTGAAAGTAAACGAGCGGAGTGGATTGTAGGGAGAGTTGAACCGTGGGAATTACGACCAACATGGTGAGGGGGAGTAAGAAATGAAAACAACTATATATGTAACAAGGCATGGTGAAACAGAGTGGAATGTAGCGAAGCGAATGCAGGGACGGAAAAATTCTGCTTTAACTGAAAATGGTATAGTTCAGGCGAAACAATTAGGGAATCGAATGAAAGATTTACCAATCCATGCGATCTATAGTAGTCCGAGCGAAAGAACACTTCATACGGCAGAGTTAATAAAAGGGGAACGTGATATACCCATTATAGCGGATGAGCATTTCTATGAAATTAACATGGGTATATGGGAAGGACAAACAATCGCGGATATAGAAAAGCAATTTCCAGAAGAAGTACATCTGTTTTGGAATGAGCCACATCTTTTTCAGTCAACATCAGGCGAAAATTTTGAGGCCGTTTATGAAAGAGTAATTGAAGGGATGCAGCTTCTTTTAGAGAAGCATAAAGGACAAAACATATTGATTGTTTCTCATGCGGCAGCAGCAAAATTACTTATAGGGTATTTCGCGGGAATGGAAATAGAAAATGTGTGGGATGATCCATTTATGCATAGTGCCAGTTTGAGCATAATAGAATTTGAAGAGGGTATTGGTAAAGTGAAACAATTTGCAGATATAAGTCACTTTCAATAAATGTAAAAAAGGCCGCAAAACGGCCTTTTTTGGGTGGTATAAAAACTAGCAGTTACGTTTTTTATACCAGAAGTGATCGAATTTCTTATTTTTGCAAGATGGGAATTTATGTCCGCCTTTGCAATCATTCCATTTGTGTCCGCTATCGTGACAGTCTTTACCATGATCACATGAATCATCGCAAGAGTGACCGTGTCTGTTAGGGAAGAATTCGCATTTTTTACAGAAACTTCGTTTTGTCCAGAAAAATTTCTTTTCAAAGCGTATGCATTTTGTAATGAATGTACAATGTTTTCTGCGAGTACGTTTTGTAACTAATACGCATTCTTTTCTACGCGTTACTTTCGTAACGAACGTCCATTTTTGAACACGTACACGTGTACATTTCGTAACAAATGTCCATTTTTTTACGTGCGTACATTTTGTAACGAACGTACAATGTTTCACGCGAGTACATCTTGTTCTTGGACATTTACCCCCAGTTGTACATTTACATCCAGTTGTACAATGATGATGAGTGAATTTATCATCATCGCATTCAAAAGTACTTGGATCTTGGTGTAAGAAATCCTCCATCCCAGCACTTTTGATTTCTTCGACAGCTTTTCTAATATCACGTTTCATAGAAATCCTCCTTATCATGTATTAAAGTGAAAAGGTATTCTTTTTCCTTAACATGATATGTATGTAGGCATCTTTCTGAACAGGACAAGAGTGTAATTTTATATAAATAGATGATTGCGGATGTATGGACAAGAAAAGGCGCATACATTGAAGGAAGAGAACTGAGAAGGGATGAGAAAACATGCTGCCTTCATATGATTTTTTTGTTCATCCAATGTACTTAGTGGAATTGAAAAAGGACATTTGGTCAGATAGTCCAGTGCCAGCAAAATTAACTTATGGAAAAAAGAAGTATGATATTGATATCGTATACCGAGGAGCTCATATTCGCGAATTTGAGAAAAAGTCTTATCATGTTATGTTTTATAAGCCTAAAAAATTTCAAGGTGCGAAAGAGTTTCATTTGAATTCGGAGTTTATGGATCCGTCTCTCATACGAAATAAATTATCTTTAGATTTTTTTCATGATATTGGTGTACTTTCGCCAAAATCACAACATGTATTTATAAAAATTAATGGTCAAATTCAAGGTGTGTACTTACAGTTAGAATCGGTTGATGAAAATTTTTTAAAAAATAGAGGATTACCGAGTGGTTCTATTTATTATGCGATAGATGATGATGCGAATTTTTCATTAATGAGTGAACGAGATAAAGATGTTAAGACAGAGCTCTTTGCGGGTTATGAATTTAAATATTCGAATAAAAATAGTGAAGAACAACTGAGTGAATTTGTATTTCAAGCGAATACTTTGACGAGGGAAGCCTATGAAAAAGAAATTGGGAAGTTTCTACATGTAGATAAATATTTACGATGGTTAGCAGGAGTTATTTTTACGCAAAACTTTGATGGTTTTGTTCATAACTATGCACTATATCATAACGATGAAACAAATTTATTTGAAGTTATACCGTGGGATTATGATGCGACTTGGGGGCGAGATGTACAAGGGAGACCGCTTAATCATGAATATATTCGCATTCAAGGGTATAATACGTTGAGTGCAAGATTGCTAGACATACCTGTATTTAGAAAGCAGTATCGAAGTATTTTAGAAGAAATATTAGAAGATCAATTTACAGTTTCGTTTATGAGGCCGAAAGTAGAAGGGTTGTGTGAATTGATTCGTCCATATTTACTACAAGATCCATACATGAAAGAAAAATTAGAAACATTTGATCAAGAGGCTGATATGATTTATGAATATATAAATAAGAGAAGAAAGTATATACAAGACCACTTACATGAATTGGATTAATTTTGAAAGAGATTGAAACGTTATCAATCTCTTTTTTTTGTATAATAAAGATGTATCAATGAAAATGAAGTAATATATTTGATAGAGAATGGGGATGCGGATATATGACGATTAAATGGATTGATTGGGTAAAACAAATACAATCTATAGCTCAAGCGGGTTTAACGTATTCTAAGGATGTGTATGATATTGAGCGTTTCCAGCAATTACGAGATATTTCTATTTCAATGATGTCACATTACACGAAAACAGATTGGGAAGTCGTAGAGAAATTATTTGCAAGTGAGACAGGCTATCAAACACCTAAAGTTGATATAAGAGCTGTTGTTTTTCAAAATGAAAAGTTATTATTTGTGAAAGAAAAAAGCGATGGGAAATGGGCATTGCCAGGTGGATGGGCTGATGTCGGTTATACGCCAACCGAAGTTGCAGCAAAAGAAGTTTTCGAAGAGACTGGTTATGAGGTAGATCATTTTAAGTTACTAGCTATATTTGATAAAGAAAAACATCAACCATCTCCATCGGCGACGCATGTATATAAGATTTTCATTGGATGTGAGATTATTGGTGGAGAAAAGAAAACTAGCATTGAAACAGAAGAGGTGGAGTTTTTTGGTGAAAATGAATTGCCTAATTTATCAATTGCTAGAAATACAGAAAACCAAATTAAAGAGATGTTTGCCTACATGAAAGACCCGCAGAAAGAGAAATTAATAGATTAATCCTGCTTGAATTGTACATATTGTTAAAATGAAGATATTGGCAGATTGCAGCCTTTATGTAATAATGGGATGGTATGTGAAGAAAAAAGGAGATAAAAAAGAACATGTTAGCAAACATAATAGATCAGTTATTGCAATTTTTTGCAAGCTTAGGTTACTTTGGAGTAGCTCTTGCTTTAATGATTGAAGTAATCCCGAGTGAAATTGTACTTTCGTATGCTGGCTTTTTAGTAGCGAATGGTAAAATTAGTTTTGTGGGTGCAGTTATCGCCGGAACGATTGGTGGTACTTTAGCGCAAATCTTTTTATACTGGCTTGGATACTACGGAGGGCGTCCGGTTGTAGAGAAATATGGGAAATATCTACTTATTAATAAACATCATTTAGACATAGCGGAAGGTTGGTTTAAGCGTTATGGAGCAGGCGTAATATTTTCTGCGCGCTTTATCCCAGTAGTACGTCATGCGATCTCTATTCCAGCAGGACTAGCTAAGATGCCATTAAAACTATTTACACTTTATACGGTTGTAGCGATCATTCCATGGTCAATTCTATTTATATACTTAGGTGAAAAACTTGGTGGGAATTGGCGACAAATTAAAGAGTATGCATCTGATTACACACATTACATAATTATAGGAGCTGTTCTTTTTATTGCTCTATACTTTGGTTTAAAGTATTTCAAAAAGAAAAAAGCAGCGCGTTAAAGTCAATGATTTTTCATTGGCTTTTTTATTTGTTTCGGTTCTAAAGAAAAGGAGTTGTCCATAATGTGTAATAATAAAGCGTAGCGGAGGAATGTGATGAAAGGGTCACCGTTTATACGTGGAACGATATTTTTAACGATGGCAACGATGATATCAAAAATGTTAGGGTTTATATATGTTATACCATTTACAGCGATGGTCGGTACGAGTGGTTACGTTCTATACACATATGCATATCGTCCTTATACCATCATGCTCAGCATAGCAACAATGGGATTACCGCTAGCTGTTTCAAAGATGGTATCAAAATATGATCAACTGAATGATTATCATACGGTTAAGAGAGTGTTGAAAAGTGGAATCGTGTTTATGTTTATAATGGGAGTCATTTCGTGTTTTACGTTATATATGCTAGCTCCGCATTTAGCTAAACTTGTCATCGATGGGAATGATCAAACGGGGAATAGTGTAGGAGCGGTTACTACTAATATTCGAATTGTAAGTTTTGCGTTAATACTTGTGCCAGTAATGAGTTTATTAAGGGGCTTCTTTCAAGGATTCCAATCGATGGGGCCTTCTGCATTAAGTGTAGTTGTAGAGCAATTTTTTCGGGTTTTAACCATTTTAATAGGAAGCTTTGTCGTTTTATATGTTTTAAAAGCTTCTGTTTCGCTAGCGGTTGGTATTTCAACGTTCGGTGCATTTATGGGAGCTGTAGGTGGATTAACTGTTTTAAGTGCGTATTATATAAGAAGGAGAAGGCACTTAAAGAAAAAAGAGATGGAAAGTATACCACAAACAACGAAATCTTTTTTCTCATTGTATAAGGAGCTCTTTACATATTCTATTCCTTTTGTTGTGGTGGGCTTAGCAATTCCGTTGTATCAGACGATTGATACATTTACAATTAATAAACTACTTATACAAATAGGGTATATGCAAGGAGAAGCGGAAAAAATTAATGCGATAATTGGTCTTGTTCAAATGGTTGTGCTTATCCCGGTATCCGTTGCGACAGCTTTTAGTATGTCTCTCGTACCAGAGATGACGAAAGCTTACACAGCAGGAAATACGAAGCTATTGTACAAACATTTTACGAGAACAAATGTATTAGTAGTAGCAATTACGGTACCGGCGGCAATTGGAATGATGGTGTTAGCCAAACCTGTATATACTCTTTTATTCGGTGCTGGAAATGATCCAGAGATGGGGAGAATCATTTTACAGTATTATGCTCCTGCTTGCATACTATTTTCTCTTTTTACAGTAACGGCTGCTATGCTACAAGGAATCAATCAACAGCAGAAGACGGTGCTAGGACTAGTGATTGGAATTATTGTGAAGATAGTTTTAAATATTGTATTGCTTCCGTATTTCGATTATGTAAGTTTTATCATTTCAACATACGCGGGCTATACGATTTCAGTCGGGTTTAACTTGTGGATGCTTTCTAAATATGTTATAAAGGCAACATAAGCTTTTAAGGCAGAGAGCACTCTGTCTTTTTCTATGTTTATCCCGCTTTAACGGGCAGTGAGACCCTCACCGCACAATTCAGCGAAAGAAAAGAAGTTTGGTTGGGGGCGGATAACCCGTAAAAGCCCGATTTGTAAGGGCTAATAATTAGTGAGGATGAAGCCCCCCACTGATTAAAGTTTCACTTTATAATATTTTTCTTATAAAAACGTTTTCAAAATAATTTTTCTATTGAAATTTAAACGTATGTTTCATATGCTGAGAATGGCGGTTTAAAAACTGTGATTTAAGAGAGGTAGATTCCTACATGTAAAAAGAATCGGGGTGATAGTATGTTAAATATATATTTAACAGACCGAAACGGAAAACTACAAGAGATTGAGGAAATGCAAAAGGGGTGCTGGATTAATGTACTTCATCCAACAGAAGAAGAAATTCAATATCTAGTACAAACTTTAAATGTAGACTTAGATTTCATTAAAGACCCTTTGGATGATGAAGAACGCTCTCGTATTGAAAAGGAAGACAATAATACTTTAATTATCGTGGATATTCCGACAGTTAGACATGATGAAGAAGGAAATTCGATTTATGACACGATTCCAATAGGTATGATTGTGATGCCGGATTGTTTTGTTACAATCTGCTTAGAAGAGAATCCAATTTTTGAACGTTTTATTAATCAACGTATTAAAGAATTTTATACGTTTAAGAAGACGCGCTTTGCACTTCAGCTCTTATATACGATTTCTACTTATTATTTAAGATACTTAAAGCAAATAAATCGAAAAACAATTGATTTAGAGCATCAATTAAATCAGTCAATGAAAAATAAAGAGATTTTCACATTGTTAGGCCTTGAGAAAAGTTTAGTATACTTTACAACGTCATTAAAGGCTAATAAAATTGTAATTCAAAAGTTAATGCGTAATAGTACATTTTTAAAAATGTATGAAGACGATCAAGATTTATTAGAAGATGTATTAATTGAAAATAAACAGGCTATTGAAATGGCGGAAATATATAGTCACATTTTAAGTGGAATGATGAATACTTTTAGCTCCGTTATATCAAATAATTTAAATAGTGTTATGAAACTGTTAACGTCAATTACGATCATTTTATCTTTACCGACGATGGTTTCTAGTTTCTTTGGAATGAACGTAAAGGTTCCGTTTGAAGGGGAAGCCCACGGTTTTGTAATTGTACTCATCATATGTGTAACACTATCTTTCACGTTAGCTTTTGTTTTTTGGAAGAAACGTTACTTTTAACGATAAGAAAGCTGCTCTAGCATAGTTATACAACTACGCTAGAGCAGCTTTTTTGCTATGAAATCTCAAATTTTGAATAGAATATAACTTGTACAATGTAATGTATATAAAGGGTATGTATTCCATATAAGCCTTGTTCAATTAATGAAATGGGGTTAAAATTACATATTGTTAATGAAAAGTTGGAGGAAATACATCATGGAATTGTTTCAATTACCGAAAGCATTCCTGCAAATGAATACAATTTTTATTTCCATATTAATCGAAGCACTTCCGTTTGTGCTAATTGGTGTATTTATTTCAGGATTCATTCAAATGTTTGTGACAGAAGATATGGTGGCAAAATGGATGCCGAAGAACCGATTTCTGTCTGTTTTATTAGCTACTTTTTTAGGCATGTTGTTTCCAGGTTGTGAATGTGGAATTGTTCCGATTGTAAGACGATTAATTGGAAAAGGCGTTCCACCATACGCAGGGATTGCATTTATGTTAACTGGACCTATTATTAATCCAGTTGTATTATTTGCTACTTATGTTGCCTTTGGGAGTAGTATGCACATGGTATGGTATCGTTCTATTGTAGCGATTATCGTAGCCATTATCGTTGGAATTATATTATCCTTTATGTTTAAAGAACATCAATTAAGAGATGATCACTTCCCAGAAGTGAATAATAAGCGTCCACTGCGTAAAAAAATGTGGGATGTATGTACACACGCTGTTGAGGAATTCTTCTCAATGGGAAAATATTTAGTACTAGGTGCGTTAATTGCAGCAGCGGTACAAACGTTTGTACAAACTTCAACACTTCTTGCTATTGGACAAGGTCCGTTTTCTTCATCAGCTGTTATGATGGGACTTGCTTATATATTATCACTTTGTTCAGAGGCAGATGCATTTATCGCTTCTTCGTTCCAAAGTACGTTTTCAACAGCTTCACTTGTCGCGTTCCTCGTTTACGGACCGATGGTGGATATTAAAAATATGTTTATGATGCTTGCGACATTTAAAACGAAATTTGTAATTGTTGTTATAGTTACAGTTACTCTTGTTGTTTATGCAAGCTCACTACTCATTTATGCGATGGGGTGGTAGGTTATGTTTCGAGCATATATATTATTAGGTTTTACAATATTAATTGCGCAACTGCATATTTCCGGTAACATTACGAAGTATATCAATATGAAGTATGCCTATTTATCAACAACAGCAGCAATTATTTTAGGTTTCTTAACGATTATACAAATTATCGTCGTTTTCCAAAAAGAACACCAAAAGGAAAAAGAGAAAAATGATTGTAGTTGTGACCATGGTCATTGCGGACATGATCATTCAAAAGATGAGAATACATGGTGGAAAAAAGCATTTTCGTACTCATTGTTTTGTTTTCCAATTATCTCAGGGTTATTTTTCCCAATTGCGACGCTAGATTCGGATATTGTTAAAGCGAAAGGGTTTCACTTTCCTGTTGCACAAGCAGAAAGTAAGGATCCATTTATGACAAGACAATTTCTAAGACCTGATACGAGCATTTATTACGGGAAAGAAGGATACCGCGGTGTAATGGAAAAAGGGAAGAAAGAGTTTGTTACGAAAGACAATATTAATTTGAAAGATGAAGACTTCCTAAAGGGTATGGAAACAATTTATAATTATCCTGGCGAGTTTACTGGGAAAAAATTATCTTTTAAAGGGTTTGTTTTTAGAGATGATTCTTCTAAAAAAGAACAATACTTCTTATTCCGTTTCGGTATTATACATTGCGTAGCAGATTCTGGTGTGTATGGTATGTTAGTGAAAAAACCAGAAGGCGTAGAGTGGAATAATGATGACTGGATTCAAGTAGAAGGAGAGATAACTACTGAGTTTTATCAGCCGTTTCATGCGAATATTCCTGTATTAGAAGTAACCAAATGGAATAAAGTTGAACAGCCGAAAGAACAATATGTATTTAGAGGAGCCGATTGATAAAATCGGTTCTTTTTTGTGGACTAAAAGTTCTGAATGTTGTTAATATTAAACGTGTAGTTCATTTAGTATAGTGATTATTGAAATAGTAGGGATAGATCATTAAAGGGGTGATAACAATGACAGAAGTAAAGGGGAAAACAGCCAATGAGTCAAGGGTGTTCAAAACGAGCCGAGTCTTCCCAACGGATTTAAATGATCATAACACGCTATTTGGTGGGAAGATATTAGCGGAGATGGATATGGTTGCTTCTATTTCAGCATCCAGACATTCAAGAAAGGAATGTGTCACAGCATCTATGGACTGGGTCGATTTCTTACATCCTGTTCGTTCTTCAGATTGTGTTAGTTATGAATCTTTCGTAATTTGGACTGGAAGAACTTCTATGGAAGTGTTTGTGAAGGTAGTGGCTGAAGATTTAATTTCAGGTGAGAAGCGTATAGCGGCAACGTCATTCGTTACTTTTGTGGCACTTAGTAAGGAAAATAATCCAGTTCCAGTACCGCGTGTTATCCCTGAAACAGAAGAAGAGAAAGAATTACATCGTATTGCTGTGTTACGTGCAGAACAGCGTCATATACGTAAGGCAGAGAGTAAGAAAGTAGCCACATTGTTAACCTTTTGAGATGAATATTTAGCCATTTAAGTTACTATAGCAGTCGGAAATGGTTTTAAAATGAAAAGCGGACACCTAAAAATAGGTGTCCGCTTTTATAGTTTTTTCATCCACATATCATATGACAGTAGCTACTTAGCAGAAGCAAGCAGCACCGACGATGATTAAGAGGATAAATAATACGACTAATAGCGCAAATCCATTACCATGTGCGAAGCCCATTGTTATTTCCTCCTTTTATTTTAAGATACAACATACAATATGCAAATGAGCTATTGTTTGATATGGACATATATCATGCAATGACATATTTTCTTGAATGATAATGTAATAAAAAAGGGAAGATATAGAAATAACAGTAAGTGGAGAAAGGAATTTATCCATGAAGCACTTTTTCGCTATAATCCTTTGTTTAATAGGTGTATTCATTTGGATGAACATCGATGTGGAAATGGGGAAGGAAATGGCTAGTGAATATGAATTAGGACAAGTTCGATTAGGTGAATTTCAATTATATACGAACGGTGAAGAGTTATATAGAAAATTATTTGAGGATATAAACGATGCAGAAAAGTATATATATATCCATTTTTATATTGTAGGAAAAGATGAAATAAGCCAAGAGTTTTTACAGTTATTAGAGAAAAAAGCATCTAGCGGAGTAGAAGTAAAATTGTCAGTCGATCGGATAGGTGGATATAAGCTGAAGAAAAAGGTAATTAGCCGATTAAAGGAAAACGGTGTGAAGTTTACATTTAGTAAAAAACCGAAACTGAAAAATGTGTTCTATTCTTTTCATCAACGGAATCATAGACGTATTGTTACGATAGATGGAAAGGTATCATACGTCGGTGGTTTTAATATCGGAAAGGAGTACCTTGGACAAAATCCAAAGTTTGGGCCATGGCGTGATTATCACGTGCGCATCCATGGTGAGGGTGCAGCGGATATGGAAAGAAAGTTCGCCGAAGATTGGAAAGAAGATACAGGAGAAAAAATGCCTATACATGAAAGTATACCTACATTAGGGAATGTGAAATATCAATATTTATTTTCAAATGGAAAAGGCTTATGGGAAAAGTATGGGGCACTTTTAAAAAAGGCTAAAAAGTCTTTAATTATCGCTACACCATATTTTGTACCAAGTAAAGAAATGGTGAAAGAGTTAAAAGCTGCATTAAATCGTGGTGTTAATGTGAAAATTCTCGTGCCATTTAAAAGTGATGCCATATTGTTAAAACAAGCTGCCTATCCATATTTGAAAGATATGTTACATGCTGGAGCGGAGATTTATCAATATCGAAATGGATTTTTTCATGGGAAAGTAACAATTATTGATGGAGAAATTGTTGATATTGGGACAGCGAATTTTGATAATAGAAGTTTTTATTTAAATTGTGAGTCTAACTGTATCATATATGATAAAACAGTTGTTGATGAAGTATGGAGTCGATTACAGGTAGACTTTCATAAATCAAAACGATTTTCTGAAGAAGATTTTGAGAAAATTAGTAGATGGGATTGGTTTTTAGCGAGAATAGCGAATGTTTTAGCATCATATTTATAGTATATGGACAAAAGAGAAGGGAGGCGCTTTAATGGACTGTATGAAAGAATTAATGAAATATAGTTATATGCTAATATACAAGGTTGGAGAGTATGCTGGAAAGGTCAGAGACGAAGAATTAAAAAATCTATTACAGCACCATTTACCATATATGTTACAAGCATATAATGAACAAGTAAATTTTCAAGAAGGAGAGAATGTGCAGCATATAACCTGTGAAACAATGGAGTTTGATTTGCATGAAATGGGAAAGGAAACAGTTAGTAAATATACAGGGGATATTCATATTGCAACCAGTTATATTGCGCATTTGAAACGATTAGCTTTAAAGTTTGCTCAAGTTGCAGTGGAAGTTGCTAACCCAGAGTTTCGCTCATTTTTGGAAAATTGTTTCCTGAAAATGAACCGTTACGCTTATAGTGTGTGGCAATATGTTATGAAGAAGGAATATAAGATTACACATCTATATGAAAATGAAAAATTTGCATGAGAAACTAAGGCGAAATGGTATGCGCCTTAGTTTTTTTACGTCCATTGAGAGAAAAAACTAGTTTTATTGTGTATCGATTGGAAATGAAATATATAAATTAAAATTAGGTTTTGTTATCGGAAAATTTACAAAAATTTACCGTATATTTACTGTTTTTCAATCTCTCCTTTAAAAATAGAGAGTAATATGAGGTTGTACATATTCTATCACAAGGAGGAAACGCAAATGAACAAATGGGTTAAATCATTAACTGCTATGGCACTTGCAAGTTCTTTATTAATGGTAGGTTGTAGTAAAGGTGAGGACAAGAAGAAAGAAGACGACACAACAACACAACAAGAGGACAAAAAGGATAAAGAAACAAGCGGAACCGAGAAGTCTACTGATTCTAAAGAAAAGAAATAAAGTAATAATAAAGCTTCCTCTTATATATGAGGAAGCTTTTTTGTTGTAAATTGACTGAGATTATTGAAAAATAGAAAGAGAATGAAAGAGGGGGAAAACAAATGAAAGTATGTATATTGGGAGCAACAGGACGAGTAGGTTCAAACATAATTAATTTAGCATTAAAGGATTCAGCTGAAGTGACTGCATTAGCGCGTGATTTAAATAGAATAGAAATACAACATGAAAGGTTAAGAGTGATAGAAGGGAATGTATTGAACGAAAATGATATAAAGAAAGCGATAGAAGGAAGTGATATAGTAATTAGTGCACTTGGAACGGATCAAAATGGAACATTAGCGAAGAGTATGCCACAAATTATAAAGAAAATGGAAGAAGATGGGGTTCGTAGGATCATAACAATAGGAACAGCTGGTATTTTACAAGCAAGAACAGATCTAAATTTATATCGTTTTCAATCAACGGAATCAAAAAGGAAAACGACAACGGCAGCGGAAGATCATTTGGCTGCATATAAGGTACTAAGTAATAGTAATAATTTATGTTGGACAGTTGTTTGTCCGACACATTTAATAGATGGTGAGGCGACAGAGGTATATCGAACTGAAAAAGATATATTGCCAGAGGGTGGATCAAAAATTACAGTGGGTGATACAGCACACTTTGCATGGGATCTATGTAAGAAAAATATATATGAAAATAGTCGAGTAGGTATTGCATATTAAAAAACCATCCCGAAGTCGGGATGGTTAAAAGATGATATAACACAAGAAGATGATAATCATAATGATTTGGAGAATTGCTTTCGCTACTGTACTGCTTAAAAAACCAACTACAGTAGCGACTCCAACTAGAAAAGCATCTTTTGGCGATTTTTTATGTACTAGTTCTGTTATAAATACTGATAAGAACGGTATGATAATAAGTCCGAATGGTGGGAAGAAGAACGAGCCGACAATGATAGAAATCATTCCGACACGTTCACCCCATTTAGAACTACCGTATTTTTTTAAGAAATATCCATTTGCAATAAAATCAGCAACGAAAATGAAAAGAGTGAAAATGACTTGAATAATCCAAAAAGAAGTTGTTAATTCGCCTCCATTTATACCGAAATGGTAAATCAAATATCCAGCCCAGACAGCTAGTATGCCAGGGATAATTGGATAAATAAAGGCGAGAAATGAAACAACGAAACAGGCAATGATACAAATTGTTAATAAAACAGTCACTTTATAGCTCCTTTTTAATATCTAGTTTATGTACAGCAACTTTTTTGACTTGATGTCCATCAAGTTCTAATACTTTAAATTGAAAACCAGCATATTCAATGGAATAGCCAGCTTCAATATTTAAGTCAACTGCTTGAGAGAGAAGCCATCCTCCGATTGTATCTAAATCACTATCATCAATATGTAGGCCAAACATATCATTTACTTCAGAAATAAGCACCTTTCCATCTAAAACAGTAAGCTTAGGTGTACGCTTTTCAATCATAGGTGATTCATCAGCATCGAATTCATCTTGAATTTCTCCAATGATTTCTTCAAGAATATCTTCCATCGTTAAAAGTCCGGCAGTACCACCATATTCATCCATAACGATTGCCATCTGAACGCGATTTTTTTGAAGGTGGACTAACGTTTTACGAATTGGAACTGTTTCAAATACAGTTAGAACAGGATGTATATAAGATTCAAGTGGTTTATAAATACCTTTCGTTTGATCATGGAATACTTCTTTCGTATTGATCATTCCAATGATATCATCTTTATCTTTTTCAATGATTGGATAGCGTGTATATTTTTCAGTAGCGACGATATCCATATTTTCTTCTAACGTATTTTCAGTAGACAAGCAAATCATTTCGGTACGAGGAACCATAATTTCTTTCGCAACTCGATCATCAAATTCAAAAATGTTATTTACATATTTATATTCGGTTTGGTTTATTTCACCGCTTTTAAAACTTTCACCTAAAATGAGTCGCAATTCCTCTTCAGAATGAGCAAGTTCACTTTCCTTCGCAGGTTCTAATCCGAGTAGTTTTGTGAAAAATATAGCTGTACTATTGAGTAGCCAAATGAATGGATACATAATTTTATCAAATAAAATAAGCGGTCTTGCAAATTTGAGTGTGATTGCTTCTGCTTTTTGAATTGCGAAAGACTTTGGAACTAATTCACCTAATACAACGTGGAAAAATGTAATAACACTAAAAGCAATAACAAAAGATAAAGTGTTAGCCATTGTTCCAGTAATATTAATTTTTTCAAAGAGCGGTCGTAGTATATGTTCCACAGTCGGTTCACCAAGCCAACCAAGCCCTAAAGAAGTGATTGTAATTCCGAGCTGACAAGCTGATAAATAAACATCTAAATTAGATAGGACGCTTCTTGCAGCTAAAGCTTGTTTATTACCTTCATTTGCAAGTTGGTCAATTCGACTTTTTCGTACTTTTACAACAGCGAATTCTGATGCAACGAAAAAGCCAGAAATAAGAATAAGTACAAAGATGAGAAAAATATTTAATATGTCCAAGCGTGTTCTCCATTCCAAGGTTTGGAATAAAGATGTCACCTCCTGCAATTATGTTATACTTTTATAATAAATCCAAATGAAAAGAATAGTCAAAGGAAAAGGGTAAATATTGGTATGTTTCTGTAATAGTTTTTGAATTTGCTGTTATTTTGTCCGCTATACAAAAGGAATAACCCCCTACTTTTAGATTATAGAGGGTTATTTTAAATTAAGGTTTTGGAACACTTCTCGTCAAAGTGTATGACTGTTGTTTGGAGTAGTTTGTGGTCCATAGTGTTTGAAGGAAAGAAAGTATGCTATATGGGATATAGAGTAGTAATAAGCCGATTGTAACAATTATGGGTGAATTTCCGCCAAATTGAACGATAAATTGTAACAGTCCATTTGCATGAAAAACGCATTCCATAAAAACGAATGAAAGAATAATGGAACCTAAAATTGATTTATGATTCGAAGTAAGCGCCAAAAACAATGTATCCACAAGAAAAGAATCATGTTTTATTTCATATTCATTTGTGTTTTTTAAGAAAGGAATCCATTTTTTTACTGCTTGCATAACGATAATCATGGAAGTACTACATACGATGATAAATGATGAGTAGTAAGGAAGGTTTATAAATTGTGCGATGTATAGAAGTAGTAATAAGACTGAACATTGTAATACTACAGTGCAAAAAGAGTAAGGAATCCATTTCAATACAGTAGTAAACTTTTTAAACGAATTAGGTACTTTGAAAAATAAATGGCCGATACCCAAACTTATGAAAAATCCGATCGCAAGGGTAAAAGTAAAACGAACAATCGATATAAAATATATTTCCCATATGTAAGGGAATAATGGTGTTGAATGATTAGAAGTATGTATCATTTGGTTTGCTGAGAAAAAGATAGATTCATGCATCCAATCAACCTTTGGAATTGATATAGAAGAAAGCTGTGCGAAGTTTTGAAAAATGCTAATAAATCCATTTTGATAAGAGTAATTGTGTGTAATAAAAAGAGCTGGAATAGGACTTATGGCAAAAATAAAAATAACACCAATTATAAATTTACATATATGTGAGCGTAATAAGGACATATAACCACCTACTCTTAGAATATTCAGAAAATTCTTATTCTTATTTTAGCTTTTTTTGAAAGAAGTTACAATATATTTTTCATTTAGTAATTCAGAGAGAAGATTTGATAGCAAAAATATACAAGTGAAGGATTCATGAATAAATTATGACAAGAAAATGGATAATTTTCAGAAAAATAAAATAAATTATTTATTTTTTTCTGAAAATATAATATAGTTATGGCACAGAAAGTATTTTAACATAAGGAGGCTTTTTATGAGGATTAAAGGGAATTACGTGCCGAAAAGGGAAGTTTTACTGTGCTCAAGTTCGATTACGATTGGGGAAGCGTTAGAGCATTTAAATAAAACGGGGTATCGTTGTGTACCAGTTTTAGATGAAAAAAAAGAGAAATTTTTAGGGAATATATATAAAGTAGATATTTTAGAATATAAAGGATCACTTGATGAGAGTGTAATACAATTATTAAACGATAAAGAAGGATTTGTGAGAGAAGATTCATCTTTCTTTAAAGTATTTTTTACAATAAAAAAATTGCCTTATTTATCAGTAGTTGACGAAAAAGGGGTTTTCCTTGGAATTTTAACGCATAAAAAAGTTTTTGAGTTATTAGAGGATGCATGGGGCGTTCACTCTAGTAAATACTCTGTCATGATTGGAACGCAAGACTATAATGGAGCAATCCAAAAGTTATCGACAGTTTTAAAGAAATACACTGGTATTCAAAGTTTGATGACTTTTGATAATGATGCCTTATTAGTTCGTAGAATTATGTTTACATTAGGAGAAGAGTTTAACGACGGTGAATTAGAGACATTATTGAAAGATTTAGAAGATCACGGATTTAGAGTTGTGTATGTGGAAGAGATGAAAAATCCACGTGAAGTTGAAACGATAGAGTAACATAACAAAAGCCATCTAATTATATATTAGATGGCTTTTGTATGTTACGTGTATAAAGTTATTTGAAAATAACAATCGAATAATAGGTGAGATTATAACAATATTTGTGTAAGAGAATAAAAAATGTAGATAATTTCGATTTTCAAAAAAATCAATTTGAAAATATGTTTTTATTTTGCAACTAAATATGTTACTATATGTGTGATAAAAACAAAGAGGTCTGACATCTACACTCCACGTAATAACACTCTAATGATTTAAAAATTCAAAAAAATCAAAATTCAAAATAATAATTGTATTAATGATTAGAGTAAAAATAAGGGGAATGGAGAAATTATGGAGAAAGACACTGCTTTGTAAGGGGCATATTTTATCATCTTGAGCAGAGAGGAGGATGCATAGCATATTGTAAAATATAGAGATAAACAATGAAAAAGTGCTATGCAAATGAAGAGCATGAAGGGACGTTTAAGGCCAGGTGATACGGTAGCAATTGGTTTAATGCTATTTGCATTATTTTTAGGAGCAGGAAATTTAATTTTTCCGCCAGTTTTAGGTCAACAAGCAGGAGAGAATGTTTGGATTGCTACAATAGGATTCCTTGTAACGGGAGTCGGATTACCCCTACTAGCTGTAACAGCTGTCGCGTTTGTAGAGGGGGACTTGAAAGCGCTATCTTCTAGAGTTCACCCTATATTTGCGTTTATTTTCCCATTGATTAGTTATTTAGCAATTGGACCATTTTTCGCGATTCCTCGTACTGGAGCTGTTTCGTTTGAAATGGGTATGAAGCCGTTTTTATCAGAGGCAATGGTTTCAGAGTGGTACATGCTATTTCTTTTCACGATAGTTTTCTTCGGAATAACGTGGTATTTATCATTAAATCCATCTAAATTAGTGGATTGGTTCGGAAAGTTTCTTACACCATTATTAGTATTAATTGTCGCTGTTATTGTCGGAAAGGCAATTATTGATCCAATTGGAGAGCCAGCTGCGCCGTTAGCTGCTTACAAAGAAAATGCTTTCTTTGGTGGATTTATTCAAGGATATTTAACGATGGATGCAATTAGCGCGCTCGTATTCGGAATTGTCGTTGTACAAGTTATCCGCTCTAAAGGGATAAAAGAGAGTAGTCAAATTGCAAAAATAACAGTAGTATCAGGTATTATTGCTGTACTTGGTTTAACGTTAATTTATTTATCACTTGCTTATCTTGGTTCAACAAGTACATCACTTGGTATCTCAGAAAACGGTGGCCTTATTTTAACGAATGTTGTAAATGAGCTATATGGGACGAGTGGTAAAATTTTATTAGGGCTTGTTATTATACTCGCTTGTTTAACAACTTCTGTTGGGTTAACATCTGCGTGTGCAGGTTTCTTTACAAACTTATTCCCAAAACTTTCGCATAAAACGATTGTAACAATGGTATGTGTATTTAGTTTAATTGTATCTAACCTAGGTTTAACACAATTAATCGCAGTAACATTACCTGTGTTAATGATCATTTATCCAGTTGCAATTGTGTTAATCGTACTTTCGTATTTCCATAAGTGGATTGGGAAGCGTAATACAATTTATATTGGAGCTATTTTAGGTGCATTGTTAATTAGTTTTTTTAATGGTTTAGAAAGTGCGAAAATTAAAATTGACGCGATTTCTAATGTACTACAAATGTTACCGTTATATAACGAAGGAATCGGATGGTTAATTCCATCATGTATTGGCGGGATTCTTGGTTTCTTCTTCTATAAATCAAATGAATCAAGTGAATTACAAAAGAAAGGTGCTTAGGCACCTTTCTTTTTTTGAAGGGGATTTTTGTATTTTGTCTAAGTAATAATTGGGGGGAATGATAAATGGCTAATTTTGAAGATTTTTTAAATTTGGATTTGAGAATTGGAACTGTAATACATGCAGAGGAATTTAAAGAAGCGAGAGTACCAGCGATTAAACTAGCAATAGATTTTGGAGAAATCGGGATAAAGCAGTCAAGTGCTCAAATTACGAAAAGGTATATTCCAGAAGATTTAATCGGTCAACAAATCGTTGCTGTTGTAAACTTTCCACCAAAGCGTGTAGCTGGATTCAAATCAGAAGTGCTTGTGCTTGGTGGTGTTCCTGAAGCTGATGATGTTGTGTTACTTCAGCCTAATATGGAATTGCCAAATGGAACAAAAATTAGCTAGGGTGAAGGTAGGGGCTAATATGGATATCGGACGAGAATATTTGCAATGTGCGATTTCGAACTTTAAAGCAACAAAGAAACAAGGGGAACGGGCACTTTCTCAATTATCATATGAACAAATACAATGGTCTTCTCATGAAGAAACAAATAGTATAGCGATTATTATTAAGCATCTGTACGGTAATATGCGTTCTAGATGGACGGATTTTTTAACGTCTGATGGTGAAAAAACAGATCGTAATCGAGATGGTGAATTTGAAGGATGCTATCATTCAAAAGAAGAAACCCTTATAGCTTGGCAAGAAGGATGGAAATATGTTTTTAATACGATGAATACTTTAACGCCGGAACACTTATTGAAGACGGTATACATTCGCGGTGAAGCACATACTGTCATGCAAGCAATTGAAAGGCAAATTTCTCATTATGCATTGCATATTGGTCAGATTATTTACATTGGGAAGATGTTAAAAGAAAATGAGTGGGAATGTTTAAGTATTCCGAGAGGTCAGTCTGCGCGTTATGTAGAGAAAAAACGTTCAACATAATAATAAGAAAGAAACCGATAAAAAATAGGAAAAAAGAAAGTCAGCCAAATAATAGATGGTTCTGTAATCATAAGAATACTGCCAAAAATAAGTCCATATATAATAAGAAAGAAATTGAAAAGTGTATTCACAGGGAGAAATCGTGAGATAAACACTTGCTGTCGTTTAAAACAATCACTGTGAAATAAATAAAAGCGGAAGTACCATGTGGCTGTAATAAGGTCTTTCTTTCTCACAATTTTTTTTTTGCATGTATGACAGATAAATGGTGGTTGCATTTCATTACGCTCCATTTTTTATTTTCATAATAATGTGAGAAAAAAGTAGGTACAAAGTGTATGTTCCTATATACGCTCCTGCAATAAGGAAAAATGGATTCAGTAAAATTCCATGAATGCTCGTCATGAAAACTAAATCTTGTATTAAAACATCGTATATATTAATGGAAATAATTGTACCAAGTACATATAGTGCCAAGTACGCAGAAATATGTAGCACAATAGAGATTTTTGGTTGCTTAGCGGACAAATAAAAAATGAATGATAGAGCGATTGGTAATATTCCTATTAATAGCTTCAATTCATTTCACCTCATTAACAATATAGCCGAAATTTTAACGGTCTATTCTCTAGGGCTTGTACATAACTTGAAATAGAGAGGTGATAGTATGAATCGGGGCTTTTTTTTTATGAAGTTTACAAATATGCGTAAGTTAGTTTTATTTGTTATTACTACAGTGCTAGCGACTTTTTTTCTTATTAGTCTGATGGTAACCTCTATGAAAGAGACAAAGTCAACGTATTTATATAATTGGTTAAATGAGTTATCGATGAATGGTTACATGTATGTACTTGGAAAAGAGAATCATTATTTTACACAGGAGTATCGAAATTTGAATCAAGATTTTTCAATTTCTTCTTTTCTCTTTTCTATGGCTACAAATATTCGCTTTAATGATGTACGCAGTTTTGTCGGGAAAGAGCTCCCGGGATTTGGTAAGTACGATACAGAAATTGTTATTGCGGGTGAGGGTACAAATTATTCTAACTTACCGATAGAGTCGAGTGTTCCTCTTGAAGAAGTAGTGAAGGAACGGACTAGTGGAACTGGACAAGCACCTAAACAAGATACGAATAAAGAGAAAAAACAGCCGTCCCAAACGACTGGAAAGAGACAAGTTGCGTTTATTTATCATACACATAGCTGGGAATCTTATTTACCTTTACTTAACTTAACGAATGACCCGAATCCGAATAAAGCAACGAGTTCTGTGTCGAATATTTCTATATTAGGAGATCGTTTCCGTGAACAACTAGAAGGTGAAGGGATTGGAGCTACTAACGATAAGAGTGATGTTGGTCAAAAGTTAATAAGTAAAGGTTTAAACAGTAATAGTTCGTATAAAATGTCACGAGAAATTGTGCAGCAAGCTATGGCTGGAAATAAAGATCTTCAATACTTTTTTGATTTGCATCGTGATAGTGCCCGAAAGAATGTAACGACAAAAACAATTGGAGATAAATCATATGCAAAGCTTGCATTTGTAGTAGGGAAAGGAAATAAAAACTATGAAAAAAACTTACAATTAGCGACAGCTTTACATGAGGCGATTAATAAGAAATATCCAGGAGTGAGCCGTGGGGTCATTCAAAAAGGGTTCCAGACAGGAAATGGAATCTATAATCAAGACCTATCAGGACAAGCGATATTAATAGAAGTTGGTGGTGTAGATAATACAGAGGAAGAATTGAATCGATCAATTGATGCACTTGCTAAAGCATTTGGTGAATATTTTTGGCAGGCAGAAAAAGTGAATGGATAAAGTGAAATTTAAATTGGTGAGAGACCTCACCTGATGAGGAGGAATTCACAGTATTTTTGAAAAAACGTAAGTGTAATGCTTGCGTTTTTTCTTTGTAATGATGAGACGTCACAGAATAGACATAATTTGTCGTTGTTATAGTAATATCGAAATTTGTCAATTTATAGCAGGAGATTTACAAAGGGATTTTCAGGAAAGTAGAGAAAATCTTTTTATAAGGAAAACTTTTTATTATGAAACTGGTAGGGTGATTGAAGTGATTAGGGAGATCGAAATAGAAGATGCATCATCATTTTTGCAATTAAGTAAGCAATTAGATGAAGAAACGAAGTTTATGTTATATGAACCAGGAGAAAGAAAAACTACAGCTGAGCAACAAGAAAAAATGATCCATCGCTTTATAGAAAATGAATATGCAACAATATTTGTAGCAGTTGAAGATGAGAGGATAGTAGGTTTTATATTAGTGAATGGAAATAACATTCAAAGAAAGAGGCATGTGGCAACCATTGTAATTGGTATTTTGCAAGAGTATAACGGGCGAGGTATTGGGACGAGATTGTTTAAAGAGGTTGAGAAGTGGGCAAAATTACATGATGTATGGCGTTTAGAATTAACAGTAATGGCCCACAATACAAGAGCTCAGGCACTATATAAAAAAGCTGGATTTGAGAAAGAAGGTGTCAAAAAAGCTGCTCTTATTATCGATGGAAAGGGCATCGATGAGTATGAAATGGCCAAATTATTAAAATAAGAGGTCGTTATATGAAAAAAAGATGGGCACTACTTGGTATTGTAGCTGCAATAATAATTATTGGAGTAGCAGGAATCAATTATAAAATGTATAAGGATAAGCAGGCGCGGGAAGTAAGTGTAAATAGCATATTTCCGAAAGCGAAAGAAACGATTGCTAATATGGATGGAGATATTGCGGTAATTAATAATCCGAATTCAATGCTTGTACTTGTAAATAAAAGTAGGCGTTTACCAGATGGGTATAGACCGCCAGATTTAGTTATTCCGAAAGTGCGCTACTCTAGTGAAGGTGATCAAGAAAAGAAAAAGATGAGAAAAGAGGCAGCGAGGGCGCTTGAGGATATGTTCCAGCAGGCTGACAACGAGCGTATTTTTCTTTTTGCAGTTTCTGGATTTAGATCTTTTGATCGACAAAAAGCATTAAATACGATGTATAAAAAACAAGACGGGGAAGCAAAAACAGCAATGTCTAGCGCGGTTCCTGGCACAAGTGAGCATCAAACTGGACTAGCTATGGATATTACGTCTCAATCTGCTAAATTTCAGTTAGAGACAGTTTTTGGGGAAACGAAAGAAGGTCAGTGGCTTTCTGAAAATGCCCATAAATTTGGTTTTGTGGTTCGATACACAAAAGCGAAAGAAACGATTACGGGCTATCGGTATGAACCATGGCACGTAAGGTATGTGGGAAATCCACAAGCTACATATTTGTATGATAATCAACTGACACTTGAAGAAGTAACAGAGTGAACAATTGAGGGGAGAGATGTACAATGACGATGTTATATAAGAAAAAAGTACATGCATATATTACAAGAGAACAAGAGGGGGTTATGCAATTACTTGTTTTTAAACATCGTGATATACATGAAGCTGGTATTCAAGTGCCAGGGGGAACGGTTGATGAAGGTGAAACGTTAGAAGCTGCTATATTGCGTGAAGTACAGGAAGAATCCGGATTGCGTCATTTATGCATAGAGCGGTTTTTAGCAGATTACATTATACATATGAAAGAAAAACAGGAGTATGAAAAACGCCACTTTTTCCATGTAACTTTACTAACAGATGTAAAGGATACTTGGGAACATATTGTAAGTGCTGGTGAGGAAGATAAAGGATTAGTATTTTGCTATGAATGGGTTGATATTGCAAAATGCCCTGAATTAGCTGGGAAACAAGGTGAGTTTTTACATTTATTAGATGAAGTATACGCACAGTAATGTAAGAGTCTGAAGCGAAGGTTAATCCGTTTCAGACTTTTTTTATTTTTCGGAAAATTAAAGGTGTTTAAATAAGAGTATTGAATTTCTTTAAAGGGATATTAATTTAGGATGTGTTGAGATGAAAAATTGAAAAAGTAAGGGGTATATGTTAAAAAAGTTCATATAAGGGAGAATATAAATGGAAATTCAGTTTAATTCAATCTTAAAAAAGGAATTAACAATTCAAGATATTCAAAATGAAATGGAATCTGGAAAGCTAACTTCAAAAGAGCTAGTGATGTATTATCTCTATAGAATCGCAAAGTATGATCAAGACGGGCCGAAAATCAATTCAATTTTAGAAATCAATCCAGATGCTATTTTTATTGCAGAAGCGTTAGATTATGAAAGAAAGACAAACGGCGTAAGGGGACCATTGCATGGAATACCTGTTTTGCTTAAGGATAATATTGAAACGAATGACTTCATGCATACAAGTGCAGGTACAATAGCTCTAGAACAAAATATAAGCAGTGAAGATGCATTTCTCGTTACTAAACTGCGAGAAGCAGGGGCAGTGATAATAGGAAAAACGAATATGACAGAATTAGCAAATGCAATGTCTTTTGAAATGTGGGCTGGATATAGTGCAAGAGGTGGTCAAACAATCAATCCATATGGAACGGGCAAGGATCATATGTTTGTTGGCGGATCTAGTACAGGATCTGCAATAGCAGTTGCTGCTAACTTTACAGTAGTATCTGTTGGGACAGAAACCGATGCTTCTATTTTGAGCCCCGCTGTTCAAAATTCTGTAGTAGGTATTAAACCGACTGTCGGTTTAATTAGTCGTAGAGGAATTATTCCATTTACTTATTCGCAAGATACAGCTGGACCATTTGCTAGAACGGTAACCGATGCTACTATTTTGCTAGGGAGTTTAACTGGAGTGGATGAGAAAGATGTAGTTACTCACAAAAGTGACGGTAGGGCATATCGGGATTATACATCTTACCTTGATGCAAATGGTTTAAATGGAGCGAAGATTGGTGTGTTTAACGATGCACCAAAAGATTATTACGAAAATGGTGAGTATGATGAAATCTTGTTTAAGGAAACGATCCAAGTATTACGTAATGAAGGAGCGACAGTAGTAGAAAATATTGATATTCCTTCTTTTCATAGAGAATGGAGCTGGGGAGTTCCGCTTTATGAGCTGAAGCATAGTTTAGATAACTATCTTACTAAATTACCTTCTACTATCCCGGTACATTCTATTTCGGAGTTAATGGAGTTTAATAAAAACATAGCAGAAGGAGCTTTAAAATATGGACAAACTAAGTTAGAGGGAAGAAAAGATTTTCCTAATACGTTACGAAATCCAGAATATTTAAATGCGAGATTAGAAGATATATATTTTTCTCAAGAACAAGGCATTGATTTTGCATTGGAAAAATATAATCTTGATGCGATACTGTTTCCTTCCTATATAGGTTCTACTATATGTGCGAAAGCGGGTTATCCGTCTATAGCAATACCAGCAGGGTATATGGAAAGCGGGAGGCCTTTTGGAATTACCATTGCAAGCACTGCCTTTAGTGAAGGGATATTAATTAAATTAGCTTATGCTTTTGAACAAGCGACAAAGCATAGAAAAATCCCCAACTTATCATGAATAGAATAAACAAAGAGGACAGGAATCCCTATCCTCTTTGTTTTAGTGATTAAATTGAAATATCGTTCTGCTCTGTCTTATGATATTTTAATAAACTAAAAGATAAACAAGCGGAACATAAAATAAGAATAGAAGCGATGATATAAATTGTACGAACACCGAACATATCAGTAATAATGCCAATGATAAGCATAGATAGTCCAGAGGCTGTTGAAAGAAGTGCGCCATGTGCTGTATACATTTTTGATAATAAAGAAGGGGCGACACTTGATTGTAAAACAGTCGTTTGGGAAATATCTCTAATTTGATAACAGGGTCCCATTAGAACACATAGAAAAAGCGCAATAAATCCGCTGCTTGTCATACCATATAAAAATGTAAGAATGCTAAATATAAGAGAGCCAATCGACATAGATCGTATTAAATTGTTTTGAATATAGGAACTCATTTTCCAGGCTAATAGACCACCGATTAACGTGCCAACATAATAACTTGTATTAATATATCCCCACCATTCTTCGCCCTTATGAAGGATAGTCGTAACGTATGCCATCGTAATAGCACCAATCCATATTGTCCCTGCGAAAGTTTCGATTAAGTCCATATATGTAACGGTACGGAGAGAAGGATTTTGAAATAGGAGTTTCCAACCTTCCAATAAAACAGTACTTTTGGAAGAGGGAGAATCTGCTATTCTTTCAGTATGTATGGAACTTAATGAAAAATGTAATGCAATGCATCCGAAAATCATTAAAATGTTATTAATCATGAGTGTAGAAGTAGCGCCAATGAGAAGAACGACAATACTCGTAAATGAATAAGCAACGGCTTGCACAATTTGTGTTGAAAAGGAAAAGATACTATTTACTTTTACTAATTTTTCTTTCGGTGTAAGGCGCGGAAGAATACCGTATAATAATGGAGCACTCCACCCGCTACATAATGAAATGACAAAAATAAAAGTTAATAGAGCTATAATGTTTGTGGATAAGACCGGGAACAAAATCATTAATAATAGTAAAAAGACTGTTTTCAACCATTGGAGCGTATATAACAGCGTATAAGATGGAAAACGATTTATTATAAGTGGTGCAGAGATGTTAGCAATTAGATTTGTGATAACTTGTAATAATGGAAAAAGAGCAGTAATAGTAGCTGATTTAGTTGCTATATAAATATGAGTTGTAATAATCATTACATATACGATGTCAGCGAGAGTAATGCATATTTTGGAACCTAAATAGTAGATTAGTGACAGGTTTCTCAATAAGAATATCACCTCTATAAAAAATAGTATTTAATAATTGTAATAATTGTAATTTAAAAATTAAAATTTTTAAAGAATTTAATTTTTTGTCACTTTTTGAAAGGGATTTTCATGTATAATGAAGAATATATTGATATAGTATTATATTAATGATCATTGTAACAGTGAATATGTACAATAGCTTGTAGCAAACGCCCAAGTGTAAGAAAGGGCGGATAAACCATTCTTTTCTTCATATACATATAGAAAATGAGAAAGAAAGTGAGGGTTGCATATGGCTGCTTGGGTAATTTGGTTTATAATAGCTGGTATTTTATTTATCGCGGAAATGTTGTCGATTACATTTTACATGCTTTGGCTTGGAATTGGAGCTGTTGTCGGAGGTCTTATTGCTTTGTTTGCTCCTGATGCACTACTGTTACAAGTTACTGTTGGTGCAATTGTAAGTTTAACTTTGACATTCTTTACGAAAAGAATTTCAAAAAACTTTCGAGAAGCAAAAGGTTTTACTGATACAGTAGATATGCTTGTTGGTAAAAGAGGGATTGTTATGCAAGCGATTACAAATGAAGCGAATGGTATTGTGAAGGTGGATGGAGATACTTGGACAGCTATTGCAGATTCTTCAATTGATGCTGGAGAAAAAGTCGTTGTTATAAAGAGGCATAGTACTATATTACAAGTGAAAAAGGAGAGTGAATAAATATGGTAGCATTAACGTTAACGATTATATTCGCACTAATTGTAGTTACATTTATCGCATTAACAATTAAAATTATTCCTCAGCAAAAAGTTGGGGTTGTTGAAAGATTTGGTAAGTTTCAACGTATAATGCACCCAGGGTTAAATATTTTAATACCAATTGTAGATCGTGTTCGTGTATATCATGACTTACGCATTCAACAAACGAATGTACCACCGCAAAAGGTAATTACGAAAGATAATGTTCAAGTAGAGATTGATACAATTATTTTCTATCAAATTGTTGAACCAGAACTTGCGACATATGGTATTTCAAACTATGAATATGGTGTTCGTAATATTACTTCAGCAACGATGCGTCAAATCATCGGTAAAATGGAACTGGATGAAACGTTATCTGGTCGTGAAAAAATTTCAACAGAAATCCGCTTAGCGCTTGATGAAGCAACAGAAAAATGGGGCGTACGTATTGAACGTGTCGAAGTTGTTGATATTAACCCGCCAAAAGATGTGCAAGCATCAATGGAAAAACAAATGAAGGCTGAGCGTAATAAACGTGCGATTATTTTAGAAGCTGAAGCAGCAAAACAAGATAAAGTCCTTCGCGCTGAAGGGGAAAAGCAAAGTAAAATCTTGATGGCTGAAGGGGATAAAGAAGCGCGTATTCGCGAAGCTGAAGGTATAAAAGAAGCAAAAGAATTAGAAGCACAAGGGGAAGCACGAGCAATTGAAGAAATTGCAAAAGCAGAACAAAATCGTATTGAATTGCTTCGTGAAGCGAATTTGGATGAGCGTATACTTGCTTACAAATCATTTGAATCATTAGCTGAAGTTGCAAAAGGACCAGCAAATAAAGTCTTTATTCCGTCTAATGCAATTGAAACACTTGGTACTCTTGGGGCAATTGGAGAAATATTTAAAGAAAAACAAGCGAAGAAACTACCTTCAAATGATACAGGAAAAGAACAATAAAAGTGAGGAAGAGAAATGGTATACCATTTCTCTTTTTTTTTGTGCGTATATTCTGAAAAGCTTGTACATATCCATGTATAAAGAAGGTGATGCAGTGAAAAAGTATGCAACTCGAATACATGGGAAGAAGCTGATTTCGTTACTCCTTTTATATGCGCTAATAGTAATTATGATAGCGTCGATTTTGACGTCATTTTTACATACAATGAAATCGAATTATGCAAATCAATGGTTTGGAAAAGTATCGATGCAAGGTTTTGTTCAAATGATAGAAAGTGAGAATCGCTATTACGGATTTGATTATTTTAAGAAGAATAAAAGAGAGTCAGTTGGGAATTTAATGTTCTCTATCGCGACAGATTTGAAAATTAAAGATTTAAGAACATTCGTCGGTAAAGAAGTACCTGGTATGTCAAAGTATTATTCTAATATTATCGTAGCTGGGGAAGGGACAAACTTGACAAATATCCCAAATGAATCTAGTGTACCGATTGAAGAAGTAACGAAAGAACGGGAAATAGCAAAAGATAAAGTTACAGAAGCGGAAAAGAATAATCCGGTTCAGAAAAAGAACGGAGCGAAAAAAGGTGAAAGTGCAGTATATATTTATCATACACATAGCTGGGAATCCTTCTTTCCATTATTACCAGGGGCAACTGATCCATCTAGCCCAGATGTAAATGTGTCTTTACTAGGAAAACGTATGAAAGAGCAACTTGAAGGACAAGGAATTCCGGTAGTTCATGATAAAACGAATATGGGTGATTTATTAGCGAGTAAAAAGTGGGTATGGTATCAGTCATATAAAGCGTCTCATGAATATGTAAAAGAAGCATTAGCACAAAATAATAAAATTGCGTTTCCGATTGATATACACCGTGACGATCAGCGTAAGAAAGTAACAACAAAAGTAATTAACGGAAAATCGTATGCAAGATTATATTTTATAATTGGGATGGAAAATGAAGGCCGTGCTGAAAATGAAAAAATTGCAAGAGCGATCAATAGTTATTTAGATGAAAACTATTACGGATTAAGTAGAGGGATTTTTCCAAAGTATAAAAAAGATGGAAATGGCGTTTATAACCAAGATTTATCGAAAAATGCGATGTTAATTGAAGTTGGTGGTGTTGATAATACGTTAGATGAATTATATAACACAATTGATGTGTTAACAGAAGCGTTTAGTAAATATTATTGGAATGATGCGGAAAAAGTGAATGGATGAGGGACGGGAGACCGTTCCTTTTTTATTTTGGAATCTTAAAATGTGATATAATGGAATTTTATGAATGTTAAATAAAGGGAGAGAGAAACATGCAAATACTACTAATACGCCACGGAGAATCAGAAGCTGATATTTTACATGTGCATGAAGGTCGAGCTGATTTTGAGTTAACTGACAAAGGGAGACAACAAGTACAAAGACTTGTACAGAAAGTGAAGAAAGATTTTGCACCAGATTTCATTTGGGCAAGCACATTAAAACGCGCTCGTGAAACGGGTGAAACATTAGCAGAAGCAATTGGTTGTCCAATTCAATTAGAAGAGGAATTAATGGAGTTTAATAATGGAGTGCAAGCAGGCTTATCATTTGAAGAAGCAAAGAAATATCCAGAGCCAAAGTTTCTTCATGATCGTTTTGAAAACGGGGAATCGTTTATTGAGTTTCGAATGAGAATAGAAGGAATCTTTTCTAAAATCTTGACAGAGAATACATATGACCGAATTGCAATTGTTGCCCATGGGGGCGTAATTAATAGTCTATTACGTGCATTTTTCAAAATGCCAATTTCAATGGACTACTATTTCAAAATGGGAGATACGGGAATAAGTTTAATTGAAATTGAGGGTGAACAAAAAACGGTGCATTTCATTAATGATACGAATCATTTGGACGGGATGTAAAGACTTATGTACAAAGTTGTATTTTTCGATGTTGACGGTACGTTATTAAGTGAGATTGATAGAAGCATGCACGAAAGTACAAAAGAAGCGGTACAAAGATTAATAGATAAAGGAATTCACGTAGTTGTTACAACTGGAAGACCATATAGTTTATGCTCACAATTTAAGGAACTAGGTATAAATACGTTTATTTCAGCAAATGGTGCACATATAAAATGTGGGAAAGAAGTTATACATAAATCAGTACTTTCAAGCGAAATCGTTCATGATATTTCAAATTTTGCTGAATTACATGGTCACAGTGTTTCTTACTTTACAGAAGAATTTGCAATGAATAATATTGCTTCCAAAGATGAACGTGTCATGCGAGCGTTAAATGAAACCTTAAATTTAGAGCAGTATCCTGACAAAGTTAGAAACTTATCAGATGAGATGTATTGCATATGTCTGTATGCTGATGATACAGAAGCTCAAAAATTCATTGAAAGATATCCAGCACTTACGTTTGAGCGTTTTCATGGTTACGTTATAAATGTATTGGAAGATAGTAAAGTATCGAAGCTAACTGCAATTCAAAAAGTATTGGAACATTTAAACATTAGTAAATTAGAAGCCATTGCTTTTGGCGATGGTGGAAATGATATTGAGATGTTGCAGTATGTAGGATTAGGAGTTGCGATGGGAAATGGTGGAGAGGAGTTGAAGAGAAGGGCTGATTTCGTTACAACGAAGGCGAGTGAAGGCGGAATTTCTTATGCCTTAAAGAAGTTGCGCATTATTTAAAACTAATAGTTAGTCAGTGTGAAAAATCCTGTTTTATTAATGGCTTTTGTTAATATGTATACTGTTTTAGGGAATTATTTGAGCTCTCCTACTTACAATTTAACTGCAGAACAAATCCTTTATTTTCGCTTAGCAGGGCTGTTTGGTATGTTGCTCTCACCACTTGCAGGTCGTTTAACAAAGAGGTTTGAAGTAAGGAAAGTTCTTCAAGGAGGATTGTTGATTGCTATTTTTAGTCTAAGTTCAATAGGCTTTGTTTCGTATCTATCTCTACTTGTAATGATGAGTGTCTGTTTTGTAATAGGTATTGCTATATCCGTTCCGTCTTTAGTTTCTCTTGTAGGTCAATTAGGAGGGGAAATTAGGAATGATACTTTTTATTGGTTTTGTAGCTTCTCTATTTATAATTAATGAATGAGTGGAAAATCACTCAAATAAAGGAATGCGAGGATCGTTCATATGCTCGCATAATAAAATATGAATTTGTCCACGATGATGATAAAAGTGTGCAACGATTTCAAGTAACCATTCAAAGCGCGAATAAGAAATACCCCAATAGGCAGTCATAACTTCTGCTAATTCTATTTGGGAGTAGGAAAGAAATGTTTTAGAGAGAAGGTTGTAACCTTCAATCATCGTTTGTTGCATGTGAGCAACTGTTACGGGGGTACGTTCTATATAAAAGGTATGTAATTCTTTTTCTGGAATACCATTTAAAATGAGTAAATCAGCATGACAAATAAGAGAAAGATGTGCACACATTTCAAATAATGATCGTTTTGAGTGAATCGGTTGTATTTTTAAATCGTTTTCACTATATTGGTTAAGCATATCAATAGAAGTATCAATAGCAACTTTTAGTTGATGCAATGCAGATTGAACAAACATTGTAATTCTCCTCGTCTCCGTATATAATAGTTTCTTGAGGATATTATATCATACTCAAAATTCCGAAAATTCTAGTAGTTTGACTAGCATAATGAAAAGTATTATATTGTAAAAGGTCATATGAAACGTGAAATAGAATGGAATGCAATTATTGAGTTAGGAGTTAGACCAATGAGTTTGAAATATGGAAGAGATACAATTGTAGAAATTGACTTAAATGCTGTAAAACATAATGTAAAAGAATTTAAAAAACATGTAAATGATGAAGAAATTAAGATGATGGCTGCTGTAAAAGCGAATGGGTATGGCCATGGGGCAGTTGAAGTTGCCAAAGCTGCAATTGAAGCTGGGATACATCAACTTGCAGTTGCATTTGTAGATGAAGCAATAGAATTAAGAGAAGCAGGAATTACTGTGCCGATTTTAATTTTAGGATACACACCAGTAGCGGCTGTAGAAGATGTAATTCAATATGACGTTATGATGACTGTTTATAGAGTAGAAGATTTACATGGTATAAATGAAATTGCAAACCGTCTTCAAAAGAAAGTACAAATTCAAGTGAAAATTGATACAGGAATGAGTCGTATCGGTTTACAAGAAGAAGAAGTTAAACCATTTTTAGAAGAATTAAACCGTATGGAGTATGTAGAGGTAGTAGGGATATTTACGCATTACTCTACGGCAGATGAAATCGATAAATCATATACGAATATGCAAACAAGTTTATTTGAAAAAGCTGTTAATACAGCGAAAGAATTAGGAATTCAAATACCATATATTCATAGTTCAAATAGTGCGGGGTCAATGGAATTAAGTAACACATTTCAAAATATGGTACGCGTTGGAATAGGTGTGTACGGTATGTATCCGTCAAAAGAAGTGGATCATTCAGTCGTTTCTTTACAGCCTGCGTTGTCGTTAAAATCAAAAGTAGCTCATATTAAACATGCGAAGAAGAATCGTGGTGTAAGTTATGGGAATACGTATGTAACAACTGGTGAAGAATGGATTGCGACTGTACCAATTGGTTATGCTGATGGTTATAATCGTCAATTATCTAATAAAGGCTATGCGTTAATTAATGGGGTTCGAGTACCTGTTATTGGCCGTGTTTGTATGGATCAGTTAATGTTGGATGTTTCAAAAGCGATGCCAGTACAAGTAGGAGACGAAGTAGTATTCTACGGTAAACAAGGTGAAGAAAATATCGCAGTAGAAGAAATAGCGGATATGTTAGGTACAATAAACTATGAAGTTACATGTATGCTAGATAGAAGAATTCCGCGTGTCTATAAAGAAAATGACGAAACAACTGCAGTTGTAAATATATTAAGAAAAAACTGAATCATTTCGATTCAGTTTTTTTTATTCATATCAAATGCGAATATACCCTCGTTATGTAATACGGAGTAAACTTTGTGAAACACACTTTTTAGTTCATCTAAATTAAACTATCACCGGCAGAGATGACCAGTCCCGCAACAAAGATCTAATATACGAGAGTAGGGAAGAGCATCTTGTAAAACGAGGCTGGGTAGGAGTATTAAACAAAATGTCTCCAATGTTTATTATAGATGTTTGCTAAAATATCATAATTAGAATAAATTGTTTTTTTAACATATGTATTCACCTAAAAATTCATTAAATTATAATAGTCATGCCTCGTTTTAATTTCAAAACCACATTGTGTATATAGTTTTAAAGCGTGGATATTTTTCGTTTCGACGTCTAATTCAATTGTTGAAACTCCTTCTGTAATAAGGGTATGTACTGTATTACAAAGAATATCTTTTCCGTATCCTTTACCTTGATAAGAAGGATGAACGGCGAATCCTGATAGTGTAGTAGATTGCTCTTGTTTAGAAACTGTAATTGTTCCTATCACTTTTTCAGCAATAAGGGCACTGTAAACTTGATGGGAAGATGAATTCATCATTTTTTGTAACCATGTAGCCGTATTTTCTACTGAATCACCAAAAGCTTTACTAGAGATTTTAATAAGGTCAAGAAGTGATTCTGAAGGTGCAAGAGTAAGCTGTATATTATTATCTGTTGTTTTTTGAATTTCGTTTGTTTTGAACTCCATACTATATTCACTATATAAATATGGTAACTTCATATGTTTTACAAATTCATTCCCAGAAATAGAATCCCCATTAATAATAAGAAGAGCTTCATCTGTCTCTCTATTTTGTATTTCTTTCATTGCAGTTTGTAAAAGGATAGTTCCGAAATGTTGTTTTCTAAAATGAGGATGTACAAAGCCTATTAGTTCAAGCTTTGTTGGTCTTTCGAAATCATACATATTTAAAGCGCCAATTAATTGAGTACCGTTATAAAGAAGAAAAACGTTTATATAATCTTCATTTCGATTTTTTAAAAAGTTGATATGTAAATCTGAAGAGTAATCAAGGTTATCTTGTTGTCCGCAAATATAAGCTAAATCCTTCATTTGCTGTATTTCACTTTCTGTTACAGAACGCTTTTTCTGAATATCCATTGTATACTCCCTCTCATTCGTATTTAAAAATAGGATGGGTGACTTAACCATTTCTTTAATTCCACATTACCTTGCACAGATAACAGTCGGTATAAATAACGATAAGGCTGTCTATATTCTTCTAAGTGAGGAATAGACATAATTGTTTCGTAACCACTTTTAAAGGCATGTACTTCTTTTTCGGTAAGTACATATTCTAGTCCGATAAAATCAAGCTCTCGCGGAGCAACCGCGTAAGCTTCAGTATCTACTAAACCCGTAATAGTTGTACCGTCAGATAAAAATTGAGTAGAATCCATATCAATTAAGACGAGTGTAGATTCCTTTGGTACGGACAGGGAAGAAAGTTGTGATTCAAAAGTAGGGAATGCATTTTGTATGCTTTCATCATCGGAATAAAACATATTCACAAGCTCTTTACTCACGTTTAAAATATGTGATTGGAATTCATCTAGTGGAATTTGGAACGTGCCTGACGGATTTCCTATGAAATCGGCTTTAAACTTATGTATTTCTGCAAGTCCTTTTCCTAGGCTGAATAAAATAGAATCTGGTTGCTCGATAAAAGATTGAACTGTGTTACCTACTAACTTTTCGACCACCACAAATTCACGGCTATTTAAAACATGTTTTTCTAATATTGTTGGGATAGGAAGATTCGTATGTTCTTGCAGCAATGTATGTACAGTTTCTAAATGATGGACGTTCCTTGGATCAATTCCAAATAGATTTTTACATCCCCACCAAAAATCATTATTTGGTTCTTCATTCATTTTAGAAGCACGAACGATAACTTCTGTATCTTCTGTTTGAACGAGAAAAACATCACTTGCATGATCTTCATAACCTGGGTGCAAGGCTTGAACGGATAGAATAGGTGAATTGAATAGTTGTTGTAACATGAAAAGACTCCTTTTTTTGTAAATTCCATAAATTTATTATATAACAGATGATGTGTTATGAGGATAAAGATAAAAAGATAGACAGCATACTTACATTTATAGTGAAAACTCATTAAAAATATTATATTTCTCTATTTTTGTATGAATTGTCTAAAAATAATAGTGGTAATACTTGAATGTAAGACTCGTATCTTTAAATCTATGAAGAGTAAAAGTAAGCATTCATTTATAAGATTGTGAATCACAATAATGTAGACTATAGAAAATATTTCTCAATAATAAAATGAAGAGAAAAGCATGAAGAAGTAGAATGCATTCATTTATAATAGACTTAAATTAATTAATATAATTAATTGTTAATTTTATTATATTAATTGGATAGGAGAGAATGTTATGGCAAATGTACTCGTAATAAATTTTCCTGGGGAAGGTCATATTAATCCGACTTTAGCTGTTGTAAGTGAGTTAATTCAGCGAGGGGAAACAGTTGTTTCTTATTGTATTGAAGATTATAGAAAGAAGGTTGAAGCAACAGGTGCGGAATTCCGAGTGTTTGAGAATTTTCTCTCTCAAATTAATATTATGGAACGAGTAAATGAAGGTGGGAGCCCTTTGACGATGCTATCTCATATGATTGAAGCATCAGAGCGTATTGTTACTCAAATTGTAGAAGAAACAAAAGAGGAAAAATATGATTATTTAATATATGATAATCATTTTCCAGTAGGACGTATTATAGCGAATATTTTACAATTACCAAGCGTTTCATCCTGTACAACGTTTGCTGTTAATCAGTACATTAATTTTCATGATGAGCAAGAATCGAGACAAGTAGATGAAATGGATCCATTATATCAATCTTGTTTAGCGGGAATGGAAAGATGGAATAAGCAGTATGGAATGAAATGTAATAGTATGTATGATATTATGAACCATCCTGGTGATATTACGATTGTATATACTTCAAAAGAATATCAGCCACGTTCAGAGGTATTTGATGAATCGTATAAATTTGTAGGTCCATCAATTGCTACTCGAAAAGAAGTGGGGAGTTTTCCTACCGAAGATTTAAAAAATGAAAAAATGATTTTCATTTCTATGGGAACAGTTTTTAATGAACAACCTGCTTTGTATGAAAAATGTTTTGAAGCGTTTAAAGATGTTGATGCGACAGTCGTATTAGTCGTTGGTAAGAAGATAAATATAAGTCAATTTGAAAATATCCCGAAAAACTTTAAGTTGTATAATTATATCCCGCAATTAGAAGTTTTACAGCATGCTGATGTATTCGTGACACATGGTGGTATGAATAGTTCGAGTGAAGCGTTATATTACGGTGTTCCATTAGTTGTAATTCCGGTAACAGGAGATCAGCCATTCGTTGCAAAACGATTGACTGAAGTAGGGGCAGGCATAACACTTAATCGTAACGAGTTAACTTCTGAATTGTTACGTGAGACTGTAAAGAAAGTAATGGATGATGTGACGTTTAAGGAAAATAGTCGTAAAGTGGGAGAGTCGCTTAGAAATGCTGGTGGATATCAAAGGGCAGTTGAGGAAATATTCAAATTAAAAATGAAGCCGTACGTAAAGATTAAATAGATGTTAAAAACACACTTACTTTTAATTTGTAAGTGTGTTTTTAGTATTACGCGTTACATGTATTACATAAAAATAGCGATAAAGGTGAAACTTTTCTGTATATAAATCGATACCTTTGAATTAGTAGTAAAATTACGTTAAAATAATACTAAGAAAATATATAAGTTTTGGGGGTAATGAATGAAGAAAGTATTTGAATACGTATTATTAACAATTGGCTCAATTATAGTAGCAGGTTCATTAGAGCTTATTTTAGCACCTAATGGATTAGTAGATGGCGGGGTAACGGCTATTGCTATTATGGCAAATAAAGTCGCAGGATTGCCGCTTTATGGTGTGTTCTTAGGAATTAATATCCCAATTTTATTATTTACTGCAAAAGTAATGGGAAAGAAGTTTTTTATCCGTACATCTTATGCGAATGTAGTTACAACACTCGGATTAATTTATTTAAAACCATTTCCAGCAATTACGACTTCTGAGTTATTAATTGTACTTTATGGTGGAGTACTGTTTGGAATTGGTGTTGGGATTGTTGTTAAAATGGGTGGAGCAATTGACGGTTCGGAAATGTTGGCAGTTTGGATGAATAAACACTTTAATGTACCGATTAGTACATTTTTACTTGCAGTAAATGCAGTTATTTTCATTTTTGTTGCCATTTTATTTTCAATCGAACAAGCGATGTTCTCGTTAGCAATTTTCTATATTGTTACGAAGATGATTGATTTTATACTAGATGGTATTAATCAAGGTAAGAGCGTTATGATTATTTCTGGTAAGAATAAAGAAATAGGCGATTTACTTATGAAAGAATTGCAACTATCTGTTACGTATCTACATGGAGAAGGTGGTTTTTTAGGGGAGCATAAGAGAATCATTTATTGCATTACAAACCGATTCATTTATCCGAAAATGAAAGATCTCGTTCTCTCTGTAGATCCAACGGCTATAATTGAAGCTTCCTATTCAACAGAAACGACTGGTGTGAAACGTCCGGGAAGGAAAGCTAGGTCAGGTGAATAACTAGAAGAAGGCTGTCCAAAAAGTTATTTTGGAACAGCCTTCTTTTTTATTTTGTTGAATTGTTAACATGTTACAAGTTAAACCCACTGTTAACAAGTTTCCTTGCAACTAGGAAACCAAGCATCTTTCAATAATATAGCCAACGTTTCAATTTTATTTTCCGGAATACTACCAAAGCCGAGTAATACGTATGATTCCTTACGTAAATCATTCACGAAATCATATGGAGAAAGTGTGTATAATTTAACGCTTTGTTTTTTAGCGGATTCAATCAGTTCATTTTCATTCATACTGTTATTTACACATAAAACAATATGAAGTCCGGACTGTTCGCCAAGAATTTGAACATTAGCCCCCATTTCTTTCATAATGGATTTTACTAATGCATGATGTTTTCTTTTATAAAGTGTACGACTTCGATTAAGGTGACGTTCCCAATTCCCATTTTGTATAAAGTTAGCAAAAGCAAGTTGTTGTATTGTAGCGACTGTTTGTTTGAAAATTCCATGCAGTTCTTGGTATATCTTTAAAAGGTGTGGTGGTAAAACAACATATCCCATTCGTAAAGAAGGTAAAAAAGATTTTGAGAAAGTTCCCATATAAATAACGCGTTCATTTGAATCAAGACTTTGTAAAGAAGGAATCGGCTTACCAGCGTAGCGAAACTCTCCGTCATAGTCATCTTCAATAATGTATCCATTGCAATCATTAGCCCACTTTAACAATTCTAATCTTCTAGATAAAGGCATAATAATCCCGAGTGGAAATTGGTGTGATGGTGTAACGTATGCGACATTGGAATTTGTATTGTATAAACTAGAAATATCAATCCCTTTTTCATCCAATGGTATGGGATGAATTTGTCTATCACAGCTTTTAATAATTGCGTGTATACGGTGAAATCCAGGGTTTTCAATGCCGTATTCTTTTGTAGGGCCAAGCAGTTGAAGCAGTAGCCAGAGAAGTGGCTGTGTTCCGGCGCCGATCACAATTTGATCAGGTGAAGAATGTACACCGCGAGAATGATATAAATATGTTGATATATGCTCTCGAAGAGCGAATTCACCTTGAGGATCTTCTTTGGCAAATAGTGCATTTTCGTATGTAAGTATGGATTCTTGTAATGCTCGTTTCCAATTTGTAATCGGAAATGCATTTTGATCAATAAGCCCTTGGCTACAATCATATTCAAATTTTTCTTCTATCAAATTGTTCGTCTTCTTTGCTGCATTTCGTTTTTTATTTGGGATAATGTCAATATCGAAATTTGCTACAAAAATACCACGTTTCGGTTTACTTTCTGCATAACCTTCAGCTAATAACTGTTGATAAGCTGATTCAACAGTAATGCGGCTAATATTAAGTTGTGATGCTAAATTTCTGTGTGAGGGTAGACGTGTGCCAACAGAAATAGTCCCTTGTATAATTTCAGCTTTTATATATTCGTAAATTTGCAAGTAAATAGGTGTGTTACTTTGTAATTGCAATGGGATAGTAAAATCCATATAAAACTCTCCTTTAAAACTGGCCTTATAAAAAACACTTAAACTGCCACTTAAGTAAAGGGCAGTTACTTTCTATAATAATGATATAACATTTAGAAAATTATTTAAATAGTAAAGGGAGAGTTAAAAATGAATGTTAAAGAAGTAGTAACAGAAGAGCAATTACATGAAGTATTACCTGTTTTACAGCAATTAAGAACGAAACTTTCAAAAGAGGAAACAAGCTCTTTATTTCGAAATATGAAAGAAGAAAATTATAAACTATTTTCGCTGCGTAATGAGGATGATGAAGTTGTTAGCCTTGCAGGTGTAGCAATTTGTACGAACTTTTATAATAAGAAACACGTTTTCGTATATGACCTTGTAACAGCAGAAGCACATCGTTCAAAAAGACATGGGAAAGTATTACTTTCGTATATAGAGAACTGGGGAAAGGAAAACGAATGTGAGTCTATCGTCCTCACGTCAGCATTTTCAAGAATTGATGCTCATCGTTTTTATGAAAGAGAAGGGTATGATAAGGTGAGTTATTCTTTTCATAAAGAATTATAAAAAATAAGAAGAAGTTGTCCCGCAAAAGTTGGGAACAGCTTCTTCTTATTTTTTAAGTTATTATTAAACCGTAAATAGGTTGTAAGTTATGGTATATGTATTTGAAAAGGTTATATAGTGTATTTTGTCGAATTGTTTTAATTTAATAAAGAGAATGATTGGAGCGCTTATACTTGAAAAAAATAAAGAAACTATCAATCCCTAATGATGCTAGAGTTATCGTCATATCTGATATTCATGGAGAATTAAATCTTTTAAAAGAAGCACTACATAAAGTTAACTTTAAAGATGAAGATTATTTAATTATTAATGGAGATCTTTGCGAGAAAGGACGAGATAGCGTAGGCGTAGTAAACTACGTTATGAATCTTGTAAAGAACAATTCAAAGGTTCACGTTGTTGAAGGGAATTGTGAAGTTTTAGTTGATGCTCTTCTAAATGAAAATCCTGATCTTATTAATTATTTATGTATGAGAAAGCACTCGATTTTTAATGAATGGCTAGAGCAATTAGGTTTTTCAGTTCATGAGGGCACTTCAATTCGTGAAGTGAAAGAAGCATTGTTAAGTGAATTTTCACAAGAACTATATTGGCTAACAGACTTGCCAACAGCGATTGAAACAGAAGATTATATTATTGTGCATGCCGGTCTAGAAGATAGAGTAGATTGGAAAGAAACAGAGCGCAAAAATGCGATAGCAATGCCAGAGTTTTTTAATAAATCACATAAAGCAAATAAGTATGTAATAGTTGGTCATTGGCCTGTCGTGAACTATTCTGAAGAAGCACCGTCTAACAATCCAGTTATTGATAAGGAGAAAAAAATTATTGCAATTGATGGAGGAAATGCAATTAAAGAAGCAGGACAATTAAATGCATTTATTATTCAGAGGAAACAAACGGGCGATACGTTTTCTTATACATATGTAGACTATTTTCCAGAGTATGAAGTAATAGCGGATTTTAATGCGAATTCAGAAATGCAGGGCGGAGTGACATATCCGTATTATTACATAGAGCCTATCGAGAAGATGCAAGACTACACCGTATGTAAACAAAAGGAAACGAATAATTTACTCACTGTAAAAAATGAATATATAAAACAACTTGAGTCAGGTGAATATACAGTGAAAACCGATATTTCTTGTGCGCAAATAAGCGTTAGGAAGGGAGATATCGTTTCTCTCATTGATGGTAGCTGTTCAGGATATGATTTAATTAAAAAAGATGGCGTAGAGGGTTGGATAGAGAAAGGGATTTTAGTTGAGATAGAAAAAGTGGAAAATAAAACATTAAGCTGAAATAGGAGGGATATAACCTCCTATTTTTTTAAAGGAGTATATTGCTTGCTGTCTTTAATAAGTAAATAAATCGTACTCGGCAGAATGATAAGCGTCATTCCTAAAAGAATTGCTAGTATAGCATAACCTCTATAGGGAGCAGAAACGATAAAAGGAAGTATCGCTAAAAAAATACCTGCTATCATCATTGAAATACTACTAATATTTGAAGCTCTTTTTTCAAGGTACTTATCATTCCATTCTAATGAAACGGTTGATTTAGTCGTATCAATTTTGGAACTGAAATAACCTATTAATATAAATAAAAGCCCTAATGCTAAAAATATGAAATGATCAAGAGGAAGTGAAAAGCCAAGAGCAATGAGGGCGATGACAATATCGACAAAAAATAAGAATAGTAACATTGTGTTGCCGATCCAATGGAGAAATTTCTGGTTATTCGCTGCTTTAGATAAAGCTAAAAATACAAAGAATAAGAAGGAACATATAATTATATTTACGATTACAAAAGTGCTTTTATCCATTGTTGATGTAGGCGTTCCATTGAAGTCCCATTTCGTAACAATATTTGATGGTAAGAAGAAATATAGAATAATATTTGTCGTAATAATAGTGAGAAATAAAGCAATACTAAATCGATTATTCACTAAATCACCAGCTTTCTAAATCAATAATTGGTATCTAATAACAAAATTATACAATATAATAAATGATATTAGTTTTGATTTTTCTGAAAAAACATTATAATTATATATGAAATAAAGAGGAATGCAGGAGGGAATTATGCAAAACGTTATATTAAAGGGGAAGAAAGTTACAATTCGTACAATAGAAGAATCAGATATAAAAACATTATGGAATATCGTATTTAAAGAAGAAAGCCCAGAATGGAAGAAATGGGATGCGCCATATTTCCCGTTCTCAATGCAAGAATACTCTTCCTATAAAGAGAAGGTGCAAACTCGTTTGCAAGAAGAACCACTGTCAAATTTAATTATAGAAAATAACGGTCAAATTATAGGGAAGGTCGGATTTTATTGGGAGCATAAACCGACGCGTTGGCTAGAGATGGGAATTGTTATTTATAATCCAACTTACTGGAATGGTGGATACGGTACAGAAGCGTTAACGTTATATCGAGATTTATTATTTGAAAAGATGGAAATTGGTAGAGTAGGGCTCACGACTTGGTCTGGTAATGAACGAATGATGAAAGTAGCGGAGAAAATAGGAATGAGCTTAGAAGGTAGAATGCGAAAGTGTCGTTATTATAACGGAACATACTATGATTCTATTCGAATGGGCATGATTCGTGAAGAATGGGAAGCGCTATGTGTAACGAAGGGGTGAGAAAGATTGTACGCTATTATTGCTACATTTGATCGTGTGTTTACTCATAAAATTACAGAACTGCAAAATGAATTAACAAATGTAATTGGAACAAATCAATTAGCTGGAGTAGAACCTCATATAACGATTGCGGATTATAATGAGTTAGATGTTCATTTGTATACGGAGAAACTAGGGGAGTTTGTAGCCATTCAAGAAAATATAGACGCAGTAACTTTTCCTTCTGTTGGAATTTTTCCTACTAATGGAACGGTCTTTCTAGCGCCGACCGTTACCGATGAATTGTTAAAACTTCATTATTCTTATCATGATTATTTTAAAACTTTTCATGACAACCCAAATTCATATTACGTACCGGGAAAATGGGTTCCGCATTGTACAATTGCAAATAGATTACATACAAAGCAGTTTTTAAGTGTAATGGAATATATTTATGGAAAGTTTAATTTTGCAACAGCTTCAATTGAGAAATTAAAATTAATTAAGGTGAATTATGAAAATGGTTTTGCCGTTTCTTCTAGTATATTAGCAGAATATAATTTAAAGAGAATGGAGACATCGAGATGACATATATAATTAGAGAAATGAAGCAAGAAGACATTCACGCTGTACAATCAGTAGCAAAAATAGCTTGGCATGATACATATGAAGGCATTATTCCGAGAGAAATTCAAGATAGTTTTTTAGACGAGGCATATTCTGATGAAAAAATGAAATATCGTCTTAAAAATACGCATTTATTCGTTGCGGAAGAAGAGGGTGAAGTAATAGGGTTTGCGAACTTTTCACCTGTTAGACTACAAAACGAAGCGGAATTAGGTGCGATTTATTTGTTACCAGATCAGCAAGGAAAAGGGATCGGAAGTGCTTTATTACAAAAAGGAATTAAAGCATTAAATGGGATACGGAAATTGTACATACATGTAGAAGCAGCAAATGAAAAAGGAAAACGCTTTTATGAAGCGAAAGGTTTTGCTGAATTAGAGCAATTTGAAGAAGACTTTGAAGGACATATGATGCAGACAGTAAGGATGGTTTTATACGTATAAGGAGAACTAGTAATGAAAATTTTTGATTTTAGTGAAAAAGTAGGAAAGCACCTATCAGTATTTCAATCTAATTTCATCATGTCGAAAATATTAAACCATCGAGGGAATATACATATCGGTGCTATGCATTTACACGAGAATGGAATCATCGGTAATCATGAAGCAGTTGTATCTCAACTGCTTCTTATTGTGGAAGGAGCAGGATATGTATGTGGGGTAAATAAAGAAAAGATAAAGGTAGAGGCGGGACAAGCTGTGTTTTGGAAAAAGGGAGAGCTCCATGAAACAAGTACAGAACACGGATTAACAGCAATTGTTATGGAAGCGGAGAATCTTGAACAAGCGATAGTAATGCCTATTATTCAAGGGGAGTTGTGAAAAATGATTGTTAAGGCGAATCAAGAAGATACCAATGAAATATTAAAATATGCGGCTCAATCGCTTTTTGAGGGGACGAGAGGGAATTGTCAATTAAGTACCGAGAAAGCAATTGAGATTACAAAGCCGATTGTAGAAAAAGGAGCATACTATTTAATTGTTAAAGAAGAAAATAAAGTAATGGGATGGATATTAATAGGGGAAAATACAGACTATTTTTCTCGTGAAAAACTTGGATTTATATATGAATTGTACGTTTTCCCAGAATATCGCGGGAGAGGATTATCGCGAGAACTGATGGAAGCTAGTATTAAGGAATTAAAGGAGAAGTATTCAGAAATTCGGTTGAATGTATTTGCTGGGAATTTTGCAAAAGAGATGTACGAAGAGTTTGGGTTTGTTGAAAGGCAGGTAATTATGACTTTGAAGTGAGTATTATAGTCTGAATGGGAGGGAAATAATGATTTAGTGGCTACTTTCTCGCTGGGATTTAAAGTGAATAAGTCCTTATAAATATATAAAATAGATGGTTTGCCTTTATTTTATAGTAGATTTATAGAGTGTGCTTAAAAAACAAATAAATTAGTATTATACAATATATCGTTATTATAGTAAAAGAGAAATTTTGGAAAAATATCATTTTTTTGTTTAGAAATTTTTAAATTATTGATATAATCAATTTGTAGAATTGATTATTGGTTAATTTTACTATTTTTAAATTTTAAGGGGGATTTAATAATGGCAGGACAAATTCGTATGTCACCAGAGGAGCTTAAATCGAAAGCGACTCGATATGGACAAGGTGCAAATCAAATTGAGGACATTTTACGTCAACTACAAAACTTACAAAATGAATTAAGAGGAGAATGGGAAGGTCGTGCTTTCGAAGGTTTTGACCAACAGTTCAATCAATTAAAGCCAAAAGTACAAAACTTCGCACAGCTATTACAAGAAATCAATATGCAGCTTAATAAAACTGCAGAAGCTGTTGCTAGACATGACGAAGATCTTTCTCGTAATTTCGGTCTACAATAAGACAGATAAAAAGAAATATATAATTTAGCCATGCAACCATACGTTGTATGGCTAAATTACTTTAAAACTAGAGTAAGATACGAAGTCTTTCATTAGATAGACTCGCAGTCGCAGGAGTGATAAGTAGTGAAAAAGTTCAAATGGAGCATCTTGTTGTTTATTATTTTAGCTCTTGTACTATCAACAGGGGTCTCCTATTTAGCATTAAATCAAAATGTTAAGAAAGCTAATGAGAATACTACACCAAAAATGACAGTTGCGTTGGTAAATGAAGATCAGGGCACTGTATTTGAGGGCAATAAAATAGCGTTTGGAGATCAATTTGTTAAAAATGTAAATAAAAATACGAAACAAGAATGGTACGTAGTTAGTCGCGGGGTAGCGGAAAATGGATTAAAAAATAATAATTACAATATGATGATTGTTATTCCAAATGATTTTTCTAGGAAGGCAGTTGCGATTGATTCAGAGATTCCAGAGAAATTAACGTTAAACTACAAAGTAAATGCAACTGGGAATAAGGATTTGAAAGCTGAGGCAGAAAATACAGCTTCTGTTATTTTAGAAGATTTCAATAAGCAAATAATCGACGTTTATTTTGCGAGTATTATCGGTAAGCTACAAGGTGCACAAGATAATATAGGTAAAATAATTGAAAAAGGAAACGTTCAAACAACTATGTATAAAAAAGATATACATAGTCCGTTAGCAAATTACACAAATCAATTTAAAACAGTACAGGATTATACAGGTGTTTCTGTTAATAGTTTCAAAGGATTTCAGGATGTTTTAAAAGGTTTCGGTCAAGCATTAGATGAAGGGAATAAATCTAACAGTACGTATTTAGATGGTTTTAATAACTTTCAAAAAATGCAAACTGATAACAATTTGTTAGCGAATAATTTCACAAATCAATTCAATCAATATATGAATGATATGAATACAGGCGATGCTTTAAAGCAATTAAGTGCATTGGAATCCGCTAATAAAATTATTTCAAATCAATTTACGTTTTCAGAGAAAGAACCGAATATTTTAACTGATGCTGCAGCGATTCAAAAATATTTAGCAGATGTAAAAAAACAAGTGTCTGAATATGATACAGAACTTGCAGGGAAGTTAGAAAGTGATATTCAAGAGACGGTAATTAAGAAGTTAAAGCAATCTATGTCGAATGATGGAAAGCAAGAAATCTTTATAAATACATTAATGAAACAACCAGATGCTCGAATAAAGAAACAAATCGAGAATTTAATTGCGAAATTACCTAGTTTAAACATGGAAGAAATCGGTCAAAGTGATTTGCCAGATACAACGAAATTACAACTGCAAAATGTAATTCAATTTACAAAAAAATATAATAAAGAAAATAATTTTTATTATGATCCTGTAAATAAAATATCTTTAGGAAACGCTATTAAAGAAGTAAAGGATAGACTTTATACAGAGGGAATTACATTTAGTGATACTGCGAAAGTAATTAAAATGGAATCTGCACAAACTTTGAAGATAAGTATTCCAGAAGAATTTAAACTAGATGGAAGTACAGGATTCTTACATATTGATGGTGAGGATCGTACAAGTGATTTTCTTCAAAGCGAAGCAGGAGAAATTACAATAGCTCCTCGTAATGAAGGGGATATAAAGATTGATCTGCATGTGAAGTTAAAAGATCCAAACATCAATATAGATGTTTTCTCTCCTGTAATGTGGCAGTGGGAATTGAGTGGGACTCATAAAAAAGAAACTAGTCCTGAAAAAGAAAAACCTAACAAAGAAGATAAAGGAACACAAACGGAAAATAGCAAGGTGGAAAATGTGGTTCATAAATCACAGTATGGCATAATGCCGTTGGTACACAGTGCTAAAAACCCTATTATTAAAAAAATGGAAAACACAACAGGGAAAGATAACGGAACCGGAGGAAACCCAGGAGGCGGAACGGGAACAGATAACGGAACCGGAGGAAACCCAGGAGGCGGAACGGGAACAGATAACGGAACTGGAGGAAACCCAGGAGGCGGAACGGGAACAGATAACGGAACAGGAGGAAACCCAGGAGGCGGAACGGGAACAGATAACGGGACCGGAGGAAATCCAGGAGGCGAAACGGGAACAGATAACGGTAAAGTTACTGAAAGTACAACGAATCAAGTTATACATCAAAAAGCAGAAGTATTAACAAAAAATATATCTAGTTTATTAATTAAAGAAGCAGTAGATACAGTCGAAAGTTATCAAGGTTTAATGAGCCTTTACGAAATGTATTATGGGATTGATTTAAGAACGAAAGATGTAGGTCCTAAGTTAGAAGAGGGAAGTTTAGATGCAATTGCGACGGATCAATCTTTGTACTACGTATTAAATAAACAAAGCTTAATTGATTTAATTTCAAATCTTGTTTCATCAAGTATTACTACAGAAATAAAGCAAGATATGTCAGGTTTAAAACAAAAAATAAACTCTTATCAACAATCTATTACTAGTGCGGATCAAAATTCTATGCTACTAGCGGAGAAATTAAATGGAACGACGCAACAAGCAACTAGTATGAATGAAAATTTAGGAGAGTATGTAAAAGGTTTAGCGAAATGGCGTGAGAATAGCTTAAAACTAGTTGAAGAGCAGCAAGTATTAACAACAAATCATGCTGGTGAGCAAACAGCTGTTTTATCGTTAGATTCTGGTATTAAATCATTAATGATGCAAAGTCAGTCATTGGTCGAAAGTTCGAAACATAGTTTAGCAACTTCAGACGATGTATATAAAACATTTGATCAAATCAATGGACAAGCAAAAGAAATTCAAGACAGCGGAACGACAATTGTTTCAAAAGCTGATTTATTATTAAACGACTTTACGAAGAAAATGGAAGATGATAAATCATTCTCCAAAAACTTTACGAAAATTTTAGCGAATAGTCGTATTGGAGATCGTCAAAATGAAATGCTATATGACTTTTTAGCTAGTCCAGTTCAAAAGCAAAATGATGGAGTAATTGTAGCAGGTAATGCTTTTACACCTTACTTAATTGTATTAACTTGTTTCATTGTTGCATTATTTACAGCATACGCAATTGCGAATCAAGAAAAGAAACGAATGCAATCAGATCATTTTGAAGAGAAATTCTCATTAATTGATATGAATGTACCAACTACAGTAGTAGCTTTCGGTATATCAATTGTGGAAGGGATTAGTATAGGTATCATTTCTGGGCGTCTTTTAAAGTTCGGTCAGGATCAAAGTTTACTATGGATTGCGTTCATCACATTTATTATGATGGCGTTTGTATTGGTCTCAACCTACTTATTACGACAAATAAAAATGGTAGGTATGTTTATACTATTAGTATTTTTAAGCATGTACCTATTTTTAACTGAGGCAGTTGGAAGTAAAGTAGATCAAATGTCCTCTGTCGGAAAGATACGTCAATTCTCACCGCTTCAGTATATAGAAAGTTTTCTAAATGATTTTATTAGTGGTAAAGATACTGGGAAAGTTATTTTTGTCGTATTGTTTGTAATTGCCATTATTGGATTGGTTAGTAATCTATTTGTATGGCATAAGAAATGGGAGGAAAAAGAAGTAAATGATCAAACAATGGAGCATAGTGGCTAAGTTATCATTTCTCTCTATCCTTTTACTGTTTGTCGCGCTACCGATAAGGAGCGCGGCTGACAGTTATCTTGGTGATGATGGGAAGATTAAGTTTAAAGTGGATCGACTTGAAGAAAGCGACCAAGAAAAAAATAAAAAGGAACATAAGGAAACAGAATTAGATAAAGCATCGATTGAGTTATTTAACAAAGATATAGAAGAAGAAATTGAGAAAAAGAAAAAGAAAGAACAAAAAGATATGGAAGCTTTGCGAGATTCTCTTTTTACAAAAACAAAAGAAAATAATAGTGTTAAAGATACGAAAAATAGTTTGTTTAGCAGTGAATACATTGTCAGAAAAAGTGCAGATGAAGTAGCGAGTAATGAAACAATGAATGAAGAGCCAATTAGTATAACAATAATATTATTATTTGGCGGCGGCATTCTACTTATTTGCATCGGTATTTATACAGTTCTTCGTAAAAGTTGGAGGTAAAGCGATGGCAATACAAACACATATCAATGTGACAGTAGATTTTAGTAAATGGAATGGAAATACATATGATTTGCGTATTCCGAATCATCAATCTATTAAATATTTATTAAAAAACTTATTAGATACGCTAAAGATTGATAATCATGAAGGTTCACATTTTGTAATTAAAGTGAAAAATAAGTCAATTGTTTTAACAGATAATGATCGTTTAATTGATCACCAAATAACAGATGGAGATATTTTGCAAGTTTTATAAAGAATATTTTTTACTTTTAGTTATTTGAAAATAAGTTATTACGGGTTATAAAGAAAAGGAGAAGAGGATAAACATGACGGAAAAAATAATTCAAATTGATGCAATGAACTATCAATTTCAAATAGAAAAAGAAAATTGGAAATTGGAGATGACCAAATCTCAAACACGTATAAAAGACTTCCGTCAATTCGATATAATTACGGGCGAATCACCTGAATTTGTACCATTAACAATAGAAGAAACGGATGATATGTTTACGTTTCTATATCAAGTAGATAAAAAATTATATAAGTGGGACGATCTTAGCCGTTTTGGAAGAAATGAGAAATTAAGACTACTTCGGAATGTTGCGCAGTTTCGTAAATATTTAAATAAACGAATCACGTTCTTTTTACATCCAGACAATATAGTTTTTAATGCTAATTTAATACCAAGTATTATACATAGAGGAATTCGAGATATTGTTCCGCCAACCCCGTTATTAGAAGAGCAATTTTTAACACAATATAAGTGTCTAATTATTGCTTTATTCTCCCAAAAACATAACTTTGATGATTTGTATGCTGGGTTACTAAAAGATGCAAAAGAAACAATATTTGAACAGACCGTTGCTCAAATGGAAAGCTTAGATGCATTACTGCAGTTTCTTGATGACAGCTTTGAGAAGGAACAAACAAAAACAGAAAAAAATATGCAGTTAGTACCTAAAAAAAGCTATAAATCATTTAAATACTTAGCTTTTTCCTTCATAGCGGCGACAGTTATTTTAGCTGCTCCTTTAATATATTTCACTTTTATAAAATTTCCTTATCAAAATAAATTGTTAGAAGCAAATGCAAGTTTCATAGCAACTGATTATGACAAAGTCATTACGCAATTGAATGAAGAGGAGTTTGAATCATTACCGATTGCATCTAAATATGAGTTAGCATTTGCATACATTACAGCTGAAAAACTAGGTGAAGCTCAAAAGAAATCGATTATGAAAAACATTAGTTTGAAAAGTGATGAAAAGTATTTGCTGTATTGGATGTATAACGGAAAAGGTAATTTTGATAAATCATTAGATTTAGCTAAGACACTTGATGATCCTCAGCTTATTATGTACGGCCTTGTTAAACAAATTGAATCACTGAAAAATAATCCGGATTTATCAGGGGAAGAACGTGATCAAAAGTTAAAAACATATGAGCAACAATTAGATGAATATAAAAAGAAATATGGCAATTCATCAAACGATAAAAATTTGTCGGACACAGAGAAAAAAGAGTAAGCATTTGATGAGACAGTTGAAAAGGAGCAGTGAACACGGATGGAGCAACTATTAGTATTGACTTATGGAGACAAAATATATAAGTGCACATTACATCCAAATGAGCAATCAATAGTGTCGATTGGAAAAGAGTGGACAAACGATATTACGAATCCAAGTTTAGAACAAGAAGTAGAGTTAAAGTGGAATAATGAAGTAAATGCTTGGATGGTACAGGATCAATTAATAGAATTCAATAAGGAAATTGAGATTGGGAAAACAAGAGATGTGAGCTTGAAAATCTTTATATCTATTGTTGGCACAACTAAAGTGTTTGATATCGAAACGAAACATTCTCTTACAGTGAGTCAAAACGATTACGATGATATTTCTATTACCGGGACTAGTGTAGATTTAATGCTATCTCGCGAAACGTTGTACGATTCTTTTAAAGTGAACGTGTATGGCGGGGATGTATTTCATAATTATACGAAGTTAAAAGATAGCGTTATGTTGGAATCAGGAGACGTATTATATTTTGATGGTATTTTATTGGAGATTGGTAGTGAAGACATTCAAGTACTTTCTTCAGAAGATAAAGTGAAATCTGCGTTACCTATTTTAGTAGAATCAGAAACAAATTATCAAAGTGGTTATCCAGACTATCATCGTTCACCACGTATTATTTACCGTGAACCAGAAGAGAAAATGACAATTGCAAAGCCTTCAAGTATGCCATCAAAACCAACGGAGCATTTAGCAAGAATCATTGCACCTTCACTTGTCATGATTGTCGTAACTGTATTACTTGCTATTTTCATGAAATATGGAATGTTTATTATCGCATCGATTGCGATGACATTAGTAACAATCATTGTTTCTGTCACATCGTATATTAAAAATTTGAAGCAATATAAAGTCGACATTGTTGAACGAGATAAAAGCTATAGAGAGTATATAAAACAAAAAACGAAGGATTTACATGCAGAAAGTGAAAAACAGCGTCACGCATTACATTATCACAATCCAAATGTAGAAGTAATACGTAATATGGCAGTTCAAGTAAATCCTCGAATTTATGAAAAAACAATGTTACATCATGATTTCTTAACATTTAGCGTTGGAACAGGACAAGCTAATACGAGTTTTGAAATTCAATTTAATGAAGAAGAATTTAGTCAAACGAAAGATGAATTAATTGATATAGCACGTGAACTAAGACAGCGTTATCTATCATTGGAAGATGTACCAGTTGTAACAGATTTAATGAATGGACCAGTCGGTTATATTGGTCAACGCTCTTTAGTGTTAGAGCAATTACAATTATTAGTTGCACAAACGGCTTTATTCCATAGTTATTATGACTTGCAGTTTATTACTATTTTTCCGGAAGAAGAAAAAGAAAAATGGGATTGGATGCGCTGGTTACCTCATGGAAGTGTTCGCGATATAAATGTACGTGGATTTGTATACCATGATCGTAGCCGTGATCAAGTGTTAAATAGTTTGTATCAAATATTGAAAGAACGAAAATTAAAACTAGATGAAAAAAGTTCTACTAATGAAAAAATGTACTTTGCACCGCACTATGTCGTTCTCATTACAGATGAAAAACTAATATTAGACCATGTTGTTATGGAATTCTTTAATGATGATCCGAGTCAATTAGGTGTATCACTTGTATTTGTACAAGATGTTATGCAAAGTTTACCGGAGCATGTGAAAACGGTAATAGATATAAGAGATGCAAAACAAGGGAACATCATCTTAGAGCAAGGAGAGCTTGTTAACCGTCAATTTAAACTAAATCACGTACCGAAAGGGTTCAATTTAGAAGATATTTCACGGGCATTAGCACCATTAAATCATTTGCAAAACTTAAAAAATAGTATTCCAGAAAGCGTAACATTTTTAGAAATGTACGGCGTTGAAAAAGTAAAAGAACTGAATATCACAAGTCGTTGGGAGAAAAATGCAGCGCATAAATCTTTAGCTGTACCACTTGGATTACGTGGTAAAGAAGATATCGTAAACTTAAACTTACACGAAAAAGCACACGGACCACACGGATTAATAGCAGGTACAACAGGTTCAGGTAAATCGGAAATTATACAATCGTATATTTTATCTCTAGCAGTCAATTTCCACCCGTACGAAGTAGCCTTTTTACTAATTGACTATAAAGGTGGCGGTATGGCGAATTTATTCAAAAACTTACCGCATTTATTAGGAACAATTACGAACTTAGATGGAGCACAAAGTATGAGAGCGCTCGCATCAATTAAAGCTGAATTACAGAAAAGACAACGATTATTTGGTGAAAATGATGTAAACCATATTAATCAGTATCAAAAACTGTATAAAGAAGGCTTAGTAAGTGAGCCGATGCCGCATCTATTTTTAATTAGTGATGAATTCGCGGAATTGAAGTCAGAACAACCAGAGTTTATGAAAGAGTTAGTTTCAACAGCGCGTATCGGTCGTTCGCTCGGAATCCATTTAATATTAGCTACGCAAAAACCGAGTGGTGTTGTAGATGATCAAATTTGGAGTAACTCGAAATTCAAACTAGCATTAAAAGTTCAAAATACGTCAGATAGTAATGAAATTTTAAAAACACCGGATGCTGCTGAAATTACATTACCAGGACGTGCTTACTTACAAGTTGGGAATAATGAAATTTATGAACTATTCCAATCAGCTTGGAGCGGAGCAGACTATGTAGAAAATAAAGAGGATAAAGAACATTTAGATGCAACAATCTATGCAATAAATGATCTAGGACAATATGAAATATTAAGTGAAGACTTAAGTGGACTTGGTAGCAGTAAAGAAGTAATAAGCGTACCATCTGAACTGGATGCTGTTATTGACTACATTCACGATTACGCAGAAGTAAATGAAATTGAAGCGTTAGCTAGACCATGGCTACCACCACTTCCAGAAAGCGTATATTTACAAGACTTACACGCAATTCAGTTCAAAGAAGCATGGACGAAAGAAAAGAAACCATTACAAGCAACAGTTGGTCTACTAGATCAGCCTGAATTACAATCACAAACACCATTAACATTAGATATTAGTAAAGACGGACACGTAGCGGTCTTCTCAAGCCCAGGCTACGGAAAATCAACATTCTTACAATCAGTCATTATGGATGTAGCTCGTCAGCATAGTCCGGAGCATTTGCATGTGTATTTATTAGACTTCGGAACGAACGGTTTAATGCCATTAAAATCATTACCGCATGTGGCAGACATCATTACATTAGATCAAGTTGAAAAATGCGAGAAATTTCTTCGTCGCATAGAAGACCTATTAAAAGATAGAAAGCAATTGCTAAGTAAATATGGCGTTGCGAGTCTTGAAATGTATGAGAGAGCTAGTAAAGAAGTATTACCAACAATATTAATTACGTTAGATAACTATGATGCTGTTAGAGAAGCTGAATTTGTCGAAGACTTTGAACGCATTATTGCACAAATTGTACGTGAAGGGGCAGCAGTAGGAATTCATTTAATGCTTACGGCTACACGTCAAAATGCATTGAGAGTACAAGTAAATACAAATATTAAACTACAAATTGCTCTATATATGATAGATGAGGCAGAATCTAGAGCTATTGTAGGAAGAACAGAGTTAAAAATTGAAGAATTAGCAGGCCGTGGTTTAGTTAAAATTGACGAACCAACAATCTTCCAAACAGCTTTACCGACAAATGGAGAAGATGTCCTTACTCGAATTGAAAATATACAAGCTGAAGGAAAAGAGATGGATTCCTTCTGGGATGGAGAAAGACCGAAAGCAATTCCTATGGTACCTGAAGTTCTGGAATACAAGGAATTTATTGCATGGCCAGAAACAAGAAAAATTATTGAAGCAGGCAAACTAACATTTGGTGTAGAGACAGAAAACGTTACGCCTCTCGAATTAGATTTAACGGAAGCGTCTAATATTGTTGTAGGGGGAATTAAGAAAGATGAAGTTGAAAATGTAGTTCATCAATTCCTTCAACAGTTAGCAGACAGTGGACACTTTGACCTAGGTTTAATTGATACAAGAACACGAAATTTCTCAAACTATAGAGAGAGCGCTGCTTTATATGTAGCTGAAAAAACAGGAATTGAGAAAACGATTAAACAAGTTACAAATGCTTACAAATCGAGAGAAGCAGCGTTTAAAGAGGAGCAGGAAGCATCAAGTGAAACAGTGAACCCGGCAGAATTTATTAAGAAATTTAAGCCGATTGTAATCGTAATTGCAGATGTAAATGATATTTTAAGTAATTTAGAAGATAGCGATATATATAGTTTAGCAGAATTAATAACAAATGGTGCATTTATGGGCATCCACTTCGTAATTGGCTGTGATGTTGATTCAATTGACAGTCGATACGACTTAGTTTCAAAAACAATAAAAACGCAATCTCATGTTATTTTACTTAGAAAATCATCAGGCCAAATGGTCTTCGATGTATCTAATAAAGATTTAAGTAGTACAAAATTAAATCCATTTGAAGGGTATTTTGTTGAAAATCGTTTTGCTACTAGAATTAAAGTGCCAACTATTTAAGGGGGGATTTGCATGGGGATAGAGGAATTAAATAGTCAAAAATCGGGTTTATTAAGTAGTATAAGTCATCAACAAGGGCAATTGGCTGAATTACAAATGAAACTACGAAGGCTAATAACTGCTAAGGGGAAATTTGTAAATAATCTTGAAGCAATTAAACAAAATCAAGAGCAGTTTAAGTCTTTAGAAATAAACGAGAGTAGTTGGAAAGGGCAAAGAGCAACTACTTTTAAAGAAACATATGAACAACAAGTCATTTCGAATTTAGGGAAGTTTATCGGAGAACTAGGGAGAGTGCAAGAAGACATCGATCAAGCTATACGGCGGCTTGAAAGAGAAATCGCTACATGTGAGTCTAGTATTCTTTCTCTAAGTAGAAGTGTTTCAATGGTTGACGCTAGTATTCAAGTAGAAGTACAGAAGGCGGGGAAATGATAAATGGGGGAAATTAAATTAAATAAAGGGGTATTTGATGCGAAAGTAAGTGATTTGAAAAGTGGTGCTAGTGATTTAGGTAAGACTAAATTTAATGGTATGCAGTTACATCGTACGAATTTGACTAGGCTGATTCAATATTGTGAAGCAATTGAACAGTTATCTCAAAAGGTGCAGCGATACGAACAGATATTAGAAAATGACTTAAATAAAATACAACAAACTGGGGAGAAAATAGTCGAAAAAGACGAACAACTTGAGAAGCAATTAAGAATGATAGATTCAAATTATCATGCAAAATAGGGAGGGAGAAACGTGGATAAAAATATAGAGTTACAAGAAGTAAAAGAACTTCAAAGTAGATTTCAAGCAAGTGCCACTGAGTTGAATCAACAGTTTGAATCATTATTAGGAAAGATAGCGGATTTTAGTGAGATTAATTCATTTCAAGGTGCTGCTGCTGATGGAATTAAAGGCCATTTATCTAGAGTTCATGGAAGTGTTATTTCAGGTTGTATGGTCGCAGCAGAAAGCTTAAGCATGCAATTTGAAAAAGCAATAGAAGATTTTAATAGTTCTGTTGATAGTGATGCAGATACGAAAATTTATGGGAGTTATTTAGATAATGTAAAGCAAAAAATTAATGGGTATAGTAACAGTTTTAATCAATCAAATGAATTAGCACAACAGACTATTAGTTCAATTAATGATATTGTTCCGATCCATTATCCCTCATCATCAGAAATTTCTGAAGGGGTTGAAAAAAGTCAAAAAGAAATCAGTGATACGTTAGAAAAACTAGAGGCTTACAATAGTCAACAAAATGATCTTCAAAATTTTGATGACATGTTACGCGGATTAGATGGTGCTATGAGACAAATACAAGAGACTGAAGGGAACTTTTCTAGTGATACAACCGAAAAACTTCTGTCTGAAGGAACCTTCGCATCTATAGTTGGAGTAGCTAAAATGATTGCGGGATATACGGGTAAAGCGAAAAAAGGAGTAGTCGGATTATTTTCTGGTTATTTACGCCTTGTTTACATGAAAAAAAATTTGGGATTTGGTGTTAAGTTTGATGTTAATGCTCGAAAAGGAAAAGGAGCATATATATTTAATACTTTAAACGATGCCGATATTGTAGCGGCTTCCAAACTTTTAGCTACAGATGCAAATGAAGATACTATTTTTAAATTTATTTTTAAAGATAAATTTAAAGTCAATTACAACAACGAAACAAGAAATGTAATAAAACAAGCAAAAAAAGATATTTATAAATTGCCTGAATTTAAAGCGGTTGAAGATTTTATGATGACTCGGAATGAAGGAGGTTTTTTAAAAGCATTTAAAAATAGATGGACAGATTCATTTGGGACCGAGTTTCAAAAGAGCATTGACGAATTCAATTTTAAGAAATGGCCAGAGACATTTAAAAAACTCAAAGGTACTGGGACGCTCTTCAAAAGTGTGGCAATTATTGGAACGGGGTTGACAGTTGTAGATAATATTATACAGTCACAAGATGATGGATTTCAGCTACAGGATGTAAGAGATGTTGCATTAGATACAGGTGTGGACTTAGCATATGCAGCGGGAGCGGCAGCAACTGGAGCAGCGATTGGGACTGCTGTGGGACCACTTGGAACCTTGGCAGGAGGAGCTATAGGTGCAGTGGTGGGGATTGGAGCCTCATTGTTTGTGAATAAGAAATTTGATGGCCTCGGAGGAGAAAGTGTAGTTAGTGGAACAAAGAAATTAGTAAAATGGGCAGTAAATATGAACGATAATTTAAAGTCTGGGAATTATAAAGAGTTTACGAAAGAAAATGAAAAGGTCCTGAAAAAATTAAAATCAATATTTTGGTAATTTATATAAAATTAGAAGGTAGGATAAATGAATGCTAAAGATAAAGGAAGAAGATTTGGGCCTTTTTGAAATTGAAAATAGAAACAGATTAAGTCCGGATTATATAAGAATCTTTTATGTAGGAGTTTTTGCATATACTTCTATACCCATGCTTATTATGTTTTTAATTTTTTTGCTGAATGGTGATAAGATTTCTTTAACTCCTTTTGAGAAGATGGTTGTACAAACTGAAGTGAAATTGTATATTTTGGAGTTCGTTTTTTTAATGTTATTCATGTCTAAAAAAATTGCTTTTAAATTACAGAAACTCCAAACCATTGTGACTGTATTTTATTCTTTTCAGTTAGCAACATTACCATTTATGGCTATGGTGGTGGAAGAAATCTTTGATTTTCCATGTGATAATAAAACACTGGTTTATGTTGGTTTAATACTATTAGGTGCAATCTGTATGCACATTGTGGCAACGATTGATGTTTTTAGAAAAGCAAAGCATGGGGGATATAAATTGGAAGGAAAGGCTGTCTCGTTTTTTACTAATACGAAATTATATTTATTGATTGGAATGACAATCATTGTAATAGTTCTACTTGTATTTATTTTTTTAAACCTTAATTATGCATTTGATGAAATGGCAATTTATGTGATACAAACAATAATATTATATACATTTGCTGTAGTATCAGCAGAATTCGTCCTGTTAGTGTATTGTCGCTTCAAATTCCCATCATTTAATATTACGTGGGAACAACATGAAAAGGAACGCCAAGAATTTATAGCAAATAGAAAAAGAATCAGAGAAAAAGAACAAAAGAAAAATAAAAATTGAAATGAGATTTGTAAATGATAGTCATAAACTGTTTTTTTATGTGCGTGGAAGAATCTATTTGTGAAGAAATAAATAAATCACTGTATAAGGGGTAGAGATTATGAAAGTTCAGTATAAAGCATTATCGCTTTTAAATTTAATAAGCATCACTCAAATAGTAAAAAAAGATGATTGGTTGTTACCAGCTATCGCACTTAGAAATCAAGTAGTTCATAACGATATATATCCAATAGGACCTGTTCTTTTTACGTATTCACCATTAGAGAATGAACCGGAATATGGTGAATATATGTATTGTGTCCCAGTGAATGGAAGGGTAAATATGGAAGAGGATTCACCGTATGAGTATATTGATGCAATTCTTATTGAAGAAGCACTTTGTGTTAGATTCTCAGATGAAGATGGTGATATTGAAGACGCTTATCGTGTTTTAAATGAATTTGCTGAACAGAATCATATGAAATTAGATAGTAGCTTTTATCACGTATGTTTAGATGTATATGGTGATATGTGGTTGGATATTTATGCTCCTATTATTGAAGTAGGTGAATTAGTGCGATGATAGTTGAGGAACAAAGCATTGCTTATACAAATGTTGTATCGAGAGAATATTTTTTTCACTATACTGATATGGAAAAAGTAATAGAAGATTTATTGACAGAAATTGCGCAAGCGAATTTAACGGTCAAAGGCCCAATGTTTTATGCGCTGAAAAATGTACCATCAGATGGAGATATGTTTATTGAATTATTTATGCCAGTATATGAGAGTAGTATTCCTAAATCAGAAACAATGAAGTTTCGAAGTTATTACTATGTTGATAACATGCTAATGAAAAGATATGCAGGAGATTTTGAAACATTAACAGAGTATGCATATGCTGAGATTCTTCAGTATATGGAAGATAATGAACTTGATATAATCTCGCCTATTTACCATATTTTTAGTGGTGATGAAGAGTTACAGTATGTTGAAATAAAAATTGCAGTAGATACACAATAATAAATTAGTACACTTTTAGTAATAAAGATATGAAAAGTAAAACCCTAATTTTAGTTTTGTTTTATAGAAGAATATAAAGGTATTCTTGAATTAAGAGTTCTAATTGTTGTTTTTAGTAGTAAGGGGCCTACATATGTGGTTATTTTCAAAAGAAAAAACTTTGTACTTTCAGTAAGAGTGTGGGGATAAAACTGGGGGATTAATTAACAGAAAATATTGGATAAAGTATCGGTGGATGATTGCATAATAGCTGTTGAAATGCTTGATATATTGTTTATATACCTGAATTTGCAGAAGAACTTGCAACGATTGTATATATTAGTAATAAAGAATTATCCCGAACGGTTGCTATGTTTGTTGGTACATTTGAAATTTTTGTACAAGTTTCAAACACACCAAAAGTTATTATCCAATGTATTCCGATAGATGAGGAAATGGAAGAATAAGTATTTTCAGATATGAAAGTGATTGGTTTTAAATATAAGAAAAAATCCACTGACGAAGAGAAAGAAGAAATAGCAGAGTAGATGCTGGAATATAAAAAGATGTGTGAAAAAATAGCAGAGCACTATGAAATAGCTTAAAAAGAATCATTATTATAATGTAACAATATCTGAGATTAATAGAACCTTCTCTTTTCATCAAAATGAGAAGGTTTTTATTTTTAATCTACATGATTTAAGGGAATGTAGTTAAGGGTGGGACAATTGGATGTGGAACATAAAAGAAGATTTAGATGAATTTAAAATAACATGTAGACATCGTTTAAGCCCTGAAGGAGCTATGTTGTTTATGTTTGGTGGAATGCTTTATAGTTCGTTATTGATGCTTTTTATTTTTGGAGCATTAATTAGATTTGGCTGGGATTACTATCCGACTCTTTTTGACACAGTAATGGTCAGAATGGAATTGTTGTTATATAGCCTACAAGTAATCTTTTTTATTATATATCTGATCCCTAAGGTACGTTTTAAATTTCAAAAGCTCCAGACATTGGTGATATTATTATATGCGTTTCAGTTAGGTACTATAGGTCTTACGGCGTTTGTTCTTCCAGGGATGAGTAATTATTCTATTAATTTTATTACGCTTATTTATGTAGGTTTACTAGTATTAGGAGCAATACTTGTTCATGGTGTAACAACATTTGATACTTTTAAACAAGCAAGTAAAGGTGCGTTTAGTACGGGAGAAAGATCTACTTCATTTTTTAATAAGGAAAAGAAAAATGTAATGTTTGGTGTGGTAATTTATGTACTAATTCTTCTCGTTTTAATTTATATACAAAATAATTACTCATTGAGCATAATGTTTGGTTACTTTATATTTACATTCATCATGTACGCGATAGCCATAGGCGCAGCAGAGTTCCAATTATTAGTCTATTGTAGATTTAAGTTTCCGTCATTTTATATTTCGTGGGAGGAACATGAAAGAGAACGTCAGAAAAGACTAAAGATGTATGAAGAGAAGGAAAAGAAGCAAACAAAATAAAGAAATAAGTTTTGCGTCGAAATGAGGAAAGATGGATGCTTAAAATAAAGGAAGAAGATTTAGGTTTATTCAAAATTGCAAATAAAAACCGATTAAGTCCGGATTATATAAGAATCTTTTATGTAGGAGTTTTTGTATATACTTCTATACCAATGTTCATCGTGTTTTTAGGTGTTTTGCTGAACGGTGATAAGATTTCTTTAACACCATTTGAAATATTTTTGGTACGATCTGAGGTAAAGTTATACATTTTGGAGTTGATTTTTTTAATAATTTTCATGTCTTCAAAGGTTGCTTTTAAATTACAGAAACTCCAAGCCATCGTGACTTTATTTTATTCTTTTCAATTAGCAACATTACCATTTATTGTTATGATGGTTGAAGGAATGTTTGATTTTCCAAGTAATAATAAAGCGTTAGTTTATATTGGTTTAATAATGTTAGGGGCGCTTTGTACTCACATTGTAACTACAATTGATGTTTTTAAAAAGGCAAAACATGGAGGATATAAATCGGAAGGACCAGCCGTCTCATTTTTTACTAACGCAAAATTATATTTATCGATTGGAATGACAATTGGTGTAATGGTTCTACTTATATTAATTTTTTTAAATCTTAATTATACATTTAGCCAAATGGAAATTTATGTTGTACAAACAATAATATTATATATATTCGCTGTGGTATCAGCAGAATTCGTCCTATTAGTGTATTGTCGCTTTAAATTTCCATCATTTAATATTACGTGGAAACAACATGAAAAGGAACACCAAGAATTTATAGCAAATAGAAAAAGAATAAGAGAGAAAGAACAAAAGCGAAACAAAAACTGAAATGAAAGTTATAAATGATACTCGTAAACTTACATTGAAGATAGAATGAATACATTATTCATAAATTAACTAGTAAAGGGAGGAATGTAATATCTTGAATAAAGATTCTAAGGCTGTAAAAAAAGAAAAAGGTTTATTTGAAAGTGTAATAGCACCTATTATTGTGGGGATTATGTTTATCTTTTTAATTCTATATAAAATAGCAGAGTTTCTGGGGAAGTGGCTCATTATTTTGTCAATACCGAGCTATATTGTTACTATGTTTATTTTTTTATACCAGAAAGAATATGGAGGTGTATTGGTTTGTGGAATAGGCTTAATACTAATGCTATCGCTGTATTTTGTGTTTGTTAAAAAAAGTAAAAAAGGCTAGTTTAATATGAAATACTAAAAACATTTATTTACTTTCAGTTTGTCTACAAAAATAGAGTTATTACATGATTTTAGAAAAGATGGTGTAATTATATGTGGAATATAAAAGAAGAAGATTTAAATGAATTTAAAAGTACTTGCAAGAATCGCTTAAGTCCCGATTGGGCGACAGGATTTATGTTTGGAACGATGTTTTTTATTTCTTTAATCATGTTTTTTCTTATTGGAGGGTTAATAAGGTTTGGTTGGAGTTATTACCCGACTCTCTTTGATAAAATAATTGTTAGCCTTGAGTTGGTGCTTTATAGTCTTCAAGTAATTTTTTAAATTATTTATTTGTTTCCTAAGATGCCATTTAAATTTCAGAAACTACAAACACTCGTGGTACTATTATATGCGTTTCAGCTAGGCACTATAACATTTACAATGTTGATAATTCCAGGAGCGTCAAATTATTCAATTGATCAAGTTACATTAATGTATGTCGGGTTATTATTTTTAGGTGCAGTCATTTTACATATTTTAGCGACTATTGATACTTTTAGACAGGCAAGTAAAGGGGCATTTAATATGGGAGAAGAGTCCTCTTCATTTTTTAGTAAAACAAAGAGGACTGCAATTAAGTGTGCTCTAATTTATGTGTTAACTCTTCTCATTTTAATTTATGTGCATAATGATTATACACAAAATATTTTAGGATTGTATGCGGGAGGAACTCTAATCATGTACGCGGTAGCCGTAGGCGCAGCAGAGTTCCAATTATTAGCCTATTGTAGATTTAAATTTCCATCATTTTATATTTCATGGGAGGAACACGAAAGGGAACGTCAGAAAAGACTAAAGCTTTATGAAGAAAAGGAAAAAAAGCAAGCCAAAGAAATAAAATAAGTTTTGCTTTCTGAAAATTCGAACGGAATATATAAACAATTAAGGATTGTATAAAAATCGATGCTATTAAAAATTAAAGTATCTTCAACATAATCTGTATGAGTTAATAAATACCGGTAAGTAAAGGTGAACTATATTACTATCAAAATGGGAATGTAATGAACCTAAAAATGCCTAGAGAAATCAACGGGGTGTCAGTATGAAGTTAAAGAAGAAAGCTAGGATGATGATAGTTCTGTTAATAGTATCAAGTTTATTAAGTGGATGTAGTTTTGGGGAGACGAAGATAGATTATAAGCCATTTGTCAAAGCTTTGGATGAAGGTGACATGAGAAAGGTTATGTCTGCGAATGATGATGGGTATGCGTATGTGAAACAAAGAGGTATATATAGTACATATGAACAAAAGGAAGATGGAGAGCATAGAAAAACAATCTATCAAACTTCGGAAGGGATATATAATACGAAAGATAAAAGTTTATATGGAAGTACAACACAAGCGGTTACTTCAGCAGTAGACAGCAAAGATAATAAAAAAGAAGGTGTTTATCGTACCAATATTATGTATAAAAATGGACAGGTGAAAAGTCCGGATTCAAATCTGGATGTTTCATACGTAAACTTAATTGTTGATCGTTTAAAAGGAATAGGGAAACTAAAGATGAAGCCCGGAGATGATATAAAAAAGTTTGATCAACCTAGTACAGTTGGATACAAATTAACTGAATTAGAGTTTCAGAGTATCATTAATGATAAGTTGAAAATACAATATGATGAATATGATGGTGGATCGCTTGTACTGCATATAGATTCTAAATATGGTTCAGAGCAGATATTGGAAGTAAGTATTGTAGTGGATTATAAGAAGAGGAATGATGAGGGCAAGTTAGTAGAACACATATCGCAAATACATACATCTTTTGATAGTCACCAAGGTAATAATCAGGATGCGAAACAGGAATATATTGATTTTAAAGCACAGTATAATAAGAAGCAGTAATATTAAGGAGAGCATTTGCACGTAATGATAATAGCGACATAAGTGGAATAAATGTTTCATAAATATAGTGGGAAGAATTTGAGGATAAACGCCCCAATTGTTGGAGTAGATGCAACAATTGGGGCGTTTATCTATCTAAATTTAGCTTGAATACATAACATGTTTTAGTTAGAGTCATTGCTCCGCAAGTAGCTTCTTTCTCTTCATAATAACAGTATGAAATTGTGTATAATCTGCTTTTATTGTTAAGTTATAACTATTTCTGCTTATAAAGTACCCCTTATTATCGATACATCGTCCATATCCCAATGTCTTTAAATCCTAGACGTTTATAAATTCGTCCAGCAGCTGGATTGTTATAAAATAAACAAAGTGTTCGGCCTTCTTTCGTAAAGTCTTGAATCATTTTTTGTAGTATGAGTGAAGCGTAGCCATTTCCACGATAATTCGGGTGTGTACATACACCAACTACCATAGCGGATAATGAATTTTCAGCAGAAGTAGAGGCGGATGCGATGATTCCACCGTCTTTTTCAATATAATATGTACGTCCTGTATTTGTTTCGATAGCCTGCCTTAATATTTTCTCTGATTCATTAGTAGTCGGAAATTCAGCAATGTCACTTCGTAATTTCATAATTCGTTCTATATCATCGAGTGAGGCAAGTTTAATTGTTTCATGAATTGGTGTGCTAGGTAAGTAGTTGTCATTTAGACATTCACAAAAATACATTTCATTTCTGACGCCTAATTGTAGACTTGGAGCAGTTTCAAACTTTTCTACAATAGTTGACTTGCCAGAAAGTTTAAGCGGCTTATATGCGGAAAGAAGTGCCTCATAATCAGTGGTGACAAATTCTTCTTTACTATAGGGTATAAATGCCTCATGAAAGCGGAGCAAAATTGATTTTAATGTTCCATTCTCTTTAAATACTCCCCATAGTTCTTGAAAATCTGTGTCATAACCGAAAGCTTCAATATCTCCAATAATAAACAAATTAAGGGCTGCTTCTTCTTTTAGGTAAGCGAATACTTGTTCATGATCTTTCTTTGTTAATTTTCGCATCATAACGAATCGACCTCTTTTTTATTTTTCTAAATATTACAACTTAAGTTTTTTGAAATCAATATAAAATTTTATGTTTAGTTCACAAACTTTCGGAAAAACTAGGAAAGATATGACAAAGGAGGTTATGAACGGTGGATCATCCAATTCAAGGGTTAATGAAAGCAGCAATGGAAAATTTAAAAGAAATGGTCGATGTAAATACGATTGTTGGAGAGCCTGTTCAAACGGCTGACGGTGGTGTAGTGTTAACGGTTTCTAAAGTAGCGTTCGGTTTTGGAGCAGGAGGTTCTGATTTCCAAACGAATGATGGACAAAGAGCGAACGGTAACCCTGCATTTGGTGGCGGTAGCGCGGGTGGTGTTTCTATTACACCAGTAGCATTTCTTGTGGTGAATAAAGATGGAGTAAATATTCTGCATCTACAAAATGCGACACATTTAGCAGAAAAAATGATTGAATTAGCTCCACAAACAATTGATAAAATTCAATCGATGTTCCAAAAAGAAGAAAAGAAAGAGGGAAATCATCATCCTCAAAACCCTGATGAAATCCTTTAAAAACGCCTGCTTATGAGCAGGCGTTTTTTCTTGTAATCACTATGTAATAAAACACATGAAATTGTAAATAGTTTTTGAAGTTTTTTCTATGTTTCTAAAATTTTTCATGTTAAAATATGCTATAGAATTGAAACATATAAAACGAAGGTGGCTAGGTGCTTTGTCTGGAGGATCTGACCAAGTAAAGAATATGATATATATTAATGGTAATCGTCGAGGTCATTGTTTTATTACATCAGGAATTACGTTTAAAGAGTTTGCGAGTAACATCCCTTCACCGCTTCATCAAGTATTGCTTTTAAAGCACAACTTTGAATGGACGGATTTTCATTATCATACTTTATTTGAATATGTTGAGGAAGAAAATATACATAAGTTAATTCAAGCAGAGATTGATGAATTTGATGAATTTTGTTGGGTAGATTTTGATGATGCAAGCGATTTAGATGAATTAGAGCCGAAAGAAATTGCAGAATTATTATATTTGGCTCACAAAAAAGAACCACTTGCAAGAACATTCTTTCCGCTGTTGAAAAATAGATTTGTTTATTTTTCACATGATGACGGATGGTACAACAAAGTGTATTATCGTAGAATTGCTGATTTTGTAGGAATGTTAAGTAAAGTCATTCCGTATAAACTCGGTGCTTTCGGTAAGAAACGTTTTTCTTTCTTCCAAAAATCAAAAATTTTCCCAGCGATTTCAAAAGAATTGATTATGGGACTTATTCCACTAATGGAAGATGGTCTTTACATAGATCTAGCAGGGAAGATTGAGTCAAGAAGAGGTCTTGAAATTCCGGTATATGTAGTTGGTTCGTATGAAAGTACGGATGAGGTATTAGATAATATCGATGAATTGAAAGAGGAAGCAACAGAAACAGGTTGGCTCATTTTTGATAAGAAAGAACAAGAGTGGCAATGGGTTGTTGACTAAGAAAACTTGGCGTATGAAGTCAAGTTTTCTTGTCATTTGAAAGGAGTACAAATGAAGAAATATTATACAATTGTGGGTATTATAAGTATTATTCTCGTGGCAATATTACTTATAACTTGTCCGAAAGAATCAGATTTTAAAGTGTATGTACAGGATAAGTATGCGTTGAATTGTAATGAGAGTAGTTTTGAATGCACGCAAAATGTAGATGGTAAAAAAGAAAAACTACAATTTGAAAGTACAGATGCACGAAATGGTGTATTCTTTATGACTGTAAAGCAAACATTTAAAACAGAAGCTGGTGTTTCAAAAGAATATAGCGGAGTAGGAATGTTTGGTACATTTCTTTTTGTTTCAGAGAAGACTTTCTAGTAATAGAAGGTCTTTTTTTTATGCTTATGTTCATATAGATGAAGTAAGACAAGCATAGGAGGGGTATTGATGAAGAACACATGTATTGTTTGTGGCGGTGAGGATTTTTTTTCCTCAACGTTATATGCACGTACGAAACAAGATTGGGCATATGCACCAAACATGTATCGATTTGAAAAAGTATTTATTGAGCATCGAGATGAAGAAAATTATCCAGTGTTTCAAGAAATTACAGCGAAACATTGTTGTGGATGCGGCCATATTATGTTGTATCATGAATGAACACACCAAGTATGACTTGGTGTGTTTTTTTAAAACGCTGACAAAGCAAGCGGATAAAATAAAGTGAATAAAACAGAAAAACTACCAAAACCAATTGCTGTATATCCAAGTGTTCTTGCTCCGAAATTGACAGCTAATAGGCCAACTAAAATTGCTAGGGAGCCGAGCGTAACTGGATAAAAAGCAATGGAGAATAACGAAAGAAATAAAGCGACATAGCCTACCATTGCACCGGTATTTGTACCTTCTATCTCATTTGCAATTTCTTTACGCTTATGTCTAATTGGAATGCCAGCTGGTGATATTTCAGCTGCATACTCTTCGTTTTTTTCACCACTTTTAAAATGATGATTTCTCTTTCTTCGCATGTACATCCCTCTCTTTCAATTGGGTGTACCTATAGTATCTTTCATAAAGAGAAGAACATGAGTATGAGTTAAACCCAAGTAAAGCAAAAATTGGAGAATAAAGATTCCTTCATTAGCATGTATATCTCCTTATGAAGATAAAACAGGAATTTTGGAAAATGATGTAGAATGAAATGAGTGATAAAGCGTGAAGGTAGGGGAATGTATGACGAAATTTAATTGGCATGAATCAGCAGAAAAGAAATGGGATAGTAGCGCAGAGTTTTGGAATCAAAATAGTCAAGAGATGTGGGACAGTGGTAGCAGAAGTACAATTATTCCGTTTTTTGAACAATACGTGAAGAAAGAAGCACAAGTGCTCGATGTTGGTTGTGGTGATGGGTACGGTACATATAAATTAAGTAGCGCAGGCTATAAAGCAGTGGGAGTAGATTTATCGGAAGTGATGATTCAAAAAGGTAAGGAGCGCGGAGAAGGACCGAATTTATCTTTTATAAAAGGAGATCTTTCTGCATTACCATTTGAAAATGAGCAATTTGAATCAATTATGGCAATTAATTCTTTAGAATGGACGGAAGAGCCATTACGAGCGTTAAATGAAATAAAGCGTGTGTTAAAGAAAGGTGGATATGCATGTATTGCAATTTTAGGGCCGACAGCAAAGCCACGAGAGAACAGTTATCCTCGCTTGTATGGAAAAGACGTTGTTTGTAATACGATGATGCCTTGGGAATTTGAACAGTTAGCGAAAGAACAAGGTTTTAAAGTTATAGATGGCATCGGCGTATATAAGCGCGGAGTAAATGAGAAGATGTTAGGTCAACTACCTACAGAGTTACAACAATCGTTAACATTCTTATGGGTATTTATGTTAAAAAACGTATGAAGAAATGAAAGAATTTTTAGGAGGTAAATAAGTGCAGAAAATACAAAAAACTGATACAATATCATCAGAACCAATTAAAGGGGGACTAGGGTATATGACAACTACTACAACAGTGAAATCCGATATTGAAATCGCACAAGAAGCGAGTATGAAGAAGATTCAAGAAATTGCAGCTGATTTAAATATTTTAGAAGATGAATTAGAGCCATACGGGCATTATAAAGGTAAGTTATCTCTTGATATTTTTAAGCGCTTACAAGATGAGGAAGACGGTAAAGTTGTTTTAGTAACAGCGATTAACCCAACTCCAGCTGGAGAAGGTAAATCAACAGTAACAGTTGGTTTAGGTCAAGCTTTTAACAAAATTGGTAAGAAAACAGTAATTGCACTTCGTGAACCATCTCTTGGACCGACGATGGGATTAAAAGGTGGAGCAGCAGGTGGCGGTTTTTCACAAGTCGTACCAATGGAAGACATTAACCTTCACTTTACTGGAGATATCCATGCGATCACAACTGCCAATAACGCATTAGCAGCGTTTATTGATAATCATATCCAACAAGGAAACACACTTGGAATTGATACGCGTAAAATCGTTTGGAAACGCTGCGTTGACTTAAATGATCGTGCCCTTCGTAACGTAGTAATTGGTCTTGGTGGACCTGTACAAGGTGTACCACGTGAAGACGGTTTTGACATTACAGTAGCATCTGAAATTATGGCCGTGTTCTGCCTTGCAACAGATATTCAAGACTTAAAAGCACGTTTATCTCGCATCGTAGTTGCCTATAACTTTGCAAATCAACCTGTAACGGTTAAAGATTTAGGTGTAGAAGGTGCGTTAACACTATTATTAAAAGACGCATTAAAGCCGAACTTAGTACAAACGTTAGAAAATACACCAGCTATCATTCATGGCGGACCATTTGCGAATATCGCTCACGGTTGTAACAGTGTTATCGCTACAACAATGGCAGCAAAATTAGGTGATTATGTTATTACAGAAGCTGGATTCGGTGCTGATTTAGGCGCTGAGAAGTTTTTAGATATTAAAGCTCGTGCAGCTGGCATTAAACCAGAAGCAGTTGTTATTGTTGCGACGATTCGTGCGCTTAAAATGCATGGCGGCGTTGCAAAAGATCAATTAAAAGAAGAAAATGTAGATGCATTAGCAAAAGGTATGGAAAACTTACAGAAGCATGTTGAAACAATTCAAAGCTTCGGTGTGCCTTTCGTAATTGCAATTAATAAATTCATTACAGATACAGATGCAGAAGTTACATACTTACAAGAGTGGTGTAATGAGCGTGGCTATGCAGTATCCTTAACAGAAGTTTGGGAGAAAGGTGGCCAAGGCGGAGTTGACCTTGCTGAAAAAGTACTAAAAGAAATCGAAAAAGGTGAAAACAACTACGCACCACTTTATGAATTAGAATTACCATTAGAAGAAAAAATTCGTACAATTGCTCAAAAAGTATATGGCGCAAAAGATATTGAATTTGCTCCGAAAGCACGTAAGCAATTAGCTCAATATGAAGGAGAAGGTTGGAGTAATCTACCAGTTTGTATGGCGAAAACACAATACTCTCTTTCTGACGATGCAACAAAATTAGGTCGTCCATCTGACTTTATCGTTACAATTCGTGAGCTAAAACCATCGATTGGTGCAGGCTTTATCGTTGCGTTAACAGGTACAATGTTAACAATGCCAGGTCTTCCAAAACAGCCAGCAGCACTTCAAATGGATGTAAATGAAGATGGAAAAGCAGTAGGTTTATTCTAAAAGGTTGTAATTCATCTCGTTTATCTGTAAACTATATATACATCAAGTGGCGCCTTTCCATCGAAAGGCGCCTGTTTTTTGGAGGAAATTATGTTTGATCCAACTGCTTTTGACAATTTAAAAGTAATCGTAGAAGGTGCTGTGTATGATTTTGATCTACATGGAGATATTCTTGTAACAGATCGAAAAGATATGATGGATCTTGCTTCATTAAGTCGTATATATCATATCTCATTTCAATTAACAGAACCGTTTGAACCATTAGTAGAAGCAACATTTTCATTATCTGTGGATGCAAAGAACTTGTCTGGTGAAATACTAGAAGTGCCTCAGTTTACACCAGGTTGTGAGATGAAGCTAGCATTTTCATTCCCGTTAGAACAACCAGAAGTAAAATGTGAAGAAATTGAAACATTAATGCGTTCTATATGGGGAAAAGAAAGAATGATTATGCAGAAAGTTTCATACGAATATAATAAGCAAGCGATTTCATATCATAATAAGGTAGAGGTTCTATTTCAAAAAGCGATTACAGAAGACCATGTTGATGATTTAATAGCTGTTATTTCACACATGATAGAAACGGTGCGAACAATACAGCATTTTCTTCAAAAATAGAGATAAAGGAGAAAAACAAATGATAAAAGATATGCAACCATTTTTACAACAAGCTTGGGAGAAGGCTGGTTTTAAAGAGTTAACTGAAATTCAAAAACAAGCGATTCCAACTATTTTAGAAGGACAAGACGTTATAGCTGAATCTCCAACTGGAACAGGAAAAACATTAGCGTACTTATTACCCCTTTTACATAAAATTAATCCTGAAGTAAAACAGCCACAAGTTGTTGTTTTAGCGCCAACACGTGAACTTGTAATGCAAATTCATGAAGAGGTTCAAAAGTTTACAGCAGGAACTGAAATTTCAGGTGCATCTTTAATTGGTGGTGCAGATATTAAGCGCCAAGTTGAAAAATTAAAGAAACACCCAAGAGTAATTGTCGGTTCACCAGGCCGTATTTTAGAATTAATTCGTATGAAAAAGCTAAAAATGCATGAAGTAAAAACAATTGTATTTGATGAGTTTGATCAAATTGTAAAGCAAAAAATGATGGGCGCAGTGCAAGATGTAATTAAATCAACGATGCGCGATCGTCAATTAGTATTCTTCTCGGCGACAATGACAAAAGCGGCAGAAGATGCGGCACGTGATTTAGCAGTGGAACCACAATTAGTACGTGTAACACGTGCAGAATCAAAAAGCTTAGTTGAGCATACGTATATCATTTGTGAGCGACGCGAAAAAAATGATTACGTAAGAAGAATTATGCATATGGGCGATGTAAAAGCAGTTGCGTTCTTAAACGACCCATTCCGTTTAGATGAAATTACTGAGAAATTGAAATTCCGTAAAATGAAAGCAGCAGCTCTTCATGCAGAAGCAAGTAAACAAGAGCGTGAAGCGACAATGCGTGCTTTCCGCGGAGGGAAATTAGAAATTCTACTTGCTACTGATATTGCAGCACGCGGTATCGATATTGACGATTTAACACACGTAATTCATTTAGAGTTACCAGACACAGTAGACCAATATATTCACCGCTCAGGACGTACTGGACGTATGGGTAAAGAAGGAACTGTCGTGTCTCTTGTAACACCACAAGAAGAGCGTAAATTACTACAATTTGCGAAAAAACTAGGCATCGTATTTACGAAGCAAGAAATGTTCAAGGGATCATTTGTAGAAACGAAACCGAAAGCACCAAAGAAAAAGAAACCAGCATTTACTGGGAAGAAAAAGCCTAGATAAATGATAGGGAAGGCGTAACTATTTGTAGTTACGTCTTTTTTGTTTGTAAACAAGCGATAATGGGAATTGTATTAGTGTTTTTAATGTGCCTATCATATATATGCTTCTACTGGGAGTATCGAAAAAAGGGTAGTTTATTTATTTGGTTTATACGAGGAAATAATATAAAAAAAGTCGAATATTAAACTGACACGAAATAATAAAAAGAAGGTACACATATGGATAGGAAATTAGGAATGTTTTTAAATACGAAACATATTGAAGTAAACGAAGGAATACAAAAAGCAAGGGAATGGGATTTAGAATATATTCAATTATATGCTATGAATAAAAACTTTAACTTAGCTAATATCTCAATGGTAGAATGGAATGCTTTAAAGAAAAGCTTATCTTTTAATGGAATAAAGATTCCATCATTAGCAATTAGTTTTGGAGAAAATGGAATTATGGGAATAGAAGCTGAGAGTGCAATAGATCAGTTTAAATATATTACTGACAGAGGTTTGGGGCTTGGGGCAAAGATCATAACAGCTCATATTGGAAAAGTTCTAGATGATGAAAAAAGTGCCTACTATGATAAAATGCTACGTGTTTGTAATGAAATAGGGGACTTAGCGTTCAGATTTGGAGGATTCTTCGCCATTGAGACGGGATCTGAAAAAGCAATAGTATTAAAACGATTTTTAGAAACTGCAAACTCGAAAGGACTAGCTGTTAACTTTGACCCAGCAAATTTAATAAGTGATGTAAATGAAAATCCGGGAGAAGGTTTGTTACTACTAAAAGATTATATAGTACAAACTCATATTAAAGATTGTACAAAGGTGAAAAGCGATAGTTCAAGTAAGTATATTGAAGTCGCAGCAGGGAATGGTGAAGTAGATTTCGATATATTCTTCAAAGTATTAGATAAAATTGGATTCGACGGATATAACATGATTGAAAGAAATGATTATTTTGATGAACTGGATGGGATGAGTCAGTCGATAAATTTTGCAAAGAAGTACATACCAACTCAAAAGGAATAACGATAGTATTTGTAGAAAGCTACATAGAATATAAAAACCATTAGGGGGAAATGTAATGATCCATAAAGTAGGACAAATTATGTTATATGTAAATAATCAAGATGAGGCAGTAAATTTTTGGACGGAAAAGGTAGGGTTTCATGTAGTAGCAGAGGAAGATAACAAGCAAGGAATGAGATGGATTGAAATTGCTCCGACTAACGGTGCAGAAACGAGCATTATATTACATAATAAAGAAGTTATTTCTAAAATGAGCCCAGAATTGAATCTTGGTACACCGTCCTTAATGTTCTTCTCAGAAAATCTTGATCAATTATATACAGATTTAACAAATAAAAATGTTACTGTTGGAGAAATGGTAACTATGCCTTCTGGTAAAGTGTTTAACTTTGCTGATAGCGAAGGGAATTATTTTGCGGTTATGGAGAAGAACCAATAATAATATTGCTATGTGAAAATCCCCCTCAAATATATTTGAGGGGGATTAAATTTTTGAAGTGGATTTTTCATTAGAGAGTTGTTTAATAAAAAATACTCCTTTTTCAATAGCTGTCTCAATATAGCCAACGATTTGGTCAAACGTAAATACTTGTAAGTCTTCATGCAAATGTTGCTTTGGATATAACATATCTTCAAAAAGATACTTTCGAAATTCTAAAACGTTTTCTTTAGAAACCTCTTCAATATCCACAATGTGAGCCTCTTGATTGAGAAGAGAGAAAAGCTGTTGTTCTTGATCGTAATGATGAAGCAACTTTGCATTTAACAATTTAAAATCGTTATAGTACAGGGGGGCGATAGTTTCGTCATTCTCTATTCTATTTTTTAGCCAAGGTAGAAAAAATCCACTTAGCCAATTATCATCGGCAATGAGATGGGTATAATAGCCTAAAATAAATGGGGAATCTATATGTGATTCATATTTATGAAAAAATGAATCATAATCTATTCTTCTCGTATAGTTCTTCGTTGTACCGGCATAAAAATGTGAGGTTCCTTTTTCTTTTTTTGAATGAACAGCATCAGGGGCTACAGCTCCAAGTAAGAAAGAAGTCTTATCGTGAATAGATAGTTTCTCAGCAATACCGTTAGCGATAATAACATGCATAATTCGTGATCCCATGAATGCCACCTCTGTTTCCAGTATTCATTTCAGTAAGAGGACTGAACAGTTAGTATTACTTTCCCTGTACTTTTTCTACTTTCGACCCATTCATGTGCTTTCCCTGCATCTTGAAGTGGAAAAGATTTCGTAGCCTTAATTTGTAAACGTCCGTCACGCAAATAACGGAAAACTTCATTTGCAGTTTCTTGGAGCAGTTCAGGACGCTTTTTTCGTGTGGTTCCAAAGCTAAAACCAAGTATAGAGCGGCAACTTGCATGTAAATCTTTCGTTTGAAAGTTACCAATTTCACCGCTAGCATTACCGAAATGAACGAGGCGACCGTAAAAAGCAAGGCAGTTTAAACTTCTTTCAGAAACAGTTCCAGAAATAGAGTCCAAAATAATATTCACTCCTTCTCCGTTTGTCAGCTCATTGACTTTCTCTACAAAATCTTCAGTTTGATGACAAATTACATAATCAGCTCCAGCATCTAAAGCGATTTTTCTTTTCGTTTCACTTCCGATAGTACCGATAACTGTTCTAGCCCCTAATAGTTTTGCAAGTTGAATTGCGGTAGTACCAATCCCGCCAGCAGCTGCATGAATGAGTACAGATTCACCTTTTTGAATTCTTGCAACATTTGCGAGTAAATTATAGCTTGTAAAGGATACGATTGGACAAGCGGCTGCAGCTTGAAAGTCAACTTCATGGGGTAATACGAAAGTAAGATTTTCATTTGCAACAACGTATTCTGCGTAAGATCCATTTTGAGGAAAAGCAATGACACGTTGTCCAGGGTGAATATTTTTCACATGAGAACCGACACGTTCTACAATACCAGTGGCATCTATACCTGGAATAAAAGGTAGTGCTTTATTTCCTTTTTTGCCATAACGTGATTTAATATCAGCGAAATTTACACTAGTAGCAACTACGCGAATTAAAACTTGATCTTCTGAAATAGCCGGTATATCAAAATCTGTATATTTCATCACTTCAGGACCACCGAACGACGTTACAACGATAGCTTTCATTATATGTCCTCCTAAATTTGACTATATAAATTATTTTAAATCTTTATCAGAAATTGGAAAATTATATAATAGTTATGTGTGGTTATAAGTGAAGCTTATGAACTCAGTGGATCATTATATTAATTTATATAAAAAACTTTTTCGGAAAAATCGAACGAAATATGAATTACCTGCCAATATATAGTGTAAGACAAAGGAGGGCTGGAATATGAAGGGTGAAATAGATTACGCACATTTAATTCAATTAACTTTATCAGGCAATAAAGAAGCGTATAGCGAATTGTATGATGTAACGATTCAAGAAGTATATAAAACAGCACATTTTTTAATTGAAGATAAAACGGATGTAGATGATGTCGTTCAAGAAGTATACATACAGCTATATGAATCGCTTCGTAAATATGATAGCGAGAAGCCATTTCGCCCTTGGCTAATTGGGCTTGCGATTAAACAAATTCATTCTTATAGAAGAAAGAGGTGGATGCGACTACGAATTATAAAAAAAGCAGAAGAGCAAAGAAAGCCAGTGCAAATTGATTTTTCTAACGATGTTGTAAGTAAAATATCAAACCAAAAACTAATCGAACTCATTCATAAATTACCGTATAAATTGAAACAAGTTATTATCTTAAGATACTTACACGATTATTCACAAGAAGAAGTAGCACAAATATTACATATTCCAATCGGTACAGTGAAATCTAGAATTCATGCGGCATTAAAGAAACTACGTCAAAAAGAGCAAGTAGAAGAAATTTTTTTAGGAGAGGTAGGGAATGTGAAATGAGTTTAGATTGTAGAGTTAGGGAATCTATACAAGAAGAAGCAAAGGGTATTGTTGCCCCGCCGGATTTAAAAGAAAAAGTAATCGTGCAAATAAAAATGAAGCACGGCGGGAGTAAGAGGAAGAAACGCCTTATCGCAGGAGTACTTGCAGCAGCTCTTTTAATCCCGACGACAGGTTTTGCGTACCAATCTATTATGGCGGATGGTATATATGGATCTTTTGAGAATTTAAAAAAACATGCCGGAGCAATGACATTAGAAACGTATATGCGTTTTAATGCAAAATTATCAGAAGCGAAAGATGAAATGGGTGCGAAGGAATATGAAGAGTTTACAAAAGAACTGAAAAAATTAACTAATGCAAAGCTTGCGTACGGAGATTCGAACGGTAATATAGATTATGATCAATTATCACCAGCTAAAAAAGAGGAATTGAAAAAGGTAGTAATGGAGCTTCATCCGTATTTTGATAAATTAAATGGCCATAAATCTAGTAAAGAAGTACTAACTCCTGAAGAGTATGAACAATATATGGAGGCATTAATGTCACATCAAACTGTGTTAGTAAAAACGAAATCGAGTGGAGGGATAACAGTAGAAGAAGTACCTGAGGCGTACAAAGAAAGATTTATTAAAGCAGAGCAGTTTATGGAGTATGTAAATGAAAAGGTGCGATAAGTAAAAAGCTCAAAGCTTTAGCTTCGAGCTTTTTTTATTGAAAGAAAATAAAGTATTCAATTATATTTTTTCATCGTTGCATAATCCTTTTGTATAAAACAATCTAAAAGGGAATAACCAGCTATTAAACTAATAATCGTAACAAAAGTTGTATTTATTAGAATAATATTAACTAAATAAGGTAGGTATTCGGCAAGTGGTGAAAAGAGTAGTGCTGGGGAAAAGGAAATGAATAGTGTAGGCACTGTAATAGCAATAAATTTATCCGGTTGAAAGCTCCAGTTTTGTTTACTCGTTTCGCGATTAATAGATTGAAGGAATCGTAATAAAATGCCAACTATAAGAGGGAAGAGTGTAAAGTAGAATAATCTTGGATAAACGTTAAAGTTCACTTGTGCATCTGTATCTAAATAAAATTGAATTTTTACTCCTACAAATAATAATAAGACGATAAATAATGTGAAGCAGAGGTATAGCATCACTTTTTGCATTATATTCCACCATCCTTTACTCAAAATATATTCAAAAAAAGAAGAGATATACAATAACTACTGTTGTATATCTCTTCTTTTACTGTTAGTTAATAGTGGAGTTTGCTTTTTCTTGCTTCGTGAAATAATCAATAATGCCCATTGCGCTAATTTCTATATCTAAATGTAAAATATTATAAACGGAATGATCTGATGGAACGTTTAACTTTGTAAGATGAGAAGAGATTTTATCCATTAACAAAGTTTGCAAAGCTTTAGTAGCCTCATCGAAATCATTATATTTTTCAAAGACCTCTTTACCAGTATGAACGAAAATAGGTAACCAATGCTCCAGTTGGTTATATACTTCTGTAACATTGGATGATGCGCCGTAATGGCCGAAATAAATAGTATCTACATTCATACTTTGAATATGATTTTTAGAAGCAATCATCGCATCTGGTTGGAATTGTGAAGGAGACGTTGATGGTAGATACAGTTCTACACCAAGGTCTGCAAGTTCTCTATAATAAATTCCAATTGTATCGCCAGTGAAAATACCGTTTGTTAATGAATCGTGAATGCTAATATGGTGCTTAGCATGTCCCGGTGTATCATAAAATGTAAGGATGCGGTCTTCTGCAATTTGTAACGTATCACCATGTTGTACAATATGAACACGTTCTTCTTCAATTGGAAGAATTGGATCAAAAAGTTTATCGAAATCTTCTTTGTACACAGCTTTTGCACCTAAAATAAGTTTTGTTGGATCAATCATATGACGAGCACCACGAGAATGCACATATAACGTAGCATTTGGACACTGTTCCATCATTAAACCAGCTGCGCCAGCGTGATCTAAATGCACATGTGTAACGATAATGTTTTTAACATCGTTTAAATCAATATGTAATTGTTGTAAGCCGTCTAAAATATACGGAAGAGAAGGGGCTGCACAAGTTTCAATTAAAGTAATATCGTCACCTAATAAAACGTACGTACCTGTTCGTTCATTATGCTGTAAATCGAAATCATCAATAAGATATAGGTGAGAAGATAATTGCTCTACTTTTTTCATATTTACCACTCCTTATATACTGCATGTTTCTATTATACGCTAAAATAGAAAAAAGGCAGAAAACGAAAGCTCGTCTTCTGCCTTTTTGTAATATTATTATTTCGTTTGTTGTTTATTAATAGACATAATGAACAGTCCAACAATCCCGCCTACTAATGGAAGCATAATTTCTCCTGCTAAATTAAAATAGGAGCTTAAGAATAAACCATTTACATCGATTATCCAGCCAGTAACATACAATAACATCATATATAGTACGAAATAAAACTCGCGATTTGAAATCGTTTCATGTTGTGCAGTTTTCATAATGAACACCATCCTTTTCTTTTATAATGGAATATAAACTGTCACATTTTGTTCACATTTTAATTGTAAAACTTTCCATCATAAAAGTCTAGTAGTTTGTGTCGAATTTTTGAACAGAAATAAAGCGCTATCATTACAACTTATAAGTACGTAATAAGAGCTGTATATTCACGAATGTAGTATAGTATAAACATAGAATGATAGTGAAGAGAGGGGCAAAGACAATGACAGTTTATGATTTTTCAGCTAAAACAATTACAGGTGAAGAAAAATCGTTAAAAGATTACAAAGGAAAAGCACTTCTTATTGTCAATGTAGCTAGCAAATGTGGTTTCACACCACAATATAAAGGATTACAAGAGGTATATGATAAATATAAAGACCAAGGACTCGAAATACTCGGATTTCCTTGTAACCAATTCGGGGGACAAGAACCAGGTACAGAAGCGGACATTACTAGTTTTTGTGAATTAAACTACGGTGTAAACTTCCCGATGTTTGCAAAGGTTGATGTGAAAGGTGATAAGGCTCACCCTCTATATACATACATGACAGAACAAGCACCAGGTTTACTTGGTATGAAAGCAGTGAAATGGAATTTTACGAAGTTTTTAATCGGAAAAGACGGGAAAGTAGTAGGGCGTTTTGCTCCGCAGACGAAGCCGGTAGATTTAGAGGTTGAGATTGAGAAGGTGCTTGGGGAATAAGTAGGAGTTTCACTTTATTAAAAAACGTCTCAAAGAACAATGTAGTTCTTTGAGACGTTTTCTTTAAACTCAAATTTTCAAGATTAAATAACTGTATCAAAGCCATCTGATTTAGGTGGAGAAGCTGCTTTTTTCATAAGTACTTCCCATAAGTGTACGGATTTCTTCCATTCTACCGTAGCCTGCCCCTGTTGATACATAGCGTTCTCATAACTGGCAGTAAGTTGTTGCATATCGGCCGAGTTGTAAAGTGTATCGATATGGAGAGCGTATTCTCGGAATGTTTGACTTTCACCCCGTGGTATGCCAATTCTCGCAAATTGTTTTAAAAGTGCACCGTAAGCTTTTTGATAAACAGCATCATTTTTTCGGTATTTATAGAAATGAATAATAAGAAATGTCATCCATTTCATTCTAGTGGTGAAGAGAATGTATCCTATAATACTAATTAGTATCGTAGAGAGGAATACGTACCACCAAGAAAAACTAGTTTTAGAATTTGTGACCTTTTTAGTAGAAGCTTCTTCTGTATTTTCTATTAAACTTTTAAGTTTTGCTTCATTATTTCGTTGTTGTATTTGCTCGTTATTAGAATTATTTGCTTCGCTATTTTGTGAAATAGGAGCAGGCGTATTATTTATAAAATTATAGGGATTGGTAAATCCTTTTGTTGGTTCGAATGGAATCCATCCGTATCCTGGGAAATATACTTCGACCCAAGAGTGTGCGTTATCGTTCGTGATTGTATAAACATCCGCACCTTCTGCAGAGGCAAGTGTATTGTCAAGAGTTCCTTCTGTATAGCCTTTTACCCAGCGAGCAGGAATCCCGGCAGAACGAAGTAGTACAATCATAGACGTCGAAAAATTATTACAGTAGCCGCTTTTTGTATCGAAAAGGAATTGATCTACATAATCTTGGCTTTTGGCAGGGAATAAGACATTCGTTGATTCGTATGTAAAAGAGTTGTCTGTGAAGTAATTTTCAATAGCTAATACTTTATCATATCGGTTGTCTTTATCATTTGTAAGATTGACAGCCAAGTCTTTTACGCGCTGTGGTAATGACTCGGGAAGTTGTGTGTACTTTGTCATAAAATAAGGGTTTGTTTCTTGACCTTCATTTGTTTTTACAGCTTTCAAGTTTTCTATGGAAAACTCAGGGATCTCATATGTTACTTTATACGAATGTAAAGTAGTAGAAGAGTCTTCATTCATTGTATAAATTTTTTCTGAAAACGGGTCAACACTGTATGATACATCAGAAGAAGCCTCAACTGATACTAATCCTGCTGGATAGGTAAGGTGAGGGTAACTTTTTTGCATGGTAATTGTTGCCTCAGTCGTTTCCGTTTTTGTATTTTGTTCGTACCAGCTTACGACGTCGTTTTTATTTTTAAAAGAAATCTTTTTCGGATTTTCAGAAATTTCCCAGCCTTTTCCTGTATAGAAATCTTTTGTTTCTACTCTCCAATAGTGTTTGTTTTGCGTTCGTGCTGTGAAAACAATTGTAGGATCCGCCTTAAAAGGACCACCTAATCGCGAGTCATCTAAACCATACCCAATTGTAGAAACTTTTTGTTCTTTACTTGCTTCAGATGTGTTGAATTTTAAAAAATCCATTGGGTTTGGCCATTGAGGGCCAAATTTTGGAGCAAAGTATGCGATGGTTGCTAATAATACAATAAATATTGTAAGTGGTCTAAGTAATTTTGAGATTTCCCTAGCATAATTTTGTAAGTGTTCACGCTCTTTTATTCGTTCTACTTGAAGAAGACTAAGCATAAAAAATCCGGCGAAAACAGTTCGAATAATAGCGTAGTTTGCATTGTATAAATGTAAGTTATGAAAAGTTGCGATATAAATAATAGTCAATACAAGAAATAGAAACCCACGTTTTTTATGAATAATCCAAAATGAAGTGAAAGAACTCAAAAACCAAAATGAGAGAAAAAATAAAACCGTCGGAAAAACTGGAGAAATATCTAGTAAATTCCCTTGGAAAAATAGGGAGGAATTTCGAGACATATCAGAAAAGAATGTTGTTAGCCAAGATGGATTTATAAAAGCATTTTTATAATATAGGGAATGAATGATAAATAGGACTGTGACAATTTTTATTGGAATCTGCCACCTCGTCTGAAAAAAAGAGAGAGCGAAGCAAATTCCTATAAATGTTACGAAAATATCTAATCTACCTACATTTGTAATGCCTATAAGAGGTCTTAGCCATTCTAGTAAAAGAAGAAATACACATGCATGCATAAAGAATCTGTTCGTATCCCACTTGTATTTTGTTTGTAATGTTATCATTTGCTCACCTCAAAAAACACGTTTGTATACCGGTTTTCATAAACCGTGTTTACAAATATTTGTCGTTTTTTTAGAGTTTCTATTATACTGATTTCTCGGTGTGAAAGTTGATTCGCTTTTTCTTTCACGACAAAAACCATACATTTTCTATTTTTTATAGCAGTACAATCAGCCGACTTTTGAATATCGGGAGAAAGATTACTGGTCACGAGTATAACCGTGACGGGCTCATAAATTTTTCTTAGTTCCATTTCTACACTCTGGGAGAGCGGGAATACACTGTCTGCTTGTACTTTCGCTAAATGACAAAAGATTTGCTGCAACTGACTATCTCCATTGTCTAAAGGGAAAAAAGTTCGTTCTTTTCCGACAGACACAAATGACGCCGGTGAATTTTGCTTCAAGACAGCCCTGACAATAGAGGCAGTAAATGTGACGACTGATTCGAATAGAGGGGATTCAGTTCTGTCTATGAATATCATAATATTATGGCTGCGCTGTTGTTCAAACTCTTTCGTCATAATGTTGTTTGTTCTTGCGGTTGCTTTCCAATCAATCCATGAAAAGCGATCACCAGGTTTATAGTCTCTGACACCGACAGAGATTGTAGAGTCTTTTGCTGAATTTATATTTGCTGAAAGCGCTCCTTGTTCGAAATGATTTTCCAATTGTCGATATGCTATATCTACATACTGGGGATAGACTAAAAATGTATCTGGAACTGAAAAAGTCACTTCTTTCTCTATCATGCCGAATAAATCGCCAGTTTTGACACGAACGCTTGAAAAAGTGTGCTCGCCTCTAGGGATTGTGTCAATAACATATTGAAACGAAATATTTCGTTTCAATCCTGGGAAGAGTACTACCTTATTCATCTTTGTTTGTTTACAACTTATAAATTGTGGTGGCAGTTCATCTTCTATAACTAAATAAAGTAAGGGAAAAGGAAATTTTCTTTTTATTGTAATCGTGCTTACAAATTGTTCTCCTACTACATATCCATTTTGGTTTGTTATTCGTTTTACTTCAGCGTCCCGTAAAGCGTAGAAGGGGAGTAGTAGCGAATAAAGAGCAATGGGAATTATGCTGTAAAACAAAAACCAACTGACAAACCCTCCTTGAAGCATAGCGTACACAAATGTTAAGACTAGACATAAAGGGAGTAGCAATAACTTCATAACGTGATATAGCGCTCGCAGCATTCGTTTCATCAAGGATTCATCGTCCTTTGAGTAGGCACGGTAGTTCGTGCAACGATTTTTCCGATAACTTGTTCTCTTGTTATTCCTTCAAATTTTGCTTCCATTTTTAGAATGAGTCTATGTGCTAAAACGTAAGGAGCTAAAAATTTAACATCGTCTGGAATAACATAATTCCTGCCATGGATAAATGCATAAGCTTGTGAAGCTTTCATTAAAGCAATCGAGCCACGTGGACTTGCACCTAACTGTATAGAACTGTACGTACGAGTCTGATTAACAAGCTTTACAATGTAATGCTTAATTGCTTTGTCCATACTTACTACCCGTACGCTTTGTTGTAAATAAATTAATTCTTCTATTGTAGTAATGGTCTGTAATTGAGAGAGTGGATTTGTTTTTTCCATCCGGTTTAAAATTTCAAATTCTTCCTCTGGTGTAGGATATCCCATTTTTAGTTTCAATAAGAAACGATCGAGCTGAGCTTCTGGTAGAGAATATGTTCCTTCATATTCGACCGGATTTTGTGTAGCCATGACAAAGAACGGTTTTGGTAAAGGTCTTGTAATGCCATCTATTGTAATATTGCCTTCTTCCATACATTCAAGTAAAGCAGATTGTGTCTTTGGAGATGTACGATTAATTTCATCAGCAAGTACAAAATTCCCCATAATTGGTCCAGGCTTGAACTCAAATTGGAGCTCTTTCGGATTATAAATAGAAACTCCTGTTACATCTGACGGCAATAAATCAGGTGTAAATTGAATTCGCTTATAATCAGCATCAATGGATTTAGAAAGAGCACGTACTAGCATTGTTTTCCCGACACCAGGAACATCTTCTAATAGCACATGACCTTCAGCTAAGAGAGCTGTCGAAGCTAAGATTGTTTCTTTTCGTTTTCCGACCATTATTTTTTCAATATTATTGATTATTTTTTCTACAGTGGGATGTAATGAATCAAGCTGGGGCATCGTAATCCTCCTAATGTTATTATCGTTTTCTAATCAATTTAGTGGACATATTTCTAATTCTATATGTAGATAGTAAAGGTCTAACTTAAATTCTGAGAATATTCAGATTATTTATTTCAATTACATCTAGTATAATTGTTTCCGTAACTAAGAGCAATACAGTAAATAATGATTTGTAGTTTTATTCCTAGCTAGTAAAACCCCCCACTGATTAAAGTTTTACTTTATGAGATTTTTACGCATAATTGTAACTAAGGGAGATGATTTCAAATTGAATAAACAGAATATCAGCACAACAGTTTCAGGAGATTTAATTATTACCCATTTAATTGGAAATATAAGAACAGATGATGTGTATGAATGGTTTAATGGTTTTGAGCAAGTTTGTCAGCAATTCATTTCCGAAGGACGGAAATACAAATTGTTGGTGGATAGAAAAGGATACACGCCAAATCATTTTTCTGTTCAAAAAGCATGGAAAGATAAGTTCTTCAATGAAACTATTTTGAATCACAGTAAGGCAATTGCGTTTCTCCTTGAAGAGGGGGAGATAATGAATTATTTACAGCAAGCCAATATAAAAGAATCTGTGAAGTTTTTTGATGATTATGAACAAGCGCTAAGTTGGTTGAATGAATATCCCATATAGAAACTTTATTAAACTAGTTTCTCGCAATCAACTGGTTTATATATATCCATAATGTTGCGGTTATCGTAAAATTCATTAGCTTATCAGTTTCCAACACAATTGTTTTCTTCGCAGATTCTTGTCTAATTGCTTGTACGATACTAAAAAGTGACGAATAATTAGTCGGAATATTTTATTACTATTTTTCACATGCAACTCCATCGCCATCACGATCAAGATGTGAGTCATAACCTGGTTGTCCTTTATATAGAGGAGCTTTCCCGGCAGCTCTAACTGCGGCACAATTTTTGTAATATGCACTACTAGTATTTCCTGAAGCAGGTTGTGTTTGAGCTTGCTGTGCTTTTTGCTCTTCTTGTTGCTTACGAGCTTGTTCATCAGCCTGACGTTTTTGCTCTTCTTGTTGCTTACGAGCTTGCTCATCAGCTAAGCGTTTTTGCTCTTCTTGTTGCTTACGAGCTTGCTCATCAGCTAAGCGTTTTTGCTCTTCTTGTTGTTTACGAGCTTGCTCATCAGCTAGGCGTTTTTGCTCTTCTTGTTGTTTACGAGCTTGTTCATCGGCTAGACGTTTTTGCTCTTCTTGTTGTTTACGGGCTTGTTCATCAGCCTGACGTTTTTCATCCTCTTGCTTACGAGCTTGTTCATCGGCTAGACGCTTCTCATCTTCTTGCTTTTGAGTTTTTTCGTCCGCCTCTTTTTTCTTTTCGCTATCTTTCTGTTCTTCATTGTTAGAAGCAACTTTTGTACTAGTTGCTGTCGTTTTTTCAGAAGAAGGATCTGAAATACCTGATAGCGCAACAAAAATGACAAATAATACGGCTGTAATAATAAATTGTTTTTTCGCTACACCTGTTTTCTTAATAACAGATAAGATTGCTAGAACAAGGAAGAATATAAATAGAATGAAACTTAAAGTAGAAAAAAACTCGACGACGGGGTGTTCCGATTTTGTTGTACCGGCCGTTATTAATATAATAGAAATCATAAAAAGAATAACGGTAGGACGTCCATATTGTTTTGCTTTTCCATTTTTCTTAAAGAATGAAATAATACATAAGATTAAAAGAATAAAAGCAATAAAAAATAAAGCTGCACCAATATTACTTAAAATCGTCATTTTCATACCTCCATTTGTAAGATTCTTCTTATTGATTATATAGGAACTTATTGGATATTACACGTTTTATATAAATTTAGAAAGTTAATATTTTTACTAGACTTATAAACATTTATTTTATATATAGGGAAAAATAGATATATATCCTATTACGTTTTGAAAGAGATTTCATAAATTATAGTATATCGATTGAAAGGAGGAGATTTGAATGGAATTTCAATTGTTGGTAACTTGTATATTACAAGAAGGTAATGCTTACTTTTTAGTAACGAAGGTAGACGATGTTATTACGTTAAAAGTACCGATTACTGCGGGAGTAGCAGGTTTATTTTTAGCTTTAGGTGTACCAAGATGTTCTTAATTTAAATCTCTATAGTAGAAGGGGAAGGGACATGCCTTCCTTTTCTACTATTACATAATATAATTATGTAAACTTAAATATCATATTTGTGATAGCACGTTTGAAATGGACATGCATATACTATAATGTTTCATTGGATGTTAGCGGTGAAAGGTAGTTTTAATAAGTACATCCAGTGATGTTTTTAAGTTATGAAAATAAAAGAGGTGCTATTATATATGAAAAGAAAAACATTGGATATTCCAGTTACATTGCGAAGAGAGTGGTTTTTAATAGAGTTAGCTCATTTAACGAAAAAATATGGAATTGAAATTGCAACTAGCAAAATGGAAGCTGCACCGTTTTTAAGAGATCAAGTTACGGAGTCAAAGATAGGGGAAGGGCTACAATATGATAAATATGATGATGAATATATAATTGAAAATTAAAGGGTAACAACAAAATTAAATTAATTTATAACAAAGTATAAAATAAAGCAGATTCTAAATATAGAATCTGCTTTATTATGAAGTACTTGTAGTCAACTAACCTCTTTCTAGTGTTTTTCCTACATATTTCTCTTGCGTTATTCCAAAAGATTCACGAAGAATGCGAGCATAATCTTTAGATTCTATTGGTCGTTTATTTTTAGTGCCTTTAAAGGTTTCTGTATAATTTTTATTTGTTAATGATATGTGACCATAAGTAGTTAATTTACAAGTGATAGCCCCTTTATTAAAAGGAGATTCTTTATGCTCTACAATCACTTTTTGAATGTTATTCACTTTTTTCTCATCTATTGGATCTACAGTGAAAGCATAGCCTATTTTCCATTCATTTGAAGGTTCAGATTGTAAGAAACTTGTAGATTCTCCGTTAGCTCCTTTTCTCATTTCTAAAATATGCGTACCTTTTCGAGTATTTTGCTTACGAATTCGATATTCTCCTGTTTGAGAGGAGATGACTTCTCCGTTAAAAGGGACTGGATGTAAAGGGAGATGAGATGCAAAACCTGCATCCACAACATAATCTTTACCCTCATGACTTAATATGATAATGACATGACCATCATCGGGTTTCCATTTATTATCGTACAGATCATAAACAGTACCGGCTACTTTGTATACTTGAAACCCACAATCAATTAAAAAATAATACAATAAGGAGTTTAATTCATAACAAAGTCCACCTCGTTTTTGAATAAGTAACTTTTCTATTAAGTTATCTTTTGAGATATTTTTAATAGTACCAGCCATAATATCAAGATTTTCATAGGGGAGAATCATTCCCATTTTTAAGAGAATTTCATCTAAATCATCAAATGTTATTTCTTTTGCAGGAATTTTTAAGCGTTTAAAAAACTCCTTTTGTAAATTGGTCATCATAAAGTATTCTCCTTTCTTTTTACAGAATTTTCTTCTGCTCACCGATAGGTTAGTACTTCTAAAAAGTTAATTCAAGTGCGCGGAAATTATCATAATATATGTTTCTGGAAATGTGATTTTCTATTCTGAAATTTCAGTTTAATTTTTAATCGTAGGAAAGTCTTATAATATAAGCTCCTTTAAAATTAGTTTGTATTTAATGAAAAGAAAGTACATATCTTTATTATATTTTTAAATAACTAACTAGTAATAAAATGTTTTTTCACTAAAATTTTTTCAAGATTTGTATGCTTTATATAAACAATATTGATTTAAAAAATATCTGGATGTAGCTAAGTTAACAATTATTGAGAAACTTTTTTGTCGTATTCTATCAAAAGGAAGAGGTAGAAACAAAGAGAATAACGAGAGTTAAGGAAGAGGGTATACAACTAGTAACCTTCTAAAAATAGGGCTAACATCTTTTTAAAATAAAAGATTAGCTATTATTAAGGAAGGGAAAATATAAAATATTATAAAGAACACCTTCTTTCAAAAAAATAGGGGGAGTAATATGCGACTGATGAGAAGATGCGTGGCCTTACTAATTGTATTTTTTATCATGGCTCCAACGATTAGCACAAATGTACAGGCAGAAGTTGTAAAAGAGCTTGGAAAGGGGTTTCCTGATACAGAAGTATTCACACCTGGAGAATGGTTTTTAGGCCAAAAACCTGCTAATTATGATGAGAATAAACCGCCAATTCTCTTTGTACAAGGAAGAAATGGTAATGCTGATAGTTGGTATGGAAAGACAGTATATCATGATATAAATGATATGTATGATTATGCTTTAAAAGCAGGCTATCAAACAGTGTTTATACAATTGTATGATGCAGCGGGGAAAGGTTCGGCTAGTCAGTGGGATAACGGAAAATTGTTGGCACAAAAACTTGAAGAAATATATAATCATTTCGGTAAGAAAGTTAATATTGTAGCGCATAGTAAAGGTGGAATTGATACACAAGCTGCATTAGTTGAATATGGTGCGAATCGATTTGTTGGAAATGTTATTACACTTGCTACACCGCATCACGGCTCAAATTTAGCAGATTTGTCATATAGTTGGTGGGCAGGGTGGCTTGCTTCTATATTAGGTCAAAAAGATGATGGTACGTACTCGTTACAAATAGGTGAAATGGCAAAGTTTCGTTCAATAATAGATAACAACCCAGCAGCTAAATTAAACCGTTACTATACGGCTACTGGAACTAGCTGGGGGCCAACATTTTCTGCATTATCTATGGGTGGGTTATATTTATCATCGTACGGTTCAAATGATGGACTAGTAAATGAATGGAGTGCCAAGCTATCGTACGGTACACATTTATTTACAGATTCCAGATTTGATCATGACAATATAAGAAAAGGATCAGCTGTTTTTGCACGAATTGAACCATATTTACGTACGACAAATGTGGGATTACCAGCTTTAGTAGCATCCAGCACTAGTTCAAATGAAAATCTAGAACAATTAAATACAACTTCAAATCAAAATATTTTAGGAGGCGAATTACCACAAAATCAGTGGATAGAGCAAAGTATTTCTGTTGATAAAAAGGCTGGAGGAATAGTTTCTGTACTAACTGCTTCTTCTGATGTTGAAGTACAAATGGTATCTCCAAAAGGAAAAATCTATGCAAATAAAGATAGCGCTATAACTACTAGTGAAGGCGAATCTTTCTTTAATGGGGCGACAATTAGAACATTTAAGTTTGATAAATTGGAAGTAGGCGAATGGAAAATCAAAATGATGGCGAAGCAGTCGAAAGATGCATATTTAGTTGTAAGCGATTACAAGGATGGCGCGCCATTTGTTCTTCAAATGCCTACAAAAGTTAAAGTAAATAAACCTGAGTATAAACTGAAAAAATCACCTGTAGCACCTGAAATGAAAGGGGATCTTTCCATAACAGTAAGAGTCGTTAATAAAGAAGGTAAGTTAGTCTCTGAATTTAATGAATTACAAAATGTTAATACGAATACATTTACAGGTGCTTTGAAAGATATAAAACAACCGGGAGTATATAACGTTACGATGGATATAAAAGGGATGAATAAAGAAGGAAAATCATATAATCGTACGATTGTTAAGTCGGTTTATGTAGAGAAATAAGGAAGAATAAATAAGTATAATAAAAAAGTGCAGAAATCTTGTGTTAGAAAGAATTCTGCACTTTTTTTGCGTGATGAAAGATAATAAAAGTCGAAGAAAACTGTTATTCAATAAAAAAAGATGCTGAAATAGCATCTGAATGTAAAGAAATAATATTAACTTAGTTTTGTAACTGTTAATTCAACTGAATTTATACCATTGTCACAAGTTACAATACTTTGACGATTAAAACCACTATTATTTCTAAGTTGAAGAGTTGAATTAGCAGGCACTGTAACAATCGTTTCGCCAACGAGTTGAAGACATTCGTTATTTGATGAAGTATTCATTTGAATAGCGAAGTCACCTTGACTATTAGCAAGTGGATTGTTATTTAAAAATATAGTTATGACTGGGATATGTGGAAATACAGGATTTAAAGTAGTATTAATACTGGAAATGAACGAAACTCTATAATCACCAAATTGTCTAAAGTGTATAGTAGTAGGATTTAGTAAGGAAACGCCTCCTGCTAAAGGTCCAACGTGATTAAATGGAAAAGGATCGCCAAAAGGAACAGTTATAAATTCAGTTTGCCAAAAAGTTCCGTATGCAGGACAGCTGCGTTTATGTGAATGGTCACATGAACATTTTTTATACGAGTTTGAAGAATGATAGTATGAACCCAATATATTACCTCCTATTCTTAATAAATTTAAACCACATAGTAGTTTATGAAGGTGAATCACAATTGGCGTGTATGCTTGTACTATAAAAGGAGATAGATGTGGAATATAAAGTGGTCAAATGATGAAATGTAGTATTTGGGTATTACCTGTAACACCTTTTGAAGATGATAAGGTTCATAATTTGATAGAAAAATAAATGGAATTTCTAAATAGATTGAAGTAACGAGGAAACGTTTATCCCGCTATTTTCCGAGCAGTAAGACTCCCATCTCAAAATTCAGCGAAAGCAAAGAAGTTAGGTGGGGATGAACAAAACCCCCACTCATTAAAGTTTCACTTTACTATATTAATTTCGTCTGACAAACAGCAATATTATCTTTCGCTGTATGGATGTTATCATTTGGTGAAGTTATGACATTTAACTGTATGTATATTAGGTTATTCAGTTTATTTTTTTATTTGCGTAGCTGAGCAGGAAGGAGTCAGAAAATATAGAATAATGTACATATGAAGCATCGTTTGTTTTTGGTGTGAATAGTAATTAAAGATACGCTAAAATATTTAAAATTGTAACGAAAGAGAGATTAAATAATAGAGGGAGCAACTTACATGGAAAATATATTAAAGGTATCTTCAAAATCAAGCCCAAATTCAGTCGCGGGTGCAATAGCGGGTGTACTAAGAACAAGTGGTAATGTGGAAATTCAAGCGATTGGGGCTGGAGCTATAAATCAAGCGATTAAAGCAATTGCGATTGCAAGAGGGTTCGTCGCTCCAAGTGGTATTGACTTAGCCTTCGTACCAGCATTTCAAGAGATTTCTATCAATAATGAAGAAAGAACAGCGATTAAATTAATTGTAGGTCCTAGAAAGAAAAGGTCTTAGTAGAAGAGAGTGTTACTATAAGGGGAAAAGACCAATAGACTTCCCATGTTAGATACGTTATTTTATGTAACCAATCCTTGGGTGTGGACATGGCATTATGCCGGACGCATGTCTGTTAAGTTTTCCTTAAACTTAGCGAGTGTTCTAGATACTTAAAAATGCCAAATCCTTTGTGACATAAGGGATTTGGCATTTTTGATGTTTTAAAAATAAACACCCTTAAAACTGCTCATTCTTTTCCAAAGATTCAACGATATAGACTTATAAACCTTGTCATATCAGGTTTATAGGATCTGTTTTTTATTAATGCTCAAATTTAGTTCACATTAGAATTTTGCGACCTGTTGCCGCATGTTTTGTATGATATGACTATATTTATCTAAAGCCATTTGAATAGAAGAGCGTCCTAAGCGTCCCTGAATAATTTTAGAATACTCACCAGCTTGGAGCATAAGTATTACATGTGTGTGCTTTAAGTCGTGAATAAGAAATAGTGGAACACTAGCTTTTTTTTATAGTGATCTTCAAAAAACGATGAGGAGCAACTAGATGTAAGGGGAATGGATATGAATATTGTAAAGCTTGAAATACAAGAGCAATTTGAACAGTTACAAAAAGTGATGTTGTAATTGTGAAATGGAAAAAAAGCGTAAGGCAGTACAAGGAATTAGGAGAAATCACACATCATAATTCTTACACAATTAATCGTATAAATGAATTGATTTTAAATGTACCTAGAAATGATTACTTTTCCATCAATAACTATTTAATAGGAGAATCGTGGGCAGAAGAAGTTTATGTAGTGAATCCATAAAAAGAGCAGCTATCAAAAGCTAATTGCTCCAACCAGTAATATTATTCCAAAGAGTCCTTGCTTAAAAAGGACTCTTATTATTTTTAAATCTTACAGTTTATTTAATAACAGTTGCAGTTCTTCTTTACTCAGCCAGGGCTTCTTCCTATGCAGCACCCTATGACAATTAGCACATACCATTATAATATCCTCTACTTTGGTTACAGAGCCCTCTTTAAGCTCTGATACAGGTACAGTGTGATGACCTTCAATGAAATCTTTTTCTAATTCCCCGTATGCCTTATAAAAATCAAAACCACAAACTTCACAGAAAAGCTTCCCACCATCTTAAACATAGCTATTATTGTGATGGAAATTTAAATTTCGTCTTTTGAAAGTATCAATAATTTGTATTATTTTTATAGGGTTATATACTTTTCTTTTGCTCTGCTGTATAGCAGAGCTCTTTTTTTTGTCGTACAAAAGCCACCTATATATGTGAAGTGCACCCCAATTGTTAGGCTGTGTCTAACAATTGGGGTGCACTTCAGTCCTGTCGGGCGGCTTCTTTTAATTTATATTCACCAATTCATCAAACTTAAACTTAGTATTCAAACCAAAAGCATCTGTACAATATATAGTTTTCGTCATCGGTTCAATATGTAATACATTTATGTACATGTCTTGCACCATTCCATCACGATAGTATGAGATATGTATTTCTTCTTCCTCGTGAAAAGATTGCATTAACGCTCTTTCTATTCGTTCCATAGTATCTTGTGTTAAAAAAGGTTTAGGTACTTTATATTGTTCCTCAAACATTCTATGTATTTCCTCGTATTGCTCCGGTATTGAAGCAAACGGATTCCATTTCATCATACCTCTTCCACGTACTACAGGAAAGCCGTTATATTCCATGATGTAATACCTCACTTTTGTTTTTTTAACTCCACTACAAACAAACGTGTGTTCTTTTTTGGATTTGAAAAGGGACCATTTTGTTAACATGAATATTCAAAAATGATTTTTTCAAGTTAGAATATTCAAAAACTTATTTATGCAAACAAGCATGTCATGATAACATTTAACAAAAGGGGGTAGAAGTAGATGAGTGTTGACATTATTTCTAAAGAAGAAATCACAAAATTATTAAACGACTGGTATCAAGCTATGATTTCACAACGTGTATTACAGTCTCAGAAAATAAAAGAAGATATTGCAAATAAAATCAATAATATTAAGGAAGACCAAACAATATTAGTCTACTACGCTTTATTGAATGCACGGTATAAACTGCTAATTCGGGATATGGATAGTACAAAAGATATTCTGGACAAAATCGAGCCTTTACCAGAGTCTACAGAAACATTTTTAGAGTACTATCATCATTTATTTAAAGCAATTTACGCTATTAATAAAGCAAATCATAGTGAAGCAAGAATGCAATTTGAAAAAGCTGAAACGTTTTTAGAGTACATGCATGATGAAATTGAAAAAGCTGAATTTAATTATTGGCTTGCAGTCCATTACTATCACGTATTAAAACCGATCCTAGCAGTTCAATTTGCTACAAAAGCGAATGAAGTATTTTCAATTAGTCCAGGGTATGAATTAAAAACTGCAGCATGCTTAAATACTTTAGGAATGGCACACATTCGACTAAATGAATTCGAAAGTGCAGAGGAATATTTACTTTCAGCACTAGGTACCTTCCAAAAATCTAATGATGAACTTCTTATTAAACGAGTTAAGCATAATTTAGGACTTTTATACGCAAGTCAAAACATGCCAGAGTTAGCAATTAAACACTTAGAGGATTCATTAGAAAATAACGCTAAAACTATGTTTCTTTTAGCAAGAGAACATTTTAAGTTAGGTTATAGTCATATCGCTAATGAATATATTGAGAATGGCTATAAGATTAGCGACTTATGTTATCGTCATCATTTCCGAATTTTAAAAGCAGTACATAACTATGTACCGCAAGAAGAATTAGAAAATGTGGTTATAGAAGGTATTTCGTATTTTGAAAAAGAAGAATTATATGATTGGGTAAAAGAATATGCTTCTCTTTTAGGTGAAATATTCTATGGTTCAGAAAATCATAGAAAAGCAAGCAAGTATTTGCACATCGCTTTAGATGCAGACAAAAAGAGCATAGAAAGAAGGGCGCTAAAATGAAAAAAGCAATCTTATTAATGATGATGTTATCCGCTGTTTTTACTTTTGGTCTTACTAATGCAAAAGACATACCACAAAACGAAGCAATTGAAGTGTTTATGGATCATGGAGAACATATTTAAAACCTAAGGAAGAGGGCGCTTATAGTGTCCTCTTTTTAATATCTATTATTTATATGATGAGGTTGCAGGTACGTCTTTTGGTTATTGTTTGATAAACGTAAGATGTTTCTAAAAATGTGTATACAAAGGTGTATTTTTGTACTGTATATGTTCACGTACTATATAAAAAAGTATGAAAATCTATAAAAATAATTATTTCAATAAAATTTGTTTTAGATATTGAAAAGTGCCAAAACCCTTGTGGTATAAGGGGTTTGGCACTTTTGTGTTTTTTATATTTTATCAAATAAACAACCCTAAAACTGCTCATTCTTCTCCCAAGATTCAACGATATAATGTGCAATCGTCGGATTGAAGCCTTTACCAACTAAAAACATAATCGCAGCAACTTCTGTTAATGCGTGTTCGTGTGATGTATGTTTTGCTTCATTTAAACCGTAATCTACCCATGGTTTTACGAAATCTAGTACAGGTTTCTTGAAAGGTAAAAATTGTGTACCGACAACTTGTTGAATTTGTTGTTGTGTTGGTTCAGTAATTGGTCCAGGTGGTAAGATTTGTGGTTGTGTAATGTCTAGTGTTGGTCCGGGCGGTAAAATTTGTGGCTGAGTTGGATCTATTGTTGGTGGTTTAGGTGGTGAGACACGTGCGTCGTAGTTTGGTTGATACATTTGTTGTTGATATTGCGGTTGTTGTGGTTGAGTTGTGTATGGGTTTTGTGGTGCTGCATATGGATTTTGTTGATATTGTTGTTCTTGGTTTTGTGGTATTACATATGGATTTTGAGGATATCGCTGTTCTTGATTTTGTGGTGCTGCATATGGATTTTGAGGATATTCATAATTTGGACGTGTGTCATATGGATTTTGTTGAAATTCAGTTTCTTGGTTTTGCGTTGTTGCATATGGGTTTTCGTCATATTGTTGCTCTTGCTGTTGTAACTCTTGTTCTTCGTATTGTTCTGTGTATCTCTGTTCTTGTTGTTGAGGATACAATGGTTGCCTTGGATAAGGCGGTTGATTATTATAGAACATGTTTATTCCTCCTTCATGATGATGCCTACCACCTAGTGTATGGGCGGACAAGAAAATATGTGATGAAAAAATGCGGGCGTGTTACAATAAGTAACTGGGTGAAGATAAAATGACAAAACAAGAAAAAATTCAAAAAACAATTACTTTTGTAAAACATATTTTAGAAAAAGATGCGAGTGGGCATGATTGGTATCATATTGAACGTGTACATAAAATGGCGATTTCTTTATCTGAGCAAGAAGGTGGAAATCGTTTTATAATTGAAATGGCAGCATTACTTCACGATGTGGCAGATGAAAAGCTAAATGAAAGTGAAGAAGCAGGAATGAAAAAAGTTTCTGATTGGTTAGAAGAGCTACGTGTTGAAGAAGAGGAAAGTAAACATATTCTTCATATCATCGCCAATATGTCTTATAAAGGTGGCCATGGCGGCACAGTAGAGTCACTTGAAGGGAAAATTGTTCAAGATGCGGATCGTTTAGATGCTCTTGGTGCAATAGGAATTGCTCGTACATTTGCATATGGCGGGGCGAAAGGGAGATTAATGTATGACCCAACTATTCCACCGCGTGAAGAAATGACGAAAGAAGAGTATAGAAAAAATAATGATCCATCTTTAAATCATTTTTATGAAAAACTTTTGAAATTAAAAGATTTAATGAATACGAATGCAGCAAAACAAGAGGCTGAAATTCGTCATCTTTATATGGAACAGTTTATTGAACAATTTATGAAAGAGTGGAATGCACAAATATGAAAATGTTAACTGTGGAGAACTTATCAAAATCATATGGAGAAAAGCCGTTATTTGATGGATTATCATGTAGTATTACAGAAGGACAACGTGTCGGAATTATTGGTGTAAACGGAACAGGTAAATCGACATTATTAAAAATTATTGCGGGATTAGAAACTCCTGATACAGGTGATATGACGCATTCACGAGGGTATACAATTAGTTATTTATCACAGCAACCAGAGTTTGATGAAAAACTGACAGTATTAGAGCAAGTGTTCCATGGCGATACACCTTTAATTCGTCTTCTTCGTGATTATGAAAAAGCACTATTAAATATTGAAAAAGATCCAAGTAATGAAAAAGTACAGGAACAATTATTTGCAGTGCAGCAACGTATGGATGCAATGAGTGCATGGGAAGCAAATGCAAATGCGAAATCTCTTTTAACGAAATTAGGAATTACGGACTTCACTGCAATTGTTGGGAATTTATCTGGTGGACAGAAAAAACGTATCGCAATGGCACAATGTTTTATTGAAACACCGGATTTATTAATTTTAGACGAGCCTACGAACCATCTTGACCACGAGACAGTTGAATGGTTAGAAGAATATTTAGCGAGATATACAGGTTCGGTATTACTTGTAACCCATGATCGTTATTTCTTAGATCGTGTGACGAATCGTATTTTTGAATTAGATAATGGTAAACTATATAGCTACGAAGGAAACTATAGTACATTTTTAGAAGCGAAAGCACTTCGTGAAGAGCAAGAATTGGCACAAGAATCGAAACGCCAAAATTTATATCGTCGTGAACTTGCTTGGATTCGTCGTGGTGCAAAAGCCCGTTCTACGAAACAAAAGGCGCGTATTCAGCGTTTTGATGAGCTAAAGGCACAAGAAGGACCAGCTGCAAAACAGTCAGTTGATATTGCACTAAGCGGAAGTCGTCTAGGAAAGAAAGTACTTGAGTTAAAAGATGTAACGAAAAAATTTGGCGATAAGACGGTATTACATAATTTTAATCATATTGTGAAACCGGGTGATCGTATCGGAATTATTGGGGCGAATGGAAGTGGAAAATCTTCCCTATTAAATATGCTTGCAGGTAAGTTATCTCCTGATAGTGGTGAAGTGGAAGTAGGACAAACTGTAAAAGTTGCTTATTATACGCAAGAAAATGAAGAGATGAATTTAAATCAGCGTATGATTGAATACATTAAAGAGATTGCAGAAGTTATTCATGCGACAGATGGAAAAGTAATTGGTGCATCTCAAATGTTAGAACGTTTCTTATTCCCGACGCATTCACATGGTACACCACTTGGTAAACTATCTGGTGGTGAAAGAAGACGTTTATATTTATTACGTATTTTAATGGGAGAACCAAACGTACTTTTACTTGATGAACCTACGAACGATCTAGATACACAAACATTAACAGTACTAGAAGATTATTTAGAAGATTTCCCAGGTGTCGTTTTAACTGTATCGCATGACCGTTACTTCTTAGATAAAGTAGTAGATGAACTGTTCATCTTTACTGGCGGAGGCGAAGTGCGTGAGTTTCTAGGTAGTTATACAGATTATTTAGAAATGGAAAAGACGAGAGAACTTATGGAGAAAGCGGAAGTTCAAAAAGAGAAAAAAGTTGTAGAAGAAGCTCCAAAACAACAACGTAAACGTAAACTTTCATACAATGAACAGCGTGAATGGGAAACGATTGAAGATACAATTGCCGAACTTGAAGAGAAAATTGAGTCAATTGGAGAAGAACTTGCGAAAGTTGGATCTGACTTCACAAAGGCACAAGAATTATCTGAAGCACAGCAGAAAACAGAAGAAGAGCTAGAAAAAAAGATGGAAAGATGGAGTGAACTATCAGACATCGTTGAAGGATTAAAATAAAAACAAGCTGCATATATTGAAAAGTAAAGAGAAAAACTTTACACTATTGGTAGAACCTATTTTAGGAGGGAAAAAATGAGAACATCTAATCCAATGTTGAAAAAAGAGGCATTCCGTAAAGAGGGAGCAAGTGCTTCTGCGATGACGATTGGCGGAACAGTAGGCAAAACGTTCATTATGCTTATCTTGCTACTTGCAACGTCTGTCTATTCATACATACAGATGATGCAGGGGACGATGAAGATGCCAGTATTAATTGGTGCTTTAATCGTTGCGGCAATCATCGCATTTGCGTCTATGTTCTTCCCGCGTATTTCACCTTTTGGTGCACCAATCTATGCAGCGGTAGAAGGGGTTGTGTTAGGAAGTATTTCAGCAGTTTATACAATGAAATTTGGCGATTCTATCGTTTTAAATGCTGTATTACTAACAATCTCAATTCTATTTGCAATGTTAGTGTTATATGCAACACGCGTAGTAAAAGTAACGGATAAATTCCGTACAGGCGTGATGGCAGCAACACTTGGAATTATGGTTATGTATTTAGTCGTATTTCTACTAAATATGTTTGGTGTAACTGTTCCATACATTCACCAAGGTGGTACAATCGGTATTATTATTAGTGCAGTTGTTATTGTAGTTGCTGCATTAAATTTATTACTAGATTTCGATTTAATCGAAAATGGTGTACGTAGTCAAGCTCCGAAATATATGGAGTGGTATACTGCGATGGGACTAATGCTTACATTAGTTTGGTTATACTTAGAAATTCTTCGTTTCGTTTCTTACTTTACGAAAAATGACTAATAAAAAAAACCTGCATGAAAAATGCAGGTTTTTTTATTTTCAAAGATATATTGAACGTATGGTATAATATGGATGTTATCAACTTGAATGGAAGGAGATGGAATATGATGAAAGAGAAGAAGGGGATTATGAAAAAACTATTTTCTAAAAGTTTTTTCATAGAACTAGATGAAGCTTTAACGTATCCATCATCTGAAGTTATTACTTCAGCGATTGAAGGATATGCAACTGAATGCAATGAAAGACTAAAATTTGAGAGTAAAGTTAAACCGATTACTTTTTACTTAGAAAATGTAATGTACCGTGCTGAAATAAAGATGGCTCGCGGAGGATATTACATATCTTGTACTGAAGTGTAATAAATTTTGAAACCATACATGTTTGAACTATGTATGGTTTCTTTTTTTGTTTTGTAAGGTCTAAAATAATACTTTTTACTTACGGATATATCATTTTGTGCTTTTTACTATTCAAATACTTCTCCTTACAATGAAGAAAAATATGTGAGGTGGTATAACTTATGATGAATCGAGTTGTATTAATCGGTAGATTGACAAAGGAGCCAGAATTATACTACACAAAACAAGGCGTTGCTTATGCAAGAATATGTATTGCGGTGAATAGAGGATTTCGAAATAGTTTAGGTGAACAACAAGTCGATTTTATTAATTGTGTCGTTTGGCGCAAATCGGCTGAGAATGTAACTGAATATTGTAAGAAGGGGTCGCTCGTTGGGATTACAGGGCGTATTCAGACTAGTAATTACGATGATGAACAAGGCAAGAGAATATATAGAACTGAAGTTGTGATTGAGAGTATTACCTTTTTGGAGAGAAGGCGGGAGGGGGCATCGTAATAAAAGGTAATTTGAAGTAATAGCTTCGGAAAAAAATTGTGGAAAGTATTTTAATATACTTAAAGAGGGGATACCCCAGCTTTTTTGAAAAAACAAGTAAAGAGTATACAAAGTTTTATAACGTTTTTTGGCTAATCCAGTAACAAACGAGAACCGTAAAACCCATCACAGGATAGGAATGTATAAAAAGATGAATCGAGTGATAGAAAATAAAAAAAGGATTCCTTCTGAGAGTAAGGAATCCTCCTTTTTGTTGCTACCGATAACGAAAATTATGTAAATAAGCTATCCATATGGATAGCTTAATATATTTTTTTGCTTAGCGTGTTTTTTTTTTTTTTAATACTGGTGGTACCTCAAGAAATGGATAAAAAATAAAAATCATCGGAAACGAAAGCTTTTAAAATCCCGTTCCTAATTTAAAATGTAAAAAGAATGAAATAGTATGGTAGCGGGAAGAAAGTAGTAAAATTAAGCATCCGAGTAGGAGTATAGAGTGATAACATGTTACAATACAGCTAAGAACATGCAATAAAGGAGAGTTTTTTACGTGAAGATTAAAGCAATTGAACCGACGCCAAGTCCAAATACAATGAAAGTTATTTTGAATGAAGTATTACCATCAGGAGCGCGTAATAATTATACAAATGAAAATAAAGAACAAGCACCAATGCAAGTGCAAGAAATTTTGAAAATTGAAGGCATTAAAGGTGTATATCATGTAGCCGACTTTTTAGCAGTGGAGCGAAATGCGAAGTATGACTGGAAAGTTTTATTACAACAAGTTCGTGCTGTTTTCGGCGAAGAAGTATTGGAAGAAAGTGAAGAACAACAACTTGCTCATTTTGGAGAAGTGAAAGTGTTTGTTCAAATGTTCTTTACAATTCCAATGCAAGTAAAGTTAACAGATGGAACGACGGAAGAACGTGTTGGCTTACCAGATCGTTTCAAAGAATCAATTATGAAAGTACAAATGTCTGCACCAAACGTTGTAAAAGAGCGTAAATGGGTAGAACAAAGTACACGTTACGGTAATTTTGAAGAAATTGGGAAAGAAGTAGTGGAAGAGATTGTTGCTGCTTATTCAGAAGAACGTGTAAATGAAACGGTTAAAGAATTATTAAATCAAGCAGGTGCTGTTGAAGTAACGATTCAAAAGCGTGAGCCATATAAAGTAACAGAAGAGATGATGAAAGATTCTGACTGGAAAAACCGTTTTGCAGCATTAGAACAAATGGATCCTACTGAAGAAGATATTCCAGTGTTGAAGATGGCGTTAGATGATGAAAAAGTTTCAATACGCCGCTTAGCAACAGCGTATTTAGGTATGGTAAAAGGTGATGAAGTATTACCGTTATTATATAAAGCGTTGTTAGATCGCTCTGTAAGTGTTCGCCGTACTGCAGGAGATTGTTTATCAGATGTAGGTGATCCGGCAGCGATGTTCGTTATGATTAAATCTCTGAAAGATCCAAGTAAATTAGTACGCTGGCGTGCAGCGATGTTCTTATTTGAACTTGGAGATGAAAGTGCGATTCCAGCATTAAAAGCAGCGCAAGATGATCCAGAGTTTGAAGTAGCCATGCAAGCACGTCTAGCATTAGAGCGTATTGAAGGCGGAGAAGAAGCAAAAGGTTCTGTATGGAAACAAATGACGGAGTCTCGTAAAGGGGAATAATGTATGATTGTTTTCTATGATAGTTGGTGTCCGATGTGTACGGCCGTTGCAGAACGTACGAAAAAATTAGATAAAAAGGGTAAGATGAAATTTGTTTCATTTCGAAATGAAGATGTAGTTGAGAAGTATGAACTTTCTCAAGAACTACAAAGTAAGATGGAACAAAGATTGTATATTTTAAAAAATAATAAGTGGTATGACGGTATTCAGAGCATACATGTATTAGCAAAGGCCGTTCCATCTTATTGGTTTGCTGTTCCTTTTATAAAGCTATCTATCGTACTTGGTTTTGGAAGTAAAGTATACGATTATATCGCTAATAATAGAAAACTTGTTCCAGTGGGGCATTGCCGCGGTGGGGTTTGTGAAATCCCTACAAAAAAATGAAATCATCGTTATCTTTCTTTTGCACCTATTAATAGAGCGTGATATGATGAATTTGGAATGAAAGTTGAAGGAGAGATTACAAGATGTCAAATGCTTATGAAGAATACATGCGCCAAATGGTAATCCCAATGCGCCAAGAGTTAGTGCGTTCTGGGTTTGAAGAGTTAACTACAGAAGAAGCTGTAACAGAATTTATGGAAAATACATCAGGTACAACTTTAGTAGTTGTAAACTCTGTTTGTGGTTGTGCAGCTGGTTTAGCACGTCCATCAGCAGGTCAAGCGGTTGTTCGTGCTGAAAAACAACCTGATCATCTTGTAACTGTATTCGCAGGTCAAGATAAAGATGCTACTGCAAAAATGCGTGAATACTTCGGAGAAATTCCTCCATCTTCACCATCTATGGCATTATTAAAAGGAAAAGAAGTTGTTCACTTCATTCACCGTCATGAAATTGAAGGTGCAACTATGGACGAAATTATTACGAACTTAGAACAAGCTTTCGAAAAGAATTGCTAAAGAAGGGGGAGAGTAAATCTCCCTCTTTTCTTTATATAGAGGTGAAACAATGATCGTAACCACAGCAGGAAGAACGAACAAAGAAATGACAGATTATGCAAACGAGGTAGCAGCAGAATTAAATGCTTCTTTCGTTAAACGTAATGACATACCAGTACATAAGCTACATGAGCAGTATGAACAAGATGTGCTTGTCGTAGGGAAGAACCGATTAGCTATTTATCCAAAAGGTACGGAAGAATCGTTTTTCTTTCATCCGAACTCAGCGATGTTTCGTGTGAAAAGGTTAATGCGTGGAGAACACGATCCGTTTGTACAAGCCATGCAATTAGAGAGAGGAATGACAGTGTTAGATTGTACGCTCGGGATGGCATCAGATAGTATTGTAGCTAGTTATGTTGTTGGGGAAAGCGGAAAAGTAACAGGACTTGAAGGCAATGAGTATATGGCTTATATTATGGAAAATGGTTTGAAAACATGGTCTTCATCCGTTTCTGAAATTGATGAAGCAATGCAAAGAATCCAAGTAAAGCAAACGGAGCATTTTTCATTTTTAGCGCAATGTGAAGACAATAGTTACGATGTCGTTTACCTTGATCCGATGTTTGAAGAAACTGTCATAGAATCCGATGGAATTAAAGGATTAAAACACTTCGCTTTGTATCATGATATTACTGACGAAACAATTGCGGAGGCAAAACGAGTGGCGAGAAAACGTGTCGTTTTAAAAGATCATTTTCGTAGTTCTAGATTTGAAAAACACAATTTTTATGTATACAAAAGAAAAAGTGCTAAGTTTCACTTTGGTGTAATTGACCCTTGCTAATTGTTTGAAAAGATGTATAATAAGCAATAATTAATTAAATATACTGTCTGTGATGAAGAGAGTAGTCTTTTTTAGAAGGAAAGCGAGCTAGGGATGGTGTGAGCCTAGTACGGAAGAAAAAGATGAAGCGCACTTCGGAGATGCTTCTTGAACGAATAGTAGAGAAAGCCGAGGCCCCCTGTCCTCGTTATAAACGGGAAAGTGGTTCGTAACGAACAACAAGGGTGGTACCACGGGTTAAAACTCGTCTCTTTTTTAGAGACGAGTTTTTTGTGTTTTAAAAAATAAGGAGGTTGTATCATGGATTATAAAATGCAGTTTGCGGAAAGTTTATCTAATATTTTCACGAATGAATTAACGCAAAAACAAATTTTAGATTTAATTGAAACACCGAAACAAGATGAATTTGGAGATGCAGCGTTCCCATGCTTTTCATTAGCGAAGCAATATAAAAAAGCACCAGCTCTTATCGCAAAGGAAGTTGCTGAGAAATTCAATGATCCGTTTTTTACGAAAGTAGAAGCCGTTGGTCCTTATGTAAATGTATTTTTCAATCGTGAAACTGTAAGTGATGCAGTATTAAAAACAGTTTTAGCGGAGAAAGAAGAGTTCGGTCAAAACCACTTTGGCTGTGAAAAAACAGTAGTAATTGATTATTCCTCTCCTAATATCGCGAAACCTTTTTCGATGGGGCATTTACGTTCTACAATGATAGGAAATTCGCTGAAACATATCGCTGAAAAATGTGGCTATGAAGTTGTAGGGATTAATTATATAGGAGATTGGGGAACACAGTTTGGAAAGTTAATTACGGCTTATAAAAAATGGGGAAATGAAGCAGTAGTTAAAGAAGATCCAATACGTGAGCTATTTAAGTTATATGTCCAATTCCATGAAGAGGTAAAAGACGACGAAGAACTAGAAGAAGAAGGACGTGCTTGGTTTAAGAAACTAGAAGAAGGTGATGAAGAAGCGGTAGAACTTTGGAATTGGTTCCGTCATGAGTCCCTTAAAGAATTTTCTCGCATTTATGAACTTCTCGGCGTAGAATTTACTAATTTTCAGGGAGAAGCATTTTATAATAATTTAATGGAAGATTTTATTGGGATTTTAGAAGAACATGAGTTGCTTGAAGAATCAGAAGGTGCATTAGTCGTTAATTTAGAAGAAGAAGGAATGCCGCCTTGCTTAATTAGAAAATCAGATGGTGCGACGATTTATGCAACGCGTGACTTAACGGCAGCTTTATATCGTCAAAACACTTATGGGTTTGATAAAGCGCTATATGTTGTTGGTCCAGAACAAAGTTTACATTTCAATCAATTTTTCACCGTATTAAAAAAACTTGGCTATACTTGGGTTGATGGTATGGAACACGTACCGTTTGGCTTCATTTTAAAAGATGGTAAGAAAATGTCGACACGTAAAGGAAGAGTTATTTTACTTGAAGAAGTACTCGAAGAAGCAATCGAACTTGCAAAACAAAATATTGAAGAGAAAAATCCAAACTTAAAACAGAAAGAAGAAGTAGCAAAGCAAGTCGGTGTTAGTGCAGTCATCTTCCACGATTTAAAAAATGAGCGTATGCATAATATCGAATTCTCATTAGAAAATATGCTGAAATTTGAAGGAGAAACAGGCCCTTACGTACAGTACACACATGCACGTGCTTGTTCTATTTTAAGAAAAGAAAGTGTAGAATTTGAAACATGTACATTTGCTTTAAAAGACGATCATAGCTGGAGTGTCGTAAAATTACTTAATAAATTCCCTCAAGTAATTGAAGCGGCTTTCAATAAAAATGAGCCATCGATTATTTCGAAATATATATTAGATGTAGCACAATCATTCAATAAATATTACGGTAATGTTCGTATATTAGAAGAGAGCAAAGAAAAAGACAGCAGACTCGCATTGGTTTATGCTGTGACGGTTGTATTAAAAGAAGGATTACGTTTACTTGGGGTGGAGGCACCTGAGGAGATGTAACATAGTAGTAAACTGACAAACTGGGTCTAGTATAAACCTGGTTTGTTTTTTTATTGGATATATATTTTTTTTGCAAAATCAATTAAAATCTTTTTAGAGAGGGGGATTCATATTGATTCGAACTTTTATTTTACAAATTCCTTGTCATAGAAGATTAGATAGGAGTTTTTTTAAACTACAAAAGTACATACCTTTATGTGCGCGTTGTACAGGCATGCTTATTGGTATTTTAATGTTTCCAATTTATTTTTATATGACACCTTCATTTCTTTTGGCAATCATACTATCATTTTTCGCTCAAATTCCGTTACTTATCGATGGGTTCACTCAAAAGTGGAAATGGAGAAGTAGCTCAAATTTGCTAAGAATAACTACTGGTGTATTAAGCGGTAATGGTATGGGATTATTCATTTCCTCTAGTGTTATATGGATATTATCTTAAGATATATAGTAATGGAGGTATTTACATAGATGTTCTGGATTTACTTAATTCTAATTTTTATTTCAGGCGGAAGTGGAATTGGTTTTATGACTCAAAATAAGTATACAGAAGCAATAATAGCTTTTGTTATTTGTATACTATTGTTTGGGCTACTGTATTATTATCTTAAAAGAAACAAAAGAAAGAGAAAAGCAGATTGTGACGATTTAGACTGTACGGATTGTTTTGATTGTGATTGTACTTGTTAAATTTTTCTTCCAAATAAAAAGCTAATGTATTATTAAAAATACACTAGCTTTTTTGCTTTGAAATTTTAAGAAAAGTGTAGGAATACGGCTATTATATAGAGAACTTTAGTTTTGTATATAATAGGAGGTGGAAAAATAATCTGTTTTGAACCACATTGGATTTCTAATATGGCTTCTTATTTACTCGATGGGGAGAAACAATCGGAATTTATTCAGCTAGGTGTTTTGCAGAAATTATTTGAAAGTGATACGCAAAGAAATGGTAAAGATGGCAATATAGGCATGAAAATACCGATATATTTAAGTGGATTAGGTGTGAAAAATATTGAATGTAGAGTAAGCGACAAAGTGAACTTTTTAGATTCAAATATGCATCACAATGATAAAAACGATTTGTATCAATCATTAAAAGAAGAGGGGATTGCAGGTAATCCGGGTGATGAGCAACAATTTGTAGAACGTTTAATAGCCAGAGGATTAACATATGATAATGCGCTAGCTCAATATGAAGCTGAACTACGATTTTTTAAAATATTTCATGTGTATTCTTCTTTTGTATACGCTCCCAATATGAAAATTACATTTGGTGACATAGTTTGTAAAAAGGTATGATGTATAAGGATTGTCGTTTAATGTCGATAAATCGATATTCGACATATAATCGCTGATAAATGTTAAGAATCGGTCGATATAATTTGAAAATCGCCGATAAAATGAAAGAATCGCTGATATATTTGAATTATCGCCGATATAATTTTATGTACTAATTTCAGCTTCTACAAGATAAAAACCGCATGTTACGTTATTCCATATAATTAAACAAAATACGGAGAAAAACAATCGTTTTTACTATATTTTGTTATAAATTTGAATAATATTAATTAATACCATCCATTTTAAGAGATTTTAGTTGAATACATACTATATGGTGTGTAAAATCTAAGCAAGTAGCAGTTTAAATATAAATTCGAGGTGAATGCATGCTAGATTTTAAGCAATTAGAAACTTGTTTAAAAGACAAGAGATTTGTAGATGGATTACAGGAAATAAATAATGAAATTGCATATATAAAAGAAACGAATACTTTATCCTATGTGAAGAATTGGCTTGCCAATATTCCTTCGCATAAGGAGTTCGATATATTAATTCGCCTTACTGATGAAGGGCTTATGCACCAATACAGTTCATTCCTCATTCGTTACGCTTATAAAAAATTCCCAAATATGAGAACGCTCTCTTTATATTGTGATGAGTTAATTGATGAGCGGAAAATTCTTGAAGCAGAGCAGCTGTTAAAAGAAACTTTAGAAGAGAGTAATAAAGAAGAAATAGATGCAGATTTTTTAGCGAAAACATATTTTACGTTAGTACGATGTCTTTTAGAAATGAAACGAAACGAAGAAGCGTTAATGTATATGCAAAAAGCAGAGGAGTACAGTGCACGCGCAGTGTTTGATAAATGGGGCTACGTTTATATGCATACAGGTAAATGGGAGAAAGCGGAAGAACAATTTATTGCTGGCATGCAGCATGAAGATTGTGAAGAGTTATCTACCTATTTATTATCACAATTGTATGCGAATAAAGGAGAACAAAAACGCGCGATACAGTTAATTGATGATGCAATTGTAAAATTCCCACAAGTACCATATTTTCATTTTGAGAAGATAAAGTATTTATTAGATTTAGAGCAATATGAAGAGATGTTAGCGGTAATAGATAACATAAATACTCAGCTGCCATATCATGCCTATAATACTTACTTTGTACATTTACGTGCAGAAGCACTGTACAAAATGAATAAATTTGCAGATTTACAAAAACTATTAAAAGAAGAAAAGAGTTTAAAAGAATCTTTATATCATAATTTAGAAAAAAATCCGGATGGAAAAAAGGTTCACTTGCCGATAGTTCCTATTGTACAAAAGGATAATTATTGTGTTCCGACAAGTTTAGAGATGATGTTGCGTATATGGGGAGAGAAACGTACACAAGATGAAATAGCAGAGTTTATTTTTGATATGACAGGTTCGAAGTTTTCAGATACTGTTTCTTATTTAGAAGAATTAGGTTATGAATATCGTTATTTTAAAGGGAATGAAGAGAATTATAAGAGACTGATTGACGAAGGAATTCCTGTTTTATTAAGTATAGATATTGAGCATGCTTCACACGTACAAGTTCTATCTGGATATGATGATACATTGCAAGCTTTCTATGTTCAAGATCCAAACTTTATAGAACCAGTTCTTGTGGAATATAGTAAATTACAAGAAAAATATCGTTATACAGGCTGTTTAGCGATCACGTTTGTTCCGAAAGAAAAGAAGGAGCAACTAGCGTTTCTAAGTGAAGAAGAAAATCGTTATTTTAAATCTATTTTTTCTCTTACGGATCATTTAGATGAACATGACAAAGAGGGAATTAGTAACTTAGTACAATTTTTAAAAGAAACGAGTGATAATCCAAATACGTGGTTATATACGATAAAGCACTTAGATGTTGAAGTAGATAAAGAATTTATTTTATATTGTATCGATAAGTTAATGGAAAAGTTTCCGAACTCGGACTTTGTTAAATTGCATGGTGCACAGTGTTTTATTCGTCTTCAAGAAGTAGAGAAAGCGGAGCAAATGCTGACAAGCGTTGAGAAGAAAAATAATCGTGCTTTATATCATTTAATAAACGGAAGATATGCTTTTGAGCAGGAAAGTTATCTAGAAGCGATTTCAAGCTTTCGTTCATCGTTACAATTAGACGCAGATCAGCCTATTGCTTGGAGTTTTCTCGCTTTATCCTATATGTATATTGATCAATCTGAAAAAGCATTGCAATACTCTCAAGTTGCGTTAGAGCGTAGTCCGGAAAGGTTCACTTTAACAAATCACGGTTTAATATTAATAGATTTAGAAAGATATGAAGAAGCATATGAAATCTTTAATGACTTGTTAAAAGAGTACAAATATGAAGCGCATGTATGGTATGAACGAGCGAGATGTGCACATCAACTAGGGAAATTATATTTAGCAATAAAAGGGCTTAAATTAGCGATTCATTTGGATAGTAATGCACCTTACATTTATACGAAACTCTCGGAAATATACGAATCTGATTTGAAGGATGAAGAAAGTGCGAAAGAAATTTTATTAAACGGTATTGAGAATTGTGATGATAAAGCACCTCTTTACGTAAAATTAGGTGATTATCATTTTCAAAATGATAGCTTGGAAGAAGCAGAAGTATTGTATAAGCGTGCTTTAGAAGAAAATGATGAGGATGTTTATTCTCACTTCGGACTTACACAAGTTTATATGGCAAGAGAACAATATAAGGAAGCAAAAGAATATATTCTTGGTCTTGAGAAGCAAATTGAAAAGAGCCAAGATTTCCTCATGAATGCAGGAATGGTTTTATGGGATGCTGAAATTGAACTTGGTGGAAATGAAGAAGGGTTTAAAGTAGCACTATCTAAGTTAGAAAATGGTATAAAGAAAAGTGATTATAATGTAGCAAGTGCGTTAGATGAATATGTGAATCGAATTAAAGGAACGGAATTTGTACAACGAGGTATAGCGTTTTTAAGAACGTTACACAAAGAAAGAAATGAAGTAAGTGAGTACGGTTGTTATGCAGGTATTTTATATGAATCTATTGGACAGTACGGCCAAGCGATGAAAAGATATAATAAGGCGATAGAACAAATGGAAACGGCATTACCGTATTACCGAATTGGTGAAACACTTATGGCATTAGGGCAATTGACGGAAGCAAAACAAGCGTATGAAACATGTTTAGAGCTTGATGGGAATTTCGTAGGTGTACATTTACAGCTTGCGGAAATATACGAAAAAGAAGAAAACCGTTCTAAAGAACAAAGTCATATGGTTCAGGCGATGAAAGAAGAGCCGTTGCATATTAATATGGAATATTTAGCACAGCTTTCAGTAGATATGAATCTTCAGGAAGAATTGCTGACTGAACTAGAACAATTAGCGGACGAAGTACCTGAAATATGGCGTTTAGATGCGATTGCATATGTGTACGGCGCGATGAATGAAATAGATAAAGAACAAGCACAGGTTGAATACGCACTACAATTAGATGGTGAGCATATAGAAGTTCTATATCATTATGCAAAAGTATTAGTGAAAAAAAGAAATGTAAAAGCAATTGAAGTTGCAATGAAAGTAATACAAAAAGATTTTGATAATGAACGTATATTTGATGTTTATGTAAAAGCAGTAGAGCAACATAAAAAATTGTCTAACATACGAGATTTTCTTCATACGTTAAAGGTGAAAAAAGCAGAAAGGAGTACAGCATTCATGTATGCTGCAGCTGCGGTTACGGAAATATGGATTGAACGCCAGCTGCATGAACAGCCAAAACGATCTATCATTACGAGAGCTTTTTATCGTATGAAAAATCGTGCGAAAGAAATTTCAATGGTTACTATGATAATTGATTTATATGAAATCTCTTTAAAGTTAAATCCGAAAAATAGTATGGCAGCACAGCGATTTGCGCTATTTTATGAGAATGTAGAGATGAATAAAGAAGCAATAGAGATTCTGCACACGTCACTAGAAAATAAATGGGATTATGACGTAGCGAAGCAACTTGTAAATCTTTTCGTTGAGTGCGAGGAAGAAGATGTGTTAAGAGATGCTTTGGAATTAACGAAACAAATGGTTCGAGAACTACCAGATGATTATGATACTCTTCTTCTGCAAGCACAAGTATTCTTTAAAGCAGGGGAAGAAAGAAAAGCAGAAAAGATTATCTTACAATTAACAGAGCAAACACCGTTTGTAAGTAGAGCATTTCTTTCTTTAGGAGAAATATATCAAAGTCAAGAAAGGTTTGAAGAGGCAATTCATATATTAGAAAATGCTTCTGTACATCATCCAAATGAAACAGCAATTCTTCTTTCTTTAGCATCTTCATATCATGGTGCCGGCCAAACGATAAAGGCAGAAAAAATAACAAATGAAGTATTAATAATTGACGCGAGTGATTTGTTAGCAAGATATGATCGAGCTTGTTATTTAGCACAGTTAAATAGAAATGAAGAGGCGAAGGAAGAGCTTGAATTTGTCCTTCGTGAGGATGAATCGGGATTCTTTGCTGAACTTATTGAGGATGATGAAAATTTAGCAGCATTGCGAGAATTTGAAAAGTAATTGTATAAGAATAGGGAAAAAAGATAAGGATATATTTTGAATTAGTTGACAATTAGTTGCTAAATGGCATAAAATAACTTTTAATAAAGTATACAAATCTGAAGACGAGAAAGAGTAAAATAGTGAGCTGTTCTCCAGAGAGCCGGTATATTGCTGAAAGCCGGTGTGCAGACGTTATTTGAAAATCATCTCCGAGGAGCCGAGGCTGAAAGTAAGTAAGCCCGGACGGATGTCTACCGTTACAAAGAACACGTATGATAGTACGTTGCTAAGCGCTATTAGTGAAAAAGCTAATAGAATTAGGGTGGTAACGCGGGTAAACCCGTCCCTACTTCATAGGGACGGGTTTTTTGTGTGCTTTTAAAACATTCAAAGGAGTGATTGTAGATGAAGAAAGTAGATGTAAAAGAGTCAGCTGTAGGGAGAGAAACACGTATTCGTAAGCAGTGGAACGAACAAAGCATTTTTGAACAATCAATTCAGAATCGAGAAGGCGCGCAATCGTTTGTGTTTTATGAAGGACCACCAACGGCGAACGGACTACCGCATGTAGGTCATGCACTTGGACGAACAATTAAAGACTTAGTAGCAAGATATAAAACGATGGCTGGTTATAAAGTGTTAAGAAAAGCAGGATGGGATACACATGGTTTACCTGTAGAATTAGGCGTTGAGAAGCAACTTGGTATTTCTGGTAAACATGAGATCGAAGAATATGGCATTGAACCATTTATTCAAAAGTGTAAAGAGAGTGTTTTCACATATGAGAAGCAGTGGCGTGAATTCACTGAAAGTATTGGTTATTGGGTAGATATGGATGATCCATATGTAACTTTAAAGAATCCATATATCGAAAGTGTATGGCATATTTTGGGAACAATCCATGAAAAAGGATTGTTATATAAAGGACATAGAGTTTCACCATACTGCCCAAGCTGCCAAACCTCATTGAGCTCACATGAGGTTGCACAAGGGTATAAAACAGTAAAAGATTTAAGTGCAACTGTGAAGTTTAAAGTGAAAGATAGTGAAAATGAGTATTTCTTAGGTTGGACAACGACACCTTGGACACTTCCAGCAAACGTTGCGCTTGCTGTCCATCCAAATATGGAATACGTTAAAGCAAAACAAGAAAGTCATGTATACATTGTTGCGAAAGAACGTGTACAAGAAGTATTAAAAGAGAATTATGAAGTATTATCTGTTCATAAAGGCGAAGAATTATTAAACACATCTTATACAGCGCCATTTCCGATGAAAGAAGTTACAAATGGTTACCGCGTTATTGCAGCAGATTTTGTAACGGGAGATAGTGGTACAGGACTTGTTCATATTGCTCCAGCATATGGAGAGGACGATTATAGAGTTGTTCAAAGTGAAGGATTGTCATTCTTGCACGTTGTAGATGAAAAAGGTGAGTATACAGAGGCAGTACCATTTTTGAAAGGGAAATTTGTAAAAGATTGTGACGTGGATATCGTTCGTTATTTAGCGAAGGAAGGTTTACTGTATCATAAAGAAAAATATGAACATAGCTATCCGCATTGCTGGCGTTGTGATTCACCACTACTTTATTATGCAGGAGAAAGTTGGTTAATCCGAACAACTGCAATTAAAGATACATTTTTACAAAATAATGATTCTGTTAATTGGTATCCGGATCATATGAAACATGGACGTTTTGGTAAGTTTTTAGAAAATATGGTAGATTGGAATATTAGCCGAAATAGATATTGGGGAACGCCATTGAATGTATGGGAATGTGAAAGTTGTGATCATCAGTTCGCACCGAAAAGCATTGCCGAATTAAGAAAGCATAGTACGAAAGAAACACCAGAAGATTTGGAATTGCATAAGCCTTATGTAGATGAAGTGCAAGTCTGCTGCGGGAAATGCGGAGGCACAATGAATCGTACACCAGAAGTGATTGATGTTTGGTTTGATAGTGGTTCTATGCCATTTGCACAATATCATTACCCATTTGAAAATAAAGAGTTATTTGAAGAGCAGTTTCCAGCGGATGTTATTGCAGAAGGAATTGATCAAACACGCGGCTGGTTTTATAGTTTATTAGCAGTATCAGCACTATATACAGGAAAAGTACCGTATAAACGAGTGTTATCACTAGGGCATGTTTTAGATGAAGAAGGGCAGAAAATGTCTAAAAGCAAAGGAAATGCACTAGATCCAGTTGATTTAGTAGATAAATTTGGTGCAGATGCGCTAAGATGGGCTTTACTTGTTGATAGTGCCCCGTGGAATGCGAAGCGTTTTTCTGAAAGAACAGTACTGGAAGCGAAATCTAAATTTGTAGATACATTAGTCAATGTGTATAGCTTCTACGTTTTATATGCAAATTTAGATGAGTATAATCCGAAAGAAACGTATGATGTAAAGCTTACAAAATTAGACGAATGGGTATTATCAAGATTGCATAGTACAACGAAAAAAGTGAGAACTGCACTTGATGATTATCAATTTACGAATGCAGCTCGTGAAATTGCAGCACTTGTAGATGAAGTGAGTAACTGGTATGTAAGACGCTCACGTAATCGTTTCTGGGAATCTGGTATGAACGCTGAGAAAGCAGCTGCGTATGAGACACTTCATGAAGTGCTTGTAACAATTAGTAAATTAATTGCACCATTTACACCGTTTGTCGCGGAAGACATTCATCTAAATTTAGAAGGAAGCAGCGTTCATTTAGCCGATTATCCAGTTGTAAATGAATCACTACTTCAACCAAAATTAGAAGCGGAAATGGATGCTGTTTTACAAGTTGTTGAACTTGGAAGAAGTAACCGTAATCAGCATTCTTTAAAAGTAAAACAGCCGCTAGCAGAACTTGTATTACTTGAGCATAACGAGAATGATATGGATTGGGAATCTTATCGTGATATCGTTATGGATGAGTTAAATGTAAAAGCATTCCATGTTGAACTCGATGAAACAAAATACACATCATATCAATTGAAGCTTAATTTTAAAACAGCGGGGCCGAAATTCGGTAAAAATGTGAATGCAGTGAATGGTTGGCTAAAACAATTATCACAAGAAGAAGTACAAAACTTTGTATCAACAGGAAGAGCAGTTTACGAAGCAACACCAGGAGAAGAAGTAGTTGTAACTGCTGAAGATGTGTTAGTTGAGAAAGTTGCAAAATCAGGATTCTCTAATACGACTAACGGACAATATACGGTTATGTTAGATACGAATGTAACGGAAGAATTGTTGCAAGAAGGAGTAGCGCGTGAATTCATTCGTGCGGTTCAAGAATATCGTAAACAGTTGAATTTACCAGTTAATTTACGAGTGGATGTTATTCTTGATACAGAAGTAGAGCTACAGCGAACGTTAACGAACCATAAAGATTTATTGGAAGAAAACTTACTCGTTAAACAATTTACATTTGGTCACTTAACGAACGAAGACGATGAACTTTCTTTAGGTGAAACGAAAGTTCGAATTAAATTAAGCGCGGCTCATTAAAGGAGAAGGAAGTTGGAATGATTCCAACTTCCTTCTTGTATGATGGAAATTTATCCGGCTAATTTCCTCATAATCCATTCGATAGGACCTCTAGAAAATTTCTTTCTCCATAACACACTAATTAAAATGCTGAAAATGAAAAATGCAGTAGCAAATAATAAAACGAATAGTAGTGATTGATTTTCCATTCTATTTAATAGAATTAATGTCCCAATACCGATAAATACATGACTGACATAATGAGTTAATGTTAATTGTCCTGTTTGTACAATGGAAGTGACAAACCAATTATTTCTATATTTTCCAGCGATATAGAGGCAAATGATTAATATAGCAATAGAGGATCCTGTAGCAGATAAAATATATAATACATTTGGTAAGATGGGTCCTGTATTAAATAAAAATGTGGCGGCCTCTCTGCCGATGTATGGAATAAAAAAGTGTGTAAGTCCTTTTGATAAAAGTTCTGTCAATATTGTGATTGTAATACCGAGTAAGAGTAATCTTTTTTTTATTTTTTTATTATGAAGATCTAACCTGCCAATTAACATACCGATTAAGAAGAACGAGAACCAAGGGAAAATAGGGTGATAGCCATTAAAGAATAAGTTGCGAAGAAAACCCTTTATTGTCCAGAAGTCTACATAATTTATAAATGGAGTTGGACCTACCCAACCCTCGAAAGTATTGAAAGTAAGCTGAAGAGATTGTGCGAACAATAAAATAATGATAGAAAGAAAAAGTAATAGTTTTTTGCGTACTGTCATGAGTAATGCAGCAACGAAAAGGTAAACACCATAGTAGTGTAATATATCCCCAGTCCACTCCATTACATATAGTAGTAATCCTAAAATAAATAAGAAAAGTGATCGTTTCCATATGGTCTTTCGGCTATTAGAAATTTTTATTTGTTCATTGCTAGCAACGGCTGACCTAGTCATTAAAGTTATACCGATGCCAGCAAGTATAACAAACAAAGCAGAGGCTCTACCTTCAAATAGTGACATGAAGGTTATTAAAAAAGGGGGACCATTTCCTTCTGCACCTGTTATCACCATGAAATTAACAAGTAGCATACCAAACATCGCCCAAGCTCTAGCAAAATCTAAGCCGATAATGCGTTTTTTTATATTCACTTCAACCCCTTCTTTCAAAAATGTTATTTACAGCTTCAATCCAAATTTGTTTATAATCTATCTTTGCATCAATCATCATAAAATTTCCGATATTATCAAGCACTAATGCTAACATATGAGCTTTTGAAACTAGATTTTTATTTTCAATTAATTGAAGTTCATTTGCTTTTGTAAGGAGTACTTCAAATCCATGTAAATATTCTGTTTGCACAGTTAGTAATCGATCTTTGTACATCTTGTTTCTTGAAGATAGTAATACATATTCTTGTAGCACTCGGTTAAAATAAGGGTCGTTTCGCTGTTCATCAATTATTTTAAGGCCAATTGCAATACATTTTTCAATAAAATTTGATTTTGTAAACTCTTCTGTATGGAAATACGAAGAGAACTGCATAGCTTTACATAATTCAGTAAAAATACATTCAATTAAAGCATCTTTAGACTTAAAGTAGTAATATATAGATGGTTTTGCGATACCAACCTCCTCACCAATCATCGTATAAGTTGTTTTAACAATACCGTACGTAGCAAAAAGGCGATAACTTGCTTCCATTATTGAAGAGAGTGTTTCTTCACTTTTACTCATATAGATCCTCCTAAAAAAAGGTTATTTAAATCGTATCATTTACAAGTGATTTTTTCAACCTACCGTTAGGTAAAAAATAGCCTATTTTTTTAAACAGTAATATAAAAAGCTTTAGGGATAAGGAATGGATTTAGAAATTTCTTTCTAAAGTATTGTGTTCACTTTACACATAAATATTGAGAAAATTTCACTTACCCTAAATGGAAAGGTAATAGAAGTGTTCATAGAGAATTACTCGTAGATTCAATTTTTATCCATCCGTTTTGCGGGGAATCATTGCCTAGTGGTAATGGGATAAGGTTGAGCTACTTTATTAGGGGGAGTGGTTCTATGTTTAATAAAAAAATGGTGGCAATGGCAATGACTGTGCCGTTAGTAATGGGGACAATTTCTACGGTTTCGGCATTGGAAAAACAACAGCAAGTAAAGTTAGAAGCTTATTCGCCACAGAAAAAAGCAACTGAATATTTAAAAGAAAATGCTGCGCAGTATGGATTGAAAACAGATCTTTCAGACTTGCAATATATTTCTACAACAGAAACGTCAGTAGCTTCATATGTTAGGTTCCAACAAGTTGTTAATGGCGCACCTGTATTTTCAAAACAAATAACAGTTACGCTTAACGGAGAGGGAAAGGGAGTACTCGCTGTTTCTGATTATCAGCCTGTTACAGGTGTGAAGGAAGTAACGACAAAAATTAGTGAAAAAGATGCAATACAAAAATCAATGGCGTATGTTGGAGAAGCAAGTGAGCAAAATTTATGGGCTCCTACAGATAAAGAGTTCGGATATATTGTTGAAGAAGGAATTGCTCGTCCAGTATATAAAGTTGTAGTCCATTCTAATAATCCATTTGGTGCATGGGAAACATTTATTGATGCAGAAAATGGAAAGTTAATTAAAAAGGTTGATATAAACCGAAAAGCTGAAGGGTCAGGAAAAGTATTTTTACCTAACCCAGTCGTATCTAGCGGTAGTAAAGTAGGCTTAAAAGATAATAACGATGCAGATTCAACAGCTCTAACGAACCAACTGAAAACTGTTACGTTAAAAGGTTTAGATGGAACAGGATTTTTAATTGGAGAATATGTAACGATTTCTTCAAAAGCGAAAACAAAATCTACGAATTTACAATTTAACTATACACGCGCAAATGATAGCTTTGAAGATGTTATGTCGTACTATCATATTGACACATTGCAACGTTACATTCAAAGTCTAGGTTTTAAAAATATTAATAACCGTTCGATAAAAGTGAATGTTAATGGTACAACTGATGATAACTCATTCTATTCTCCATCAACAAAAGCTTTGACTTTCGGTACTGGCGGTGTTGATGATGCAGAAGATGCTGGTATTATCGCACATGAATATGGGCATTCGATTCAAGATAACCAAGTTCCTGGCTTTGGTAGTTCAGCAGAAGGTGGAGCGATGGGAGAAGGATTTGGCGACTTCCTAGGTGCTACATATGAAGATGCAGTATCGACTACTGGATATGGTAAAGCATGTGTTGGAGAATGGGATGCGACAGCTTATTCTAGTTCAGATCCAACATGCTTACGCCGATTAGATACGAATAAAGTATATCCGAAAGATATAACGAATGAAGTGCATGATGATGGTGAAATTTGGGCTCAAGGCCAATACGAAATGGCACAAGCTTTTGGTCGTGATGTAGCAACAAAAATCATTTTACAATCACACTGGTCATTAACACCAAACTCTAAATTCAGTGATGGAGCGAAAGCGATTAAGCAAGCGGATGCTCTTTTATATGGCGGACAACATGCTGCTGATATCGATCGCATTTGGGCAGCGAGAGGCATTAGTACGAATTAATATAAAAAGTCGTGGCATTATAAGCCACGACTTTTTAATTTGCTTAAGAACTGGTACTAGTAAATAAAGCTATATCAATGATAGTGTGAATATATCCGTATCCCATTTACTTTTTGGATTCTTTAAAAACAAAATGCTCTTTAAATTTTCTAGATTCAACTTTTTGACCATTTCGCATCGATCGGAATGGGTGTTCTTGCCATGTAATAATAACATCAACTTCATCTGCTTTTGTAGCAACGGGTAAATTAGCGTGTTCAAATCCAGTTTTTCCACTTGCCAAACGACTTTCCTTTAGGGAAAAGAGTTCATATTTCGTTTTCTTATTTGGTTCGTTGCGGAATACTTCGACGTTTACATTATATACTTCACTATTCCCGACATTCTTTACTGAAAAATGATATGTTTGAAATTCATCTTTTTTAGCTTGAAGCATATTCTTGTTTGTTTTTTTCGGTTTATCAATATTCACTTGCCATCGATCAGAGTTTTGAGAGATTGGTAAAGATTTTGGTGAATAGGCATACGTTTCGTTTACTACAATTAAGCAAAACAAAAGGAGAAAGAAACTAATTGCTTTTTGCATAAACACACCTCGCTTTAAAATTTTTATTAATATGCGTAAATGAATTAGTTTTTATGTAAAAATTGGAAAATATTAAAGGTGTAATTTTGGATTTAATACATAAGAATATGTATTACAAAATTAACTTTTCACACTTTAGAAGAAGTTAGGAGTTATAAAACCAGAATGTTTCAAAAAAAGCTTGCGTTTTATAAGGTAAGGAGTTAGAATACTCTGTAAATATAAAAAGTGATGATCAGGAAAAGTACATGGTGCAAAGGTCTACAGAGAGCAGCCGGTTGCTGGGAAGGTTGCGATACCGCATGATGGAAAGACACCTGTGAGTGTTGCTTTGAACGTGATTATTAGTAAAAGCAAACGGTACCTACCGTTATCAGGGCTAAGATGGTCAATATGACAATTTGGGTGGTACCGCGGAAAAAATCCGTCCCTATTTATAGGGGCGGATTTTTGTATTCTTTGAAAGGGGGTGAGTGACCGTGGATGATGACGATGACAACAATAACGTAAATAAATATAAAATTACTGGAGGGAAAAATAATGGATTCAATAATGAAGCGTTCACTCACAAAAGAATGTACAAAGAAAAGCGGAAAGGTTGTATTACTTCAAGGATGGGTAAAAAAGATTCGACATCTTGGAAATGTTAGTTTTTTATTATTACGGGACAGAACAGGAGTAATTCAATGTGTATTAGAAAATGAATTGGCCGGATATAAAGTTGATGTAGAAAGTGTTGTCCATGTAATCGGTGAAACAGTCGAGACGTCGAAAACAGAATTGGGTGTTGAAGTACTTGCTCATGAAGTGAAAGTAATAAACGGTGCAGAGCCACTTCCATTTGAAATAAATAAAAAGAAGTTACAAGTTGGCTTAGATCAACTACTTAATGAGCGAGTAATATCATTAAGGCATGAGCGAACCGCAGCGATTTTTAAAGTGAAATCTACACTCGTTCAGAGCTTTAGTGAATTTCTTATAGAGAACGATTTCACACGGATCTTTACGCCGAAAATTGTTTCGCAAGGGGCAGAAGGAGGAGCAAATGTTTTTAAGCTTCCATACTTCCAAAAAGAAGCTTATTTAGCACAATCACCACAGTTTTATAAGCAAATGATGGTGGCAGGTGGGTTAGAACGAGTTTTTGAAATTGCACCTGTATATAGAGCGGAACATCATAATTCTTCCCGTCATTTGAATGAATATATATCGTTAGACGTAGAGCTTGGTTTTATTCATGATTTTTATGAAGTGATGCAACTAGAAACGGATGTTTTACGATATATGTTTCAACAAGTAGCGAAAAAATGTGAAATAGAACTACAACTATTACAAATAGAAGTACCTGTTATTACTGAAATACCTAAAATTACATTGTTAGAAGCACAAGAAATTTTGAAAAGTAAGTATCGTAAAGAATCTCCTGTAGGGGATTTAGATACAGAAGGTGAAAAGTTACTAGGGAAATATGTAAAGGAAACATATAATAGTGAATTTGTTTTCATTACACATTATCCGAAAGAAGCGAGACCGATGTATACGATGCAAAATAAAGAGAATCCAGCTATTACTGATTCATTCGACTTATTATATAAAGGGCTAGAAATAACGTCAGGGGCACAGCGAATTCATAATTATGAATTGTTACTCGCTTCGTTTAAAGAAAAAGGATTACATCCAGAGAAATTTCAATCTTATTTAAATACATTCCGATATGGTTGTCCACCACATGGAGGTTTCGGAATTGGGTTAGAAAGGATTGTATATAAACTATTAGAATTAACAAATGTACGAGAGGCGAGTGCTTTTCCGAGAGATTGTACTCGTCTCATACCGTAAAAAGAATCTTCGCGATTATCGCGAAGATTCTTTTTTTATAGTTCGTTTGAAAAGGTGAAAATATAGATTCTTTCTTTTTCTAATAAGCTTAGTAAAAGTCAGTTGAAATATGAACCATTTCGACAAAAAAATCAATATACCCCTTGACAGTTACAAATATAACCGATATACTTCATAGTAATTTCAAAAGAAAATATATTCTAAATATTACAATGTGTTGAATAGGAGTAGTAAGGTCATGTATTTGTACAGAGAGCTATGGGTTGGTGCGACATAGTCAAATGACATCCTGAACTCGCCTAGGAGCAGTAAGGTGGAACGGAATCACATTCTTAGTAAATCTTAACGGTTAACCTTCGATATTAGGTTTGTAATCAAACGATTACTACTAAGGTGGATTCATAATGGAATCAATAAGGGTGGTACCGCGTTAAGTAAATGGCTTAGCGTCTCTTTATATAGAGATGCGAGGCCATTTTTTTATTATATGGAAGAAGAAATGGAGGGTTTATTTGAATAGGTTTATAAAATTTATTTATTTATATAAAAAGATTTAATTAGGAGGAAAATGAGATGAAACAGACGGAGCAATGGACTTCGAAATTAGGTTTTATAATGGCGGCAGCCGGATCAGCAATTGGACTTGGTGCGATATGGAAGTTCCCTTATATCGCTGGGAAGAGTGGTGGAGGAGCGTTCTTTTTAATATTTATATTATTTACTGTTTTAATTGGACTACCGCTACTTATAGCTGAATTTATGATTGGACGCAGTACGCAGAAACAAGCAGTTGGAGCATTTAAAAGCATCGCACCAAATACAGGATGGCATTGGATTGGACGCCTTGGTGTTGGAACTTGTTTTATACTACTTTCGTTTTATAGTGTTGTAGGTGGATGGGTATTAATTTATTTATTCAGAGGAATAACTGGACAACTGATTACTCCAGGACAAAATTACGGTACATTATTTACTGAAACAATTGGGAATCCTGCTTGGGCTATTATGGGACATTTCGCTTTTATGTTCATTACGATATGGGTTGTATCAAAGGGTGTACAAAACGGAATTGAAAAAGCAAGTAAATATATGTTGCCAGCATTGTTCGTTTTATTTGTCGCTCTTATTATTCGGTCGTTAACACTTGATGATGCTATGAAAGGCGTGAAGTTTTTCTTACAACCAGATTTCTCAAAGATTACTTCAGAAAGTATTTTGTTTGCAATGGGGCAATCATTCTTTGCAATTAGTATCGGGATTTCAATTATGGTTACGTATAGTTCCTATTTAAATAAAAAAGAAAGTTTACCAAAATCAGCAATAACAATTGTTGGATTAAATTTATTTGTTTCATTATTTGCAGGTCTTGCTATTTTTCCAGCCGTATTTTCATTAGGAATGGAGCCAACAGAAGGACCTGGATTACTATTTATCGTATTACCATCTGTATTTAGTCAAATCCCATTCGGTGGATTTTTCTTAACAGTATTTCTTGCACTATTTACATTTGCGACATTAACATCAGCATTTTCTCTACTAGAAACTGTTGTTTCAGCATTAGCAAATGGTGAACAAGAAAAGAGAACGAAATTATCATGGCTGATCGGTTTCGGCATTTTCTTAGTAGGTATACCATCAGCGTTATCATTTGGAGTATGGAGTGATATTACGATTTTCGGAAAGAATATTTTTGATGCAGTAGACTTCTTATCTAGTAATATATTAATGCCACTTGGAGCACTATTTATTAGTATTTTCGTTTCATTCAAAATGGAGAAGAAGGTACTAGAAGCAGAGTTTTTTGTAGGTGGAAATTATGGAAAGAAAGTATTTACTTGTTGGGCATTTTTACTTCGATTTGTAGCACCACTTGCAATAATTATCGTCTTCTTAAATGTAATAGGAATTATTTAATATTAAATGTTATAATATTCAGTAAAAAAAGGGTGGTGATCATAAAGGAAAATTTGATAGAAGCAGGGAAATACATGAATATTAGAGGGAAAAAGCTATACGTTGAAACACATGGAAATCCTAAAAATAAGCCAGTCTTATACTTGCATGGTGGACCAGGAGAAAGTTGTTATGATTTTTCATTTCATCAAGCGGAACGTTTAAAAGATTCTCTATATGTAATTATGATAGATCAAAGAGGTGTTTGTCGCTCAGAAGAAATTACTGAAGACGAAGCTTTTGGATTAAATGATTTGATTGAAGACTGTGAGGAATTAAAAAAAGTATTACAAATTGAGAAGTGGTCTATAATTGGACACTCTTTCGGTGGATATGTAGCATTGCTTTATGAGTCGATATATCCAAGTTCAATAGAGAAAATAATATTTGAAGGACCAACTTTTAATTTTGCATTAACAAGTAGGGCTTTGTTACAAAAAACAGGGCATTTATTAAAAAAGTATGGAAAAGAAGAAATAGCAAAAGAATGCTTTGCTTATTCATCTAGCGATGCTAGTTCAGAAGAGTTGTTAGAAGCTTATATAAGATTAAGCGCTGAATTAGAAGAAAAAAGAATGGAGATTTACGATAATAAGGAAGATAGGACAGATGAGAGTTTATACAGTGATGAAGAGTGGGAAATATTTTCAAATCGCTCCAAAATTCACTTTGATAGATTAAAATTAGAGGGAGCATGTCATACATCATTATTATCAAAAATAAAAGATGTACAAAATCTAATGTTATTAATAGTAGGAAAACATGATGTAGTAACGTGTGAAGAACAAATTAAAACATTTAATAAAGATGCCCGAAACGGCAAGTATATCGTATTTGAAGAGAGCGGTCATTCACCTCATTATGAGGAAGCAGATAGATTTGCAGAAACAGTCATACATTTTTTGAAATGAAGAAAAGGGTGCTTCTATAAATGAGAGGCACCCTTTCTAAATTTCTGGATATGTGATTGTGATGCTAGGCCACTTACTTTGCCAATTCTTTTTTATAACTCTGTTTTTGTACATATGTAATCGTTCTTTCGATTTAAGAAAATGAGCTGTTGGTTTCACTTGTAAGGAAAGGACATCTTCAATACCACATGGGGCTGTTAAGATAACGTTGTTTAGTTCATCAAGTGTAACTCCTAAAGCCGTTGCTGTTTCAGGGAATTTAGATATAGCATTAACAGAAGAAGAATATGGTGGCATATTATTCACTACATGCATACGAGCTTGATTTTTTACAGACCAAGGGATAGTAGCATCAATATTCATTAATTTCGTTTCTAATGATTGTTCGTATATCTCATCTTGATGTAGACTATCATAATAAATCACATCAACATCAGGCATAGCCGTTTTAGCTTCATAGTCATGTAAAGTATCCCAAATTTTAGAACGAACAAATCCGGCACAAATCCACCAATCAGGTAGCTCTAGTGATTTTGCCATTTGTAATACATTCATCATCCATTCGTCGTTTTCTATTAAGCGAATGATATCTTGTTCTGTTTGTATAGTCATTTGTTATCTCACCTGCTTTTTTTTAGAGAGTAAATTTAATTCATAAGCTTTATAATCCATGTAATCCAGTAAGCACCTGGTATGAATAACAGTTGAGCAAGTAATGTACCAAAAAGTCTAGAAATCATTAGCCAAGCATACATTTTACTCATTGCTTCAGCACCTTCTTCTGATTGAAGAGCTCGCTCTGTTAAAAGAGCAATACGTGGATCTAGTAGCACTGTTAATAAAATAGTAGCAAAACCATTAATAAGACCAGAAGCTGTAGTGGCTTTTGTTGCGAAAGCTGGAATTAAAAAAGAAGCATATAGTGCGGAAAGAACTCCCGCTGTATAAATTGCAGTAGCGAACATGTTAATAAGCATTATACGCTTTGGAATACCGCCGATACGCAGTCTATGAATCATTTCTAACTTTGGAAAGCGGACATATTTTTTTGTGTACTTTAATTTTTGAATGTTATTCGTTTTCATCATTCGAATGAAAGAACCGTCTGTTTCAAAGTTTTGAATGACATATCCAAATAGTTTTGTCAAAGTTGGATACAGTATAATCGCAAGCAATGTACCGATAGAAGCAGATAATAGTACAAGACGTATAATATGCTCTAAATCAATAGAAGGATCTAGTTTTGCTTCGTCCACAATCCCGCCAAGTAAAAAGGCTTGTAGTAAGTTTGACGTTCTTGAAATGAGTAATACGATTCCTACGACGGATAATGCGACAGCAATCTTCTTTAAACGAACCCCCGCTAATCGAATACTATAAGAGCTTGTTTCAACTGCGTGGATTACAATTGTGAAAGCCATTATAAAAATTAACGTAATTGACATTTGTTTCACCAGTTTCTATTAAAATAATTGTAACTTTTTTACTTTATCATATCTATCGTATTTTGTAACTGAAAGTATGTGACATATGGAAATTGATTTTTCGAAAAAATAGATAATGATAGTATAATAGGGAGAAGTGGAAGAGATGTTAGCAGTTATTTATACAGCAAATTAAGTGGAGGAATGAAACATGTATAAAACATTTCTATTTGATTTAGATGGAACTTTAACGGATCCGAAAGAAGGAATTGTAAATTCGGTTTTGTATGCGTTAAAAAAAGTAGGAATTGAAGAAGTACATATAAGTGAGTTAGATTCATTTATAGGTCCTCCTATTCAGCAATCATTCGTAGAGAGATATAATATGAGTGAAGGAGAGGTTGAACGTGCAGTTTTTTACTTCCGTGAGTATTTAAAGCAGCGTGGATTGTTTGAAAATAATGTATACGAGGGGATTCTGAAGCTCTTGCAACAATTAAAAAGTTCAGGGAATCGCATATTTGTAGCAACTTCAAAGCCCACTGTATTTGCGAAACAAGTTATAGAGCATTTTCAATTAACGAATTATTTCGAAGACATCATTGGAAGTAATTTAGATGGTACGAGAATAAAAAAAGAAGAAATAATTGCTCATATTTTACAAAAAAATGAAGAACTAAATAAAGAAGAAATGATAATGATTGGTGATAGAAAGCACGATATAATAGGTGCAAATCAGAATGGAATTGCTTCAATTGGTGTTTTATATGGCTATGGCTGTGAAAAAGAACTGACTGAAGTTAGTGCGACCTACATAGTGAAAGATGTTGAAGAACTGTATCATTTTTGTGTAGAGAAAAATTTAATACAGCAGTAAATATAGATTCTAGCAATCCCTTTATAACGTATGACGATGAATTCGTTTCTGTTTAAAGGGATTTTTCATATGTAATCGAATAATTATAATTAGACATTTTTAGCATAAAAATTTGTATGAATAAGAGGAGGGATGTCAGAATTAAAAGGTTAGTAGAAATTTATCAATAAAATTTAGAATATTCTGTTTAATGGAGGGGTAAAATTGGAGTTAGTTATTATATTATTAGCACTAAGTTTACTTATGTTCGTAGCATACAGAGGTTTTTCTGTTATTTTATTCGCACCGATATTTGCATTATTTGCAGTATTTTTGACAGAACCTAGTTATGTATTACCTTTCTTTTCTAATATCTTTATGGAGAAAATGGTTGGATTTATAAAATTATATTTTCCTGTGTTTTTATTAGGAGCAATATTTGGAAAAGTAGTGGAAATGTCAGGAATTGCAGATTCTATCGCAAAAACAATTATTGAGTTAGTTGGTGAAAAACGTACTATATTAGCGATTGTATTAATGGGGGCTATTTTAACGTATAGTGGTGTTAGTGTGTATGTAGTAGTGTTTGCTGTTTATCCGTTCGCAGCTAAGTTGTTTCGACAAGCTAATATTCCAAAGCGTTTAATCCCTGGAACGATTGTTCTTGGAGCAGTAACGTTTACAATGGATGCGTTACCTGGATCACCACAAATTCAAAATGTAATACCTACAACATTTTTTAAAACGGATATTTATGCTGCACCGATACTTGGGATTGTAGGAGCAATTTTTGTTCTTACAGTAGGTTTACTATATTTAGAGAGTAGACGTAAGAAGGCAAAAGCGGCAGGTGAAGGATACTTTGGTTTTAATGATGGAAATACTGAAATGGCAGCATCTTTGCAAGTAGAACAAAAAAATATGCCATTAATTAATAACATTGAAATCACAAGAGCACAACAACTTATTGCATTTATACCACTTATTTTAGTAGGTGTAATGAATAAAGTGTTTACTATTATGATACCGAAGTGGTATCCAAGCGGTTTTGATTTTTCTGCAATTGGTATGAAAGCATTTGGAAAAGTAGAATTAAGTGCAGTAGTAGGAATTTGGTCTGTAGAATTGGCACTTATTATAGGGATCTTAACAACGTTATTATTATATTGGAAGCGAGTAGTAACAGGTTTCCAAGCTGGATTGAATACAAGTATTGGTGGAGCGCTACTTGCAACGATGAATACAGGAGCTGAGTTTGGATTCGGTGGTGTCATTGCAGCACTTCCAGGTTTCGCAATTATGAGAGATGGCATCTCTGCTACTTTCACAAATCCGTTAGTGAATGGTGCAGTAACGACGAATATTTTAGCTGGAATTACAGGCTCGGCATCAGGAGGAATGGGAATAGTATTAAGTGCAATGGGAGATAAATTTATTGCAGCGGCCAATCAATTTGATATTCCATTAGAAGTTATGCACCGTATCGTATCAATGGCATCAGGAGGAATGGATACACTACCACATAACGGGGCTATTATTACTATTCTTACAGTAACAGGATTAACACATAAACAGTCATATAAAGATATATTTGCTATTACAATTTTGAAAACGGTTGCTGTATTTTTAGTTATCGCATTCTATACTTTAACAGGACTCTATTAAAAAATTTGAATCGTAAAGATTCATCAAATCGATAATTTATGTTATAAAATATTAATTAGGATAAGAAGGGGTGGGGGACTTGCAAGAGGTTTCTGAGTTTCGTATGCCAAAGTCGGTATTATATGGAAGGAATTCGCTTGAAAAACTGGGAGAACAATCAAAAAAGTTAGGGAAAAGAGCTTTTATAGTTACTGATACAATTATGGAGAAATTAGGATATGTTGAAAAGTGTATGCAACAACTAAATAAGAAAGGCATTACTGTTAGTACATATAATAAAGTGGATGCTGAGCCTACAAATATACACGTATTAGAAGCGTTATCTCTTTGTAAAGAGGAAAAGTGCGATTTTATTATCGGTATTGGTGGTGGAAGTTGTATTGATGCTGCGAAAGCGGTAGCGGTTTTATATACAAATGGTGGAGAAGTTGAGGATTATGTCCAAAAGGATATTAAAATAGAAAACAATCCACTACCACTTATTGCAATTCCAACAACTTCTGGTACTGGATCGGAAGTTACAAGTGTAGCAGTAATTACGAATAAAAAAACAGATGTAAAAATGATGATGAAGCATCCTAGTTTTATACCGAAAGTAGCAATTATAGATCCAGTTTTGACAAGTTCGTTACCCCCACAAATTACGGCAGCAACAGGAATAGATGCGTTATGTCATGCGATTGAAGCTTATATTTCTAAATTTTCACAACCACTTACAGATGTACTTGCTCTTTCAGCTATTGAAAGTATTATGAAATATTTACGTATAGCATATGAAGATGGACGTAATATGGAGGCAAGAGAAGCGATGATGATTGCTTCCTTACAAGCTGGAATTGCATTTTCTAATGCATCAGTTACATTAGTTCATGGAATGTCAAGGCCAGTGGGAGCATTATTTCATGTACCGCATGGAATATCAAATGCCATACTATTACCTACAGTGTTAGAGTTTACAAAAACAAGTGCAATGAAAAGGTTAGCAAAAATTGGACGTAGTTTAAATAAGGATTTGTATTCGAATTCTGATGAGGAAGTAGCAGACTACACACTTGGTGAAATAAAAAAACTTTGCTTTGATCTTCGTATTCCAAATTTAAAAGAATACGGAATCGATGAAATTGAATTTGAAAATGCTATTTCTAAAATGGCATCAGATGCAATTGAAAGTGGTAGCCCAGCTAATAACCCACGTGTTCCATCATATGATGAAATCAAAGAGCTGTATCGAGAGTGTTTTAATTATAAGTATAAAGAATTTATAAAAACATCAGATTATTAATTTCAGAATATTCTATAAAAATTTCCTTGGAAATGAAAGCAGAATTATTCTTTATTATTTCCATATTTCCGTTAAAACAAGACTTTATATTCCAAACTTAAAGTCTTGTTTTATTATGTATAATATACACAATAAAACGTTGTTATTAGTTTTATAAAAATAGTTTAGGTAGGTGTTTATATGAAAACGATAGGTCTTATAGGTGGCATGAGTTGGGAATCAACTTCTGAATATTATCGAATTATTAATGAAGAAATAAAAGAGAGATTAGGAGGGCTACATTCAGCAAAATGTTTGATTAATAGTGTGGATTTTGAAGAGATTGAACGATGTCAGTCTAGCGGAGATTGGGATGGTGCTGGAGAAATTCTAGGGAATGCGGCATATTCATTACAAAAGGGAGGAGCAGACTTTATAATCATTTGTACAAATACAATGCATAAGGTAGTTGAAAAAATAAAGGAGAAAATTGATATTCCAGTCTTACATATTGCTGATGCAACTGCAAAAGAAATTAAAAGAAAAGACATTCAAAAGCTTGGTCTGCTTGGAACTAAATATACAATGGAGCAAGATTTCTATAAGTCACGTATTGAAGAGCATGATATAAAAGTAATAGTACCATCAGGAACAAATAGAGAAAAAGTAAACGAAGTAATATATACAGAATTATGTTTAGGAAAAATAGTAGTTCAATCTAGAGAGTATTATAAAAGGGTTATAGAAGAATTAGTACAAGAAGGAGCACAAGGAATTATATTAGGTTGTACGGAAATAGGTTTATTAATAAAGCAAGAAAACATATCAGTCCCGATATTTGATACGACCCATATACATGCAATTGAAGCAGTCAAGGTAGCTTTAGATAAATAGATTATAATTATATTATGTAAACTTAATTCGTATATCTGGAAAACATTCAGAAAATACTTTATAATGTAAGTGGTTACATTTAAGGGGGAATGCGTATGTTTTCAGTTCAACCAATCGCATTTGTACATAATGAAAGAAAGGAAATAAAAGATGATGAGTGGGGAGAAGTAAGATCCCGTATAACTTTAACTGAAATGTATGCAGAAAAAAGTATACAAGGGATTGAAGATTTTTCTCATATTGAAGTTGTTTTTTATTTTCATAAAGTAACTGACGAGCAAATTCAGTATTTTGCTAGACATCCTAGAAATAATAAGGATTATCCTGAAGTAGGTATTTTTGCACAGCGCGGGAAAAATCGTCCGAATCGCATAGGTGTAACAATTGTAAAGGTGATCAAAAGAGAAGGTAAATCAATTATTGTTGAGGGATTAGATGCTATTGATGGCACTCCTATATTGGATATAAAACCAATAATGAAAGAGTTTATGCCGACAGAAGAAATACACCAGCCTAAATGGGCAACGGATATAATGAGACAGTATTGGAAGGGGAATGGAGTAAAATGAGAATATATGAGGCAACAATTGCAGATTTAGATGGACTGGCATCAGTTTTTAATAACTATCGCATGTTTTATAGACAAGATTCTGATTTAGAAGGGGCAAAAGTATTTTTACGAAATCGAATTGAGAGAAAAGAGTCCGTTATTTTCGTAGCAGTTGAAAACGGCGAATATATTGGATTCACGCAACTATATCCATCATTTTCTTCCATTTCAATGAAAGAATTATGGATTTTAAATGATTTATTTGTACAAGCGGCGAAGCGTGGAGCCGGAACAGGTAAAAAATTATTAGAAGCTGCTAAAGAATACGCATTAGAAAATGGAGCAAAAGGTGTAAAATTGCAAACAGAGATTGATAATTTATCAGCACAACGATTATACGCTGAAAATGGCTATTTGAGAGATAATCGTTATTTCCATTACGAATTAACGTTTTAAAAAATTAAGTTGAAAGAGGCATTTTCAAGAAAAAGAATTTCTTTGTAATGAGAAATTCTTTTTTATTTTTGCCTAAATTAAAAAACATGACAAAAATAAAACGATATTTATTTATTGTTAAACAATAAACGTTATGATAAAATTATGTTGCCATTAAATAAGTGAGGTATTGTAAATGAATCTTAAACGAAGTTCAACAATGTTCTTAAAAGTAATTATTTTTCTTGCTGGAATTTCAGTGCTTGCTTTATGCATACTTTTAGTGCCGGAAATGGCGAATTTCGCAGCAAATTTGTATCCTAATATTGCTCCGATGAAATATCTTGTTTTCATTGTGATGTATGGAGCAGCTGTGCCTTTTTACGTTGCTCTTTATCAGGCTTTCAATCTTTTACAGTACATTGATGAGAACACAGCGTTCTCGGAATTATCAGTAAAGGCGTTAAAGAATATAAAGCGCTGTGCAATTACAATCAGTGGTTTGTATGTATTAAGTTTGCCACTTTTTTATTTTATAGCGAAAAAAATGGACCCTCCTATTGGGTTAGTGGGACTCATTATCGTTTTTGCTTCGCTCGTTATCTCCGTTTTTGCTGCTATCCTCCAACGACTTCTACAAGAGGCAATTAACATAAAATCAGAAAATGATTTGACGGTTTGAGGTGGCGGATATGACAATCATTATTAATATTGACGTCATGTTAGCAAAACGAAAAATGAGTGTAACGGAGCTTTCAGAGAAGGTTGGAATTACGATGGCGAATCTTTCTATTTTGAAAAATGCGAAAGCAAAAGCGGTTCGTTTTTCAACATTAGAAGCGATATGTAAAGCTTTGGAGTGTCAGCCAGGGGATATTTTGGAGTATAAAAACGATGAGAATACTCAATAAAAACAGATAACAAATGTAAATAATAGAAGTCAATAAAGAAGGGATAGCCACTAAGCTATTCCTTCTTTACGTTAATTGCTGTTACTAATAAAAAATATAATTTGAATTGCAATGTTTGCGTATCAAAAGGGAACTTGCTACCTTTTGAGGTGATCCGTTTTGTGGAATACAATTATTTGCCAAAAAGGCTATTTTAACTATGTTTTAAATTATTTCGGGTGAATCAAAATTTTCATTTGTATTATAGTTGATTTAAAACCCAGTTTGTTGCATCTTCAAAGTTATCTGCAATGTAGTTTGGTTCAATATGTTCCCATTTGTCTCGGTACGTATGCAAAGCATCATACCCAGCGCCTGTTCGGACTAGAATCGTAGTCGCATTTACTTTTGCTCCTGCAACAATATCAGTCCAACGATCACCAACTACAGCACATTGTGTTAAATTAAGTCCATGTTTTTTTGCTGCTTTAAGCAGCATGCCTGTACTTGGTTTACGGCATTCACAACCATCACCGTGTTTATGAGGACATACATAAATATCATCAAAACCGAAGCCTTCTAATTCTTGTACAAAATCGGCTACAGTTGCTATTCCATCTGCGATACCGGGTTGATTTGTGAAAGAGAAAATTTTTATATTTTTAGCTTTTAGTTTTTGCAAGGATGTTATTGTGAATGGAAATAATGTAAAAGATCCTGGATAATGTATTGTAGTGTCACCACCAATTGTACCGTCACGATCAATGAAAATTGCTTTAATGTTTGTCATAGTTATAGTCCCTTCACTTTATAAAGTAGTTTAAAAATATTTTACAAATCGGTAGCCATTTACTTCATAACCTAATTTTTTGTAAAAAGGATGAGCTTCTACTCTTTTTGTTCCACTAACTAGCCATGTGCCAATGCAATTATGTTTCTTTGCTAATTGCTCGGCATAATCCATCAAAACTTGTCCAATGCCTTTCCGTCGTATGTTAGAATCAACGCTAATAATTGAAATCTCTCCATAACGTGTTACATCTTCTAAATTTTCACGTATACGAAATCCAAGTAATCCAAATATAGCTTCTTCTTCCTCGTAAACATATAAAAAATCAAACGGACTCATTTGTACGAATTGTAGGCGGTTGTTCATATCTTCATAGGAAATAGAGGAACCTTTTAATTCTTTCGTTAAAGAACAAAGTGCGTCTATATCATCTATCGTTGCTTCACGAATTTGAAAAGACATATTATCAACTCCAATAAAATGTAATCAAACATTTAATATTCTGTTAAAAAATGTTTTTTCCTGCTATGAAAATAAATATTTTATAATGATATATAGATAGTTATATGTTATTCTTTTCCTTGATTGTATTGGAAATGGAAAGAAGGGGAATGCATGTTAAAAGTAAATATCCGCTCAGCTGGATATGAAATAGGCGAAAAAACAATTCATGATATAGTTTTTTCTATCGAAAAAGGTGAACTAGTTGCTCTTATTGGAGCAAATGGTGCTGGGAAAAGTACGACGATTAAAACGATACTCGGATTACTTGTAAATATGGACGGTGAAATATCATTCGGTGAAAAGAAAAATCCGTATGCATACGTACCAGAACATCCAACATACTATGATTACTTGACGCTCTGGGAACATATTGAATTATTAATGGCAACTCGTGGAAGTGAAATGGGGAGTTGGGAAGAACGAGCGGAACAATTATTACATACTTTTCGAATGAATAAGCATAAACATGAGTATTTATCAAAGTTTTCAAAAGGCATGAAACAAAAGTCTATGCTAATATTGGCGTTTTTAACTGAGCCAGATTTTTATATCATTGACGAACCTTTTATCGGTTTAGATCCAGTAGCTACGAAAGAGTTTTTAAATTATTTATATAAAGAAAAAGAGCGCGGGGCAGGAATTTTACTTTGTACGCACGTATTAGATACTGCTGAAAAAATTTGTGAAAGATTTTTACTCATTTCACAAGGTACATTAGTCGCAGATGGACATTTAGAATCTATTCAAATATTAGCGGAAATGCCGGGTAGTTCATTATTAGACTGCTTTGATGTAATTGTAAGGCGTGAACAACATGATTAAACAACAATTTTATAAGAGATTACGCCATGAACTCCAGCGGAAATGGAAGTCTATACGTTCGGTAACAGATTGGACAGTCGCATTATATATTATTATTCCAGCACTTATATTTATGGGAATCTATTATCGATCGCTATGGATAAATGAATTATCAACGGAAGAGACGATTTATTTCGGATTAGGATTACTCGCATTTTATCTAGTAACATATCCAAGAGGAGTTCGTTCATTTTTTGAGCAAGCGGATAGTTTATTTTTAATTTCGTATGCAACACATATGCGAAAATTAGTCCAGTATGGCATGATGTACACATTTGTTCGAATAGCGATAACGAATATAATAGTAGTCGTTATTATGTTACCAGTGTTGATGAAAAGTATCGAAGTAACAGAGATACAAGTCCTATTATTTTGGGTATTCTTTACTATATTTCGATTTATGTTGTCGTTGTTAACGAGATTTGTTCATGTACATGTGGGGAAACGATGGGTTTTATGGATTGTAAAAAATGTAGTATTTTCTATGAGCGTGTCCTTTTTTGGAATTAGTTTATTTTTTATTTATAAAAATCCGTTGTATTCAATTCTATTTATCGGTTTAGTAATTTTCTTAAGTAGTGTATTAGTAAAAGAGAAAATGAATTATAAAAAGTTCTTTTTTAAAGAAATCGAGAAAGAAAAGGAGGAAAGCATGCGCTGGACGAGCGGAATTATGCAAGTTGGTGGTCATGCGGCTAAACCGAGTAGTTCGAATAAAAAACCGTGGATGTTTCCGCGCTCTAAAAGACTTTTAGGGAAAAACGCTGATTCTCGTATTGTCGAATCTTTTTTGAAAGAATTTTTCCGTACAAGTACTGCACGAATATTTTATATTCAAATTGTATGTATCAGTACTGCAAGTATAATTATGACTCCAAGGTGGATTGCAGCTATTGTTCTCGTATTTGCTGTAGTTGCAATTTCTCGCTATGCACGTGATTATTGGAATGAATTTACGAATAAGATGTTTCTTCGTTTATATTGTGATGAAGGGAAATTACTATTGTTAAGATGGAAGGCAGATCGTTATTTACTACTACCAGCAATACTTTTATATGGAATAGTTATACTTTCACAGTTTTATTTATTGCCAGCTGTGGTAGGCAGCGTTGTTTTTATTTTATTAATTGTATGGATTGTATTTGTACCATTAAAAAAGAGCCATTGACGGCTCTTTTTCTAGTCTGTAACACATTGATAAATAAAATATACTAAAACGAGTATACTTGCGGCGGAATACATGACATCTAAAGTCATCTGATCGCCTCCTTATTGTTGTTGTATTTTTATTGTATGAAATCTTACAATTTCATATTCAAGTGAAAAATATGTGAACGTTAACAAAATTGTAAAGTGCAAAAATTACAATCATTTTGTATAATAGAAGAAACCACCGTTATATAAAAAATAATGAGTGAAAGGGGAGGGAACATAAATGCCAAATTGGTTTAGAAAAACCTTAGTCGCATTAATTACCGTGTTTACATTTGGTTTAGTGACGCCTCCTTCCATATTACTTGATAATGCCAAAGCTGCGGACAAGCCTACGAGCACAGCTGGGCAACAAAGTTTGGAGAGCACGTCCTATACATATGAAGAAACGAATGACAGGTTAACCACCGATACTTTTATTACTTATGCAATGCAAGAAGCAGAGAAGCAGTCGATGCAAAAGTTTGGTACTAAAATTGGTCCAGTAATTGAAGATGAGTTTAAAGATGTAATATTACCGAAAATTGAAGAGGCAATTGCTGAGCTTGCTAGTGATGTACCAGAAGATTCACTACAATCATTAGCGATTTCTCAAAAACCAGCTGGTGGAAATAATGAGAAGATTTTTCACGTCTACGATACGAAATCTGGAAATGATTTATTGCGTTTCCATGTAAGAAGAGATCATCCACCGCAAGATGGTTATTATTTTAATTTCCATTACCACCGTTTTGATGATGGATACTCTGGACATCATGAGTTAGGAAATATTTATTGGAATACGAATGTACCACCGAAATGGTTGTCTTAAAAAGAACAAGAGAAAATCTTGTTCTTTTTTATTTTTATAGAAGGGACAGACAACTATGTTGTTGAATAACATAGGTTTAGAAAAAAGAAGCAAAGGGAGTATGGGAATGCAAAAATATATTGTTTTTGACTTTGATGGCACATTAGTAGATTCACAAAATATATTTGTACCGATTTATAATCAACTTGCTGAAAAACATGGGTATAAAGCAGTAAAGGAAGACGAAATTGAACATTTACGTAAATTAACGATGCCAGAGAGATGTAAACAACTTAATGTACCACTGTATAAACTACCGATATTAGCGTTGGAATTTTATAAATTATATCAGCCTGCTATAAAAAATCTCGTTTTGTTCCATGGGATGAAAGAAGTATTAGATGAACTACATAAAAAAGGCTACGGAATTGCAGTCATATCATCGAACTCAGAAGAGCATATTCGGGCGTTTTTACACAAGAATGGTATCGAAAATATTCAAGAAGTGTATTGTTCTAAAAATTTGTTTGGTAAAGATAAAATGATAAAAAGATTTTTGAAATCAAAAAAAATAACAGAGAAAGATATGTTATATGTCGGTGATGAACAGCGAGACGTAGCAGCGTGTAAAAAGGCTGGAGTGAACGTAATCTGGGTATCTTGGGGATATGATGTTATTGAAACAGTGAAAAAAGATGCACCAGATTACATGGTTCATAAGCCGATGGAAATTGTGCAGGTAGTACAAGGAGCGTATTCTTAATATGAATACACTGCGAGCGGGCATTCATCATATTGAATTTTGGGTAGCAAATTTAGAGGAATCCATTTCTTTTTATAATAAGTTGTTTTCCATAATTGGGTGGAGAAAGTTAAATGAAATAGCATATAGCACAGGAGAAAGTGAAATATACTTTAAAGAAGTAGATGAGGAAATTGTAAGGACGTTAGGGCCTAGACATATTTGTTATCAAGCTATTCATAGAGAAGTAGTTGAGGAAGTAGCAGATTTTCTTTCTAGTACGAAAGTGAAGGTAATACGTGGTCCAATTGAAATGAATCATTATTCGGAAGGTTACTATACGATTGATTTTTACGATCCGAATGGATTTATTGTAGAAGTTGCCTATACACCAAATGCAGAAATGTAAGGGGAATAGATATGAAGATAATTACAGCATGGCAAAACAATATACAAATAGTAAAAAATGCAGTGGATATTAAAGAAATTTCTAAAGGTTTTTCACCTGATAAGAAATATATAATTACGAGTGCGAATAATGATAAATATTTATTGCGGACAGGCGATATAAAAGAGTATGAAAGAAAGAAAATAGAGTTTCAAATTTTAAATGAAATGCAAAATCGTAGTGTGCAAGCACAAAAACCAATTGAAATAGGTTTGTTGGCAGAAGAAGGTTTATGCTATGGCATCTTTTCGTATTTAGAAGGGGAAGATGCGAAGAAGTTATTGCCTACGTATTCACCAAAAGAACAATATGATATTGGTATAGAGGCAGGGAAAGATTTAGCAAAAATGCATACATATGAAGCTCCTAATAATATACTTCCATGGTATGAAAGAGCAATGAAAAAACATAGTAAATATTTAGAGGCATATAAAACATGTGGAATAAACATAAAAAATGATGATAAAATCATAAAGTTTATAGAAGAAAATGAAATATATTTAAAGAGCCGCCCGAATCGATTTCAACACGATGATTTTCATTTAGAAAATATAATTGTACGGGATGGAAAATATGTAGGTGTTGTTGATTTTAATGGCTATGACTGGGGCGACCCAATTCATGATTTCGTAAAAATTGCACTGTTTGCAAGGGACATTAGTATTCCGTATTCAATCGGACAAATAGAAGGATACTTTAATAGAAAAATACCAGAGGAATTCTGGAAATTATACACGGTGTACGTTGGTATGACAGTTTTCTCCTCAGTTGTCTGGACATTACGAGCAGCGCCGCATATGTTAGATGATATGTTAGAGCGCCTTACTATAGTTTTAGAGGATCATAATAACTTTGAGTTATCGAAGCCAATTTGGTTTCAATCAGATAAGATTGATATGAAATAGAAAAGGTAGGTGTGATTCGCACCTACCTTTATTTTTTACCATCAAAATACTTATTTAAGTTTCTTAAATGTAAGCGGCTGAGTACTTAATGTAGCTGGTACATGTAACTGAAGGGATGGGAATTCACCACTTACATTCATTTCATAAGCGAATAATAAGCTCATTTTCATTTGGAATAAGTCAACTTTTGCAGAGAAGATGTCGTAATGATGATGCCCTAATTGAATATCCATTTCCATAAATTGTACATATAACGAATCATCTCGTTTGTATACTTGTAATGTTCCATATGCAGGATGTTCAAAAGTACCAGTATAATCCTCTAACTTGTGCGAAGGTGTAGTCCCTTTAATTTGTTCAGGGAGGGATTCAGTTGCTTCTTTCATCATTTCCTTCATTTTTTTAGTATCTTCTACAGCACGTTTATGCCAATCAATGGATTCTAATTCAAGTAGTTCGTCATAAATTTGATTAGCGAGATAAGTAGGAAGTAATGTTCCTCCAGCATTCGTTAAAATGACAAGGCCTATGTTTTCTGTTGGTATGAATGAAACAAGCGCTGAAAATCCATCAATATTACCGCCATGATGAATCACTTTTTTACCACGATAAGCGCTAATAAACCAACCAAGACCGTAACTATTTAATGGAGATTCAGGGAGTGATAAAACCGGTTGGTCTGGAATTGAATTGTGTGGTGTATACATTTGTTGTAATAATTCAGAGGAGATTAATTCATGATCTCCAAATTTTCCTTCATTTAAGTGGAGAAGTACCCAATTTGCCATATCTTCAATTGTGGAATTAATACACCCAGCAGCGCCAACTGTATCGATGTTACGGAATGGAACTGCTTTTATTTCACCGTCATTTTCAATGTAAGGTAAAGCGTAATCATCTGTAGTTTGTGAATCGTTAACAGAGAAGTTTGTATGTCTCATATTTAAAGGTTCTAAAATATGTTCTGTAGTGTATTGCTCCCACGTTTGATTTGTAATGTTTTCAACAATGTAGCTAATTGTTGCATACATTAAATTGTTATATAGAAATGCAGTTCGGAACGGTGCATCAAGTGGTAAATGTTTTATTTTTTCAACGAGATCTTTTCGAGATAAGGAAGAACTGTACCAAAGAGCCTCATGACGACTCACTCCAGTTCGATGAGAAGCTAAATCCCGTCCTGTAACTTGTGAGCTAGCAAGTAGTTCAGATAAAGTAAAGTTAGGTATATAAGACTGGATAGGGGTATCCCAATTAAACTTTTTTTGCTGTGCTAACAAGCTTAATGAAAGTGTGCCAAATGCTTTCGTTGAGGAACCGATTGCGAATCGAGTATTCGGGGTAACAGCCTCTTTTGTTTCTATATTACGATAGCCGAAACCTTCTGAAATAATAACTTCACCGTCTTTTATAACAGCGACAGCAGCACCAGGAACATTTAAATCCTTCATCATTTTTTCAGCCGTTGTTTGTAAAGAAGTCATAACAGGCGTTTCAATTTTAGACATACTTCTAACCTCCAAATATAAATTTTGTTCTACCGCACTATACTTTCGGTAATAGAAAATGAAAACCTTTTTATATTTGGAAAGTTAATAATTTTGTAAGAATTAGCGCAAGAAATTTTATTAATTAGGATTATTAAATTTATCATTTTTCATGTTATGATAAATTGCATATACGATTGAAAGAAGGTTTTCCTACATATGAAACATGCTGAAAATGAATACTTAAATTTATGCCGCCATGTAATGGAACATGGTACGAAGAAAGAAGACCGTACAGGGACAGGCACTGTATCTGTATTTGGATATCAAATGCGTTTTGATCTAAGTAAAGGTTTTCCTTTATTAACAACAAAGAGAGTACCGTTTCGCCTTGTAGCAAGTGAACTGCTTTGGTTTATGAAAGGTGATACAAATATTCGCTATTTATTGCAGCATAATAATAACATTTGGAATGAATGGGCTTTTAAGAGCTGGGTAGAAAGTGATGAGTATACTGGTCCTGACATGACTGATTTTGGTCTTCGCTCACAACAAGATGAAGAATTTAAAGTACAGTACGACGAGCAAATGGAATTGTTTAAAAAGAACGTTTTAGAAGATGATGAGTTCTCAAATAAATATGGTTATTTAGGAGACGTTTACGGTAAACAGTGGCGTGCTTGGAAAACGACAGCTGGTGAGACACTTGATCAATTAAAAGATGTAATTGAAATGATTAAAAAAACACCAGACTCACGTCGTTTAATCGTTTCTGCCTGGAATCCAGAAGATGTACCAAGTATGGCCTTACCGCCTTGTCATACGCTATTCCAGTTTTATGTAGCAGATGGAAAGCTTTCTTGTCAGTTATATCAAAGAAGTGGTGACATATTCCTTGGGATTCCATTTAACATTGCAAGTTACTCACTACTAACACATTTAATTGCACATGAATGCGGACTTGAAGTGGGAGAATTTGTTCATACAATTGGTGATGCACACATTTATACAAATCATTTTGAACAAGTAGAAAAGCAATTGGCACGTGAACCACGTCCATTCCCGAAACTTACATTAAATCCAGATGTTAAATCTGTTTTCGATTTTGAAATGGAAGATTTAACGATTGAAGGATACGATCCGCATCCAGCAATTAAAGCACCGGTTGCAGTATAATTGTAGAGGAGATGAAAAAATGATTGTTTCATTTATGGTCGCTATGGACGAAAATAGAGTAATTGGTAAAGATAATAATTTACCTTGGCGTTTACCGAGTGAATTACAATACGTGAAGAAAACAACGATGGGTCACCCGCTTATTATGGGAAGAAAGAACTATGAAGCGATTGGTAGACCACTGCCTGGAAGACGTAATATTATTGTAACTCGTAATGAAGGGTATCATGTTGAAGGTTGTGAAGTTGTTCATTCTGTAGAAGAAGTGTTTGAACTATGTAAAAATGAAGAAGAGATTTTTATTTTTGGTGGAGCGCAAATTTACGACCTCTTTTTACCTTATGTAGACAAGTTATATATAACAAAAATCCATCATGCATTTGAAGGAGATACATTCTTCCCAGAAATAGATATGACAAATTGGAAAGAGATTTTTGTAGAAAAAGGTTTAACGGATGAAAAAAACCCATATACGTATTATTACCATGTATATGAGAAACAACAATAATAAAAAAGATTGATGTGAGAATTCGCATCAATCTTTTTATTTATATTCACCAATATAAGTTTATAGATGAGATTCGATAGTGCTATAATGATAGGTAGCATGTAAAAATGCTAAAATTTTCAAAAGTACTAATATAGAAAGAGGAGGAGAATCGATTGAGAAAGATATGGGGGATTCTTTTTCTTTGCTTAACATTCATGTTAGTTGGATGTGGTAAAGAAGAAAAACCACAAGAAGCGTTTGATACATATGTAAAAGCGTGGAATAAACAAAAATTTGCAGATATGTATGATCAACTATCAAAAAATGCAAAAAAAGATATTTCAAAGAAAGAGTTTACTGAGAAATATGAAAAAATTTATTCTGGTATCGAAGTGAAAGACTTAAAGGTAGAAACAGGGGAAGTAAAAGAAGATAAAAAAGATGAAGGCCCTGTTCCTTTTAAAGTAAGCATGGATACAGTTGGTGGTAAAATTACATTTGGTCATGAAGCAAAAATGGTGAAAGAAAAAGATGGAGATAAAGAATCTTGGAAAATAGATTGGACTCCTGATTTTATTTTCCCAGGCATGACGAAAGATAGTAAAGTGCGTATGCAGACAACACAGCCAAAACGTGGTGAAATATACGATCGTAATGGAAAAGGTCTTGCAACGAATGGGAAAGCTTCTGAAATCGGATTGATTCCTGAAAAGTTAGGCGATACTGCTCCGCAAACGAAAGAAACAGTAGCGAAGTTATTAAATATGTCTGTAGAAGAAATTGATCAAAAATTAGCTGCTAAATGGGTAAAACCAGGGTATCTCGTACCAATTGGAATTTTGCCTGAAGGGGCAACACAAAATACGTACATTGATTTACCAGGTGTTTCAACAAAACCTGTAAATGTTCGTACATATCCGTTAGGGGAAGCGGCAGCTCATCTGACTGGTTATATTGGAAAGGTAAATGCTGAAGATTTAAAAACGCTACAAAAGAAAGGCTATCAAGCTGATGACCCAGTTGGTAAAGCTGGTTTAGAGCAAGTATTAGAGGAAAAGCTACGCGGTAAAAAAGGTGGCCGTGTCTTTGTAGAAGATGCGCAAGGAAAAGAAATTAAAAACTTGGCAAAAACAGATGCTGTTGATGGAGAAAATGTAACTTTAACTATTGATAGTGTTGTTCAAGAAAAAACGTATAATGAAATGAAGGGCGAAGCTGGTTCAAGTGCAGCAATTAATCCGAAAAGTGGAGAAACAATTGCACTAGTAAGTAGTCCAGCATATGATCCTAATATAATTGCACGAGGGACATCGAAGGCACAACGCGAAGCTTGGAATAATGATCCGAAAAAACCAATGACAAATCGCTTTACACAATTGTCGGTACCAGGTTCTGTATTTAAACCTATTACAGCTGCAATTGGTCTTGAAACGAAAACAATTGATCCAAAAGAAGAGTTGAAAATTGAAGGATTAAAATGGACAAAAGATTCTTCTTGGGGTAATTACTATGTAACGCGTGTGAAAGATGCAAATCCGATTGATCTTGATAAGGCGATGAAATACTCGGATAATATTTACTTCGCACAAGAAGCTTTGAAAATCGGAAAAGACAAGTTTATGAGTGAAGCAAAAAAATTCGGATTCGATGAGAAACTACCAATTGAATATGGATTCCCTGCTTCTAAAATTGCAAATGACGGCATTAAAAATGATATTCAAATGGCAGATACGGGATATGGACAAGGACAAGTATTAATGACTCCTCTTCATTTAGCTTTAACGTATGCGCCAATTGTAAATGATGGAACGATTCCGTCACCGTATATTATTAAAACAGATAAACAACCAAAAGCTTGGAAAGAAAATGTAATTTCTAAAGGAAATCAGGATATATTAAAAACTGCAATGACGAAAGTAATTAATGATCCAGATGGTACAGGGAAAATTGCTAAAATTGATGGTATGACTCTTGCTGGAAAAACAGGTACAGCGGAATTAAAAGTATCAAAAGAGGCCGAAGGAAAAGAACTAGGTTGGTTCGCTGCATTTGATTTAAATTCGCCAGATATGGTCATTACAATGATGATTGAAGATGTAAAAGGTAGAGGCGGAAGTAATATTCCAGCTGAAAAAGTAAAACATGTATTTCAAAAATAATATGTAATAGAAGGCTATCTCTATAGGTTGTAGAGGTAGCCTTTTTATATGAAAGAGTTTGTAATATCTGTATACTAAATTTTAAGGAAACAAAGTAAATCATTAACTTACGAAAAAAAAGTAGCTATTTTTTATTGACATTGATTAAAACTTTTTATATTATACTTACATAAGGTAAGTTATTAACTTTTAAAAAACAAATCTTGAATTAAAGATAAAGAGAAAAAAGGGAGAGAATACAATGACAAAAGTACTATTTATTACAGCAAATCCAAATTCAGCAGAAGGTTCTTTCGGAATGGCAGTAGGGGAAGCTTTCATCGAAGCTTATAAAAACGAACATCCACAAGACGAAGTTGTAACAATTGATTTATTCAACACTACAGTACCAGCAATTGATGCAGATGTATTTGCTGCTTGGGGTAAATTTGCAGCAGGTGAAGGCTTTGAAGCTTTAACTGAAGTTCAACAACAAAAAGTAGCAGCAATGAACACAAACTTAGAAACATTTATGAATGCAGATCGTTATGTATTCGTAACTCCAATGTGGAACTTTAGCTATCCACCAGTAGTAAAAGCATACTTAGATAACGTAGCAATCGCAGGTAAAACATTCAAATATACTGAAAATGGTCCAGTCGGCTTATTAGAAGGTAAAAAAGCACTTCACATTCAAGCAACAGGTGGCGTATATTCTGAAGGAGCATACGCAGCTGTAGACTTCGGTCGTAATCACTTAAAGACTGTATTAGGATTTGTCGGTGTGAATGATACTGAATATATTGCAGTTGAAGGCATGAATGCAAACCCTGAAAAAGCACAAGAAATTAAAGAAGCAGCAATTGCTAATGCTCGTGAATTAGCAAAACGTTTCTAATATAGAATGCTTAAAAAGTCCGAACACTTGCTGTTTGGACTTTTTTTCTTCTTTTTCCTTCGTTTGTCTAGTATAATGAAGGTCGGAATGATAATAGGTGGGGGTTCTGTATGATTCAAACGTTTTTTAAAATCTTTTATTTAATTTTAATCGTAATTGCGATTACACCGAGAATGTGGCGTCTTAAAAGACAAGTAAATACGATGGCGCCAAAAGAAAAAGACAATGCTGTGTATAAAACGACAAATTGGTTTGGTAAGAAAATGGTACGTGTAGCTGGAGGGGCAGTAGAAGTGAAAGGACTTGAAAATGTTCCGAAAGACAAGCCAGTGCTAGTTGTAAGTAATCACCAAAGTAATATGGATATCCCTGTTTTACTAGGTTACTTAAATAAACCAATTGGATTCGTTTCAAAAGCAGAGATTAAAAAGTTCCCAGTTGTACCAACTTGGATGGAACTGATGAATTGTGTATTTATGGATCGTAGCGATCGTCGTCAATCTCTTCAAGCGATTAAAGATGGAATTGAACTATTAAAGAATGGACATTCTATCGTAATTTTCCCTGAAGGAACGAGAAGTAAGGGTGGCGAAGTTGGAGAGTTTAAGGCTGGTAGTTTTCATCTTGCAGTAAAGTCAGGTGTAGCAATTTTACCTGTAACGTTAGATGGTACATATAAGATGTTTGAAGCGAATGGAAATCGTATGAAGCCAGCTCATGCAACAGTAACAATTTCTAAGCCGATTACACCTGAAGATTATGCGAATATGGATATTAAAGAATTAACGAAGCATACACAGGAAGTTATTGCATCACAATTACATAAGTAATAAAAAAGGATTCAGCTTATCGTAAGCTGAATCCTTTTTTATTATGCTGTAGGTAAGACATAAAAGAGTACACAGAAGAACATCATCGCACTACCACCTAAAACGAACAGGTGCCATATGGCATGGTTGAAAGGTAGCTTTTCCCAAAGGAAGAATATAGCTCCGACAGAATATAAAATGCCACCTGCTAAAAGTAGTGAAAAACCATGTCCAGTTAGATTTTCATAAAGTGGTTTAATAGCAACGATTATGAGCCATCCCATTATGATATAACATAGCGTTGATGCCTTAATAAAGCGACGTACAAAGAAAATTTTGAAGACGATACCTCCGATTGCTAGTGTCCATATTATAGCAAGCAACGTCCATCCTAATGGGCCACGAAGTGTAATAAGTAGAAAAGGAGTATACGTGCCAGCAATCAATAAGTAAATGGCTGAATGATCTAAAATAGTAAATATTTTTTCTACTTTAGGATGATGAATGCTATGTAGCAATGTTGAAAACAAGTACAGTAAGAACATACTTACACCATAAACAGTAAATGCAACTACGGCTGATGCGGTACCGTGCTTAGAAGCATGAATAATCAATATGATTAAGGCAGGGATGCTTAAAATGGCACCGATACCATGTGTAATTGCATTTGCAATTTCTTCTTTTACAAATTGGGTCATTCGTGTCATTTTTTCAGTCATAATGCAAATCCTTTCTACTATCATAAAATAATATGTCATTTCCCTTACCATATCATACACAAGAGCAATAGAAAATGAAATTTGTATAATTGATTATATTTTTGAATTTTTTTGACAAAAGACAATGGATTTGTTGACGTTTTCAAACTTTTTTGACAAAATAAAATTATGTAATAGTAGGACAAGGAAACTACTAATAAAGGGGATGGGGAAATGTTTTCAAATATTGGCTTTCCAGGGTTAATTTTAATTTTAGTAGCAGTACTCATTTTATTTGGACCTAAAAAATTGCCGGAAATCGGGAAGGCTTTAGGGGAAACGTTAAAAGAGTTTAAAAAATCAACGAAAGAATTGACAGATGACGCATTTCAAGAAAAGGAAAAGAAAGAAAAAATGTAGTGTATTTTCCTTGTAATGGATAAATAAAGTGTGGTGAACGAGATGGAAAATCGGGAAATGAGCGTAGTAGAACATATTGTTGAGCTTCGAAAAAGAGTAATATATACGGTGTTATCCTTTGTACTATTTTTAATTATTGGATTTACTTTTACAAAGGATATTTATTTTTGGCTTGTAAAAGATTTACCAATGAAATTAACTGTTCTCGGTCCAAGTGATGTATTGTGGATTTTTTTCTCGATTGCTACAGTATTTGCTATCGTTTGTACAATTCCTTTTGCTGCTATACAAATTTGGTTATTTGTAAAACCGGGTTTACATCCAAATGAACAAAAGATGACAATAATGTATATACCGGTATTGTCTATATTATTTCTCGCAGGTTTATGTTTTGGATATTTCATTGTAATGCCGTTTCTATTTCACTTTTTAACTACGATAGGTAATGAAATGTTTAATACGATGTTTACGACAGAAAAGTATTTTCATTTTGTACTTAATTTAACAGTTCCATTTGCTGTGATTTTTGAATTGCCAGTCGTTGTAATGTTTTTAACTAGTATTGGAATACTTACGGCGGAATTTTTAATAAAAATAAGAAGGTATGCTTACGTAGCATTAATTATCATTGCATCTTGTATATCACCGCCAGACTTTTTATCTCATAGTTTAGTTGCAGTGCCGCTTATTTGTATTTATGAAGTAAGTATTGCGTTATCAAAGGTTGTTAGTAAGAGGAAAAAGAAAAGAGAAGAAATGCAGTCGAAAAGTGCCTCGTTATAAAGGCACTTTTTTATTTATTTGTTATACTATAGCTATAAACGTATACAATATATAGAAGAAAAAAATTATAGAATCTCCAAAATTTAGACAAACTTTGCGCTTTTATAAGCTTATACTAAATGTATTAAACAATTGATGGATAATGAGATTCCCGTCTCAGAGATATTTAGGACGGGAAGGTGAATTAGGTGGAGATGAATAGAGTATAAATCTTCTAGCCATAAGGACTACAGAAATCATATAAGTCTGATTTTACTCCACTTTAAACAACGTGTTACAGCGCAAAGTAGAGGAAGTTCAAAAATCCAATGAAAAAGAGGATTGATATTGTGATTACGAAAAGTTTTTATTTCACTCATTCAACAGGGGATTGCATTAAAATATTCGAAATCCCTGTCCTACAGGCACAGCATCCATTATCGTTTCTAATTCAGTCTCGTCTTCAATTATTTATTGCAAAAATTCAAAAACAAAAACACCCAAGATTTTCGTATTCTTTCCGTGAATATTTACAAAATTGTTTGAAGTGGAATGATTATTTAAATGTATATAAAACAAATACCCTTGAAAAAAATGCATGATACGAAGTACGGACAGGGTTAGTAAACTCTGTCTTTTTCATTTTAGATATGAAAATATAATTAATTTGATGAAATTTCGTTCCAAATTGTTGAAAGCAATGGGAATACTAGTATAATAACAAGGAGAGCGTATTGGAAAGGGAAGAAGTATAGTATGCAAAAAATTAAAATTGTAACAGATTCAACGGCAGATTTATCACAAGACGTAATCGAAAAGTATGACATTCATGTTTTACCATTATCAATCTCTGTAAATGGACAAACATATTTAGATCGCGTTGATTTACAACCTGACGAATTTATTGAAGAAATGATTAAATCAGAGGAATTACCAAAAACATCACAACCAGCTATGGGTACATTTGTAGAAATGTATGACAAGCTAGGGGAAGATGGAAGCGAAGTCCTTTCTATCCATATGACAAGTGGAATGAGCGGTACTGTAGCAACTGCAAATAGCGCTGCATCAATGACTGATACAAAAGTAACAGTTGTTGATTCTCAATTTATTACACATGCTTTAGCATATCAAGTAATTGAAGCTGCAAAAATGGCAAATGACGGACGCTCACTAGAAGAAATTTTAAAACGTGTAGATGAAGTAAGAAAGAATACTCGTTTATATGTAGTAGTGGATACATTAGAAAACTTAGTGAAGGGTGGACGTATCGGTAAAGGAAAAGCGTTTATCGGTTCTCTACTTAATATAAAGCCAATTGCTAGTCTTGAAGACGGTGTTTATAATCCTGTAACGAAAGTTCGTAGCCAAGGCCAAATTGTAAAAACATTAGCTAAGTTATTTGAGCAAGATACGGCTGGAAAAGTCGTAAAAGCTGTTGCAATTCCGCATGCGAAAGCAATTCCTTTAGCTGAAAGTATGAAAGCGGCGGTTGAAAAAGTAAGTGGATTTGCTCAATCAGAAATTTTCTATACAACGCCTATTATTAGTACTCATACAGGTCCGGGCGCAATCGGATTTATGTATTTAGCAGAGTAATAAAAAAGCTACTTGAAAATATATTTCAAGTAGCTTTTTTATGTAAATAGAAAGTAAGAAATAAGAAGAGCTACACAGGCACTACCGCTAATGATATAGCGAGTCTGTAAATATTCATTCATAGAAAACACCCTTTATCCCGCTATTTGTGGACAGTAAAACTCTCTACCTCAAATTTAGCTGGAGCAAAGAGGTTAGGTAGCGGGCTGCCCGTAAAAGCTTGATTGGTGAAGGCAAATAATCAGTGGGGATGAAGAAAACCCACTAATTAAAGTTTCACTATAGGATTTTCTATATTATATGTTGGATATAGAAAATCAGTCATTACGTTACACATGTAAAGTTTCAATTTTTTCGTTTATTTGCTTATTATTTGTTGCGTTACTATAAATAAAAGTTTGACCTAAAAAGAGTACATGCAGTTGTTCCCACGGTAACATGCGCAAATTCCAATTATTTCGAAGTCTAGTTATTGCTTCACGAGGTGTTTCATCGGCGAGTGCAAAAGCACCGTAATGCATTGGTATAAAATGCGTAGCGTTTAAATCTAAATAAGCTTGCACGGCCTCTTCAGGTGAAACATGAGATACTTTCATAAACCATTCTGGTTCATAAGCGCCAATGGGCATAAGAGCAATATCAATTAAAAAGCGTTCACCAATTTCTTTGAAACCTTGGAAATAGCCACTGTCACCACAAAAATATATGGTTTCCATAGTCGTTTCATTATCAATAATCCATCCACCCCAGTGAGACGTATTCATATCAAATAAGAATCTTCTCGTCCAGTGCTGAGCGGGTACGAAGTGAAAAGAAACTTCGTTAATTATCGTACTTTCCCACCATTTATACTCTTCTACATGTTTAAATTTCTTACGAGTAAATAATTTTTTTAATCCAATAGGTACAAGATATAGAACATCATCATTCAACTGACGAAGAGTTGAAAAATCTAAATGATCATAATGACCATGTGAAATAAGGACAATATCAATTTTAGGTAGTGCTTCTATAGAGAGTCCAGGTTCTGTAAGTCTTGGAATTAGCTTTAATTTATTAGCCCATACTGGATCTGTTAATATATTAAGTCCATTCGTTTGGATAAGAAAAGTGGAATGCCCAATCCATGTGATAGTCGTTTTTTCAACATTACTTTGCAAAAATGCACTTTGTTTAACGGGTGATTGTTCTACTAAGAAAGAAAAATCTTTTTTGTTTTGCTTTCGTTCTTTACGCCAGCGTAAAAAAGAGCGAATTGATTTTTTTGTACTAACATTATCCATATTTTCATAGCGCTTTGCCATGAACATCACCTCATTTAAAATCGTTGTATTTGTATTGTACCGAAATGTTGTTAAGGAATACAGTGTAAAACATGGATTAATGTTTAAGGAATTGTTAAAAAATAGGGAGAGGTATTTACAAAAGTAACAATAAAATTAGTTTTATCACTTTTATTTAGAGAAATAATAGTAAAAAAATATATTTTGTCTAGTAATTCGCTTGAAATAAAAAAGTAACATACGTAAATTCGTACGATTTCGTGAACAAATGTAGTAAACAATTTTCTCGTAGTGTTAACTTTTGTTATTATAAACATAACCTATTTAAATTTAGGATAGAGAAAAGAGGTTTATAAATGAAGCGTTATCAAAAAATAATTGGTCTTATGGTTGTATTTTGTCTCTTTGTACTTGCTGGATGTAGTGAATCAGGTTCAAAGCTTCGTAAACCATTAAATTGGGATTTAGAAACCTTCCAATTTACAAATCAAGATGGAAAGAAATTTGGTACAAAAGATTTAAAAGGGAAAGTTTGGGTTGCAGATTTTATGTTCACAAATTGTCAGACAGTTTGTCCACCAATGACTGCAAATATGGCCAAGCTTCAAAAGATGGCAAAAGAAGAGAAATTAGACGTTCAGTTTGTTTCATTTAGTGTAGATCCAGACCTTGATAAGCCAGAAAATCTGAAAGCTTTTATTCAAAAATTTACAGAGGATACTAGTAACTGGAATTTATTAACGGGGTATTCGTTAGAAGATATTACAAAGTTTTCAAAAGATAATTTCCAATCACTTGTAGATAAGCCGGAGAACGGTCAGGTCATGCATGGTACATCATTTTATTTAATTGATCAAAACGGAAAAGTAATGAAAAAGTATAGTGGCATTAGTAATACGCCATACGAAGACATTATACGTGATATGAAGCGATTAGTGGGTTAAAAATAAGGGTGCATAGCACCCTTATTTTTTTGCATTAGTCTATCGATAAAATGTCATGTTGCTGGGGAAGTTTCGGCGCCCGAATTTCTAATACGCCGTTTTGATAAGAAGCTTTTGCCGCTTTTTTATTAATTGAATACGGCAATTTAATCAATCTTGATGCTTCTGAAATGGAACGTTCTCGGCGATAATAGTTATGGGATGTTTGTTCTTCTTCCTCTTCAAGTATCTCTTCTTTTACAGAGACTTTTAAGTATTCACTTTGTATTTCAATTTGGATTTGTTCTTTTTGTATACCTGGTAGTTCAGCTGTAACAACGAGTTCTTCACCAACTTCATATAAATCTACAGGGAATGTTAATAAACGGTTTCCTTTTTGGAAAAAATGATTTAAATCAGCGATTACATTGCGAAGAGGTGTTTGCTCGAAGAAATCATCAATTTGCTTTAAGTAATTACGAACCGGTGGGCGAGAAGAATCTTTTTTTTCTTCACTCATGGTATTCCCTCCTAGAAATCAATTTGCAATATCATATGACAAAAGCGGAGAAAGGTGAGTGCCTAGTTTTCATGTTTTCATAAAAAATTGTTAAAAATGTGAAATGGAGTGATTTTTTTATAGTTTTTGGTCGCCATATTCAGTTGATTATGCTAGTATAAATAGGGTTGATATAGTAGTATAGAGACAGAATGAAAACTGAAAGAGGGTAAGAAGTATGTGTGGTTTTGTAGGATGTTTATGTGAAAACCCTAGAGAGTTTTCAGAAACAGAAAAACATCAATTTGAAAATATGAACACGATGATTTTCCACCGTGGTCCAGATGACGAAGGATATTTTCGTGATGAACATGTACAATTTGGCTTCCGCCGTTTAAGCATCATTGACTTAGAGGCAGGACATCAGCCGCTAACTTATGAAAATGATCGATATGTAATTATTTTTAATGGTGAAATTTACAACTATGTAGAATTACGTGAAATGTTACTTGAAAAAGGTGCAACGTTTGCAACGCAATCTGATACAGAAGTTATCATTGCATTGTATGCACATATGAAAGAAAAATGTGTAGATTACCTTCGTGGTATGTTTGCATTTATGATTTGGGATCGTGAAGAAAAGAAACTTTTCGGTGCACGTGATCACTTCGGTATTAAACCTTTATACATCGCACAACAAGGTGATACTACATTCTTCGCATCTGAGAAGAAAAGTATTATGCATGTGATGGAAGATAAAGGCGTTAATCCAACGTCACTACAACATTACTTTACGTACCAATATGGTCCAGAGCCAGAAACTTTAACAATTGATGTTAATAAAATCGAGCCTGGTCATTATTTCGTAAAAGAAATCGGTAAAGAGATGGAAATCCATCGCTACTGGAAACCTTATTTCAACGCTTCAAGTGCAACGAAAGAGGAGCATATCCAAGCAATTCGTGATGTGTTATATGATTCAGTAAAAGTGCATATGCGTAGTGATGTACCAGTAGGTTCATTCTTATCTGGTGGTATCGATTCATCTATCATCGCTTCTATCGCAAGAGAAATGAATCCAAATCTTTTAACATTCTCTGTTGGTTTTGAGCAACGTGGTTTCAGTGAAGTTGATGTTGCGAAAGAAACTGCTGAGAAATTAGGCGTTAAAAACCATAACGTATTCATTTCAGCGAAAGAATTTATGGATGAGTTCCCAAAAATCATTTGGCATATGGATGATCCTTTAGCTGATCCAGCAGCTGTACCATTGTACTTCGTTGCGAAAGAAGCACGTAAACATGTAACAGTTGTTCTTTCTGGTGAAGGCGCAGACGAGCTATTTGGTGGTTATAACATTTACCGTGAGCCAAACTCACTAAAAATGTTCTCTTACATCCCTAGTCCAGGTAAGAGCGTTCTAAAAGCATTAAGTGGTGCTCTTAAAGAAGGATTTAAAGGTAAGAGCTTCCTAGAGCGTGGATGTACACCAATTGAAGAGCGTTACTATGGAAATGCTAAAATCTTCCGTGAAGAAGAAAAAGCTGAATTAATGAAGTATTACAATGAAAGTGTTAACTATATGGATATCACGAAACCATTGTATAACGAGATTAAAGATTATGATGATGTAAGTAAAATGCAGTACATTGACATGTTCACATGGTTACGCGGTGACATTTTATTAAAAGCTGATAAAATGACAATGGCAAACTCATTAGAACTTCGTGTACCGTTCTTAGATAAAGAAGTATTCGATGTTGCATCTAAAATTCCAACTGAATTTAAGATTGCTAACGGAACTACGAAAGCCATTTTACGTGAAGCAGCACGCGGAATCGTTCCAGATCACGTATTAGATCGTAAAAAACTTGGATTCCCAGTACCAATTCGTCACTGGTTAAAAGACGAAATGCATGATTGGGCTATAAATATTATAAACGAAAGTAAGACAGAGCATTTAATCGACAAACAGTATGTATTAAACTTACTGGAAGCACATTGTGCAGATAAAGGCGATTATAGCCGTAAAATTTGGACTGTACTTGCGTTTATGGTATGGCACCAAATTTATGTTGAGCATAAATACGATACGAATAAGTTCCATGAAGAAACAAAACGTGCGTATAGCTTAGTTTAATTAGAAAAACCTTAAGATCGCATACGGTCTTAAGGTTTTTTTTCATAAATAGGAAGTATTATTGATACAATAATAGTAAAAGGATGGACAACATATGATTACGTTTGAGAAAGTTACTGTAGAAAATGAAAGCGTTGTTAAAGAAATGTTTAAATCGCATAGTTTAGGTGAGAAAAAGGTACAGTACTGTGTGAAAGTTGATGATACATATATTGGTGTAATAGATTATAGTGTACAAGAGGAACGGGCTGTTTTATCACAGCTAATTATTCATTTTGATTACCAAGGTTACGGTTATGGTACAAATACGTATTTTACATTTGAAGAAATGATGAAACAAAGAAATGTGAAAGAAATAAAAGTGCTACAAGAGAAATTAACAGAAAAGGCGAAGTCTTTCATAGAGAGTTTTGGTTTTACTTCAGAAGATGAAGAGTATGTAAAGAAAATATAACGATGATTATTTATGCGATACAATAAATATAAGGCAGGTGGATGTATGACGATGACTTCTGGTCTTGTATTAATTGGAGGGTGCTTTATAGTAGCAGAATTATGTCATATAATCATTCGGAAAAGAATGATTAAGAAAAAAAAGCCGTATGAATTACAATACGTCCCTGTCTTTTTCATTATGTTTTGCATGCTTAGTACATTACAAAATCTAATAAACTTTCCACCACTTGTAAATGTTTTTTTAAAGTTCGGTTTACTTTATAGTGGTGTTGGAATAGCACTTTTATTTATTTTATTTTGCATACGTTATGTTCACTATCAATCGTATATATTTATTTTAAATTGGTTAAAGCAAGATGATAGAAACCGCCTTACATAAGGCGGTTTTTTTATTTGCAATTGTAACAGAATTTGTACATTTCACATAAAATAGGACGAGTAGAAATGCAAACATATTACAAGAAAGGGGCGGGGCAATAAAATGAAACTTGTTATAGACGCAGGGCATGGTGGATATGATTCTGGTGCTGTTGGTAATGGTTTAGTAGAAAAAAACTTAACACTTCAAATTGCTAGACGCGTTCGAGACATTTTAACGGTAAATTACCCAATTACAATTAAAATGACACGTGATAGTGATGTGTTTATTTCTTTATCTGAACGTGCTAATATTGCTAATGCTTTCAGTGCGGATTATTTTATTTCATTTCATATTAATAGCGGCGGGGGTACAGGTTTTGAAAGTTATATTTATAATGCGTTATCCAATAGCAGCACTGCATATGCAAAGCAACAAAAAATGCATACAGCTGTCAATCCTGTATTAACAAAATATGGTCTTCGTGATCGAGGAGCAAAAAAAGAAAATTATGCGGTATTAAGAGAAACCGCAATGGATGCAATTTTAACTGAGACTGCTTTTATTGATACAGCTTTTGATGCAAATTTATTAAAAAATCCACAATTTATTGAAGATCTAAGTCAAGCGTATGCAAATGGAATAGCAGCTATTTTTGGAGTAACTCCAAATCCACAACCTCCTAACCCACAACCGACACCTCAAACGAAGGGAATCGCTTATGTTCTTGGGAAAAATGTAAATTTAAGAAATGGTCCATCAACTTCTTCCTCAGTTATTCGTCAATTAAATTCTCCAGAATCTTACGTTGTATATCAAGAAAGTAATGGATGGCTAGATTTGGGGAATGGACAATGGGTGTATAATGATCCTTCTTACATTAATTTTGTAAAGACAAGCAATAGTGATGGAAGCCCGATTGGGGTTGCATATATACAAGGGATGAATGTAAATTTAAGAAGTGGTCCATCAACTACATCTGCAGTTATCCGCCAATTAAATTCTCCAGAATCTTATTTAGTATATATAAATGAAAATGGTTGGTTAAACCTTGGGGGAAATCAGTGGGTATATAATGACTCAGCGTATATTAAGTATACTCAATATTAGGAATTGAAATGATAGTGCAATATGGATGCGTATCCTTGTTATGTATAACAAGGGTACGCATTTTAATAACAACATTTTTTTCATACTTATGCACTATGTTTTAAAAAGAAACATTAGAAAAGCGGATAGAATCTAAATAGTATATATTAAAAAAGTTTTCTGATATACATTGACAATGTATGTAAGATACATTAATCTTTAAATGTTAATGATAATCGATTTCATCTAGGGAGGACATATGATACATACTAAAAAACTAATTATGTTCTGCATTATGATACTCATGGTTGTAATTGCAGGATGTAGTAAAGAAGAGAAAAAAGAAAATAATATATCAGCGAAAGCAAAAGATTCATATACGGTAAAGCATGCAATGGGTGAAACGACAGTAAATGGTACACCTAAAAAAGTTGTTGTTTTAACAAATGAAGGCGCAGAGGCTCTCCTAGCTGTGGGCGTAACGCCAGTGGGGACTACGAAACCACGTGCTGGTGATGAATGGTATCCTCATTTAGCGAAAGAGTTAAAAAACACGGAAGTTGTAGGAACTGAACGTGATATTAATTTAGAGGCTGTAATGAAGCTTAAGCCAGATTTAATTATCGGAAATAAAATGCGTCATGAAAAAATATATGATCAGCTAAAAGAAATCGCACCAACTGTTTATGCAGAAACATTACGCGGTGATTGGAAAGAAAACTTTACACTTTATACAAAAGCTGTAAATAAAGAAAAAGAAGGGCAAAAAGCTCTTGATGATTATAAAAAACGCATTGAAGGAATGAAAGAGAAGTTAGGCGATAAATTGAATTCTAAAGTTTCTATTATTCGTTTCGTGCCAGGTGATGTTCGTATTTATCAAAAAAACTCATTCTCGGGCGTTGTTTTAAATGATATTGGATTTAAACGACCACCATTACAAGATAAAGATGATTTTGCGATAAAAGGAATTACAAAAGAGCAAATTCCAAATATGGACGGAGACTACTTATTCTATTTCACGTCTGATAAAGATGCAGATAAGAATAATGAAGGAAATTCGTTAGCGAAGGAATGGACAGAAGATCCACTCTTTAAGCAACTACAGGCTTCTAAAAATAATAAAGTATTCCAAGTAGATGAGGTAATCTGGAATACAGCAGGCGGTATTAAAGCTGCGAACCTTATGTTAGATGATATTGAAAAATATTTCCTTAAATAAATGATAAAATACATCACTTTTACGAAGTGATGTATTTTTAGTTTGCGAAAATACAGAAAATTCCTTCTTTCAGGGTGTCATAAGTTGTACAATAAAATCAATCATGTGATAAAGGAGTGGGGAAGAATGAAAGCTACTCATAAAGATTGGATCTTGTTTAATGGGAGAATGATTAATACGAAAGAAGAACAGCCGATGGTAGCATTAGAAGAGAGAGGCTTCCAATTTGGTGATGGGATTTATGAAGTATTTAGACTATACGATGGCAAGCCTCATTTATTAGATTTACATTTGGAACGATTCTTTAACTCTATGGCAGAAATAAAACTAATTCCACCATTTACGAAGGAAGAATTAGTAGAAGAGTTATATCAAATGATTGAAAAAAATCAATTTCAAGAAGATGGGAATGTATATTTACAAATATCAAGAGGTGCACAACCGCGCAATCATGTATATGAATCAGATTTACAACCGACATATTTTGCAAATCTTGTTTCGTTCCCAAGACCAGTTGCTTCAATGGAGGCAGGGATTAAGGTGACAGTAGAAGAGGACATCAGGTGGAAGTTTTGCCATATAAAATCTTTAAATTTGCTTCCTAATATCATGATTAAAAACAAAATAAATGAACAAGGGTATCAAGAAGCAATATTAGTACGAGATGGTATTGTGACTGAAGGGTGTCATTCCAATTTCTTTATCGTGAAGAATAATAAGTTGATTACACATCCAGCGGATCATTTCATTTTACATGGTATTACACGTCACTATGTAATTACATTAGCGAAAGAGTTACATATCGATGTAGAGGAACGAGAGTTTTCATTACAAGAAGTATATGACGCTGAGGAGTGCTTCTTTACAGCGACGCCACTTGAAATATTCCCAGTCGTTCAAATTGGTGATGAACAGTTCGGGGCTGGTGAAAGAGGACCAATTACGAAAAAACTACAAGCTGCATACGAAGAGAGTATTCGTTTGTTTAAAGTGACAAATTAATCATGAAGAAAAAAGCTGGTATTCTTCCGGCTTTTTTTCATGATATAATTCAAGCATAGGACAAGTTTTGAAAACGCTGTAAAAAGGGGATTTAATATATGAATTATGAAGATTTTAAAGAAGTAATTCACGGAAGACGAAGTGTTAGAAAGTTTACAGATCAAGAAGTATCTACTAATGATATAAAAGAAATAATTGATTGTGCTCGTTACGCACCAAGTGATACGAATTCACAAACGTGGGAATTCTTAGTTATCATGAATCGAGAGAAGATTAAAGAAATTGAACAAATGACGTGGGATGCATTACATAAACTTGCGGCAAAAGCAGCAGAAAATGGAGAAGAGAAAGCAGGGAAATTACTTACACGTTCTTTCGGACCATATGCAACAGCTTTCTCGGAGGCACCAGTATTAATCGTATGTTTGGCAACACCATATGAATCAAAGTTCCGTGAAAAGATATTTGATCCAATTGCTTTTGTTCCAAATTCAGTTTGGGAGGAAGAAGGCATTAAGAGTAGCTGTTTAGCGGCACAAAACTTAATGTTAGCTGCACATGCAAAGGGACTTGGTACTTGTCCAATGACAGGGCCAGTATTGCTAGCTCAAGATGAACTGCGCCAATATTTACAAGTTGAGCCTGAAAAACAAATAAATATGGTTATTTCACTCGGATTTCCGAAAGATAAACCGAAGAAACTTCCAAGAAAAGAAGTAGATGAGATTACAACGTTTGTTTTTTAATTGCTGTATAGAAAAGACATTGAATTAACAATGTCTTTTTATTTTTGAGGGTATGTAATTCATATGTTGGGCTAAAATGATAGATAAGAGGAAATTACTATTTATTTCATAAAAAAAATTAATGTTCTATTAAGGAAAGTATGATACATTAATCGTGAGCAAGATTCTATTTGTTCATGAAAGTGTTGAAAGTAGTCTCAAAATTTAAAAGTTATTTTTGTATAATAAATTATAATGAAGTTACAGGGGGGATGAATTTTGAAAAAATTCATAATCACTGGATTGTCTGTATTGTTATTAGTTGGTTGCGGTGCTCCACAGGAAAAAGAGGACGCGCAATCAAAACAGGAAGAACAAGTTGTAAACGCAAGTGATGAGAATATGGTTGTATTTCCTGAAGGAGCAATGTCAATTGGAGAAGGGAAAGTAAAAGTTATTACTCCAGATGGTACTTCTGAAAACGGCAATATACCGACTGTATTCATCAAAAAGGATACATTAATTCAGCAAGTTGAATTAGAACTTTCTAATTTTCAAAGTGATAAAGAAACATTCGTATTTGTAGATCAAATGTATACAGATAAACATCAAGTAACTAGTACAACGCAGACAACAGTGCAGTTAAAAGAAAAAACGCTGGAAACAGGTAGTCATACAATTACTGCAGTTCAGTATGAAAACAATGACCCGAAAGGAAAGGTTATTAGTTTTAATCAAGCAACATTTGAGACAAAACCTGCGTCTTAATAAGAATAAAAAGTACATTACTCAAAAAGTAGTGTGCTTTTTTGTTTGGACTAAAGTGGGCAAGAGTGAATAACTTATTTCATTTTCTAATACGATTAAATAGGAAGTAATCACTTGTTACTACTATGACAGAGAAAGAGGTTGAATACGTGAATCGGTGTATTCGTATCATTTTGATTAGCCTAATGATGGCAGTAATTTGGTTTACGATACAAGAGTTTATGCAAATAACGCTCAATTATCAAATTCATGACTTGTTAATAGGAGCTATTTGTTTTACCATTGTTTATCTATTATATGATAAACTCGGACTAAGGTAAGTTTCAGAAGAAAAATGTAGGTATTTCATTTGAAATGTCGAATAGTACATACGATGTCGTAATAACAAATTTTCTATTGTTTACTGTGAAACAGAAGAAGGAGAGATAGTGGTTATGAAACGAGCTCTTATTAATATTGATTATACATATGATTTTGTAGCGGAAAAGGGTGCTTTAACTTGCGGGAAACCAGGACAGGAAATTGAGAAGGAAATTGTACATATAACGAAGCAATATATTGAAAATGGAGATTACGTTGTCTTTGCTATTGATAAACATGAAGAAAATGATGTATATCATCCAGAATCAAAGTTATTCCCACCTCATAATATAGCTGGTACAAGTGGAAGAGATTTGTTTGGTGAATTACAAGATGTGTACGAAACATATAAAAATGCAGAGAATGTATATTATATGGACAAAACGCGATACAGTGCGTTTGCTGGAACGGATTTAGAGATGAAGCTAAGAGAAAGAGGAATAGAAGAAGTTCATCTTGTAGGTGTTTGTACTGATATTTGTGTTCTTCATACAGCAGTAGATGCTTATAATAAAGGGTTTAAAATTGTTGTTTATGAAAAGGCGGTTGCATCTTTTAATGCACAAGGGCATGAATATGCACTTGGACATTTTAAGTCATGCTTACATGCAGAAGTGAAGTGAAAAAAGAGACCTTTAAAAAAGGTCTCTTTTTTACGTTTAAATAGAAACGACATTTTGCTCGATTAGTTTTTTTATGAACGGGCTTATTTTTTCTGGTAACGCATTTATATCAAAAAATTGTACATGTAATGATTCAATTCCATCAGCTTTTAACGTACCGCCTGTAATGTCTTTGCAAAGGTAGGCAATAGTTATAGGATAAAATTCATCACCGTTCGGTAATTTTACAAAAAATTCTTTTCCAGAAAATACGCTTATTAATTGTAAGGTTCCTATTTCAATCCCTGTTTCTTCGAACACTTCCCGTCTCCCAGCTTCTTCTGTGGATTCACCAAGTTCAACGAATCCACCAGGAACACCCCAAATACCATTTTGCCTTTGCTGAAGTAATATTTGTCCTTGTTCATTGAAAACAGCTACAGCAACTCCTGCTAGATTGAGTGGTCTTGATCCGACAACTTTTCTAAGTTCTTCAATATATCCCATTGTATGTAACCTCCGTAAGAAAAAATAAGAGCAAATAAACTATTCGTTATTATGTAGATATATTCCTCTTTATAAGGGGAGAGATGACATATAACTTATTTGTTTTATTTGGTAAAATATACATCAAAAAAGGTCAAACAAAAACTTTGACCTTTTTTGACCAAATGTTATAATAAAGGCAGAAAGAGATAATCTTTCATTCATAAATAATAAGGAGGAAAAAATATGCGTAATTTATTTCCAGAGATAACAAAACGTCAAAATGGCATTTTTGATTTTGGGCCTTCTTTATTAGAAGGGATGACAGATGCTTTCTTTAAGCCACTGAACATGGATACTTTTAAAGTAGATGTTCATGAGCAATCTGGTAAATATACTGTGAAAGCAGATTTACCAGGTTTTCAAAAAGAAAACATTCAAGTTGATTTTGAACAAGATATATTAACGATCCAAGCAACGAATCATAATGAAGTAGACGAAAAAAATGAGAATGGCACATATATTCGTAAAGAACGTTCTATAGGTTCTGTAACTCGACGCTTTAATTTTAAACAAGTTGAGGAAGAAAATGTTAAAGCAAATTATAAAGATGGCGTACTGACAATTGAATTGCCAAAATTGAAAGAAGAAAAAAGTAGTAAGACAACAATTAATATTGAATAAAAGAGCTGATAAATTCAGCTCTTTTTTTACGTAGTTAATGAATAAATGAGTTGAAATCGTAATGAGATGAATAAAGTTTTAACGTATAAAAAAATTTCACGATTCGCTCCCCCTTAGGTTATTAAAAAGGGTATATTTAAAGGGAAAGGAAAAAGAACACCTAGACATACTGTTTAAGGTGAATTAGTAATAGAGTCAAAATACATAGTAAGGATAGTGGCATTTTAGATTAGGATAATAGATTTTTCTGGAACAAACTTAGGCGATTATGAATTTTTTAATTAGTAAGGAAGTGGTTAAATGAGCTTATTAACGTATACTGAAGAATTTTTTAATTATGTAAGAGAGTTTTTACTTTTAAGATTTTTACTATTTGCTTTAGTTTTAATCATTATTTCTTTTGTAATAAACCGTATTATTGATTGGTTTTTTAGGAAATCAAGCTTTTTTGATGAAGAGGTAGAGCAGACGATTCAAAGTGTAATTCGATCTATTTTTAGATATATCATTATCATCAGTCTTATCATATATTTAATTAGCCAATTTGTAGATATAAAAAGTATTATTGCAGGTGCAGGGATAGCTGGAGTTGTCATCGGTTTTGCTGCACAACAGATGCTAAAAGATGTTATATTAGGCTTTGCAAGATTAGCGGACAAAGAGTTTCGGGTTGGTGATTTTGTAACTTTTAACGGAACAAATTCAGGAACTATTGAAGAGATTAGTATTCGTTTTATGCAAATTCGTGAATGGTCAGGAAAACTACTTACCATCCCGCACGGAGAGATTAGAACGATACAAAATTTTAATAAAGGATGGATGCGTGTAATTGAACGCATCACGGTAAGTTATCAGGAAGATCCAACAAGAGTGAAGGAATTGTTAGAAGAAGTATGTGTTATATGCAATGAAGAATTGAATCAAACTCTTTATAGAGTAGAGGATGAGGCTGTTGAACCATTTAAATACGTCGGTGTTACAGACTTAAATCCTAACTTGAAATATGTTGGCTATGAATTTTGTATTACAGGTTTAATAAAGCCAGAAGATTATTTTGAAACTTCTAGACAAGTAAGATTTGAATTAATGTCTATGTTCCATAAGAATCAAGTGCAAATGCCAGCAGCGAATATGGTTGTTACTACTGAAGGTTTACAGCATATCCATGGTGGACAATCTTTATCGGACAGCTAAAGTAGAATCGTTTGTTAACAAAAATTCTGCTTCCAACATTGGATAGAATAACAATAATAAAATGATTGATATAAAGAAAGGGCTGAAAGAATTCGGTTCTTTTTTTATTTATAGAATTTAGAAATTTCTTAATGTTATAATTGTAGTTGGTGATGAGAATGAACTTTGAAGAAAAAGAGATGCGTCGTTTAGAAGCATTAAAAGAAATTGCTGAATTATTAAATGAAGCAACAAACTTACAGGATATGTTAGAAAAAGTGTTGCATACATTGTTACAAGTAATGAATTTACAAACAGGGTGGATATTCTTTATTGATGAAAGTGGAAAGCACAGCATGCTTGTAGACGAAAATTTACCAGAGGCTCTTACGTGGCAAAAGAAGAAGCCGATGTGTGAAGGAAACTGTTGGTGTGTAGAACGTTTTGTGAATGGGAGATTGGAAAAAGCGACTAATATTATTGAATGTAAGCGAATAGAAGATGCAATTGAATGTAATTGGGGAGAGACAGAAGATGTTACACATCATGCGACAATTCCGCTTAGGTCTGGATCAGAAAAATTTGGTCTACTAAATGTGGCTGCACCTCATAAGACTCATTTTTCTGAGGAAGAGTTAGCGTTATTAGAATCAATTGCATTTCAAATTGGAACGACAATACAACGTATTCAATTAGTTGAGAAAGAACGTAAATATGTAGTGGTAGCGGAAAGAAATCGACTTGCACGTGATTTACATGATTCAGTAAAACAATTGTTATTTTCTATTATGCTAACAGCGAAAGGTACTCTGAATATGACGCAAGATAGAGAATTGCAAGAGATGTTAAGTTATATTGGGGAATTATCACAAGAAGCATTACAAGAGATGACGCTATTAATTTGGCAATTAAGACCTGAAGGATTGGAGAAAGGATTAGCAGAAGCAATTCAAAATTACGGGAAGTTATTAGGAGTTCAAGTGGAAGTTCGAATTGATGGGATGGTTTCAATTGGGGATGAAATAGAAGAAGTTTTATGGCGTATTAGCCAAGAGGCGCTACATAATTGTAAAAAGCATGCTTCGTGTGAAAAGGTACATATTCTTTTGAAAATAGAAAATAACCAGTTACATTTTTACATAGAAGACAATGGAATAGGATTTATACAAGAACAAGTAAGGGAATCAGCACTTGGCCTGAAAAGTATGAAGGAACGTATTCAGTTAATGAAGGGGTCGTTTCAAATTATAACAGAGCTGAAAAAGGGTACAAAAATAGAAATTCAATTGCCGATTTGAAGGGGAGAATAAGGTTGAAGATTAAACTGCTACTAGTTGAGGACCATCATATCGTTCGAAGAGGACTTGTATTCTTTTTGAAAACGAGAGAAGAATTTGAAATTATTGGGGAAGCGGAAAATGGCGAAGAGGCATTACATTTCATGCAAAAAGAAAGACCAGATGTCGTACTAATGGATGTATCGATGCCGAAAATGGATGGAATTGAGGCAACAAAACGTCTAAAGCAATATGATGAGACAATAAAGGTACTTATATTAAGTAGTTTTTCAGAGCAAGATTATGTTATACCAGCACTTGAAGCTGGAGCAGATGGTTATCAATTAAAAGAAGTACAACCTGAGCAACTTGTCGCTTCTATTATTGCAGTACATCAAGGAAATGCGAATTTTCACCCGAAAGTAACACCTGCATTAATGGGGCGTTCTGCAGTAAAGAAGGAAGTAGAAAATCCTTTTTCAATGTTAACGAAAAGAGAGCAAGAGGTACTTCGCGAAATTGCGAAAGGAAGAAGCAACAAGGAGATTGCAGCAGAACTTCATATTACAGAACAAACTGTGAAAACACACGTTTCAAACGTTTTAGCTAAATTGGAAGTGGATGATCGTACGCAAGCCGCATTATACGCAGTGAAACATGGAGAGAATTATTCATAAGCATGAATAATTCTGTTATATCGTATGACAGAATACATAGGAGCAATTAAAATTTATAGTAATCCCTAATATAGGTTTTTCTTCTTTCGATAATTAGGTACAATAAAGTGAAACTCTAATCAGTGGGGGACCATCCCCACTGATGATTAGTTTAACTAATCGGTTTTTACAGGATAAAGCTACGATGGAAGGGGAGGATATGCTATGCCTGGTACAAGAAGTGGGATTGGAAAGATTCAGGCTTCGTTAAATGGTTTATCACCGAAATTGCGAAGTATTGCCGAACATATTTTGAAACATCCACAAGATGTTGTACATAAATCTATTACAGAATTAGCTGAAGTTACGAATAGTTCCGAAGCTACGATATTCCGCTTATGTAAACACCTTGGTTTGCAAGGTTTTCAAGATTTAAAGATTACATTAGCTCGTGAAATTGTACATACACCGATGCAAAATATTCATGAAGAGGTATCAGCAGAAGATAGTATGGTAACTGTTGCTAAAAAAGTTTTTCATTCGCATATTACAGGACTGCAAGATACTTTACATTTGCTTAATGAAACGGCACTTGAGCAGGCTGTACGAGCCTTACAAGAAGCAAGTCGAATTGAGTTTTATGGAAATGGTGGCTCTGGTATTATTGCAATGGATGCGTATCATAAGTTTATGAGAACGGGTATTTCTTGTATCGCTCATACTGATTCGCATTTTCAAATTATGGGAGCAGGTTTACTCTCAGAAAATTCAGTTGTTATTGGTATTTCTCATTCTGGTAGCAATAAAGGATTACTTGAAGCGTTAGAAGTAGCGAAAGCAAGAGGAGCCAAAATTATTGCGATTACGAGCTATAAGAAATCAGCATTAAGTCAACTTGCTGATATAACGTTATATACATCAACACGTGAGACTGAATTCCGCACAGAAGCAAGTTCATCACGATTAGCACAGTTAAGCTTATTAGATACTTTGTATGTAGGGTTGTCGTTGCAGCGACAAGAGGAAACTCTAAAAAATTTACAAAGTATACGTGAAACGATTTCGATGAAGCGAATATAAAAAAAGCTCTTCAAATGAAGAGCTTTCAGACTGGAGACAAACTATTTTTGGAGAGTTCAAATGCTAAAAATAGTTTGTTTCTTATTTTAGGGATAATTTATCCAATGGAATTTATATGTAGTGCTTTCTATACTATAATTTACTATAAGTGAGGAAGATGTCTTATGAAAATATCTGTTTATGTTGCAAGTGCATTTAGCAAGGAGCATAAAGGCGGAAATAAAGCAGGAGTGGTATTTATTGAGAATACAAATACATTGACCACTACTCAAAAAATCGAAATAGCCAAACAACTGGGTTATGCGGAAACCGCATTTATATCAGAATCTGAAATTGCTGATTATAAATTTGAGTATTTTACTCCAAAAGAAGAAGTTGATTTATGTGGTCATGCCACAATTGGCTCTTTCGCGATACTGATGCATTTAAATAAACTTTTCAGGAATCGCTATACGATTGAAACGAACAGCGGTGTTCTTACTATCACTATAAAAGATGACATCATATTCATGGAACAAAATAAACCGAGATTCTATGATGTTGTATCTCCAAACGAGTTCATCGACTGTTTTGATAGTAAAGATATAGACAATAAATACCCAATTCAAATTGTCTCCACTGGCTTAAAAGATATTTTAATTCCTATAAAAAGCGAAATACAATTACATGCACTGCAACCTAATTTTGAAAAAATTAAAGAAATCAGCAAGTATTATAATGTTGTCGGGATGCATTTATATACTTTTAATGACAATCGAATTATATGCAGAAATTTTGCTCCACTATACGACATTAATGAAGAAGCAGCGACTGGAACTTCAAACGGTGCATTAGCTTGCTATCTTTATGAACAGCACTATTTGCAAAAAGAAGTCTATGTATTTGAACAAGGTTATTCTTTACACTCGCCTTCCGAAATATTAGTTAAATTAGCAACCAATAGCAAGAATAAAATAGAAAAAGTTTATGTTGGTGGCAAAGGCTATTACTGTGAAACTAAGTGTTTAAATATAGAAAATATTGAGTGAAGAGCTTTTTTATCGATGAGAAGTTTGTTACTTTATTTTCTTTTAGAAATGTATGACTTACTTATAGTCAGTGATAAACTCTCATTTTTAAAAATTTAAAATAAAGACCGATTTATGTAATAATTCAAATATTGTTCATAATTTCACAAATTGTTTATGAAGTGTCATGTTATGATGAAGATGTAATGATGATTGAACACTTAAATTTGGTACAATAACTAGCCAAAGTAGTGAAGAAAGTAGTTGTGAGATAAACTCATTAAAATGCTAAAACACTAAAGGGGAGATCACATATGAAAGCAGTAGTGGTTAATAAAAACAGCAAAGCAAACATCGAAGTGATTGAAAAAGAATTACGTCCGTTACACTCAGGTGAAGCGTTAGTAGATGTAGAGTATTGTGGAGTTTGCCACACTGATTTACACGTTGCGAATCATGATTTTGGTAACACTGATGGCCGTATTCTTGGTCATGAGGGTGTAGGTATTGTTACGAAAATAGCTGATGATGTTACTTCACTAAAGATAGGTGACCGTGTAAGTATTGCATGGATGTTCCAATCTTGTGGACGTTGTGAATATTGCGTAACTGGTAGAGAAACATTTTGCCGTGAAGTTAAAAACGCTGGTTATTCAGTGGATGGTGGTATGGCTGAACAATGTATCGTTACAGCTGATTATGCGGTAAAAGTACCAGAAGGATTAGATCCTGCTCAAGCATCATCAATTACTTGTGCTGGTGTAACTACATATAAAGCTATTAAAGTATCAGATATTAAACCTAGTCAACCTATTGTAATCTATGGCTGCGGTGGATTAGGTAACTTAGCTATCCAATATGCTAAAAATGTATTTGGTGCAAAGGTAATCGCAGTAGACATTAATGACGATAAATTAGCCTTAGCGAAAGAAGTTGGTGCTGATATGACTATCAATCCAATTTCTCAAGGTCCTGCTGATAAAATTGTGCAAGAGAAGTTTGGTGGCGCTTATGCTGCGGTAGTAACAGCAGTCTCTAAAGTAGCCTTTAACTCAGCAGTTGATGCAGTACGTGCTTGCGGTAAAGTAGTTGCAGTAGGGCTACCAGTAGAAACAATGGACTTAAACATCCCACGACTTGTACTGGATGGAATTGAAGTAGTTGGTTCTCTAGTTGGTACTCGTAAAGATTTGGAAGAGGCGTTTATGTTTGGGGCAGAAGGAAAAGTAGTGCCGGTTGTTCAAACTTGTTCGCTAGATAAAGTACAAAATGTATTCGAAGAAATGGAACAAGGTAGAATTCAAGGGCGTATGGTAATTGATTTTAAAAAACATAATTGTGATTGCAAATAATTCACTTTAAATATAAAAAACATGAGTCTAGCAAAGGACATGTAAAAAAGTTAGACAGCATAAGAAGATGATCCCTGTATTTAATAGGGATCATCTTCTTTATTTTCTACTAATATCGATGCCAATTAATACTTCATTAATGAGAAATGATTAAAGGTTTACTTTATTTGCAAACGAAAAGGAATCTTTATGTTTAACAAATTTTTTATGATCTGGAACGTTTTGAATTGCTACAATTTGCGAATCTCTTGCTTTCAGTGCATCTTGAATCCCGATGGTCATAAGCTTAATAAATAGAATCGTAATAAAGAATGAAGCGAGAGTATAAAAAATAATCCACCATGAAAGATTCATTTCATTACGATTTAATCCAATAAGACCTGCCCAATCATTAGATAGAGAAACAGGTTTGAGCACTCCGTCATAGAGTTCACGCATTTGTATGCCGCCAATTACAATGTTAAGCAACGCTAAATGGATAACGAGTATGAGTGTTTGGACGATATGTTCCATAAATAATACAAATAAGCGGTCAAGTAATAAGACTCGTAAGTGTTTTTTTATAATATGAAAACGACTAGCCCCCAGTAATTGTGAACTTAAGATGTAATCTTGTTTCATAAATTCATCAACCTCTGAGGATATGTATAAAGAAAGTGTAGGCAGAGCGACGAAAATAAGTACGAGTACTTGATAAAACGTAAATGAAATATTTGGATCTACCCCATCAGCATTTGATGTGATTATAATATTAACGGGCGTGATGAGTATGAATGCGATAAATAGAGTTGGAATGTAATAAAAAACTTCTGAGCATGACTGGAAAAATCTCTTGAGTTTTGGAGCAAATAAACTTAAGAGGATTCCTATACATGTTCCGCATAAAATTCGAAAGAAGCTAATTGCCATGGCTAATAAAATAGTGAATTTTGCTCCTTCTACAATTTGTAAGAAAACAGACTCTCCAAAACGATCAGATCCAAAAGGTGGAATTAACGATGGCGGAAAGGGGGCCTTTCCAAGTAATTCGTTATTGTCATTGTAAAGTAACTGAGGAGGTTTTGGGATGTTATCTTTAAAGAACCAACTATAAATAAAACTAGCTGAAATAAGTATGAATAGATAAGTAAAGCCGATTAAAAAGCGTTTTGATTTCCAAATAGATTTCATAATGATACTCCTTTCAATTGCTTTTTCCATCTGTTCATCATGAATGAGACTATTTGGAAAATAGCATAAAATGGTAAAATAATCATAACAAGTATGATAAATGCAGCTGGAGGTGAAACAAACGCCTTATTAAATAAAAATTGAATAATGCCTTCCATATTAAAAACAAATTCTAAAATGAATAAATTAGAAAGTAAGAAAACAAAAATCGTTTTTAAATGGTGGAAGAAGTGGATAGATATATTTTTGAATAAATGAATGCATAGTATATAACTTGATGAAAGGCCTTTTCCATATGCAACCTCTACGTAATGTTTTCCTTGCTCTTCTTTTATGTATAACACCATCATCCGAAACATTTGTAATGTAGGTAAGACAGCTAATGATAAAATAGGGAGTAAATAAGCTCGATTTTCATTAAAGGAAATAATAGTGACAGGAGATTCCCCAAATTTCTGAAGTACCCATATGAAAAATATTTGCAAACAGATCATCATCATCATATCAGGGACAGCTTCTAATATGAACACAATTCGGTTTATCCATTTTTTTATATAATCTTTTGCTAAAAAATAAAAAAATGCCATGCTAGATGATAAAAAGAGAGCAAGAAAAAAGGCTAAAAATAATATAGTAAATGAATATAGGTAAGGTTCTAAAACAGTTGGAAATAATGGTGTTTTTTTGAAATGGCCAAACTTCGGGTCTGATCCTATAATCACTAATGATTCAGGGGAAAAAACTTGTTTTAACATAGTAACGGTCTGATTAAAAAAATAAATTGGTTGAAAGGTAAATCCTTGTTGAGTGATAAATAAATAAGGTAAATTTAATAATAGTAAGAGTGATAAAAGAATTGATGAAAGCTTAATTGTGAATTGAGATATTTTATTTAACATTAAATCCCTCCGACATCTTTTTACAACATTATACAATAAATTTCGTGTTATTGTTTTTATTTTTCTGAAAAATAAAAATACTTTTCAGTTTTATAGTATGCAAGATATATTTACAAGATAAAAAAGTGATAGTAGGGGGCCACGCTCTATGTTTATCAAGATAAAAGACTAGTGAACCTAAAACAATAAATATGAGTAAAATGCACAGAATTCTCATTCTGCGGTTAGTTACTTTTCTTGGCTTGATGGTGATGTTACGTGACCGCTAAAAATGAATATTGCTTTTCAACTTTTTCTTCAAGCAAATAAGTAGAACGTATGGAGGATTATGTATGTGTTGTTAATGAGAGGAAAGAGTGTATTGCGTAACGAATATAACGTAATTTTACCGCATGGAAAAGCTAAATTTAGTATATAAGTGAAATGGAATGAGGGGATTTATTTTTGGTATGAAAAAAATTTTCTTTTTATAACTTGATAAATGAAAAAATATTTTATATACTAATTCATGTAAACGGTTTACTAAATCGTATTTTGCTAGTAATGAAGGGAAGATTCGCATGGAAACAAGGGGGAGAGTAATCGGGATTGATATCGGTACCACAAGTACAAAAACGGTTGTGTTCACAGAAAAAGGAAAAGTCATTGCATCACATGCAATCGATTACCCAATTATTCAACCGAATGTAGGATGGGCTGAGCAAGATCCTGATGTAATATGTGCCGCTGTATACAAAAGTGTAAGCGTTGCCATTGAAAAAGGTAATGTATTACCAGAAGATATTTCTTCAATCGGTATTAGTACAGCTATGCACGCATTAATTGCAGTAGATGAAAATGGTGCGCCATTAACGCGTTCTATCATTTGGGCAGATAATCGAAGTACGAAGCAATCAGAAAAATTATTACAACAAATGAATGGGCATGAAATTTATAGACGTACAGGTACACCGATTCATCCGATGTCACCACTTTCTAAATTGTTATGGATGAAAGAAGAGGAACCAGAGTTATATACAAGTGCCTATAAATTCATTTCCATTAAAGAGTATGTGATTTACCAATTATTTTCACGCTACGTAGTTGATTATTCGATTGCTTCTGCTACAGGGTTATTTAATTTAGAAACATTAAACTGGGATGAAGATGTTTTAACTATGTTACATATGTCATCAGAAAAATTATCAACCCCTGTACCAACTACATATATTTTATCAGGTATGAAGCCAGAGTTAGCACAGAAGATGGGGATAAGTGCAGAAACACCAATTGTCATCGGAGCAAGTGATGGGGTTCTTGCAAATGTAGGAGTTGGTGCGATATCACCGGGTGCGGCTGCAATTACGATTGGAACGAGTGGTGCGGTTCGAACAATCTCATCAAATATAAATACAGATGAGAAAGGGAGAACGTTTTGTTACGCATTAACAGATGAGCACTGGGTAATCGGTGGTCCAACGAATAACGGCGGAATATTACTGAGATGGTTACGTGATGAATTTGGTAGTCCAGAGCAAGAAGTAGCAAGAAAGCTCGGCATTGATCCCTATGATTTATTAATTAAATATGCAGAAAGCGTACCAGCTGGAGCGGATGGGCTATTGTTCTTACCTTTCTTATCTGGAGAACGCGCACCTTACTGGAATGCAAATGCTCGTGGTACATTCTTTGGAATCAATCTTCAACATAAGCGAGAACATTTTATACGTGCAGTGATGGAAGGTGTTTGTATGAGTGTATATTCAGTAGCACTCGCAATCAGGGATTGTACAGGGCCACTTACTGAAATACGAGTTTCAGGAGGGTTTGCAAAATCTGCATTTTGGAGACAAATGTTGTCCGATATGATGGGAAAAGAATTGCTTGTACCTGAAAGTCATGAAGCATCTGCGCTTGGGGCAGCGGCAGTTGCTTTATATGCTGTAGGAAAAATTGATTCTCTTGAAGAGGTAAAGGATTGGATTGATATTGTCCATCACCATGTACCGAATAAAGAAAATACGGCTATATATTTAGAAATGTTTTATATGTATGAACGACTTTACAATCGCTTGAAAGAAGAATTTGATTGTATAGCTGCTTTCCAACGTAAACAATAGGGGGATTGGGAGAAATGGTAGTTGGGATCGTACTAGCGGCAGTTGTCATACTACTTTTACTTATTACGGTAGTAAAATGGCATCCATTTGTCGCATTAATTTTAACAGCAATTGGTGTAGGATTAGCAATGGGAATGCCTTTAATTGGAACTTCACCAAAAGATCCAGGGATTATTGATTCTATTAAACTAGGGCTTGGTAATACATTAGGGTTTTTAGCAATAGTTTTAGCACTAGGAACGATGCTTGGAAAAATGATGGCCGAATCTGGTGGTGCTGAACGTATCGCTAACACATTAATTAATCGTTTTGGGAAGAAACGAGTTCACTGGGCGATGATGTTCGTTGCATTTTTAGTAGGGATTCCGGTATTTTTCCAAGTTGGATTTGTACTATTAATTCCGTTAGTATTTACAATTGCGTTAGAAACTGGGGTATCACTTATTACAATTGGTATTCCGCTAGTAGCAGGACTGTCAGTCGTACACGGACTTGTTCCACCGCATCCAGCGGCAATGGCGGCAGTTGGTATTTTTAAAGCAGATGTAGGGAAGACAATTTTATATGCGTTAATTGTCGGACTTCCAACTGCAATTATTTCAGGTCCACTTTACGGGAAATGGATTGGTGCTCGTATACATAAGGAAGTACCATTAGATATAGCGGAGCAATTTGTTGAAAAAGATAATAAAAAAGAGCTTCCTAGCTTTTGGAATACATTGTTTACAATTTTACTTCCAGTATTTCTTATGCTTGGTGCATCAATAGCAGAAGTTGCATTAAATAAAACGAGTCAACTAGCACAAGTATTACACTTTATTGGAGATCCGATTGTGGCTTTATTAATTGCAACCATTTACTCTTTCTTTAGTCTTGGATATGCAAAAGGTTTCTCAAAAGATAAAGTGTTACAATTTACAAATGATTGCCTTGGACCTATTGCAAACATATTGTTAGTGATTGGTGCAGGCGGCGCATTTAATAAAGTATTATTAGATTCTGGAATTGGAACGACAATTGCAGATATGGCGAAAGAATCACATATTTCACCGATATTATTAGGGTGGGGAATTGCGGCACTAATCCGAATTGCAACTGGATCGGCAACTGTTTCTATGATGACAGCAGCTGGTATTGTTGCGCCGATTGCAGCAAGCACACCAGGTGTAAATGTTGAATTATTAGCACTTGCAACTGGTGCAGGGTCATTAATTTTATCACACGTGAATGATTCAGGATTTTGGATGATTAAAGAGTATTTCGGAATGACTGTGAAAGAAACATTATTAACATGGACTGCAATGGAGACTATATTATCTGTAGTAGCACTTGGGCTAATTTCGATATTAAATATATTTGTATAGAATAGGAGATTGATTAATATGAAACTAGGTTTAATTGGATTAGGAAAAATGGGATTTCCATTAGCTGAACACTTATATGAAGACAAGCATGAAGTAGTTGTATACGATGTAAATAAAGAGCTTGTTGAAAAGGCAGGAAAACTAGGAATTACTGCACGTCATACATTAAAAGAAATGATTGCTGAACTAGAAGCTCCTCGTACAATTTGGGTAATGGTGCCTGCAGGAGAAGTTGTAGAGTCAGTACTAAAAGATGTATATCCATTATTAGATGAAGGTGATATCGTTATTGAAGGCGGAAATTCATTCTATAAAGATACGTTACGCCGTGCTGAAGAAGCAAAAAGCTTCGGATTACATTATGTAGATATCGGTACATCAGGCGGTGTAGAAGGAGCTAGATACGGTGCTTGCTTAATGGTTGGTGGAGAAAAAGAAATTTACGACCAATTAGAACCTTTATTTAAAGATTTAGCAGTAGAAAATGGCTATTCTTATGCTGGCCGTGTTGGTAGTGGTCATTTCTTGAAAATGGTTCATAACGGTATTGAGTACGGCATGATGCAAGCAATCGCTGAAGGATTTGAAGTACTAGATAAGAGTGACTTTGATTTCAATTATGAAGATGTTGCAAAAGTATGGGCTAACGGATCAGTTATCCGTGGTTGGTTAATGGACTTAACTGAAAAAGCATTTGCAGAAGATCCGAAACTAGATGGCATTAAAGGTGTAATGAACTCTTCAGGAGAAGGAAAATGGACTGTTGAAACTGCACTTGAACTTCAAGCTGCAGCACCAGTTATCGCTATGTCATTATTTATGCGCTATCGTTCTCAGGAAGATGATACATTCCATGGAAAAGTAGTTTCAGCATTACGTAATCAGTTCGGTGGACATGAAGTTGTGAAAAAATAAGGATGTTTTTAAAAAGAAACTTGTGTATAAGCGCAAGTTTCTTTTTTATAGTTTAAGAAATTACTAATTTAAAAATACCAATCAATCATCGTTTTTTTGTCACAAATGATAGCTTCGACGTTCATTGAATGAACAATATATTCTATATTTTCTTCTTTAGCTAATAATAAGGTTGTAAAGGAATCGTATATACTCATAAACGCATACTCATTATCTTCGCCAGTAATAATTAACTCATTATTGCTAATGTCCCAAATATCTAATGGAGTAGTATTATTTACCTGTAATAATCCGTTTGTATCAAGAATTGGTTCAGAGAAATATAGATTTTTTGCACCTTTAGAACCGAGGAGTTTAAGTAATTTGTGTAATAAAAATATAGACGTATAATCTTCTGTTGGATAATAAAGATCTTTTTTTTAGTTTGAATGTAGCTTTTCAGCTAAATCCTCTCTTTTATATTCTTCTGAAAGGGCACTAATGGAAGTCAACATGGCCATTGCTAGGTCTGCGTATGAATGTAATCCACTACAAGACATCATTTCCTTCCAAGAAACGGATTTCCCATTATAAATGATTTCTTCAGCGCTAGGATAGATGTGCTCATATGGTCTTTTTCTCACAGACTTTTCCCATTCTAAAGGCATTTGGATAAAAGGATGTAGCAATATAGCTGCAGATTTAAAGTTTCTTGGTAGTTGTTCTAAAATTGGTGATTTGTCATCTAGCCAAATGTAATCCAACAAAATATAACCTCCTCTTAGACTTTGAAATGTACGGATTCCCGTATTATGTTTTTTGTATTGATTGTATCAAATATAAAGCGAAGCATGAAATATGTCCCAACATAAAAGTAAGAATAAATAAAATGAAGTTTTCATAAATAGTAAAAGGGTGCTTATGTCATCAGTATAGCTAAGAAATGTTGTTACATATGAGAAGAGCGTGTTAATAAAATATGAGGTGGTTAAATGGGAAATGAGCAAGTGAAGTCTGTAAAGGAAGAAAAAAAGTTATGTCTTTGTATGATCGTTAAAAATGAGTCTAGAATTATGGAAAGATGTTTAAATGCAACAAAATCAATTGTAGACTTTGTTTCTATTTGTGATACTGGATCGACGGATAATACGCCTGAAATTATTGAAAATTGGTGTAAGGAAAATGAGATACCTGGGACGGTTCATCATGAGCCGTTTAAAAACTTTGGTTATAACAGAAGCTTAGCTGTTTCGTTAGCGCAAAAAACATACCCAGAAGCAGATTATTTATTAATATTAGATGCGGATATGATTTTAGAGGTTGATCCGAATTTCGATAAAACGAGCTTAACGGAAGATCATTATCTTACATTACAATATGATGTTCATATTAAATATTGGCTTACACGTCTTTTAAAAGCTTCTTTACCATGGAAATCTGTCGGTGTTACTCATGAGTATTGGGATATAGATCGTTCAAAAGTTGGAGCGAATTACAATACGAGGGTAGCTCGGTTAGAGACTCTTGTCGTGAATGATCCCGGAGATGGCGGGAGCAAAGCTGATAAATTTGAAAGAGATGAGAGGTTGTTGTTACAGGGAATAAACGACCCAGAAACAACGCCAGATTTGCATATAAGATATTTATTTTATTTAGCTCAGACTTATTTTCATTTAAGTCAATTTGAGAATTCAATTAAATGGTATAAAAAACGTGTGGAAGCAGGAGGATGGGTTGAAGAGGTATTCTATTCGTTATTGCGAATAGGATTTTGTTATGAGCAGTTAGCAAATCGTTCAGCAAATAAACAAAATGAAGTGACAGATGCTGATGAAAAAGAAACTGTTAAAGGGCAAGAAGAGCAATATTTAGCGTTAGCTGTTTTTTATTTTCAAAAAGCTTGGGAATATAGACCAACCCGGGCTGAACCATTATACCAACTTGCAAGGTTGTATCGATTACGATCTCAAAACAATATTGCTTTGATGTATGCTCTGCAAGGGAAGGAAATTCCTTTTCCAAAGGATGATCTACTATTTGTAGATTATCATGTGTATGATTACTTATTTGACTATGAAATTTCTATTAGTGCTTTCTATATACCTCATAAAAAACATTTAGGGGCGGTGTCGCAAAAGTATTTGGAATCGATAAAAGAAAAGATTCCATTTCATATAGCAAATATAGTAGAGAATAATGCGAAATTTTATTAAATACATTTTCGATTAAAGGAGTAGTGGAGTAATCATGGAATTAATACGATGGGCGATTGAACTAGGAGAATCGGTGCATGGAAATACGTATGAAGAATTGATGCCACTACTAGACTATTATTATGATCGTGATCATTTAAAAGCGTATTGTATCGCAAATCTTCTTTTAAACATGGATGTATTAGATGAGGACCGGGAAAGAATCGAATTAAGAAGATGCATCGCTGCTTATTATGCTGGATTATATAAAGTAGCAAGAAAACATGCAAATGAGTTGGTACTTAAACATCCGGATGTAGATCTATATAAAAATAATTTAAGATTAATGGAAGTTTATTTGAATAAAGAATATGATTATTGTCTTTTTATATGCCCAAAGACATACGGTAGTTTCATAGATGTTGCGCGAGCTTTAAAGTGGAGGTTGGAGCAGGAGGGAAATACAGTAATTATATCAGAAACAATACTGGAAAATGTAAAGAATACAGTTGTTTTTGGAGCACATACATATGCATATAACCCGAACCTTCTTCCGAAAGATGCAATTGTTTATAATTTAGAACAGCTATACGAAGGAAGTCCATATGCGCACCCCCTTTATTTAATATTATTAAAAGATAGAGTGATTTGGGATTATAGTAAACAAAATATAGAATGGCTTAAACAAAAAGGGGTAGGAAAAGAAATAAAACATGTAGAAATGAACTATGCTCCAACTTTGGAAATAAAAAAAGATGCGTTTGAAGATGAAATTATTGAAGATATTGATATTCTGTTTATAGGTGCTCTTAATCCGAGGCGACAAGCTATTTTTGATCATCTAAAAGCGATTGCCCCGAATTTAAATATAGTTTTTAAAAATAATGCGTGGGGAATTGTTAGAAATGAATTGATTGCTAGAGCTAAAATTATATTAAATATTCATTTTTATTTATCAGGAATTCTTGAAACACCTCGCGTGTCTTATGCAGTCGCAAATAAGAAATTTATTATTTCCGAAAATAGTAATCCAGAAGATGAGGTAGAGTGGCCAGGAATTGTGTTTACTCCGTACGAAAAAATAATTGAAAACGTAATGAAATATATAGAATTACCAGAAGAACGGAAAAGATTAGCGGAAAAAGCATATAATCATTTTGAAGCAAATGAAAGTTTAGGTACATTGAGCATGAGAGATGAAACAAAGTAATTGTACAAAACTCATACGAAAGTATGAGTTCTTTTTTGTTTATCATACTATTTTATGAAACAAGTTAACTCTTTATATTGTGTTTTGTATAGAAATTTCTGATAATATATAAGTAGAACTTGAAAACAAAGGGGAGAAATAATCATGAAACTAGTCGTTATTAACGGTACACCAAGAAAATTTGGTCGAACTCGTGTGGTGGCAAAATATATTGCGGATCAATTTGAAGGGGAATTATATGATTTAGCAATTGAGGAGTTACCTTTATACAATGGAGAAGAGTCACAACGTGATTTAGAGGCAGTGAAAAAATTAAAAACGTTAGTGAAAGCTGCGGATGGGGTTGTATTATGTACACCAGAATATCATAATGCGATGAGCGGTGCGCTGAAAAACTCTTTAGATTACTTAAGTAGTAGTGAATTTATTCATAAACCAGTTGCATTGTTAGCGGTTGCTGGTGGCGGTAAAGGTGGAATAAATGCATTAAACAGCATGCGAACGGTCGCTAGAGGTGTTTATGCAAATGCAATTCCAAAACAAGTTGTGCTTGATGGATTACATGTGCAAGATGGTGAACTTGGAGAAGATGCAAAACCATTAATTCATGATGTAGTTAAAGAATTAAAAGCATATATGAGCGTATATAAAGAGGTGAAAAAACAACTAGGAGTGGAATGATATGTCCTCACTTTATCATGATTCTCGCTTGTATTACATTCTAGGAGCCAATAGTCTATCTGCTATTGGTTCCGGAATTGTTATGATAACGATTCCTTGGCTGTTAATTAAAGAGAGTGGAGGAGAGACAACATTTGGTTATGTTTCTATCATTGCAACCCTCATTATGTTTTTATTAACACCATTCATTGGGCAAAGTATTGATCGTTTTTCAAGAAAATCTTTATTGCTATGTAACGAAGGAATCGGAATAGCCGTAATCGGAATAATGGTTATATGGGGATTTGCTGGGCAACCTTATCATTCTATTCACTATATTCTTATTTATATAGCCGGATCATTCTACTATTTATTGTTTTATCCTACAATATTTGCGTTCAACCAAGAGATATTTCAAGCAGAACATTATAAAAGTTTAAGTGGAACGATGGAAATACAAGGACAGTTAACACAAGTTATTTCTGGAGCGGCTGCGAGCTTCTTAATTGAAATTGTATCTTTGAAGTGGATTTTGTTAGTAGACATGTTAACTTTTGCTGGAGCATTTTTTCTTTTCTTATGTATACCGTACGTAAAGAAAAAAGAAGTGAAAAGAAAAATAACATTTAAGAAGCAATTGTTTGAAGGAATTCACTTTATGAAAAAACGTCCTAAGCTCTTTTGGTTCTTACTGGCCACTTATATGCCGTTTATAGGTGTTATGATGGCAAATTATTTAATACCAGTTTATATTTCGGATATACTTAAAGCCAATGCCTCTGTATACGCAATAGAGGGCACGATGTACGGTGTCGGAGCGGTTGTTGCAGGAATCTGTATTCCACTCATAATGAAATATGTAAAAACAGAAGTTTCAATCGTTATGACGATGTTCATTTATGTAATTTCAATTACCGCAATGATTATTGAACCTTCCGTAATTTTCTTATATGGACTTGCAATTTTTCATGCAGTTGGAAATGCGGGTACAAGAGTGGCGAGAAATGTATTGATGATGGAGGAAATTCCAAACGAAGTAATGGGACGTGTAGACAGCTTATTTCGCCTAATTGGTACTGGAATACGAATTGTATTATTAATGCTGTTTACAGCGGGTGTATCTAAAGCCGGAGTAATGCTTCCGTTTTACGTATTAAGCTGCATATTGATCTTCTCATTAGGAATCGCTATTTATTATGTACTATCACAACGTAAAGTAGCGGCGAATGTTTCTAATAAATCAATCGTTTAAAAAACACTTCTGCCGCCCTTTCTTTTTCTGTATAATAAAAAGAAAGGGAGTGCAAACTTATTTATGAACAAATGGATCTTTCTTATCATTTTATTATTACCGCCACTATACATCATTTATATGACGTTTAGAATGAACAAAGTTGCTCGTGAAAAGTTGAGCTATCACTCTCCGTACGTTCTTATACTGGGTGCAAAGTTATTTGGAGATAGACCGTCTTTATCTCTTCAAAATCGTTTGGATGTAGCGGTGGAGTATTTATTTTCCCATCCTGAAGCGAAAGTAATTGTTTCAGGTGGTCAAGGAGAAGATGAAGATATACCGGAAGCTCACAGTATGAGAAACTATTTAATGGTACACGGTATAGATGAGAGTCGTATTTTAATAGAAGATCAATCTACAAATACGTATGAAAACTTAAAGTTTAGTATGGATTTATATAATGTGAAACATGCAGTAGTTGTAAGTAATACGTATCATTTATATCGAACGAAAATAATTGCAAAGCGTTTAGGCATGAAGATGGAGGCACTAGCTGCTGAAACACCAATTCGTTCTAAGAGAAAAATGTATGTTCGCGAATATGCTGCTATTATGAAAACAATATTGTTCGACCGTTAGAGCTCAAATGTGAGCTCTTTTTTAATTTAAAAGCGTATCATTTGAAATGAATGCCATATTCCATCAAAATAAAGGAAACAACATTAAAGGAGTTGTATTTGTGATTCAATTTAATCATGTGTCAAAATCGTATGAAGATGGCACGAAAGCAGTGGATTCATTGCATTTAGAAATTAAAAAGGGAGAATTTTTTGTTCTCATCGGTCCGAGTGGATGCGGGAAAACAACGACAATGAAGATGATTAATCGTTTAATCGAAACGACTGAAGGATCGATTTTAATCGATGGAAAAGATATTCAACAATATAATATAAACGAATTACGTTGGGATATAGGATACGTGTTGCAACAGATTGCTTTGTTTCCTCATATGACAATTGCTGAAAATATTGCAATTGTTCCTGAAATGAGGCAATGGAGCAAAAAAGAAATTAAAGCACGCGTCGATGAATTGTTACATATGGTTGGATTAGATCCGGATATTTATCGAAATCGTATGCCTGATGAATTGTCAGGAGGACAAAAACAACGTGTCGGTGTCGTGCGAGCATTAGCTGCAAACCCGAAAATCGTTCTTATGGATGAACCATTTAGTGCGTTAGATCCATTAAGTAGGGAACAGCTTCAGAAGGATATTGTACAGTTGCAAAAAAAGATTCAAAAAACAATCGTATTTGTAACACATGATATGCAAGAAGCATTATCACTTGGAGATCGCATTTGTATTATGAAAGAAGGAAAAGTTGTTCAACTAGATACACCAGAAAGAATTATACATAATCCGAAAAATGAATTTGTAGAGGAGTTTATTGGAAATCGCGGACGAACTTGGTATCAGGGGAAAAGTATAGCAGATGTATTGCCGCTTGATCAAAGTGTGCAATTAGAAGGGCAGGCGCTATCATTACATTCTTCTTTACAAGAAGCGTTAGTTCGTGTGCGTGATGAGGAGGTCGTTCCAGTTGAAAAAAACGGTCAATATATTGGAGCGTTAACAAGTCGTCATATTGTCAATTACATTGTTGAACAAATGAAGGAAAGAGGCTAAACAGTGACTAATTTTATACAAACGTTCCAAGAACGAAAAATAGAATTACTAACTGCATTAAGTGAGCATTTACAAATATCGCTTATTTCATTATTTTTTGCAGTAATTATAGCGGTGCCACTTGGCATCTTATTAACAAGAAAAGAACGAATGGCTGAATTTATAATAGGAACTTCTGCAGTAATGCAGACAGTGCCATCACTTGCATTACTCGGACTATTAATTCCATTAGTAGGAATCGGAAAACTTCCAGCGATTATCGCATTAGTTGTGTATGCACTATTACCTATTTTACGAAATACATATACAGGAATAAGGGAATTAGATGAATCTCTAATAGAAGCCGCGAAAGCTATGGGGATGAATAGTTGGAGAAGATTGTGGAAGGTAGAACTTCCTCTTGCATTGCCTATCATTATGGCCGGTATTCGTACAGCGATGGTATTAATTGTTGGAACGGCTACATTAGCAGCTCTCATTGGTGCTGGTGGGCTCGGTAAGCTTATACTATTAGGTATAGATCGAAATGATCATGCACTTATCATTTTAGGGGCCGTACCAGCCGCGTTACTCGCTTTATTCTTTGATATAGTACTTCGCATACTTGAACGACCGAAACGCTCTTCTAAGCGTGTTATATTGACGATATGTATTGTTTGTATAATGATTGCTTCTCCATTTCTTTGGAGTACAGAAAAGAAAGATATTGTTATTGCGGGCAAACTTGGATCAGAACCTGAAATTTTAATTCAAATGTATAAGCAGCTTATTGAACAAGATACAGATTTACACGTACAATTAAAACCAGGTCTTGGAAAAACAGCATTTGTATTTGAAGCGTTGAAATCAGGGGAAGTAGATATATATCCAGAATTTTCAGGAACAGCTTTATCTACTTTCGTGAAAGAAGAACCAAAGAGTACAAATCGTGATGAAGTATATGAGCAGGCTCGCATTGGAATGGAAAAGAAATATAATATGATTATGTTGAAGCCAATGGAGTATAACAATACATATGCACTAGCTATGCCGAAAAAAATAGCAGATCAAAAGAATATAAATACAATTTCTGATTTAGGGAATGTTGCACAGGAAGCCAAAGTAGGATTTACATTGGAATTTGCTGATCGTGAAGATGGTTATAAAGGAATGCAAAAATTATATAACTATAAGTTCTCGAATGTTAAAACGATGGAGCCGAAGCTGCGTTATAGCGCAATTGAATCTGGAGATGTTAACGTAATTGATGCATATTCAACAGATAGTGAATTGGAGCAATACGGACTGAAAGTGCTGAAAGATGATAAAGGGTTATTCCCACCTTATCAAGGAGCACCATTATTAAGAAAAGAAACGTTACAGAAATATCCTGAACTTGAAAAGGTATTAAATAAATTATCTGGAAAGATTACAGATGAAGAAATGCGAAAAATGAATTATGAAGTTAACGTAAATGGTAAAAGTAGTGAAGAAGTCGCAAAACAATTTTTACAAAAAGAGAAGTTACTTCGTTAAATTTACAAGAAATATACAAATTTATATGTTTGAAATGACCGTTCATTACAAAATGAGCGGTTTTTTTGTGCATACTTATACATTTTTTCAAAAAAGTATTCCATTTTTGCTCATTTTCTTTTAGAATAAGTAATGTTTTCCTGAAAAAATATAAGAGAAACGTCTATTAGAGAAAAAGGTGACTTTAATAGTTGAACGAACATAACACCTAGAATGACAGATGGGGTGGTACAAATAGAAAAGAAGTTAGGATTTTTTCCATTAATCGCATTAGTAGTTGGAACAATGGTTGGTGGCGGTGTTTTTAGTTTACCGCATGATTTAGCAGTAGGAGCAAACAGTGGTGCAATAATAATTGGCTGGTGTATTACAGCGATGGGAATGATTCCACTTGCGCTCGTATATCAAACGTTAGCAAGACAAAAACCGGAACTTGAAGGTGGAATTTATAGTTATGCACGTGCTGGTTTCGGTGAATATATTGGATTTAATAGTGCTTGGGGATATTGGCTAGCAGGAATCTTAGGTAATGTCGCAACAATTATGTTACTGTTTAGTACATTAGGTTATTTCTTTCCAATTTTCAAAGGAGGAAATAATGTTGCGTCTATCGTTGGGGCATCACTTTTATTATGGACACTTCATTTTTTAATTTTATTTGGAATCCGTGAAGCTTCTATTATGAATGTGATCGCAACAATAGGGAAGTTAGTTCCAATCGTTTTATTTATTGTTGTAATGGTAACAGCCTTTCGATGGGACACATTTACACATGATTTTTGGGGAGAAGGAACGATCTCACTTTCCGCTATACTTGGTCAAGTGAAAAATACAATGCTTGTAACACTTTGGGTTTTCATTGGAGTTGAAGGAGCGGTTGTATTATCTGGAAGAGCGAAGAATAGTCGAGATGTTGGTAAGGCAACAGTATTGGGACTTATTTTAGTAATGTCCATTTATATTTTAATTTCTGTCCTGTCAATGGGAGCTATGACAAGAGGCGAACTTTCTGTGTTAGAAACTCCGTCCATGGGACATGTATTAGAGCACGTTGTTGGTCCATGGGGTGCAGTTGCGATTAACATCGGATTAGTTGCTTCACTTGTCGGTACATTAATTGGCTGGTTTTTACTTGTTTCTGAAATTTCTCATGTAGCAGGAAAAGATGGCGTATTTCCGAAAGTCTTTACGAAAACAAATAAGAAGCAAACACCGCACATGGCATTATGGATTTCAAATGGTGTTGCCCAAATTATATTTATCATCGTTTTGTTTTCGGAATCAACATATCAAATTATGTATTTCATTGCATCAACATCAATTTTATTACCATATTTATTATCAGCGTTATTCCAATTTAAATTAGTCATTACAAACGAACTAAAAGACGCTAAATTAAAAAACGGAGCGTTAGCTTTAATTGCTTCTATTTACTCTGTATGGCTTCTTTATGCAGCTGGTTTAAAGAATTTACTACTCGTTTCAATTGTGTATGGAATTGGAATTATTGTTTACACGTTTGCAAGAAAAGAACAAGGGAACCGTTGCTTTGTAGGTGCAGAGAAGTATGTGATGTGGGCAATTATTGTTGCGGCTATCACATCAATATATATGTTATTAACTGGAAATATAAAAATGTAAAAAGTCCTTTTCATTTAAAGGGCTTTTTTCTTTGTTTAGAGAATATTTACTACATAAGATATTCAGGAGGGATGAGAATGGAAGAAAAAGAACAGTTGTCTAGAATAATTGATTTAGCTAGTGAGTTAAGGAAAGTATTAGTGCAAGAATCTTTTTTTAATCATCATCCTGAACTAAGAGGAGTCATTGAAAATTTAGCAAGTTCTGTTGAAAATTTGGCGGAATTACAAATAAGTAAAGATGAAAACGCTGAAGATCGATTACGTTACGTACTTGCGAAAATGAAAATTGCTCATAATGCAATTTTACAAGAGAAAAAAGCATTTCCTTCTCATTAATATAAGTTTTTATTTTGAACCTGGCGGATAACGTCAGGTTTTTTATTTCTAGTTTTTCGTTTCTTTCATACACTAAGAATAGTATGAAAAAAGAAGGTGACTAAGGTGAAATTACATAAAGCTCTTCAGCCAAGTTTTATAAAACGAATGTACTATATGAGATTTTTAGGGAAATTTACAAAAGCTGAGAAAGAGAAGAGTGGAGAGAATTTCTTTGTACACTGCTTATCGCCAATACCATTCACTTTACAGGAACAATTTACAAATGAACCATATGTATTTGAAGGGTTATGTAGCAATAAAAAGAATGAAAAAATCTTTTCGGAATTAAAGAAGAGGAAATTAGAAAAGCAATTAGTAATGTTTCGTCTTTATTATGAAAGAGGAAATGTATACGTGGAGTTAATATGTACAGAAGAACCGAAAGAAATAGCAAGCAGCTATAAAATGATTCCGGCACCTAAAGTTACAAATCATAAAAAAAGAGAATCTTTAGAGCGAAAACTTAGCAACGGTTATTTATCATTTCTTATGCCAAAATTTCCGAAAGACTTTGAGCCTCCCGAATTATTGTGGCACGATGGAAGACTGTACGGAAACATATCCCTAAAGTCATCAATTAGCTCAATCGCCTATTTTGAACAGAAACGTGAATGTAAATATATAAACTGCAGTGACTGGACGAAGTATGTAGAAATAGCGGTAGAAGATCAATTATATTTTGTAAGTGATTATGTATATGAGCAATTAAAAAAACGAATGCATGAAGAAGGTAAGCTAGTTGAAGTAGAGGATATAAAAATACAAAAAGATGAATGGGAATGGGATGAGCGTGAATCGTCCTTTTTACAGTATGTACAAAGTATGGTGCATAATAAAGGGTTATATTTGGATGAAACGGATATTTATAATTTCCATATAAGTGTAAAAACAAATATGTTAACGATTCTTGGTGGTATACCGGGCGTTGGGAAATCACGTTTTGTGCAAACTTATGCAGAAGCATTAGGGTTACAGTATGGGGAAGAGTTGGTTTGGATTCCAATTTCGCCATCGTATCAAGAACCACATGATTTACTTGGTTACCTTCATCCAAATGGTACTTTTATTGAATCTGAAGCGAAGTTAGTTAGGACGTTAATGAAGGCGAAAGAAAATCCAAATCAACTGTATATAATCGTTTTTGATGAAATGAACATGTCTCATATTGAGCATTGGTTTACTCCGTTTCTATCTGTTCTTGAACTTGAAACAAAAAATCGTATTTTAAACTTGTATGAGGGTGTACAGGACATAGAGAATTCAATTCCATCAACAATTGAAATTGGAGAAAATATTATATTTGTAGGTACTGTAAATTTTGATGAAACAACGAAAGAGCTCTCTGATCGATTATTAGACCGAACGAACCTAATAACGTTACAGAAAATTCCGTTTTGTGAGATGGGCATGGAACAGGGGAAAGTCGTATTACATCCACCTTTGAAAGTAACGGCGGGAGAATTTCGGATAAATTGGATGAGAAATAAAGCGATGATTGAAGTGTTTTCTGAAGAAGAATTAGAGCTATTAGATAAGTTGCATGTCGTATTGTCATCACATGACGCGTCTAAGGGAATTTCTTTCCGATGTGCAAATGCAATTGCGACTTATTTGCAAAACATACCGTTTCAAAATAACCATACCTATATGATTAGTAGAGAAGAGGGGTTTGATTTACAAATAAAGCAGCGTGTATTGACGAAAATCAGAGGGACCGAAATGATGGTTGGGCCTTTACTTTCTGAAGAAGCAAAAAGGGGGGCGACCTTAGTACCTCTTTTGCAATCTACACTTGCAAACAGAGTATCTACATTTGAACACTCTTTAGCATATATACGAGAAAAACGTAGAGAACTGGAGTTGTATGGATATGCAAAATGAAGGGCGTTATGAAACAAAAATCGTTGATACGAATGAAACGCTCCCTTTTGTATTAAAGTTAATCATTGGAAATGAGGGGAAAGGAGATTATATTTTATTAAATCGTCTTTGTACATCTACTACAGCATTAGTTCAATGTATTTATAAAGTACAAGAATTAAAACCAATAAGATTGCAGTACAATTATGAAATCCCAATGAATATTACTTTTATATGGAATAAAGTATATGAGGGACAGAAAAATATAAAAGAGGCTCAATATGAAATAAATGAAAAAAAACAAAGAGTATTAATATATGAACACGGGAAAACAGAATTCTTTTATCCATGGCGCTGTGGTCTATACCATTTTGAAGTGCGTATAGAAGATACAACGTATTATGGCGCATTTCAAATCGTACCGAAAAACTTTTTTGATGATCAATTTGAAATGATTCAAGACTATGTGAAGTCAATTTTAAATGAGTTGATTTTGGATAGAGGTTACTATAAAAAAACCTTCTCTGCACTTAGCGATATTGAGGATTCTTCTTATTTAGTGTTACTTAGAAAGTTACCGCAAAAAATGAAAATGATAAAGCAAATCTTTAAGAAAATAGAATCAAGCTCAAAATTTATAAATGAATATAAATGGGAAGGAAAAGAGCGAAAGCCAACAAGAAAAGGAACTATAGTGGCAGAACGAAAACCTTATGCCAAACATTATAATCGTAAGTTTATGGAACAAAAAAATAGTAAGGAAAATGCATTTCTTAAATATAAAGCGATGCAATTTTATCATTATTTAATTGAAGCTAAAAGTTTTTTACGTCAAACAATTGAAATATTAGAAAGAGAAAAAAAGAAAAAATCAGAAGAGTTTCAAGCTGTAAAAACGATTATACAAACAATTGAGCGTAATGGATCAGTAACCGATAGAGAGAAGCAAAAATATAAAAATATACATTTACTAAAAGAAGCCGATTTACGAAAGAGCTCAATGAAAATACAAGAATATAAAATATTGGCGCATATTGTGCATGAAAATGTACAATACTTTCAAATGTTAATGCACTCTTCATTTTGGAGGGAAGTTACTGAAACAAGTAACATGAACTTACATGATTTACCGATACCACATCAACAATTACTACATCATTTAGAAGTACTCCCGCAATATACGGATCAATCTCCATCATTATTATTTGTTTATAAGCCAACGTTTTTAGTGTATGAATATTACGCTTTTTTTATCGTTATTTCACTTTTAGAGCAAATTGGTTTTGAGGCTAGAAACTCCATCCGTGAACAAATACAAGAACATTTTTATGTAGATGGATTACAAGATGGAACGACAGTAGTTTTAGAACGAGATGATATAAAGGTGCATGTCGCATTTAATGACTTAATTGAAACACATCCTCTTATTGCATTAAGTAAAGGTAGTAATTTTTACAATGGTGAGGATACGAAGAAGCCAGATATTCGCTTAGACTGTTATGTAAAAGAAGATGGGAAATACGTATATAAATCTTCTATTATTATTGAAGTGAAGTATAGTCCAATGTACAATATTTTTCAGCACGTCGGAAATACGAAAGCAACTGAGCAAATGTATAAGTACTGGTCTATAAAGTATGTAGAAGAACAGGATGGAAAGCGAGTCTATTATCGAAGGTCAATTTATGAAGTCATTTGTGTATATCCAGGAAGCCATATGCATAGTAAAAAAATTGAGTCTGGATGCGGTGTTTTCTTGCAGTTATATCCATATAAGACGAAACAAGGGGAAGAGAAATTAGCTGGAAAACATGGGATGGTACAAATTTTTGAAAAATGGCTAAAAAGCATTAAGAAGTAAAAGAAATCCTTTTTCATAAAGGATTTCTTTAGATTAAGAAGAATTATATGCTGTATGGAAAGAAACGTAGTGTAATTTAGATTTGAAAAGTGCTACAAATGTGTTATTAAAAGGAATGTGAGCGCGGGATAAAAGTCGATTAAATTGGAATCTAATTCATTTTGCAGAATATAATAAGTCATAAATATTTTTAGTTGCATACGAAGATTTGTTCTTATATGATAGATAGTGAAAGCGTTATCAAAAAACAGAGCGGCGATGGGAAAGGCGGTTAAATATGTTCCAGCGTGTTCAAACAAAGGAAGAACATTTTGGGTTCGAGCAACTATGGGGAGATTTTTGTGAAGAAAGAAACTTAATGTTCGTAGAACGTAATTTAAATCCATCACGATTTTTATTAATAGAAGATGAACATCCTATTGGTACAGTAGAATGTATTAAGTATACGGTACCTGAACAATCGAATTCTGAGTTTTTCTATCCGTTTTCTAAAAATGATTTAGTAAAAGATTTGAAGAATGTATATGAAATAGGCAAGTTAAGTATTTCGAAAACGTCTCGTGGAAGAGGACATTTCAAAAGGCTAACAGCTATTTTATTTATACATGCGTTAGAAACAAAAGCTGAATGGTACATTGCAGCAGTAACAAAAAGAATGTATATGTATTTACTTACACTTGGTTTTCCAATTGAACCAATAGATAATCCTTTTCAGTTTCATGATACTTTACAAGGTGTACCAGTAAGAATTCATGCTCGAAAAGGGGTTACGCATTTGTATTCTTTAAAAGAATTTCGTGATGTGATTCAAGGGAATGCTCATGCACAGGCATTAATTACAGAATACAGTAAAAATATTATGTTAACGAAATAAAGCGAAGTGAATATGTATAATAAAGAGAATAATATTTGTATAGGATATAACTCTTCATTAAAAAAGACCCTTATTATTTTAATAAGGGTCTAAAAATTATAATCCAAATATACTAAAAATCATTTTGCGGCGCTTCGGTTTCTTTTCTCGTTCATATGTTGGTTTTGAATCCGGAGTAATATAAATGGGTTCTTCTTTCGTTAGGGCAGCTTCTAACTTTTGAATTCGCTCTAACATTTCCTCCATTTCACGACGGTGTTGTAAAAGTTGGTACGTGACGACATCATTTGCCTTATCTTGCATTTGTTCTTCCATTCGATCAAGTCTTCTCGTAATAGTGTTTAATTGATTAGCTAATTGCTCAAAATCATTCGATGATATGTTTTGAACAATTGTATTAACTTGAGTTTTTAATTCCTCAACTTCATTTGAGGAAGCCTTTTGAGTAGATTGAGAATTTTGAGATTGCTCTATTTGAAATCGATGGTGTTCTAACATTTGATCGACATCCTCTTGTGTGAAAATAAAGTGGCCATATTTGTTTTTCTCTATCGTAAGATTTAATTGTTGCGCGATCCGGACAACAGCCTTTGGGCTAACACCTAATTTCTTTGCGATAAATGGTGTTTTATATTCCAAAATAATCCCCCCTATATATATCCTGTTGAATGATTTCGAGCTATGAAGTAAGTTCCCTTCTAGTGCGACAAAAGAAGTGTGGAATCGGCAAAGAAAGTGTTTTTTCACGAAATTGAGTTGAGGAGAATAGTTCTTTTAAATAAAAATGTCTTATCGTAACATTTAGAATAATTTGACGAGTGTAAATGAATTAGATTATCATAATGATAAATATCTTTTTTATGTATGCATATAATATATAAAAAGGTGGTTGCTAATGTAGAATTTTGTTAGAGTATTAGAATGCTTACTTCACTTGAATAAAATTAAGTAGGAGGTGGCTTCCTTGCTTACAAAGTAAGTAAGGAAAAGTATTTGGACATATATAGTATAAGTATAGTGATTGTTTTAATTGCCTTAACGGCATTTTTCGTTGCAGCAGAATTTGCAATTGTTAAAGTGAGAAGTTCACGAATTGACTATTTAATTGCAGAAGGAAATAATCGTGCAACATCGGTCAAAACAGTCATTACAAACTTAGACGAATATTTATCTGCTTGTCAGTTAGGAATTACTGTTACAGCTTTAGGAATTGGGTGGTTTGGTAAACCTGCGTTAAAGCAAATGTTTGATACGCTTTTTGCAAATTGGAATATCTCTACTCAACTAGCAGACATTTTTGCTGTAACTTTAGTATTTTTGTTAATTACTTTTTTACATGTTGTAATAGGGGAATTGGCCCCAAAAACATTTGCAATTCAAAAATCTGAACAAGTGAGTTTGCTTGTTTCTAAGCCGTTAATTTTCTTTTATCGTATTGCATTCCCATTCATTTGGCTATTAAATGGTTCAGCTCGAATCATTACGAAGCTGCTAGGGCTGAAACCGCCGAAGGGGCATGATGAGGTTCATTCAGAAGAAGAATTACGGTTGTTAGTTTCAGAAAGTTATAAAAATGGTGAGATTAATCAATCTGAATATAAATATGTAAATAAAATTTTTGAATTTGATGATCGGATTGCAAAAGAAATAATGGTACCTCGAACTGAAATGAATATTATAAGTAAAGAAATGCCTGCTGAAGAAGCTTTGCAAAAAATGTCTCGCGAAAAATATACAAGGTATCCAGTTGTTGATGGCGACAAAGACCACGTAATAGGTTTTGTGAATTTTAAAGATATTTTTACTGAGTTTGTACAACATAAAGCTGTTAATAAGAAGACAGTAGAGCAATATATGAGACCAATTATTTTAGTTATCGATTCTATTCCAATTCATGATTTGTTTTTAAAAATGCAAAAAGAAAGAACACATATTGCTATATTGATAGATGAATATGGTGGGACATCTGGACTTGTTACTGTTGAAGATATTTTGGAAGAAATTGTTGGAGATATTCAGGATGAGTTTGATACGGATGAGCAGCCAGAAATTCAACAAGTTAGTGAAACGAAGACGATACTAGAGGGAAAAGTACTTGTTAGTGAAGTGAATACGTTATTTGGTTTAGGGATTGATGATGATGGTGTTGATACAATCGGTGGTTGGATTTTAACGAAGAATATAGAGATTGCTGAAGAGGATTCCATTGAAATTGAAAATTATAAGTTTTGTGTGAAAGAATTAGATGGACATTATATAAAAAGATTAGAAGTTACAAAGATAGTAGAATCGATTGTTATTTTAGAAGATGAAAAACAAATTTCGTTACAAGAGCAAATTAGCTCGTAAACTCTGCTATATAGCAGAGTTTTTTTGAGCATAATGTTTTTTGAGGGATAGGGGCTATGATACAATGACATAAGTTGAACCTTTCACTAGGTGAAGTATTGTTGTATACATATATTTGGAAGGAGAAGAAGTATGAAAAAGCATTTATATATAAATGGAGATTGGAAATCTGTAAACACGTATAAACCATTATACGCACCATATTCTGAAGAAACATTAGCGGAAATTGCACAAGGCACGGAAGAAGATGTAAAAGAGGCTGTTACCGCTGCAAAAAATGCAATGACAAAAATGAATACATTATCTGCATATGATCGTGCGACTATTTTAGAGAAAGTTGCACAAAAAATGGATGAAAGAAGAGAAGAATTTGCAGAGATTATTGCAAAAGAAGCTGCAAAACCAATACGTGCTGCAAGGGGAGAAGTAGATCGTACTGTTCAAACGTACAAATTTGCAGCTGAAGAAGCGAAGCGTATATATGGTGAGACATTGCCATTAGACGCCGCACCTGGTGCAGATGGGCGTATTGCATATACAATCCGAAAGCCGATTGGGGTTATAGGGGCTATTACACCATTTAATTTCCCATTAAATTTAGTAGCGCATAAAGTTGGACCAGCAATCGCTGCCGGAAATACAGTTGTATTAAAGCCAGCTGATCAAACGCCATTATCATCTTATGCATTAGTTGAGTTATTTGAAGAGGCAGGATTGCCAAATGGAGCTTTAAATATCATTTCTGGCCCTGGCCCCACGGTTGGTGAGGCAATCGTCAAAAATGATTACGTTGCTTCTATTACTTTTACCGGAAGTCCAAAAGTTGGAATCGGAATAAAACAAAAGGCTGGGCTAAAACGAGTTACGTTAGAACTAGGCTCAAATGCTGCTGTTATTATTGATGAAGATGTAGAGTTAACAGATGAAATAATTGAACGTGTAAAATGGGGAGCATTTGTTAATAATGGGCAAGTTTGTATTTCAGTACAACGTGTTTTTGTACATGAAACGAAAATACATGAATTTCTCTCAAAGCTAAAGAAAGCGATGGAATCAGTTGTTGTTGGTGATCCATTGCTTGAGGAAACGGATGTATCAGCTTTAATTTCAAAAAAAGATGTAGAGCGAATTGATATGTGGGTTCAAGAAGCAATTAAGGAAGGAGCAACTGTTTTATGCGGTGGTAAGAAGCGGGATGCAAGAATTTTTGAACCGACTGTATTAACAAATGTTCCAGATCATGTATCTGTGCAGTGCCAAGAAGTATTCGGTCCACTCATGACAGTAAATACATTTAAAGAATTTGATGAAGCGATTGAGCAAGTAAATAATTCGCGTTACGGCTTACAGGCAGGAGTATTTACAAATAATTTATTTAAAGCAATGCGTGCAATTGATGAGCTAGAGGTTGGTGGTGTCATGATTAATGATATTCCAACGTTCAGAGTAGATCATATGCCTTATGGTGGTGTGAAAGAAAGTGGCACGGGACGCGAAGGAATTAAATATGCAATAGAAGAAATGACAGAAATGAAATTAGTATGTATTAAAAAATAAAGTGGAAAAACTTAAAACTTGCACTAAAAAACGAGTAGGAAATGTTTACGATTCCATACTCGTTTTTTACGCTTCTAGTAACTATTTAATTAAGTGTAACTTTTACTTCATTTCTTGTTTGAAAATAGTATCTTCTACATAAATTTGTTCTTTATCTATAGCAGTAGCATGAGTTAATACTAAACCGATTGGTGTTTTTGTATCTTTATTTTGAACAATTGTAAAAGGAACATTTTTTTCGTTTGCTAATTTAATGTATTTTGATAAATGTGGGTAAGCAATGCCACCATTTAGGAGGAGTTGTAATGATTGAGAAGAGCGCATGCTACCCGCCACTTCAGAGTATACATTACTTTGCATTACTTGACCGATTGTTAAAGCGATTTCCACACGCTCACGTAATGTAGTTAAATACATATTACGTTCTTCTGGTTTGTTTTGCTTTTGGCCGTAAATGCCTTCTTGGAGATAATCTTCCACATTTTTATTTACCATATTTTTCACACCTTTCATTTTCTATTGTACGCAAGAATTAAAAATGATGCAAAAAAAGTCGTTTTGACTACGGAAATAATGAAAATATGTGAAGGAAAAAGGGGATTTGTATACAATTAGTTAAATAAGAAAGAAAAAATAATTTTATCAACAGAAATTAACAAAATGTGACAAAAATCTATTAACGAATCGTATTTTTTGTGTTAATATTCAAAATATAAAGGGTATTCGTCGTATGGAAATGGAGGGAATGGAGGTTTTTCCAATCGATAAGGATATTAAAGAAATATTTTGTTCACACTTGAAAAACAATAGGCACCAATTCGTAGAGAACTGGAAAAACAAAATGATAATTTCCGAAAAAGATCCATTTAAACTAGAAGTAGTTCAAAATGGAGAGGATTTACTAGAGTTAATTATCGAACTTACTATGGAAGATAAAGATATAAATTATCTTCAACCGTTATGTGAGAAAATTGCTATTGAACGTGCTGGAGCAGATGCGAATATTGGAGATTTTGTTTATAACGCAAACGTGGGAAGAAATGAACTTTTCGAAGCGATGTGTGAATTAGATGTTAGCGCTCGTGAATTGAAACCAATTATGGCAAAAATACATACTTGTTTTGACAAATTAATTTATTATACCGTTTTAAAATACTCGGAAATTATATCGAAGAATTTAGAGGAAAAACAGCAATATATTAACGAAACACATAAAGAAAGGCTGACGATTTTAGGGCAAATGTCAGCTAGTTTTGTACATGAATTTCGTAATCCGCTTACTTCCATTATGGGGTTTGTTAAATTATTAAAGGCGGATCATCCGAGTTTATCGTATTTAGATATTATTTCGCATGAATTAGATCAATTAAATTTTCGTATTTCGCAATTTTTACTCGTATCGAAAAAAGAAATGTGGAATGAATCGGAACGGTTTTGGCTTAATGACTTGTTTCAAGACATTATACAATTCTTATATCCGAGTTTGGTCAATGCGAATGTTTTGATTGAAAAGAATTTACCGTATCCAATTCCGCTTGTTGGTTATCGGAGTGAAGTGAGACAAGTATTTTTAAACATATTAATGAATTCAATTGATGCTCTTGAATCAATGAAAGAAGAACGAAAAATTATCATTGATGTATTTGAAGAAGATCAAGCTATTCGAATTGTGATAAAAAATAATGGACCAATGATTCCAGCTGAAAATGTAGAAACGATTTTTGAACCATTTGTAACTACTAAAAAGTTAGGAACTGGTATTGGATTATTTGTATGTAAACAAATTGTGGAAAAACATAATGGATCCATTATGTGTCGATCAGATAACGATTGGACAGAATTTCAAATTGCATTTCAAAAATAAACAGTCTACACCAAATGAATGGTGTAGACTGTTTTAATTTGTGAGTATAACGGCTTCTAATTTAGGATCTTTAGTTGAATAACTTACTATTGAAATTGTATAAATAACATTTGGTTCAACATTGAATTTTGGTATAGTCAATAAAACGTTTTTATTATCTGCGAGTGAAATTTCAATATCTGCTGTACCAGGGCTAACTTGCAAAAAATCTGTTATTTGTTTAAAGAGTACATTTTCAAATAAATGATCCCCATCTTTTAAATCTACGTTTACAACAGGGGTATCTGGAGAGAAATGTGCAAACCGTATTTTGGCTTGACCAGCTGGTAAATGTGTATTATCAAGTATAGGCTGTAATTGTAGGTGATTATCACTATTTATTGTAGCAAGAGTATAAGTATGATTTCCCATTATTGGTACCAACGCTGAAAAGATTGGAGTTTCATTTCCGACAGGAACAATATCTATACGGTATTTACCTTGCACTAATGATAAATAAGGGCTGAATTGCTTAAATGAAATATTTTTAATAACCTTTTGTCCGTTTACTAAAATGTCAACCGCTGGTATATTTGGATCGGCATGGAAAATTCTTATATGTGACGGTAAAGCAGCTTCTTGTGAGTCTCTTGTTTCATACGCCTGTACAAGTTTTGATAGTGCATCGTAATATTTCATATATAATTCTATATATTTTTTAGGATTACGAAACTGATAGTAACGTGCGAGTTGTTCGTATTGTGTAACTTCTTGTCCATATTTTTCGATTTCAGATTGAGACATGAACATTCCTCCTTTGTCATCATTAAAACTATATGCGAAGCAAGAAAGCGGTTATGCAAAAAAAATGATTTTATAAAGGGAAAATTAAAAATTGACAACAAATATGTTTTCATAAAGAGGTGCTGGTGCTTACGAGAATTTCGCAGAGTAAAGCAGTACATATGACTGTACGAAAGTAAAATAAATGCCAAATTGAAAGTGCATTTCAATTAACATATTGAATACATGTCCAAAAATCGCTAGAAAACTAGGGATTTTTTTAATTATAGGCAAATACACATACAAAGTGATAATTGTCCTACATAAATTATAAAGGAAAGATACTTTGAATCTGAGGAAAGGAGTGCCACTTCGGGATAGGGATATCCCGATAGTAATTGTGAATGAAGTTATGAAAAGGTTTTGTGTTATAGGCTGTAGGATGAATTTGTAAACTTCATTTTTCTATTTATTTTAGCAATTGACAGTATTAACCCATAAGAGAGCGTCATGACGAACTGATTAGTGTGGTTAATCGGTTCTTTTTTTATAGTTTAAAACTGAAAAGTTTACATAATGAATAGGAATCTGAATTGATTAGTAAGGTGGGTGTCGAAATTTGTTTTAAAATATGCAATTTAAAGTAGGATAATAGGAAGGAGTTTAACGGGAGTTCCGTCGAAGTGTACAGAATGTCGGCATTTAAGGACAGCTGGCATTATGCTATAAAAACATTTGGTGATGTAGTCATTTCATATAAAAAGGAGGGTTATTTGGGCGTATAGAAAAGGGTTGGTCTTCGGTTTTTTAGTTCTGAATTTTCTGTTTTATAAAAATTTTTAAGCACTCATTTGTATATTTTATAATAGTTTTTTGATAAATTCACTGCTTTTGCAGAGGATTCTTTTTTATGAAAGAAACGTCAATTTTCTTCATATATATATACAAATTGGAGAAATGGGGGAGCGCTATGCGCGATTACTTAATTAAACCACTTGTTGGTCAGCCGTATCCAATGATTTCACATGGAAAAGGTGTTTATTTGTATGATCAAAATGGCAATAAATATTTTGATGGTTCGTCAGGAGCAATTACGGCAGGTATTGGGCATGGCGTAAAGGAGATTGCAGACGTTATTAAAAAGCAAGCTGAGGAGATTGCTTTCGTTTATAGATCACAGTTTACGAGTGAACCAGCTGAAAAATTAGCGAAGAAGTTAAGTGATTTAAGTGTAGGAGATTTGAACTGGAGTTTTTTTGTAAATAGTGGTACGGAAGCGAATGAAACAGCTATGAAAATTGCAATTCAGCATTTTCAAGAGCGAGGTATTCAAGGGAAACATAAAATTTTATCAAGATGGATGAGTTATCACGGTATTACGATGGGTGCTTTATCGATGTCTGGGCATCCACTACGTAGACAACGTTTCGTATCTATTTTGGAAGATTATCCGACTATACCAGCTCCATATTGTTTCAGATGTCCTGTTCAAAAGGTATATCCAACTTGTCAGCTGGCATGTGCGACTGAACTAGAAAGATCAATTGAAAGAATTGGTGCAGAGCATATTGCTGCTTTTATTGCTGAGCCGATTATCGGAGCAGCTGGAGGCGCGGTTGTTCCGCCGAAAGACTATTATAAAGTCATTAAAGAGATTTGCGACCATTACGATATTTTATTTATTGCGGATGAAGTAATGACTGGGCTTGGTCGTACTGGAGCATGGTTTGCGATGGAGCATTGGGGCGTAGAGCCGGATATTATGACACTTGGTAAAGGGTTAGGAGCGGGATATACACCGATGGCAGCGACAGTTGTAAGTGATCGTGTTATGGAACCAATATTACGTGGATCACGTTCAGTAATGAGCGGTCATACGTTAAGTGCAAATCCATTGTCTGCAGCAACGGCTTTAGCTGTTATTGAATATATGGAGAAACATAATCTTCCTGAAAAAACAGCAGAAAAGGGAGAGTATTTAATAAAAGGCTTACAGAAAGTTCAGCAACAATCGACAATCATTGCTGATGTGCGCGGAAAAGGGTTGCTAATCGGAGTAGAATTGCAACCGTTTACAAAAGCGTCAGAGCTTATTTCAGTTGCAGCTAAAAATGGTCTGCTTTTATACCAAGCAGTTTCAGGGCAAGCAGGAAAAGAAGATAGTGCACTGCTTGTAGCACCGCCAATGACAACTACATATTCCGAGTTAGATGAATTACTTTCAATTTTCTCTAAAAGTGTGGAAGAGATGATGCAAAAAGGAGGGCATAGTATCGCATGACAACTATTACAAATACATTCGGTAAATTAAAAGAAGTTGAGGAAGTAATTTCTTTGTTCCATGATGATATGACATTGATGTTTGGGGGATTTGGAGGGATTGGATCCCCTCCATCTTTAATACAGGCAATTTTAGAAAAAGGCGTTACAAATTTAAATTTAATTGGAAATGACACTGGATTTCCTGATGTAGGTATCGGTCGTCTTGTTACAAATGAAAGAGTTAAATCAATAATTACTTCTCACATTGGCTCCAATCCAAATGCAGGAAGGCAACTAAACGAGGGAAGGTTACAAATTGAGTTTTCTCCGCAGGGAACATTAGCAGAGCGTATTCGCGCTGGTGGCGTTGGTCTTGGTGGTGTTTTAGTTGATGTTGGTGTTGATACGATTGTGGAAGAGGGAAAACGAACAGTTGAAATGAATGGTAAGACCTACTTAGTTGAAACAGCATTAACTGCTGAAGTTTCAATTGTATATGCGAAAAAGGCAGATCCGTTTGGTAATCTTGTATTTGACAAAAGTGCACGAAATATGAATCCCCATGTAGCTATGGCTGGGGATATAACAATTGTAGAAGCAGAAGAAATAGTCCCGCTTGGAAGTTTAGATCCAGAGGAAATTGTCGTTCCAGGTGTTTTCGTAAATTATATTGTACCGTCGGAAGGAGTGAACTGGAAATGGGTATGGGCGTAGAAGTGAGGGATAAGATTGCTAGGCGTGCGGCGAAAGAAATACAAAATGGTATGATTGTAAATTTAGGTATTGGCATACCATCGCTTGTACCAAATCATTTGCCTGACGATATAAATGTTATGTTTCATGCGGAAAATGGAATCGTCGGCATGGGACCAACGCCAAGTAAAGGGAATGAAGATGAAAATTTGTGTAATGCAGCAGGTTTACCAACTTCTCTTATAACAGGAGCGAGTTATTTCGATAGCTGCACAGCGTTTGGGATGATTCGAAAAGGTTTGCTAGATATAACGATTCTTGGTTCATTACAAGTAAGTGAAAATGGTGATTTAGCAAACTGGATTGTACCTGGAAAACGTGTTCCAGGTATTGGTGGAGCAATGGATTTAGCGCAAAAAGCGAAGCGGGTCGTTGTTGTGATGAATCATGTTGATAAGTACGGAAATGCAAAAATTGTTTCAGAGTGTACATTGCCATTAACTTCAAAGAAATGTGTAGATTTAATTATTACTGATATGGCAGTCATGGAGGTAACTCCGAGTGGACTTATATTACAAGAATTAATGAGCCCATACACAGTAGAAGATGTAAAACGACATACAGAAGCTGATTTTCAAATTAGTTCTAACTTACTAGTAATTGAATGAAGGGAGATGTAATATATGGAGCAATTAAAAAAGCAAGTTTGTGATTATATTGAGAGCCATGAAGAGGAAAGTGTGAAATTTTTAAAACGATTAATTCAAGAAAAGAGCGTATCTGGTGATGAAAGCGGTGCGCAGGCAATTGTGATTGAAAAATTACGTGAATTAGGTTTAGAGCTCGATATATGGGAGCCTTCTTTTTCTAAAATGAAAGATCATCCTTATTTTGTATCACCCCGTACAAGTTTTTCAGATAGCCCAAATATTGTAGCAACTTTAAAAGGAAGTGGCGACGGGAAATCTATGATATTGAATGGGCATATTGATGTAGTTCCAGAAGGGGATGTGAATCAGTGGGAACATCATCCTTATAGCGGTGAGAAAATCGGAAATCGTATATATGGCCGTGGAACGACGGATATGAAGGGCGGAAATGTCGCACTTATGCTTGCGATGGAAGCGATTATTGAATCTAACATTGAATTAAAAGGAGACATCTATTTTCAAAGTGTAATAGAAGAGGAAAGTGGCGGAGCAGGGACATTAGCAACTATATTACGAGGATATAAGGCAGATGGTGTCATTATTCCGGAGCCTACTAATATGAAGTTTTTCCCGAAACAACAAGGTTCCATGTGGTTTCGTCTACGTGTAAAAGGGAAAGCTGCACACGGTGGAACGCGCTATGAAGGGGTTAGTGCAATTGAAAAAAGTATGTTTGTTATAGAACATGTAAGAAAGCTAGAGAAGAAAAGAAATAGTCGAATTACAGATCCGTTATTTAAAGAAATTCCGATTCCAATTCCAATTAACATTGGGAAAATTGAAGGAGGGAGTTGGCCAAGTTCTGTTCCCGATGAATTAATTTTAGAAGGAAGATGCGGTGTTGCGCCGAATGAGACTATAGAGGCGGCAAAAGAAGAGTTTGAGAATTGGATTGCTGAATTAAATGATGTGGACAATTGGTTTGTTGAAAATCCAGTAGAAGTAGAATGGTTTGGAGCGAGATGGGTTCCTGGTGAACTAGAAGAGAATCATGAACTCATTACGACACTTCATCACAACTTTGTTGAAATCGAAGGAAACGAACCAATTATTGAAGCATCTCCGTGGGGGACTGATGGAGGTTTATTTACACAAATTGCAAACGTACCAACAATAGTATTTGGTCCAGGAGAGACGAAAGTAGCACACTATCCAAACGAATATATAGAAGTTGATAAAATGATAGCTGCCGCAAAAATTATTGCATGTACATTACTAGATTGGTGTGAGGTGAAAAGATGAAATACTATGAATCTTTTAGAGAACAGACGAATTGTTATACAGTAGAAGGTGTTTTAGATTATTTTAATAAGCGTATTCGGGTAGATCACTATACAGGAAATGTTGAAAGTATTATACAGACAATTGACGAACTAGCAGAGAAACATTCTTTCACTAAATGTATTATTAAAGGAAAGGGAGAGCATGTTTCAACATGGCTCTCTTTCGGTTTTTTGTTGGAAGCAACGATACCTCATTATTTTCAAGGACACGATGCATACTTTTTTGTGAAATATAATAATGATGAAAGACGAAATAGTATGCATTGGATTGAGGAAGATACTATATTAAGCGGTGTAAAAGGAAAAGAAATAAAAGAAAAAGTAGTTCCAGAGAAATTTTTGCTGAGAAAAGCGACTGAAGAAGATGCAGAAGAATTAGCAACTGTATTCGGAAAAGTATTTGAAGTGTATCCGACACCTTTAAATGAAGCGAGTTATGTATTACAGACGATGAAAGAAGACGATACAATTTACTACGTGTATGAATTTGAGGGGAAAATTATTAGTACAGCATCTGCAGAAATGAACATAAAGGAAGGGAATGCAGAATTAACGAATTGTGCTACTTTACCTGAATACCGTAAACATGGATTTATGAAAAGTTTACTAATTAAATTAGAGGAAGAACTTCAAGAAAGATCTATTTTCTGCTCCTATACAATTGCTCGATCGCTTTCTTTCGGAATGAATGCTGCCTTTCATCAATTAGGCTATACGTATACAGGAAGACTGGCGAATAATTGCTACATTTTCGATAAGTTGGAAGATATGAATATATGGGTGAAAGATCTATCTAGCTATTCGAAAGCAGTAAAACTTCCGCCTCAAAATTTGGCTGTAAAGCAAAACAGTTAGGTGGAGCTGGGTGTTTGAAAAAGCCGTACTAATTAGAGTTTCGAGTTATCTAATGAAAATATAAAATTGATTAAAATTATAGAACGGAATCGTCATGCTTACAATCGCACATAGGTGTGCCGAAAATTCGGCATGTAATTGCTGGATTTTCGGCAAGAGGGGGGATGACATTGCTAGCAGTTTCGACACAAGAAGTCATTGAAGCGATTTTGGGCAGTATTGATGAGGCTATACACGCTGTAGATGAAAATGGAATTACAATATTTTATAATTCTGTAGCTGCAAAACACGATGGATCGAAGATTGAAAAAGTGTTAGGGAAACATCTGTTAGAAGCGTTCCCGTCTTTATCAAGGGAAACGAGTACATTGATGAAAGTACTAGATACAAAAAAACCTATCGTACATCAGGTACAACATTATCAAAATTTAAATGGTGAAGATGTTTGTACAGTAAATACGACGTTACCTATTTTTATAGATGGGAATATTGCTGGGGCTGTTGAAATTGCAAAGGATTACTCTACAATTCAAAAGCTTACTGACACAATTGTTGACTTACAGTCGAAAATAAAGCGATCATCTAGAAAAAAAGTGATTAAAAAGCACGCTGCATTTGAGACGATAGTGACAAATGATACGCGGTTTAAACAGACGAAAGAGTTAGCACAAAAAGTAGCACCAACAGACGCGAATGTTTTAATATATGGTGAAACAGGAACAGGAAAAGAACTGTTCGTACAAGCAATTCATGAAGCTTCTAAAAGAAAAAACAAGCCATTTATTGCACAAAACTGTGCAGCTTTACCAGAGTCGCTATTAGAAAGTTTATTGTTTGGAACGACAAAAGGAAGCTATACGGGAGCGATTGAAAGAGCTGGGCTATTTGAACTTGTTGATGGTGGTACATTATTTTTAGATGAACTGAATTCAATGCCTCTTGATTTGCAGGCAAAAATGTTACGAGTGTTAGAAGATGGAGTCATTAGAAGAATTGGTGATAATAAGACGAGAAAAGTAGATGTTCGTGTTATTACCGCGATGAACCAGCCTCCAGAAATATGTTTACGAGAGAATAAAATTCGCACTGATTTATATTATCGCTTAAACGTATTTTCATTATATATCCCACCGCTTCGTGAAAGAACTGAGGATGTACTATTATTAGCATCTTATTTTTTGAAAGAATATAATAAAAGTTATAAAAAAGGTGTACTTCAAATTGATGAGGAAGCGAAAGATAGACTGCAAGCTTATCAGTGGCCTGGAAATGTACGGGAGTTAAAACATACGATTGAACATGCTGTTATTATTGCAGAAGGGAATACATTAACAGCCAATTGTTTACCACGTACATTTCGGAAAGAGAAGTTTTCGAAGAAGAAGGGTATAATGCCACTTAGAGAAGCACTTCATCAAACAGAAAAAGAATTAATAGATCAAGCGTTGATTGAAACGGAAGGGAATATATTACAAGCCGCAAAAATGTTGGGTATCCCTCGTCAAACGCTTCAATATAAACTGAGCAAGTACGACAAAACCGCCGAATAATCGGCGGTTTTTGTGTGTTTGCACGAATAAAAGAGCGTTTACATATATAAAAAGTAATGAATATGATGTTAAGTATTGATTTCATACAACGCTTAAAAATATTTTTTCGCTTATGTAATAGGGTTCTCCGCACATTTACTTATCAACAATGTAAAGTTGGCATAACTATTGCTTATATAAAGGATGAGCGTATAAAAAGGGGGAATAGCAATGTTACATGATGTATACAAACCAAATCGTCACTGGAAGGATATCGAATTATGGAAAGATGTTACTGAAGAGCAATGGAATGATTGGGTTTGGCAATTAACGAATACGATCAAAACGTTAGATGACTTAAGAAAAGTAATTAACTTAACACCTGAAGAAGAAGAGGGCGTTAAAATTTCAACGAAAACGATCCCGTTAAACATTACACCGTACTATGCTTGGCTAATGAATCCTGATGATCCACGCTGTCCGATTCGGATGCAATCAGTACCGATTTCGGAAGAGTTATATAAAACAAAATATGATTTAGAAGACCCACTTCACGAAGACGAAGATTCACCAGTTCCAGGGCTAACACATCGTTATCCGGACCGTGTACTATTCTTAGTAACAAATCAATGTTCTATGTATTGTCGTTACTGTACACGTCGTCGTTTTAGTGGACAAATTGGAATGGGTGTACCGAAGAAACAATTAGATGATGCAATTGCTTATATTCGTGAAACGCCACAAGTACGAGATGTATTAATCTCCGGTGGTGACGGACTTCTAATTAACGATAAAATTTTAGAATATGTATTAAAAAATTTACGAGAGATTCCGCATGTTGAGATTATTCGTATCGGAACGAGGGCACCAGTAGTATTCCCACAACGTATTACAGAAAACTTATGTAACATTATTAAAAAATACCATCCAGTATGGTTAAATACACATTTCAATACATCTATTGAAATTACTGAAGAATCGAAAAAGGCATGTGAAATGTTAGCGAATGCTGGTGTTCCAGTCGGAAACCAAGCAGTAATTTTAGCTGGTATTAACGACAGCGTTCCAATTATGAAAAAACTTATGCATGACTTAGTAAAAATCCGTGTACGTCCATACTACATTTATCAATGTGACTTATCTGAAGGTATCGGTCACTTCCGTGCACCAGTATCTAAAGGTCTTGAAATTATTGAAGGTTTACGTGGACACACATCTGGTTATGCTGTTCCGACATTCGTTGTTGATGCGCCAGGCGGAGGCGGTAAAATTGCACTTCAACCAAACTATTTAATCTCACAAAGTGCAGATAAAGTTGTACTTCGTAACTTTGAAGGTGTTATTACGACGTATCCAGAGCCAGAGAGCTATATTCCAGGAAGAGCGGAAGGATACTTTAAAGAGATTTATCCGAACTACGAAGAAAAACGTTCAGATGTTGGTATCGCAGGTCTTATGAGCGATAAGAAATTTAACCTCGTTCCAGACGACTTACAGCGTATGAACCGTCGTAAAGACTACGAAGATAATGATACTCATGCATCTTTAAAAGATAAACGTGATAAGCGCGATCAATTAAAAGATAAAAAATATCAAGCACAAATGGCTAAGTTAGAAGAAAACGACAAAAAAACTGAGGGTGATGCAGTATGAATTGTATGTGGTGTGACAGTACAGAAGCGAAAGAAAGCTTGAATACTGTATATTGGGAATTACCAGATGGTACGAAAGCCATTGAAATCCAAGAGACACCATGTATTTCTTGTTCCTCGTGCGGGATGGACTATCAATCAGACCATACAGTAAAAGAAATTGAAGATCAATTATTCTTAATTTACACGAAAGATTTACCAAAACAACTAACATATGAAGAATTAATGGGAAGACCGCGTCTATTAAAAAGAAATTATTTCGACTTTTAACCAGCTTTTATGCTGGTTTTTTTCTTTTTTGCCTTGTATAATGTACCCAAGTTAGAAAGGTAGGGAATATTTTTGAAAAAGACATTTTACCATTATATGATGAAGCATCGTGCAGCTTTATTTAGAAATGAAATTTCAGATTTAGCAGAGGCGATGTATGATGATTTAAGTTTTCCGAAGCAATCTGAAGACTATGATGAAATTAGTTCATACTTAGAGTTGAGCGGAATGCTAGAAAGTATGTCTATATTTGATGAAGCCTGGGATTTATATATACAAGATAGATAAAAACTATTTGAAAACATACAGAATACATTACTTTATTTAAAGTGAAGTATTCTGTATGTTTTTTTATTATGAAATTTGTTGATTTAAAGCTAGTCTAGTTACTAGCTTTTGTTTGAGTGTAATGTAAATTTTATAAGATTATAATTTTTATTGAAAAAATTTATGAATATAAGCTTCTGTGATAAGCGTTTTTATGTAGGTTGCATATACTGATATCAAAATCACGACGTCAAAAAAAGGAGAGAGATAGAGATGGCAAGAAAAAAACAACCTAAATACAACGTAGGGGACATAGTCGTGATTACGCTATATGGAACCGTTGGGAAAATCACAAATATGAAGGTTTTAGATGGAGTTTATGTATACGAAGTCAATAATCATGATGGATTTTACGTAGAGCAAACATTGCAGCACGTTACAGAGCAAGATATGAAAAAGGGCGATACGGAGTGGATTGAATTAAATTATAATTTCACGTTTGGTGATCTTGTGCAAGTAACTGGATATGATAAAGATGTTTTCCGTATTGTTGGTTTTCGTACAGAAGTATGGAGATATAAGAATGACGCATGGGAAGATACAATTTATGAATTGTCACGGATTACGGATGGTGAATGGTTAGAAGCGGATGAATCAGATTTAACGTTACTCGCCAATGCTCAAACGGCAAATGCAATTTTGAAGAAAATGAAACAAGATAAAGCAGGTATGAATAAATTAGATTTAGGAAAGTTAAAGTCAATTAACAACTCGAAAAAAGTGAGTGTTAAGACGAATCGTCAAGAAATCATTGATGGATTACTTGATATTTATAACGATTATCAATTATTGTTCGATACATTTAAAGATGAAGAATATAAAATTGTAATGGATGTTGTTCATAATTATTTAGTTAAATTGACAGAGAAAAAATAGTTAACTAGAAAGAGAGAATAAATTGAACAACAACATATGCAGTATAAGGTATGCCTACAACTATTAAAAAAATAAAAAGCCACTTTATAAGAGAGTCTGCCCATTGATCTTCATGCATGAACTCTTCTTTTGTTTGTCCTACTTCATATTGATTTTCCATTATTATTTCCCCCTTTGAATAGCTTGTACTACAATCGTATGCATCTCGTCCAAAGCTTATGACCTATAAAAAAATAAAATCTATTTTTCTAATCTCATATACATAATTTTGAGATTTTTTCATAAAACAGAAATAAAGGAGTGATGCTCATGAAGGAAATTGAAGTCGTGATTGATACGGAAGAGATTGCGGAGTTTTTTTATGAGCAACTAATTGAAAGAGGGTACGTTCCAAAACGAGAAGAAATTGAAGATCTCGCAGATATTACATTTGAGTATTTATTAGAGAAATGCATGATTGATGAAGTTTTTGATGAAGAGGATGAATGAAAGTAACGACGGGCATAACTCGTCGTTTTTTACTCTTTACAAACCTGTCACAAATATAGTCAATAATTATTGGTATAATGAAAAGGAAATTTTACTCAAGAGGTGAAGGAATGTTCAAAAAAATTATTGATTCTTTATTAGGAAAGAAAAAATATCGTTCGTATTCAAGTAGTGATTATCGTCGTAGAGGGCGCTCGTATTCAAGTAGCGATTATAAACGACGTTCATCTGGTTATGGACATCAACATTATAAAAGAAAACGTAAAAGCCGTAGCTTCTTTTCAAGTAGCTGATGAAATGGCGTCGTGTACTAGCATTATTTGATAGACCACTGCGAAAAAATACAATTGTTGCAGAGCGTTATAAAATTGAATCAGTAATTGGAATGGGCAGTTATGGGGTTACATATGTCGTTAATGATTTACAAATAAATAGATATAAAGTCTTAAAACAATTAAGACAAAGTAAACAAAGATATGAGTCTGGTAGAAAATCATTTGAACAAGAGAAAATGATTTTACAAACATTAAATCATCATGCAATTCCTAGTCTATATGATCATTTCTTATGGGAGAAAAAGAGCTTCTTTGTGATGGAGTACATGCCTGGTAAAAATTTTGAAGATTATATTTTCATAGATGGGTATGTATATACAGAACGTGAAGTTTTTGAGATTTTATATGAAATATTAGAAATTGTATCGGTGTTTCATAGTGAAGGCATTATTCATCGAGATTTACGCATTCCAAACATACTAATGAAAGAAAATCAAATTAGTATTATCGATTTTGGATTGGCTAAATGGAAAGGTGAAGATGATGAGCGAGCTACAACTTACGAAGGTGAACAAGCTTTGATGCGAGAAGTTCACTTTCGTAGCGACTTTTATGCGCTCGGTCATTTCTCATTATTTTTATTATATGCAGGATATGAATCTAATGAAAAACAGGAAAAACCATGGTACGAAGAATTAACTTTGGAACATTATAATCGTGAAATGCTTATGCGAATGTTACAAATAAAAACGCCGTACTATGAGAATGTACAAGATTTAAAACAAGATGTAGCTTCTGCTTTAGAAAGGATGGAGACTCCATGTTTCAAAAGTTTTTAGCAAGCGTTGGTATTGGAAGTGCAAAGGTAGATACTGTTCTTGAAAAAGATGAGTATATTGTTGGGGAAGAAATAGTTGGAAAGGTTCATATAACTGGAGGTTCAGTTAGCCAACAAATTGAAAGCATTTACTTAACATTATCGACGTCGTATGTACGAGAAGTGGATGATAAAAAAGTAACAGCAACATATGATTTAGAGCGAGTACGCTTAACAGAACCTTTTTCTGTAGAACCGAATGAAAAAGTTGAAATTCCATTTTCTTTTCCAATGCCAATTGAAGCACCACTTACACTTGGTATGAAAACGGTTTGGATTCATACAGGTCTTGATATTAAACGTAGTATAGACCCAAGTGACCGCGACTACGTTCAAGTGTTACCTAATGCATTATTAAGTAGTGTTTTAGATAGTGTAAATGAATTAGGGTTTAAAGCACGTCATATAGAATGTGAAGAATTACCGCATCGATTACGTAAGCAAGTTCCATTCGCACAAGAATTTGAGTTTATTCCGGTTTCTGGAGAGCATTATGGGAAATTAGATGAATTAGAATTATTAATCTTGCCACGTGCATACGACCGACTAGAAATTATTATGGAAGTAGATAGAAAATCACGTGGATTAGCTGGTTTATTCGCTGAGGCGCTTGATCTTGATGAGAAGGTGATTCGTTTTACCGTAACAAGAGAAGATATCCCTGAGATGAAGCAAAAAATTAATAATTATATTTTTTAATAAACTATGCATAAAAAAGAAATGGAGAGGAAAACTAAAACAACCGCTCCATTTTTTTGCATAGTGAGGTTATGTATGTGAAACGATATCGACATTTATACTTGCTAAGTTTTACGTTACTCATTTGTTTTGTCGTATTATCACTTTCGTATCATACCGCTTGTATTAAGAACTTTGACAATATAGTCGCACATTTTATTCAAAGCTTTCGAAACGATTATTTGACGACCTATTTTACTTGGGTGTCTTTTATCGGTTCCAAAAGAATATATTTTCCATTACTCATTATTCTTGTAATGTATTTTCTCGTTAGAAAAAAGTTACTTAGTGCGTTACTTCTAACAATTAATTACTACGGATCTCGTTATTTAAACAGTATGCTTAAACTATGGTACGAACGAGCAAGACCTGATGTCACGCAGCTTGTTACTGCAACTGGATATAGTTTTCCGAGCGGTCATACGATGAATGCTACTGCTTTTTTAGGATTTATTGCATACGTCACAATTACTGAAGAGCGTATTTCGTTGCATAAAAAATTGTTAATTATTCTTATAGCAAGCTTTGTTGTATTATCTATTTCAGTTAGCCGAATATATCTTGGCGTGCACTATCCATCTGACATATTAGCAGGATGGGCAGCTGGCGGTAGCTGGCTCGTTTTATGTGTTATATTCCATAAAACGTTCATAAAAAAAGAACCTATGTCATAATAGGTTCTTTTTTCATTGGCTCAACATGAATGTGTGCATGGTAAATTCCAAATTTTTTGCGCAGCATAGCTTCGATGTTGTCGGTAATACAGTGACTTTCTCCAACATCCATGCGAGCATCTACTTCAATTGTAATATCAACGTACGTTTGATTCCCATACATACGTGCTCGAATATCTACAATGTTTTCCACACCGCCAATATGCTCAATAGCATCAGCGTATTCTTCCATTTTATCAGGATCAATTCCATCTGTTAGCATATGAGAAGATTCTACGAAAATCTCCCATGCAGTTTTACAAATAATAAGACCGACAATTAAAGCGGCAATAGGGTCTAAAATAGGCATTTGGAACTGAGAACCGACAATACCTACTACGGTACCAATACTTACGAGTGCATCTGATAAATTATCCTTTGCAGCGGCTTCTAATGATTTACTTTTTGTTCGTGCTGCAATTTTTTTCGTATACAAATACACGCAGTACATAACGACAGCAGAAAATAAAGCAACCCATGCAGCGAGTACATTAGGCGCTGCTTGTTTCGGATTTAAGAAAGATTGAATGGCACTAATAACAACTTCTAATCCGACTGTTGCCATAATGAAGGACGCAACAAGTGATGCGATTTGTTCGGCACGCGAATGCCCATACGGATGATCTGGGTCACGAGGTTTACGAGATATTTTTAGACCAATTAATATCGCTAAAGAAGCACCGATATCCGTTAAGTTATTTAAACCGTCAGCGCGTAATGCGCTAGAGAGGGTAATATAACTGATGATGATTTTCATAGAGGATAAAAATATGTAGGCCATAATGCTGACAATAGCACCTTTATCAGCTTCTTTATGAGAAAGAGTATCCATTTTAATCACTCACCTTTCTTTAAAGGAATTTCTTTCTATAAATAGAGTATCAAACGAAAGTCGTGTGGGTCTATACAAACATTGTTGACGTTTTATAGCTTTTTAAGAAGGGGATAACAAAGTTTCGTAAAGGAAAAATATGTTGAAAAGTACAAAGTCAAGGTGTGAACCTAATTGGAGTTTATTTACTAAAGAGATAGGAGGGTAGATGGATGAGGAAACGAATACTTTTCTTACTACGTATTATTCTTATCATGACAAGGTGTAATTCATTAAACGATGAAAAACTTCAAAAGATAATTGTGAAAATAGATGAAAGCCCTCTGAAAAATATTTTCCAGAGGGCTTTCATTTTAGTATGCTTCTAAAAACTCAGTAACTTGCTCTTCTGTTTTTGCATTAGCACTATGTAAGTGGCCTAGCTTCTCACCGTTTTGGTATACAAGTAAACTTGGAATACCCATTACTTGATACTCTTCAGCGATACTTGGAAACTCATCTTTATTGATAGAGTACCATTCAAATTTATTGAACTCTTCCATTACATCTCCGATAAAGTTGTCCATACGTACGCAATCTGGGCACCATGTAGTAAAGAACTTAACAACTACAGGCTCCTCGCTTGCGATGATGTCTTTGAATTCTTGTTCTGTTTTAATTTCTTTCATAAGTAAAACTCCTTTCAATATCACACGAATTTATATGCAAAATTCGTATTTGCAAACATGTTGCAAACTTATTATTTGTTTTTTAGTTTTGTAGTTCGTTCACACTTATAAAATTATATGTAACATGACTGCGCTACTAAGTGTGAAAATAATGGAACCTCACTTTTCTTTATAAGCTTTTTCCAGGATTGTGTCAAACTTTTGAATTTTATACAGAAATTAAAGAAGCCCACACTTTGATTGAGTATGGGCAGAGTGACTAAAATTAATCGCTTATTAATTTCGAATAGATATTTAAATCGATAAGCTTTCCAGCTGATTTTTCGCTCTTTCTCAGAATCCCTTCTAGATTAATTAACTTTTATTATACAAGAAAATAACTACATTGAACAAAAGCGTTAATTGGAGGTAACGAAATGACAAACTCATCAATTGAATATTGCGTTCAGTGTGATTAAGAAAGTGGTGTATAAAGATGGGACGAGATGAGAGTTACTTCCGAGCTAAAAAAAGAGTAGATAATTTAAACTCATTTTACATGCATTTAACCATCTACATACTAGTCAATCTGATGCTTTTTTACTTTTTAAGTAGTGAATTAGCTATTTTTTATTTTATAAAGAAATAACTCCGAAGCTCATATCCTTTCATGATAATATAAGGTGAAGAGGAGGGCCTTCCCTCTAATTATTAGTACACACTAATAAGGTTTTACGGGTAGTTAATTTTTTATCTAACTTCCTCGTATGTACTGAATTTTAATGTGAAAATGTTCGTTAATAGGAGATAAAAGAAAAAAGAGGATATATGAATGCTTGTATTAGGTTTTATATTAATTGGTTTAGGTGTTTTTATTGTTTGTCTGACTGTAATTGATGGAATCAGAGAGACAAAGGAACATAGTTTCAGTGGGTTTAAAGATTTTATTATTATTGTGCTGGTGCATATTATAGAAATAATCAGTGATTTATGGGGATTCCGATTGCTATTTATATTGATAGGATTGGTTTGCATCGGATTTGGCGTTGCTATTTTAATAGTGGAATTGTAGTGGAAGATAAGTAAAGGGCATCTAATTAAGATGCCTTTTTATATTAATTCCAAAAATTGAATAAGGTTAGAAATTATATGGTTGTAATGGGAATTGAGGGATATGAATAAAAAAATTTTATCCCGCTATTTGTCGGGCAGTAAATACCCCCAACTCAAAATTCAGCGGAAGCAAAGAAGTTAGGTGGGGTCGGGCTGCCAGTAAAAGCCCGATTGGTGAGAGCTGATTAAAGTTTCACTTTATTAGGGATTTGCCTTAAACATTTATTACAGTCAAGAATATTTATAATAATATGAACTAAAAAAGGTCCAATTTTTGTAATGTTGGAGGGGATTATTGTGGACATAACTCAAAGCGTATCAAGAATAGTGGTTAATGGGAAAGACCTTTCTTTCACTTCAGTTCAAACCTCTGCATGGAATCATGGACCTGTAAATGATTTAATCGTTACGACGAATCAGAGAGTGAATGGGCTTTATCAATTCATGTGGTCACAAGTACCGGTTACGATTTCGGTATATTTCCTTCAAGGAGCGGATTTACTTAGGTTCGTTAGGGTTGCGGGAATTAATGAGCGTGTAACAGGAGAATATGTATATCATTTCATTTGGTGATAAGAAGGAGTCAAAGTAGTCTAGCAGCTACTTTTTTATTTTGTCATTTGAATATAAGCGAGCGGACTAGCTTTATAGTACCCACTGAAATAAAGAATCATAATATAATTTGTAATAACTTATACGGAAGTGAGTTGAAAATCATGTTTTATTCATATTTTAATTCTGAAACTGGTATGCGACCAGCGTATGGTACATCTATAACGTATAGTGGAGCACAAAGTACAGTCCAAGCTATTCAACAAGCATTGCAAATGCAACAACAATTGCAAATGCAGCAGCAAGGTGTACAACCGTATTATTCATCCGTAGAGTATTTTTACCCAGTACATCATGTTACACCGTACGGAAGTTCTTTTCTTACTATTCCATATGGAACTGTATACAACTTATAACTAGTAAGGAATGCAGTGGTGTATATAAATAAGGGTGCAGGTTAATAGCGCCCTTATGAATAATAAAAATAGCTAGTCCAAACCTTATAAATCAATCTTACATAATATGTAGTAATAAGTTTGAAAGGGGAATTAGTATGTCTTGTTATTACTACTGTAAGTATTGTAAGGAGTATAAAAAGAAGCATCATGATTGTTGTAAGAACACTAGTAAGTGCCATGATAACAAGGACAATCTTGTTAGAGCATCGGCATTTAGAGCTAGAAATACTGTGAATCAAAATGTTCCTGCTAATACTTTTGTGAAAGTGTTATTTCAAAATGAACAATTTGATTTAGCGAATGAGTATAATCCAGCAACATCTATTTTTATGCCGAAGACTAAAGGTGTATATTCTATTATTGGAACGATTGGTTTCTTTCCAAACGATCCAACTTTAAATTATAGAGCGCGTGTAGAAATTCGTGTGAATGGAAACGCAGCGATAGCTATAGATAATGACTTTTTTGGTCCAATAAGTTTTGGAAATGTCGTAAGTGTTTCGACAATTGTTCAATTGAATGCAGGGGATGAAGTTGAGATTTATGCACAAAGTAGTATAGATGGAGTTTTAAGTCCTTTAGAAGATGGTGCACATTTTGAAGCAGCAAGATTTCCTTCTCCAATTAAATAAAGTCATTAAACAATGAGTTTGCAGAAGCTTAAAGGTAAACCCTCACCGAAATGGTGAGGGTTTTTAAATCTATTAAAAATAGTAACAGGTCGTCCAAGCTATTCTAATCTATATAGCATACTATGTAAAAATAAGTGTAAAGGGGGACTCACTATGTCTTATTATTACTGTAAGTATTGTAAAGATTACAAAAAGGAAAGTCATGATTGTTATAGGAAAAGTAGTAAATGTGATAGGAAGTATGTAAAGGTGAAGTGTTGTGATGATAAGAAAGAGGAGCTTGTAAGGGCATCGGCATTTAGAGCTGTGAATACAGTTAATCAACCTGTTCTAGCAAATACTCCTGTTAAAGTATTATTTCAAAATGAACAATTTGATCTAGCGAATGAATATAATCCAGTAACGTCGATTTTTACTCCGAAAACTAGAGGGGTATATAGTGTATTAGGAAATATAACATTTTCTCCAAATGATTTTAATGTAAATTACAGAGCTAGAGTAGAAATTCGTGTAAATGGCAATCCGGCAATAGCGATAGATAATGATTTCTTTGGAACAGGAGTATTTTTTAATAATGATGTTTCCGTAACTACTATTCTTCAATTAGAAGCAGGAGATTTAGTTGAAGTTTTTGCAGAAAGTAGTATTGCTGGCGTAATTGTACAAAATGTTAATGGTGTAAATACGGTTCATTTTGAAGCGGCAAGATTTCCTTCTCCAACTAAATAAAACTGATTATTAAATGTTTTTTAGTAGGTTTAGTTAATCCCCTTACCAAATGGTGGGGGATTATTATTGTTTTTCTAAAATATATAAGTAAATAGGTAAAGCGTAGTTTAATTTGTAGGGGCTTCAACCTTCTTCAGATAATAAACAGAATAATAAGTAACATGCTTGTAAAAACGCATTGTTAGTAAGTTTACTAGTTTTCTTATAGAACAAGAAAGACGGAATACATAAAAGATCGTATCATTATGTTTTTTCTTTACTATATAGAAATTATATATTGAACATAGATTTGTGTAGGGAATGCTAATACACTGAAAAGAATAGCATAAAGGCGATTACACTATATAAAAACAAAATCAATCCTAAGATGAGTAGTATTGGATGCAACTTGAACATATTTGACCTCCTTGAGTATATAAAGAATTTTAATATATTATTGGTCAATTTAGAAGGGGGACGGTTACATAAAAAAAGAGCATACATAAAAAGTACGCTCCAAAGAAAGATAGGTTTTATGAGTGGATAATCTCCATACGATAATATATGTTCTTTTCATAAAAACGTGTAAAAAATCAATGAATTATCAATGGAATATCATAACATGAGTAATTTTAGTCTAGGAATGCAGTTATTTTCTTTCTCGGTTATTTTAGGTAATAAAGTTGTGAAAATCGTGCATTATGCGGACTAACAACGGGATAGCGATCGTACTTCCGTTACATATTTCTTAAAGTCTGGGTATTGCGTGATAGTTTGACATTTAGGGGTGCATAGTTGATTAATTATAGACACATTTGTAATTACTTCGTTACAAGGACCGAAAAATGTAATTTTTAGCTTTGAATTTGGTGGGATTTTGAACACGATGGGTTTTTTTTCCATGAAATCAGCTCCTAATATTGAGTATTATAATTTAATGGATATAGAGTCGTATTAGTATAATATGAAATTTCAGTGGATTTGCTTATAATAAAGAATTTTATAGTAGTAAAAGTGCTTAAAGATGTAAAGAGAAAATTGAGAATGGGAAATAAAATGTTTAATTAATATAATCAATAAATACGCAAATGGTTAATATAACTAATGCATTTTTTTGTTTGTTACATATTATGTTAGTAAGAATGGTATAAGGAGGTAGTATAAAATAGTGGAAGAAAATGTACAAGCTCAGCTTTCGCCACCGTGGATCACATATTTTAATGAATTAAAAAATTCAATAGGTGCTGATCCAACTGTTACAGTTGGGCCGCTTATTCCTGTTGGTGGTAATTATATTATTTTAGTGCATGCGTTAAGCAACGAAAAAGCGAGAGCATTAGCAACGCTTTTAAAATCTTTTGTACAATTTGGGAATGTAAGTGTGACAGTTATTGTAACGAATAATGAGAATGAAATTGTAAATCCATTTCCTTGTCCACTAGATGCATTTGAAATAGCTCATTTATTTCAAGTAGCACTAGAAAATAATCCTTATTTTGAACAAGTTGTGGTACAGCCTCAGTTCCCTGGCGGACCGAATGTTGTTTTTCCGGTTTTCGCTGCGGAAGTCATTCAGTTTTTCAATGACGATATTTCTAACTTATGTCAAACGTTTACAGGTGTTGCGGCCAATGTGTTTCGTGATGTAATGAATGATGAGGTTTGTGGTATCCCAATTCTATTTTCCACAAGTTGTGTTATGAGCAGTGAAAACTCACAATTACAAAATACAGACTTAGCACCAAAGTTGTTTTATTAAACTGTAAAAAGACATTTTCAGTAATAGAAAATGTCTTTTTTATGCACCAATAGTGTTCAGGTTGGAAAATTGCAATTTAATAGGAGTAAAATTCAATTAATTAAAATTTTTCTAAATCTCAAATTTCATGTAGAGGTAGTAATTTTGACTTAAGAATATATAGAAAATGAGGGATGAAATTTTTTAGTTGAAAGGAAATCGATACTGAAAGTTATAATTTAATAATACAGGAGATTTTTTTTAATATCTGTAAAAATGATTGATAGGACGAGATTACATAATAAATGAATAGTAGGGTATATTTCGAATGTTTTATGTGGCATACATGTTAAAGTTGATAGAAATATTTCTGAAAGAGAATATATTTTGAAAAACAGTAAAGATTCTTTTTATTTATATTATAGATAGCTAGTTTTAGAGAGAGGAGGCTTACAATAAAACAAGCTATGAATAAGACATTCAAAAGGAGCTGGAATGTATGGGGTATATTGTAGATATTTCAAAATGGAATGGAACTATTAATTGGGATATTGCAGCATCTCAGCTAGATTTAGTGATTGCTAGAGTTCAAGATGGCTCTAATACGGTGGATTTTATGTATCAAAATTATGTTAGTGAAATGAAAAAGCATAGTATCCCATTCGGTAATTATGCTTTTTGCCGTTTTATATCTATTGCTGATGCAAAGAAAGAGGCACAAGATTTTTGGAATCGTGGTGATCAATCTGCTAAGTTTTGGGTAGCAGACATAGAAGTTCAAACGATGGTAGATATGCAAGGCGGGACACAGGCATTTATTGATGAATTACGCCGTTTAGGTGCGGAAAAAGTAGGATTATACGTAGGGCATCACACGTATTTATCATTTGGAGCATGTAATATTGAAGCTGATTTCGTATGGATCCCTCGTTATGGAGGGAATAAGCCAGCATATCCATGCGATATGTGGCAATATACGGATTCAGGGAATGTTCCTGGGATTGGGAAATGTGATCTGAATCGATTAGTAGGAAATAAGTCACTTTCTTGGTTTATAGATTCCAACAAAGCAAATCAATCTAACATAGTGTATACACAGCAACCGAATGGCATTGGTATTGCAGTTTCGAAATATCCTGATGGATACGGAATAAATTTATATGAAACTCCCATGACCCCTCAATTTACAGGTGCACTCACTCAGAAAATTCCATATTTAATCTTAACAGGTTATTGGGGAGGCGGTGAGCAAGATATGATTTGTTTAGAGAACGATAAGCAGTGGGCATATTTAAAACATTTTAATGTGAAATGGTTTTATGCAACTTCGAAATATCCTGTCGGTTACGGAGTAAATTATTATGAAGAGCCTGAATGTATGAATTATAAAGGGAATATAGATGGATCGACATCTTTTCGAGTGTGGGGTAGAGTGGGAAATGCGGTAGATATCGGGCAGAATAGTTGGATACCTGAAAAACATGTAATTATTAAGTAACTATAGCGGCAGTATTGTTTTTAAGGAGTATGTAAAGAGTCTTCTTACTATACATAATAGTAAGAAGACTCTTTACGTTTAAAAATGAAAATACATGATACATAGTCTACTCATATGAAATGAATTACATGTAGAAAACACACTGTTTTCACAATGACTGTGTATAGTTAATTTGCATAATGATAAAAGTGAGGTATTTGAATTGAAAAAGAAAAAAATATTTATTGGAACAATTATTTCATGCGTGATGCTAGCATTATCTGCATGTGGTTCCTCAGACAACGTAGTAACATCAAAAGTAGGGAATGTTACAGAGAAAGAATTAAGTAAAGAATTACGACAACAATATGGAGAAAGTACTTTATATCAAATGATGTTAAGTAAGGCATTGTTAGATAAATATAAAGTTTCAGATGAGGAAGCAAAAAAGAAAGTAGAAGAAGCAAAAGATAAAATGGGTGAGAACTTTAAATCCACTTTAGAACAACTTGGATTGAAAAACGAAGATGAATTAAAAGAAAAAATGAAGCCAGAAATTGCATTTGAGAAAGCGATTAAAGCAACAGTTACAGATAAAGATGTGAAAAATAACTATAAACCAGAAATGAAAGTAAGTCACATTTTAGTGAAAGATGAAAAAACGGCTAAAGAAATAAAGGAGAAAGTAAATAATGGTGAAGATTTTGCTGCCTTAGCAAAACAGTATTCAGAGGATACTGGTTCAAAGGAACAGGGCGGGGAAATATCTGGTTTTGCTCCTGGGCAAACAGTGAAAGAATTTGAGGAAGCTGCGTATAAATTAGATGCAGGCCAAGTAAGTGATCCGGTTAAAACAACTTACGGTTACCATATTATTAAAGTGACGGATAAAAAAGAATTGAAGCCATTTGATGAAGTAAAGGATAAAATTCGTAAAGATATAGAACAACAAAGACTACAAGATACGACAGGTAAATGGAAACAACAAGTAGTCAATGATTTATTGAAAGATGCTGATATTAAAGTGAATAATAAAGAATTTAAAGATACATTTAAATTTCTAGAAAAGAAATAATGACTGTAATCATAATTAGAAAAGGGAACTCATATAGAGTTCCCTTTTCTAATTAGTGTGTGAGTTATAAATAGATAGTAAGACAATACAATATTACATTTAAATATTAAGAATTACAATGGAAAATTATGGTTTATAATTATTTCAACGAAAGTGGATATTCTACGGTTTTCATTATGCAAGTTTATTACATATATTTACTCTTTAATAATGAATATCGAACATAATTTAAAAAATAATACATATAATGTTTTTGAATAAATATTTAACATGGATAATTAGTAAAAAGCTGAGCATTCGATTGGAAAGGATGTTCTTTTTGTTGTGAAAATTTTAGGATAAAGAATGAATCGTTTTAAACGCATCATTTACCACATCAATAAATTAAGGTGGGGAGAATATATGAAAGTAATCTTTCAAGGAGAGGGCGGAGCGAAAATTTTTGAGTCATATGATGAAAATATAAGTGATTTATTAGTTATATTAAAAGAAACGAAAGGGATTAAAATTGGGATGGTTGAGTATAAAGTGTTAAAGTACGAACTTAATTATTTTCGTCATCCGAAAAAAGCGGATACAGAGAGAGAGTTACATATAATAGTACAACCTAAGTATATGTAATAAAATATAATAATAAAAATCACTGATTCAGTTTTGTAAAGTTCCATAGAGTATGTAAGAAAAGAGAGTGTTGTAAATGCTCTCTTTTCTTATGCTTTGTGAGTTCGTTCATCATAGTATATGTTTTCAGTTATAGATGGTTAATAAACGATAAAAATTTAAAACTTTTTCGTTTAGGCAGGGATTTTATATTTGAGTAAATAAATATACTATGAAGTATTTTTTATACGAATATTGGAGGAGTATAAAATGAGTTTAGCAAGTTACATAGGCTGTAATGTAGAAATTCCGTTAACGGATCCAGATTCTAATGATGTAATTGTTTTTGGACCGTGTTTTTCAGATGAAAGTATGCTTGAAATTGTACAAGATTATCAATTCCAAACAAATTACACATATGAGGTTTCAACTAATTGGGGAATTGAACTGGTCGAGTGGCAAAATGTAAAGGAAAAAAAAGAAGCGAAAGAAAAACTTTTAACTTTATGCAAGATTATGGAAAGTTATTTGGAAGATGGAGACTATTTCGAATTATTTAGTTGTTGGGTTGGTGATGAAGATAAGGAACGAGTAGGGGAATTGAACTTAAAAATAAATCATTTTAATATAGATGAATTATGTATTCCAGAAAGAACATTAGTTAGGATAGAAAAATAAGCTTTGAATATTTTTTAGAAAAAGGCGATTTCACTTTGTGTGAAGTCGCCTTTTAGTTTTTATATGCATTTTATATAAGAAATGAAAAGTTTATTTGATAAAGGAAAAAATATGGAGATAAATAAAATTATGTTTTTTGTTAAGAAATAATAAGTATAGCTCTTCTCAAAGGAACGTAAGTTCGTGTATAATAAGAACGAATGTTCTTTTAAGAGGTAACCTAATTATAGTTTAGAAGTAAATTCGAGTTTAGTAAGTATTAAAAATAACTAAGGGATAGCATGAATAAATAAATGTATAAATGATCAAGGAGATAAAAAATGAACGATGTAAAGATACAAAAAGAAGAAAGAGAGTGGGTTCCGTTTACAGTAATGTCCGAACAACTTTTAAATATGAGAAAGATTATTGGAGAGAAATTAAAAGTACAAAAACCGCTTTTAACAAATGAAGCAAAAGAGAGGATTTCTGATAAATTATTAACGTCATTACTGTCTGAGAAAGAAATATTGGTAACATATTTTGAAGATGGTTACATATTAACAAGCTACATGACTGTTGTACATATCAATCCGGTAAAACAAATTGTAATTTGTACAGACGCCTTTTATAAAACTTACGTATTTAACGCTATGGATATTATTGAAATAATGTAAAAGAAGCTGAATATTTAAATGGCAGCTTTTTTTATTTCTGATTTATGAGACAAATAATATAAGAAAAAGCAGCTAGCTTTGTGCTAGCTGCTGAGCCCCAGGGAAAGGGAGAAAAAGATAGGGTACTCCAAAATCGATAAGAGCTGTCAAACAGCCTGATTATAGTATAGACAAATTAAAATTTTCTATACAAAAAGTTGAACATAAGATTAGGCTGTACCCACTTGGTTTTGATCTGCAAGGTCAGAATCAAATGTATTGGTCGCGCTAACACCGCTAAAAGTATTAACAACAAAACCAACGTTTGATGCGCCGGAACCATTATAAGCTTTCGTATTTTCTTTCGGAGAAACGTTGTAGAAATCACCTAAGTTAAATGATCCATTACTATTTTGTACAACTAAATTTCCTACAACTGATGGCATAATTTTCACCTGCTTTATAAAAAGTTGTTAACATTACTATATGGAGTTATAGTCCAGATGGTTCATATAATAAAAATTGTGGAATAGTAAAACGTTTGGAGCATGGATTTCAATAAAAGTGTGTTAAAATTAATATAATAAAGTTGAGTAATTTTTTTAAAAAATTTGTATAATTGATATATATGAAAATAAAGGAGGCAAAATGTAATGAAAGATATTATGAAAAAAGTTGATTTAACAGATGCCAAATCAAGTAATCTTGTTGCACTAATTTATAGTAATGAAGTTATATTAGTTGAAGACGCATTTTGTCCAAATGAAATAAAATTAAAGTTTAATGAAATTGCAATTTTATCTGCAATTAAAACAGCTCATATTGCGAAAGTGTCTATTAGGAAAGAACTTGAAGCGCTTTTTCATGATACGGGTGTTATATTAGTGAAACAAAATGTTGATTATGGTAGTAGCCAATCTATTACCATGCATTTTGAGCAATTTAAAAAGTTGCAAGATGAGATTGAACATTTAAATAAAAGTATGTAATAAAGCAGCTAAATAAAGGTTCTATCATAAAGGTGGAATGTGTTGTGTTGAAAAAGTGGTTTAAAAATTATTTGGGTGAATCGCATTGTAAACATAAATATATTTTTATTAAGATGCAGGATAATGAGGATTTTAAAAAAGGTACATTAGGTGTAGTTTATATTTACCAGTGTGAGAAATGTGGAAAAGAGAAGTTGAAATGTAAAAACAATAATGAAATAAACAATGAATTTTTAGATATATAGCAAAAAGTAACCATGATGGTTACTTTTTTTGTTTATGTATACAATATCAAAACCATTACTAAAGTATGAGTTGAGTTAATACTATAGTAAATCGCTGAATAAAAATGAAGAGAGTAAGATATAGGGAAGGAGGATGAGAGAAATGAAGCGAAAAGAAATTAGTAAATCTGTAATTATTACAGACGTGACACAAGGGTTAGGGCGTGCGATGGTTGATCGATTTCATGAATTAGGGTGGAACATATATGGTTGTGGACGTTCAAAAGATAAAATTGAAGAACTAAAAAAACAGTACAGTAAAATACATGATTTCCAAGTAATTGATGTTTCAGATTCTCAGCAAGTTAACAATTGGGCAAATTATATACTTAATACACATACAGCTCCCGATATGATAATAAATAATGCATCGATTGTAAATCAAAATGCACAACTTTGGAAAATTACGGCTCAAGAATTCGAAAATGTAATGAATGTAAACGTGAATGGTGTAGTAAATGTAATAAGAGCATTTGTTCCAGCGATGGTAGCTAGGAAAGAAGGAATTATCATTAATATGAGTTCTAGTTGGGGGAGAGAAGGTGAGGCTGAGCTTGCGCCATATTGTGCCTCGAAATTTGCTATTGAAGGTATCACTAAATCTATGGCCCTGGAATTACCCCATGGCATGGCTGTAGTTGCTTTAGATCCTGGAGGGAGTATTAGTACTCCAATGCTGAAGTCATGTGCGCCACAATATATAAATGAATCGCCTACACCTGAAACTTGGTCACATAAAGCAATTGAATATATATTGAATATAACAATAGATAAAAATGGAGATTCATTGACATGCCCAGCATGCATATAAAAGCACCTTTAAGGTGCTTTTATATTAGTAGCACATTATATCATTCACAAAATTACATCTAAAAAATAAAATAAAAGATTAAGGGTGAGATTTGTTTGTTTTGAAAGCTTTAGAAAATATTTAAATAGGTGATAAAAATGAATCCAAGCAGTTTAAAAGTGACAGGGGCATGGTTTCAAGTGGGAGGGAATCTTACAGCTGCTATTGGAACGACAAGAGGATTTATTGGAGAAGAGAAAGTTGAATCGGATCTTGTTATTGTAGGAAGCTCATTACAAGCCCTCGGATATATATTACAAATCATTGCGAGCAATTATGATGATGGGGAAGAAAAAAGAGAAAATCAAAATATAGGCTTAGAGAATCAAAGTAAATTACTTGATCAAATAGGAATTGAGTTATTAGCATTAGGCAATATATCAAATGTAATAGGAACATATTTTAATATAAATGAACAATTGAAAGAAAATGATTATCTTATCATTACAGGGAACAGTTTACAATCGATCGGTGCTTTTTTAGGAGTAGAAGCAGCTTTGTTGGATATAAATGTATTACAGAAAATTATTATACTGGGTAACTCCATGCAAAGTTTAGGGGCTGGATTACAAGCGTATCAAGGTGTTTCAAATGTATTGAAAGATGAGAGAGAAAATGAAGATAGTATTTTTGATAAGAAGGATGAGAGAATCATTGCACTCATTGGTATTTGGATACAAGCGATAGGAACGTTAATTTCTGCAATTGGAGTAACTGCAATAGAGGAAGAAAATAGGCTAGAAAACAATAAAAAGTCTGAAATACTTATTTAAATAGAAGGAGATACATTGATTTTAGAGGTAGGTTAAGATTAAAATGGTAGTAGGTTTTTTTGCGTATATTTTGAAAAGTGATATATAAAATACAAAATAAGGAGTTTTCAAGGGATGATGTATTTATTAGCAATTCTTCTTCCACCTGTTGCTGTATTATTTTGTGGAAAACCAATTCAGGCAATCATAAATTTCATATTAACATTAATATTTTGGGTTCCAGGAGTTATACATGCAATTCTTGTAGTGCATGATAAAAAAGCTGATCGGCGTTTGAAAAAACAAATTCAAGCATATGATGAAATTAATAAGAGGAATCGAAGATAATTCATCTGCAAAATGTTTTTAAAAGAAAGGAGGATTAACCTCCTTTCTTTTTTAGTGGGTGTTAAGTTTAGATTTTTGTGTGGCGGAAAGAATTTTTAATGTAAGTATTATGATAATAACTTTTAGATTGTGCATGTAATAGGCCAGTATAAATACTTTCTGGTACATTAAAGAAATCGTACATACCATTCTTTAATTGGATTCGCAAAATCATAGAAAAAGGATTATAACCAACAGCAACTATATTTTTTGAAATTACGGGAGATAGCTTCATCATTACGCAACTCCTCACTTTTTATTTTTAATACTTTTTTGTAGATGTTGAGGTTGTGATGTTGAAATCCTTATAATTTAAGAGGTATTATACTTATATGCAATATATTAAATGTTTGTTATACGTAATTATAAGGAAGTTCACACGAAGTACATATCGTTGTGCTATTTTTATTTCACCTTTGATTTATAAATAAGAAAATATTGACCATTTGAAAAAAAGGTATATTATTTATACGAGGTATTAAAAATTCACTTTTTACATTCTATGCTTCAAGGGGCAGCGTTATTAGGAAAAATAGAAGTGAAAATAGTTTGTATAAGAAGTATTCTAAAATTTATAATCTGTGAATTGGGAAAATATTGAATGCTCCAGGTCAATATACTTTCTTAATCAAATTTATTTTAGAAAGTGACCTCAATATTTTTAAGTAAATCAACGGGAGAATTGAAAGGCAGGAGAAAGTAACATGTCAGAAAATTATCGTTCTCGAGAGGAACGACGACAAGTTAAAAAGAAAAAACAACCAGCTTCTAAAACACAAAAGCCAAAAGGTAAAACATCATTCTTTCGCAAGTTTTTAATCACTTGTTTATTACTTGGTATTGTTGGTTTAGTGGCAGGGGTTGCTACCTTTTTCGTAATGATTAAGGATGCACCAAAACTTGAGAAAGCAAAACTTGTTAATCCGTTATCCTCAAAAATTTATGATAAAAACGGGGATTTGGTATATGAATATGGAAAAGAAAAAAGGACGAATGTTACGTATGAGCAAATACCTAAATTAGTAGAAAATGCATTTTTAGCGACAGAAGATTCACGTTTTTATGAGCATAGCGGAGTAGATTTTAAAGGTACTGCCCGTGCTGTTCTAGTAAGTCTTAAAGGGGATTATGGTTCTCAAGGTGGAAGTACGATAACACAGCAAGTTATAAAAAACTACTTCTTATCAATGGACAAAACACCAAAGCGTAAGGCGCAAGAAATATATTTAGCTTATAAGCTAGAACAACAGTATTCAAAACATGAAATATTAGAGATGTACTTAAATAAAATTAACTTAGGAAACCGTTCATATGGGATCGCAACAGCAGCACAAAACTACTATGGTAAAGAATTGAAGGACTTAACATTACCAGAAGTTGCGATGCTTGCAGGTTTACCGAAAGCACCGAATAACTATGATCCAACGAAAAAAGAAAATGTTCAAAAAGCAACAGAAAGAAGAAATGTTGTTCTAAGTTTAATGAACCGACATGGATATATAACAAAACAGGAAATGGAAGAAGCATCAAAAGTTGACGTAGAAAAGGGGCTTAAGCCTGCAGCTCAACTACAAACAATGCCATACCCTGCATTTATGGATGCAGTTGTGAAAGAAGTAGAAAAAGAATTACCAGATGCTAATATCGGTTCTGACGGTTTAGAAATTTATACAACGTTAGATCCGAAAGCACAGAAACTTGCTGATAATATTTTAAATAATAATATCATTGATTATCCGAACGATAAATTCCAAGGTGCATTCACATTTATGGATACGAAAACAGGAGAAGTTCGTGCTATAGGTAGTGGCCGTGGAGAAAATAAAGCTGTATTTAAAGGGCATAATATGGCAATTGAATTAGATCGTGCAGCTGGTTCAACGATGAAGCCGATTTTCGACTACGCTCCTGCAATTGAATATTTAAAATGGGCTACGTACCATCAAATTGATGACTCTCCATTTAAGTATTCAACGGGACAAGAAGTACGAAATGCAGATAGAAGTCATATGGGTCCAATTACAATGCGTGAAGCATTAAAAATGTCGCGTAATATTCCTGCAATTAAAACTGCAAAAGAAGTAGGGATTAGTAAATCGAAAGAATTCTCTGAGAAACTAGGTATTACATTTAATACAGCACCGACAGAATCGACAGCGATTGGTACAAATGAAGTATCGCCAACTGAAATAGCGGGTGCTTATGCGGCATTTGGTAATGAAGGTAAATATACGAAACCGCATTTTGTTAAGAAAGTCGTTTATCCAGACGGTAAGTCACAAAGTTTTGGACAAAAACCAAAACAAGTTATGACAGATTCTACCGCATACATGATTACTGATATGCTTCGTTCTGTAGTTACATCAGGTACTGGTACATCGGCAAATGTAGGCTCTTTAGATGTAGCTGGTAAAACGGGTACGACAAACTATTCATCAAAGCAATTAGCTCAATATAAAATTCCAGAAAGTGCAACTCGTGATAGTTGGTTCGCTGGATATACACCGCAATATACGATGGCAGTATGGACTGGGTATATGAAAGATGGTAAAGACGAGTATATTAGTAGTAAAAATACGAAAATTGCACAGTTGATCTTTAAAGAAATGATGAGCGAAATGGCTACAGATAAATCACGCTTTAAAATGCCAAGTAGTGTTATTCAAGAAGGTAGTGAGCTACGTATAAAAGGTGAAAAACGTGATTCATCGCCAAATACTAGCGTACCGGATACAACGGAGCAACCAAAACAAGATCAACAGCAAAAAACTGAAGAAGAGAAAAAGCAAGAAGAATTAAAGAAACAAGAAGAACTGAAAAAACAAGAAGAACAAAAGAAACAAGAGGAACTTAAGAAGCAAGAAGAACAAAAGAAACTAGAAGAGCAAAAGAAACCAGAAGAACAAAATAATGGAAATGGCCAAGGAACGACACCTCCAGCAAATAACGGAGGAGGTCAAGGAAATACGACACCTCCAGCAAATAATGGAGGAGGTCAAGGAAATACGACACCTCCAGCAAATAATGGAGGAGGTCAAGGAAATACGACACCTCCAGCAAATAACGGAGGAGGTCAAGGAAATACAACTCCACCAGCGACCACACAACCAGAGACTGGCGGTAATGCAGGAGAGACCCCTGCTAATAATGGGCAATAAGAAAAATTTATAAAAAATATTAAAAAGCACTTAAGATTTGTGAAAATTACAATCTTAAGTGCTTTTTTCGTTTAAATGTAGTAGCTATGAAATGATGTGTTTTAAATGTTAAACGTACCATAAAAATTTTGAAAATAAATTGATGGGAAATGATAAAAGACTTGAGCCTGAGGTAGTGGAGCGTGGCTAGGATGATAAAAGGTAGTGCTACTTGGATGGGCACCATGATGCCAAAATGAAGGGGTAGCTTGACCTGGTGATTGGTATTGTTGCCAAATTGCTGGAAGTTCAATGCCGACATCGGAACTTGCTGTATGAACGGCGGGGGCATGTATTTCGGGTATCGAAGGAACCGCGACAGTTACTCTTGATGATAATACCCACATAAAATAATCACTCCTAAGTTGTGATAATAAATTAGTATATTCTTTTCACACGTATAAAGGTACATATATAGGACTTTCGTTTAAAATATGCGTACAAAGTCTTAAGACTAATGTAAGCTGATGGTGGACTATTTAATATGAAAAGATACGTCTATTTACGGAGGGAAAAGAGATAAAAAAAATATACAATGAGGGTGTTAATCGTAATATTTTACGAGTGTATGGAGGTATTTTTATGGAAAGATTATGGACGAAATCATTTATTCAAATGACTTTCGCAATGTTATTTTTATTTACAGGATTTTATTTACTTGTTCCAACGCTCCCGCTCTTTATTAAAGAGATAGGTGGCAATGAATCGCAAGTTGGACTTATGATGGGGATGTTTACAATAGCTGCTGTTGTAATACGACCGATTATTGGAGGAATGTTAGATCAATATGGTAGAAGATCCTTTATTATTTTCGGACTCATCTTTTTTGGCTTAACGATGTATTCCTATAATATAGCATCGACTATTGTCCTTTTAGCTGTTTTACGTGTTATTCACGGAGTAACATGGGCTGTTTCTACAACAGCTGTTGGAACAGCAATAACGGATATTATTCCAGATTCACGCCGCGGTGAAGGTATGGGTTGGTACGGGATGGCGATGACAATTGCAATGGCGATTGGACCTATGATTGGATTATGGGTTGTGCAAAATTATTCATTTGATGGTCTATTTTTATTAGCGACGTTGTTATCTTTTATGGCAGTTGTATTATCATTAATAACGAAGATCCCATTTACGCCACAAAAAGAAAAAGGGAAAATTCAGCTATTTGAGAAATCCGTATTAACAATCACGATTGTAGTATTCTTTTTATCGTTTGCATATGGAGGAATAACAACCTTTTTACCGTTATTTGCATCATCAATTCATGTAAACCCGGGAACTTTCTTTCTTGTATATGCAATTGCATTAACAATTGTAAGACCAATTTCAGGGAAACTATTAGATAAGTATGGAGAAGTATTCATTATACTTCCAGCATTATGTATTACTATTTTAGCTATAGTTGTTTTAACTATTTCAAATGGTTTGATAGGTGTAATTATCGCAGCAACATTATACGGTATTGGATTTGGTTCAGCGCAGCCAGCTTTGCAAGCGGCAATGCTTACAATTGTCGATCCGAGTAAAAGAGGAGTTGCAAATGCTTCATTTTTTACAGCGTTTGATTTAGGAATCGGGTTAGGTGCTATTTTACTTGGAGTTGTTTCACAAATGTTTGGTTATCGTATTTTATTTTCAGGGAGTGCAATTTCAGCATTGATAGCCTTAATTATTTTCGTCTTCTTTGTAAAACAACGATTAGGAAAAAAAGAGTTTGCGTAAACTGGAGGAATAAAGATGAGAATTTCAATTGATCGTAAAGCTCTGCAATGGTTCCAGGAAGAATTACGTATAAAGCACGGTGAATCTGTACGTTTTACTGTAAGGTACGGAGGGGATAGTTCAATTCAGCCCGGATATTCTTTAGGGGTTGTTGCTGAGAAACCCGATGGCGAAATAGTGTCAGTTGAGAAGGAAGGTATTATATTTTTTGTAGATTCTGATGATCTTTGGTATTTTCAAAACTATGATTTATTTGTAAGTTATCATGAGGAAATGGAAGAAATTCAATTTAATTATGTAAAATAATAACTTTATTAAAAATGAATAAGTTTTATATAAAAATTATATTTAAGAGATAGTGAAATAAATATCATATAGTAACGAGCTGTATTTATGTACAGCTCGTTTTTTCTATTTCTCAAATAAAATTAGAATAATTGTATATTTGGCGGTGTTATATGAAAAATCTTTATATCTTGTTTTTGAAAATACGCAAAGAAGTCTATCCTTTCTTTATAAAATATAAGAATTATTTTCAAAAAATTGTATTGTTACAGTAAGAAAAGTGTAGGAAACTTATCATTATAAAATAAATTGAAATCTTCTAAAAACTCTGATACATTGAAATAGAAATGTAGTTTCGCAATATTGTAAAGGCTTACAGTTATGTGCACGAAGATCTATTAGGATTGGAGGAAATAATGATGAAAGCTGAAGAGAAATTTTCCCCGGGATTAGATGGTATAGTGGCAGCGGAGACGAAAATCTCGTTTCTTGACACAGTAAAAGGTGAAATTGTAATTCAAGGGTATGACTTAATCGAACTCTCAAAAACAAAAGAGTATTTAGACATTGTGCACCTTTTATTGGAGGAACACCTACCGAATGAAGATGAAAAAGTAACACTTGAAAAGAAATTAAAAGAAGAATATGCAGTACCAGAAGGTGTATTCAACGTACTAAAGGCATTGCCTAAAGAGACGCATCCCATGGATGGATTACGTACAGGTGTGTCAGCGTTAGCTGGTTACGATAATGATATCGAAAACCGCTCGTTAGAAGTGAATAAAAGCCGAGGGTACAAGCTGTTAAGTAAAGTGCCAAACATTGTAGCGAATAGCTATCATATTTTAAATAATGAGGAGCCAATTGAACCTCTTAAAGAATTATCTTATAGTGCAAATTTCTTCTATATGTTAACTGGTAAAAAACCAACTGAACTTGAGGAAAAGATCTTTGATCGTTCCCTTGTTTTATATAGTGAGCATGAAATGCCAAACTCTACATTTACAGCTCGCGTTATTGCATCAACACAATCAGATTTATACGGTGCTTTAACAGGTGCAGTTGCATCTTTAAAAGGAAGTTTACATGGCGGTGCAAATGAAGCGGTTATGTACATGCTTTTAGAAGCTGGTAATGTTGAGAAATTTGAAGAGTTATTACAGAAGAAACTATATAACAAAGAAAAAATTATGGGCTTTGGACACCGTGTTTATATGAAGAAGATGGATCCAAGAGCACTTATGATGAAGGAAGCTTTAAAACAGTTATGTGATGTAAAAGGTGATTATACACTATATGAAATGTGTGAAGCTGGAGAAAAGATTATGGAAAAAGAAAAAGGAATTTATCCAAATCTTGATTATTATGCAGCTCCAGTATATTGGATGCTAGGTATTCCAATTCAACTTTACACACCAATCTTCTTTAGCTCTAGAACAGTGGGGTTATGTGCGCACGTTATTGAGCAACATGCAAATAATCGTTTGTTCCGTCCTCGTGTAAATTATATTGGCGAGCGACATGTACTTAGTAAATAAGAACAACTGGGGAGTTGTTAGCGCCGCCCGCCAGATGGGTGTTTGACCGACACCCATCATTAATAATAACGAATTTTCGACAGAAAGGGAAGAATAGCATGATTAAAACAAATGAAATTAAGCAAAAAGATGCATTATTAGAAGAGATTACCGATTATGTATTAAATAAAGAGGTTACTAGTGCAGAAGCATTCAGTACAGCTCGTTACGTATTACTTGATACACTTGGATGTGGAATTTTAGCACTGCAATATCCAGAATGTACGAAATTACTAGGACCAGTTGTGCCAGGAACAATCGTGCCAAATGGTACACGTGTACCAGGTACGTCTTATGTACTAGATCCAGTAAAAGGTGCATTTAATATCGGATGTATGATCCGTTGGTTAGACTATAACGATACTTGGCTTGCAGCAGAGTGGGGACATCCATCTGATAACCTAGGCGGAATTTTAGCAGTTGCAGATTATATTAGCCGTGTTCGTATTTCAGAAGGAAAAGAAGCTTTAAAAGTACGTGAAGTATTAGAAATGATGATTAAAGCACATGAAATTCAAGGCGTGCTTGCTTTAGAAAACAGCTTAAACAGAGTTGGTCTTGACCATGTATTATATGTAAAAGTAGCAACAACTGCAGTAGTTGCGAAAATGCTTGGCGGAACACGTGAAGAAATCTTTAATGCATTATCACATGCGTGGATTGATAATTCTAGTCTTCGTACATATCGTCATGCTCCAAATACGGGCTCACGTAAATCATGGGCTGCAGGTGACGCAACGAGCCGCGGTGTTCATCTTGCAATGACTGCTCTAAAAGGTGAAATGGGTTATCCAACAGCATTATCTGCGCCAGGATGGGGATTCCAAGATGTATTATTCAATAAACAAGAATTAAAATTAGCAAGACCACTAGAGTCATATGTAATGGAAAATGTATTATTTAAAGTGTCATATCCAGCAGAATTCCATGCACAAACGGCTGCAGAATGTGCAGTGAAGTTGCATCCGGAAATTAAAGAGAGATTAGATGAAATTGACCGTATTACAATTACAACTCATGAATCAGCAATTCGTATTATTGATAAAGAAGGTCCATTAAATAACCCAGCTGATCGTGATCATTGCTTACAATACATTACGGCAATTGGTTTATTAAAAGGAGATATCGTTGCAGACGATTATGAAGATGCAGTAGCAAACGATCCACGTGTAGATGAATTACGTAATAAGATGGTTGTTGTTGAAAACAAACAGTACAGTTTAGATTACCTTGACCCGAACAAGCGCTCAATCGCCAACGCTGTTCAAGTTCACTTTAAAGATGGCACAGTAACAGAAAATGTGGAATGTGAATATCCGCTTGGTCACCGCTTCCGTAGAGACGAAGCAATTCCAAAAGTTGTTCAAAAATTCACTGCAAATATGGCAGGTCATTATTCTAGTAAGCAACAAGAACAAATTCATGAAGTTTGTTTAAATGAAGAAAAACTAGAAAATATGAATGTAAACGAATTTGTAGATCTATTCTTAATTTAATAATAGGGGGGAATTTAGAATGGCTTGGGTTGTGAAAAAACAGTCAACACAAGAGGAGCTTGCGAATCGATTCCGAGCTTTAGTAGAAGCAAATGAAATTTTGCAAATTCCAGGTGCTCATGATGCAATGGCAGCTCTTGTTGCGAAAAATACAGGTTTTTCAGCGCTTTATTTATCAGGAGCTGCTTATACTGCAAGTAAAGGTTTACCAGATTTAGGTATCGTGACGTCTACTGAAGTGGCTGAGAGAGCAAGAGATTTAGTAAGAGCTACAGACTTACCTGTTCTTGTTGACATTGATACAGGATTTGGTGGTGTACTAAATGTGGCGAGAACAGCTGTAGAAATGGTGGAAGCGAAAGTAGCAGCTGTCCAAATTGAAGATCAGCAATTACCAAAAAAATGTGGACATTTAAATGGTAAGAAACTTGTTACTACAGAAGAATTGGTTCAAAAAATTAAAGCGATTAAAGAAGTTGCACCGAGCTTATACATTGTAGCACGTACTGATGCTCGTGGCGTTGAAGGATTAGATGAAGCAATTGAAAGAGCAAATGCATATGTAAAAGCAGGTGCAGACGCAATTTTCCCTGAAGCGCTTCAATCAGAGGAAGAATTCCGTCTATTTAATAGTAAGGTAAATGCACCTTTGCTTGCGAATATGACTGAATTCGGAAAAACTCCATATTATAGTGCAGAGGAATTTGCGAATATGGGTTTCCAAATGGTTATTTATCCTGTAACTTCACTTCGCGTTGCAGCGAAAGCGTATGAAAATGTGTTTGCTTTAATTAAAGAAACAGGTTCTCAAAAAGATGCACTTTCTAATATGCAAACGAGAAGTGAATTATACGAAACAATTTCATATCATGACTTTGAAGAGTTAGATACTGGTATTGCAAAAACAGTATTATCAGAAGATCAATAGATAAAGCAGCGAAGGCGATGAAAATACATCTTTGGCAAAATAAAATGCTTGATGTGAAAAATCATCGCCTTCTATTTTCAAAAAAGATATTCCACTCATCGTAGACGAGCATAAGCAAAAAGCTATGAAAGCCGAATGATAGGGGGATACATATGGAGAAAACGAAGTTACCATGGGATGAATTCTTTTCACTTAATAAAGATATAAATCATACTTACTTTACACCAGAAGATTTTTCAGGTGATGAAGATTTAATCGCAAAAACGACAGAACAATTCGTTAAACAAGAAATTGTTCCACAAATGGAGAATATTGAACAACATAACTATAAAGTTTCTCGTCAATTATTTGAGAAAGCTGGGGAACTTGGATTATTAGGTATTGAGGTACCAGAAGATTATGGCGGGTTCGAGTTAGGAAAGGCTGTTTCAGGTCTTGTAGCAGAGAAAATGGGTTACGCTGGTGCGTTTAGCGTTTCTTTTAATATACACGCTGGTGTCGGTACATTGCCTTACATATATTATGGAACGAAAGAGCAAAAAGAAAAATATTTACCGAAAATCGCATCGGGAGAATGGATTGGGGCTTATGCTTTAACAGAGCCAAATGCTGGTTCGGATGCATTAAGTGCAAAAACAAGCGCCGTATTGAATGAAGAGGGAACAGCTTGGAAGTTAAATGGTGAGAAGCAATGGATTACAAATGCTCATATGGCAGATGTATACGTTGTTTTTGCGAAGACAAATAAAGGAATGACAGCGTTTATTGTCGAAAGAACATGTGAAGGTGTATCTATTGGATTAGAAGAAAAGAAAATGGGGATTAAAGGTTCTTCAACAGCGACTCTTATTTTAGAAGATGTTGTCATCCCTGCTGAAAATGTTTTAGGGGAAGTTGGGAAAGGGCATCACGTAGCCCTTAATATTCTTAACTTTGCTAGACTTAAACTTGCTTTTGGAAATATTGGAACAGCAAAACAAGCAATTGGTTTGTCGGTTCAATATGGAAAAGAGCGAAAACAGTTCCAAACGGAATTAGTAGACTTTACGATGATTCAAGAGAAAATTGCAAATATGATCATTGCTACATATGGAGCCGAAAGTGCAGCTTATCGTACGGCAGGTGTAATCGATGAAGCAATTCATGAGAGCGATGAAGATCTTATGAAGAAAATGTCCCAATTTGCAATTGAATGTGCACTGAATAAAGTAAATGCTTCTGAAACACTTGCTTATATCGTAGATGAAGCTGTACAAATTCATGGTGGTTACGGTTATATGCAAGAGTATGAGGTAGAACGATTATATCGTGATGCTAGAATTAGTCGTATTTTTGAAGGAACGAACGAAATTAATAGATTAACAGTTGCCAAAATGTTAATGAAGCAAATCGAACAATTAGAAGATACTGAAGTAGAAAGTGATGTAGCAAATGTAGAAAGAAACCATCGTTACATTTTATTAGCGAAAAAATTGTTGAAACAATCTTTGAAAACGCTCTCTAAAACTCCAGGCCTAAAAATTGACCAAGAACAAGAATATTCACGTGTAATTTCAAATATGTTGACGGACGTGTACGTCATGGAATCAGCGTTTTTACGTACGAGAAAAGCGGTAAGTAAAAATGGTGAGGAAAAAGAGCGTACGAAGCAATTAATAACGGATGTTATTTGTGAAGAAGGATACCGTAAAGTAGAAGAAGCGGCGATTTCTGTACTTTCAGCGGCTGTCACAGAAGAACAAGATAGACATGTGATTTTAGCTGAAATCCGTCAATTATTAGTGCCTTTATACACGAACGTATTTACGAAGAAGAGAGAAATTGCGAAAGCTATTATAAATCGCGGGAAATATATTGTGTAAATAGGAGGAAAGCGATATGAAAAAGATTGGTTTTATCGGTTTAGGTAACATGGGCCTTCCAATGTCAAAAAATCTAGTTAAATCAGGTTACACAGTATATGGCGTGGACTTAAATAAAGAGGCGGAAGCGTCCTTTGAAAAAGAAGGCGGAATTATCGGTCTATCAATCTCAAAACTAGCAGAAACATGTGATGTAGTTTTTACAAGTTTACCTTCACCTCGCGCTGTTGAAGCGGTATATTTTGGAGCAGAAGGATTATTTGAAAATGGTCACTCGAATGTAGTTTTCATTGATACAAGTACGGTATCGCCGCAGTTAAACAAACAGTTAGAGGAAGCTGCAAAGGAAAAGAAAGTAGACTTTTTAGCAGCACCTGTGAGCGGTGGTGTAATAGGAGCCGAAAACCGTACATTAACGTTTATGGTTGGTGGATCAAAAGACGTATATGAGAAAACGGAATCTATCATGGGCGTACTAGGCGCGAACATTTTCCACGTTAGTGAGCAGATTGATAGTGGTACAACTGTTAAGTTAATTAATAACTTATTAATTGGTTTTTATACAGCTGGTGTGAGTGAAGCTTTAACATTAGCGAAAAAGAATAATATGGATTTAGATAAAATGTTTGATATTTTAAATGTAAGTTACGGTCAAAGTAGAATTTATGAACGTAATTATAAAAGTTTTATAGCACCTGAAAACTACGAGCCAGGATTTACTGTGAACTTATTGAAGAAAGATTTAGGATTTGCAGTTGACTTAGCTAAGGAAAGCGAACTCCATTTACCGGTAAGCGAAATGTTATTAAACGTATATGACGAAGCGAGTCAAGCTGGATATGGTGAAAACGATATGGCTGCTTTATATAAGAAAGTTAGCGAGCAATTAATTTCTAATCAAAAATAAATTATACAAAGGAGAGAATACAATGATTACAACTGAAATTAAACGAGTAAAAAATCACATTAACGGTGAGTGGGTTGAATCGACAGGTACGGAAGTAGAAGCAGTTCCAAATCCAGCGACTGGAAAAATTATCGCTTACGTTCCACTATCTCCAAAAGAAGATGTTGAAAAAGCTGTTGAAGCGGCAAAAGCAGCATTCGAAACATGGTCTAAAGTACCAGTTCCAAATCGTTCAAGAAATTTATATAAATATTTACAGCTATTACAAGAAAACAAAGATGAGCTTGCAAAAATCATTACGCTAGAAAATGGTAAGACGCTAACGGATGCAACAGGTGAAGTACAGCGTGGTATTGAAGCGGTAGAACTTGCAACATCTACGCCAAATTTAATGATGGGTCAAGCACTTCCGAATATCGCTAGCGGAATTGATGGATCGATTTGGCGCTACCCAATCGGAGTTGTTGCTGGTATTACACCGTTTAACTTCCCGATGATGATTCCGTTATGGATGTTCCCACTTGCAATTGCTTGCGGTAATACATTCGTATTAAAAACATCTGAAAGAACGCCACTTTTAGCGGAGCGACTTGTAGAATTATTCTATGAAGCAGGTTTCCCAAAAGGCGTATTAAATTTAGTGCAAGGCGGAAAAGATGTTGTAAATAGCATTTTAGAAAATAAAGATATTCAGGCTGTTTCGTTCGTTGGCTCTGAGCCGGTAGCTCGTTACGTATATGAAACAGGTACGAAACACGGAAAACGTGTACAAGCATTAGCAGGTGCGAAAAACCATGCGATTGTAATGCCAGATTGCAATCTTGAGAAAACAGTACAAGGTGTAATTGGATCTGCATTTGCAAGTAGTGGAGAGCGCTGCATGGCATGCTCAGTAGTAGCAGTAGTGGATGAAATTGCTGATGAATTTATTGATGTATTAGTAGCAGAAACGAAAAAATTAAAAGTAGGCGATGGCTTTAACGAAGATAACTATGTTGGACCATTAATCCGTGAATCTCATAAAGAGCGCGTTTTAGGCTATATTAATAGCGGTGTAGCAGATGGGGCAACTTTATTAGTAGATGGCCGTAAAATTAATGAAGAAGTTGGAGAAGGTTACTTTGTAGGTGCGACAATCTTTGATGGCGTGAATCAAGAAATGAAAATTTGGCAAGATGAAATTTTTGCTCCAGTATTAAGTATTGTACGTGTTAAAGATTTAGAAGAAGGTATTAAACTAACAAATCAATCTAAATTTGCAAATGGTGCGGTTATTTATACGTCAAATGGTAAACATGCACAAACATTCCGTGATAATATCGATGCTGGTATGATTGGTGTAAACGTAAACGTTCCAGCACCAATGGCATTCTTCGCATTTGCAGGAAATAAAGCTTCATTCTTTGGTGATTTAGGTACAAATGGTACAGATGGCGTTCAATTCTATACACGTAAAAAAGTTGTAACTGAGCGCTGGTTTTAATATAGAGTAAACAACCAAATCAGTTATTAGATGAAAACACCACTATTAATAGTGGTGGTTTTCGTCTTGTTAATTATTTTTTTCAAAAGCTAGTTTAATACCAAATCCAATTAGGACGACTCCTGTTAGCCCTTGAATATAACGTTGCGTCTTCGGTTTTTTCATAAAAGCACTAATTTTATCAATTAAAAATATATAAAATGCAAACCAAATGACTGTTAAAACGAGGTAAGTAAGGCCCATTAAAAGAAGTTGAATAAATGTATTATGATTTGGATTTAAAAATTGTGGTAAAAAAGTTAAAAAGAAGACTGCTACTTTAGGATTTAATAAATTTGTAAGAAATCCTTGGCGAAAGCAAGAAGTATGTTCGTTTTCATTATTCAAAGATAGATCATTTGTATCTAAGTTTTCTTTGTTTCTTACTGCTAAAAGGGCTTTAATACCGATATATATTAAATAGAGAGCCCCAACGTACTTGAAAATAGAAAATAAAAGAGCTGACTTTACAATAAGTGCAGAAAGACCAATTACAGCAGCTAAAGTATGAATTAATAGTGCAATACATGTACCAAACACTGTTTTCACTCCACCGACTTTACCAGCAACCAATGTATTTTTCGTAGCCATTGCTGTATCTGGACCAGGTAAAATGATAAGGCAAATAGACATAATGATGAAAAGAAGATAATTTTCTATCATAGCCGCCCCTCCTTTTTATTTTTAGAATATTTGATTAAAATCAGTGTAGCACAAAAATGGATTTAATAAAATTAAATTTTATTAAAAATAATTAAATAAAAAAGGCTATATAGTAGCTGTAATTACACTACTATATAGCCTCGATTTTATACCGCTATTTGCGGGTAGTAAGATTTTCACCACACAAGATTTAGCTGAAGCAAAGAAGTTAGGTGGGGGATGAACAAAATATCCCCTCATGACAATTTCATTTTATGCATTAAGTAAGTTAAAGAAACGATTCACATCTTCTTCTGAAACGTCACTTAACTGTTTATATTTATAATTCGGATTTTGATCTTTATCAACGACAACGGAGCGTACTCCTTCGAAGAAATCTTCATGTCTCATGAAGTTTTTAGCAAGTATAAGGTCCGTAGCGAAACATTCTTCAACGGATTTATCTTGTCCATCAATAAACTGTTTTAATGTTACTTTTAGTGAAATAGGGGATTTTGATAACAGTGTTTCTTTCGTTTTTAGAGCAAAGGAACTTTCATCTTTCTCCAATGAATGGATGATTTCTTCAATTGTATCGAAAGCAAAATGTGAATTGATTACTTCTAATGAAGGAGCGAGCTCGCTTTCTAAGTTTGGAGCAGTTGCAAATGTACGAATAACTTCTTTTAAATTAGTATGTACATCATCTTCTTTATGCCAATTTACACTTTCAAGTTCAGTAAGAAACTCTGGTAATGAATCAGATGTCATAAAGTAATCTGCAGCATTAATAAATAATACGTCAGAAGCTTTTAAAATAGATGCTGTTAAAGCAACGAATCGTCCTGTATATCCAGGCGCTTTATTTAAGAAATATGCAGCTCCGACGTCTGGGAAGAAGCCGATATTCATCTCTGGCATTGCCCATTTCGTACGCTCAGTTACAATGCGATACTTCGCACCATTTGTAAGACCGACACCACCGCCCATTACAATTCCATCTAAACAAGCAATAATCGGTTTTGTATATTGATAAATATATGTATCAATTTCATACTCTTCTTCAAAAAAACGTTCTGCATGTTGCAATGCCACTTCATTGGAACGCGCTTCATAAAGAGTTTTAATGTCGCCACCTGCACAAAAACCTTTTGTGCCAGCTCCTTTTAACACGATAAGTGCAATACGCTCATCGTGTTCCCACTCTTTAAGTTTTTGTCCGATAGGTTGTAACATGTCATAAGATAAAGAATTAAGTGCTTTTGGACGGTTTAAAGTAATTGTCGCAACGCCGTTTTCACTAACAGAAAATAAAACTTGTTCAGTCATAATGCATCCTCCCTTACATATCTTCTTATTCTTAATTCTTGATATGTACTGAAATGTCCTTTATAAATTTTGTCAAAAGTTGACGGTAAATATTAATTTGGTCACTGCATATTTTGACGAGTTATCTTTGCAGGATTTCAGAGACTGAGGGGGAATATTACAACATTACTGTAAGTGTAATTATTTGAAGTTATAATGATAAAAGCGCTATTATATAGGTGTGAAATGTTCATTATCAATTCTAAAAGTGTGTTTGAAGAAAAAATAAATCGTACAATTGTAATAAAAAATTTTACATTGAATTAGAAATAGAGAAAGGAGAAATCGGAATGCCAGGACCTTTACTATTGTCGGTTATTATTTTGTCTTTTTTAATGATAGGAATAACGCAGTATTTTCATCATACAGATACGACAGAAGAAGTGAAGGATAAAGTACGTCTCGTATTTCCGATTTTTATAATATCTATTTCATTCTGTATTTTATTAAATAAAGATGGCTACATTGTCGCAGTGTTCTCATTTTTCGTCGCAATCGTCTTAATTACCGTTTTATATTATGTAATGAAAGACTTTATACAAAAATAAAGATGTCACAATAGGCATTTTTATTTTGGGGGAAATGTAAAATTTCACATACCGTATTTTATATAAAATACATAAAGCATATAACAATAGAAAAGTGTGTACTTTGCTGTGTATGTACTTGTCAATCTTGCATAGCCACTATACTATTAAAATGTAGAGATTATAAAAAGGGGTTGTATCTATCATGAAATTTGAGATGCACACAAAAATTATTTCAAATGAAAAAGAAGTAAGATTACATATTGAAGAAAATATATTTCAATTAATATTGGATGGTTACCACTTATTTACAATTAAAGAAATATTGCCTTTATATAAATCAAATGAAGAAAGAATTGGAAGTGCAACGATATTGAAACTAGAGTGGGAGAACGGAAAAACTACAATAAACTATCAACTCGTTTCACTAAAATCAGTAAATTAAAAGGAGTAGAAAAATATGAAGTTATTTCATACAGCGGATTGGCATTTAGGAAAGCTTGTTCATGGCGTGTATATGACTGAAGACCAAAAGATTGTATTAGATCAGTTTGTACAGGCTGTTGAAGAAGAAAAACCAGATGCTGTAATTATTGCAGGGGATTTATATGACCGAGCAATTCCACCTACAGAAGCAGTAGACTTATTAAATGATGTGCTGCAAAAAATAGTTATTGATTTACAAACACCAGTTATTGCAGTAGCTGGTAATCATGATAGTCCGGATCGTATCCATTTTGGAAGTAGTTTAATGAAAAAACAAGGATTACATATTGCAGGTCAATTTCAATTCCCGTACGAACCTGTTGTACTAAATGATGAATATGGAGAGGTTCACTTCCATCTAATACCGTATGCAGACCCAAGCATGGTTAGACACGTGTTGAAAAATGAAGACGTACGTTCTCATGATGATGCGATGCGCATTTTTATGAATGAGCTCTCTGAAACGATGGATAAAGAAGCTAGACATGTATTTGTTGGACATGCATTTGTAACTTCTTCAGGAGAAGCGGAGGAGAATACAAGTGATGCAGAACGACCACTTTCAATTGGTGGTGCTGAATATGTAAATAGTCATTATTTTGATAAGTTTCATTACACAGCGCTTGGACATTTACATCAAGCGCATTTCGTACGTAATGAGACCATTAGATATTCAGGTTCACCACTTGCCTATTCAATTTCTGAAGAGAAACATAAAAAAGGTTATTACATTGTAGAACTGAATGAAACTGGTGAAGTAGCAATTGAAAAAAGGTTACTTTCACCACGTCGTAAAATGCGAACAGTAGAAGCGAAAATAGATGAATTATTACAGCACCCAGTAAGTGAAGATTACGTATTTGTAAAATTATTAGACGAAAACCCTGTCTTACAGCCAATGGAGAAAATACGATCTGTATATCCAAATGCAATGCACGTTGAAAGAGCGATGCAAAGGCGAGAACTCACAGATACAAATGAAGTAACGGTTTCAAGACATAAAACGGATGATTTATCTCTTTTAAAGGCTTTCTATAAAGAAATGAAAGGGTTAGATTTATCAGAAGAGAAAGAACGCCTATTTATAGATGTATTACAAACAGTGCAAGAACGGGAAGGTGAACGAGGATGAGACCGATTCAGCTTATTATGACAGCATTCGGGCCATATAAACAGAAAGAAGTAATCGATTTTGAAGATCTTGGAGAACATCGTATTTTCGCTATTTCTGGGAATACGGGAGCTGGAAAAACAACGATTTTTGATGCGATTTGTTATGTGTTATATGGTGAGGCTAGTGGAGAAGAACGTAGTGATACGAGCATGCTTCGAAGTCAATTTGCTGATGATAATGTTTATACAAGTGTTGAATTAAGCTTTCAGTTAAAAGGGAAACGCTATGAAATAAAACGACAACTTGGACATAAAAAACAAGGGAATAAGACCATTACAGGACATGCAGTAGAATTATATGAAGTTATTGATGGAGAAAACGTTCCAGCCGTCGATCGTTTTCATGTAACAGACGTAAACAAAAAAGTGGAAGATTTAATTGGGTTAAGTAAACATCAATTTAGCCAAATTGTTATGTTACCCCAAGGGGAATTCCGAAAACTATTAACATCTGAGACGGAAAACAAAGAAGAGATTTTACGTCGTATTTTTAAAACGGATCGTTATAAATTAATGCGTGAGTTACTTGATCAAAAGAGAAAACAATGGAAAGATGTCTTGCAAGAAAAACAAAAAGAGAGAGAGCTCTATTTCCGTAATGTTTTTAAATTACCAATCCGTGATGGAGCATTATTAGAGACATTAGTGGCACAAGAACATGTAAATACGCATCAAGTAGTAGAAGCGTTAGAACAAGAAACAACCGTGTATAAGGCAGAGGTTGAGCAATTACAAGTAGAACAAGATGTTCAAACGAAGCAATTAAAGGATGCAGAAACACGTTTTCATGCAGCAAAATCTGTAAATGAGAAATTTATAGATTTACAACAAAAGAATGAGAAATATAACACTTTACAAGAGAACCGTGCAGCAATTGAAAGGAAAGAAAAATCCTTTAAACGTGCGGAACAAGCAAAGCGCTTATTACCATTTGAACAATGGTATGAAGAAGCGATGGAAAATGAGCAGAAAGCTGAAAGTTTGTTAAAACAGATAAGCGTCAAACAAGAACAGATAATGAATAGCTTTGAACTTGCTCAGGAGAAGTATGAAGTAGTAAAGAATAAAGAAGCTGAGCGAGAAGAGGCTAAAAAACTTGTTCAAAGATTAGAAGAGTTACAAGCGATTATTGAATCATTAGCTGAGAGAAAGCTGAATTTACAAAATACCGAAATCCAAATAGGGAAATTAAAAGAAAGTATGCAAAAGTTAGATCAACAACTAGAAGAGCATACAAACAAAAAACAGAGAATGTCTGATGAATTGCAGCAATTAGAACAAGCACTTGAGCAATATGTAGCTAAAGTAGAAGAACTAACGAATATGCGAGAAGATGCAAAAGTTTTAAAGCAAGCATATGATGTTTGGCAAGAAAAACAAAAATTCGAGCAAGAAAAAGAAGCGGCAAATAATAAAATGCAAGTGGCAGTTCGTGCATATGAAAACATGGAGCGCCGCTGGTTAAGTGAACAAGCTGGTATATTAGCTCTTCATTTACATGACGGTGAATCTTGTCCGGTATGTGGTAGTACGAATCATCCGCAAAAAGCTACAGAACAAAGTAATGCGATCGATGAAAAAGAGTTAAACGATTTAAGAGATAAGAAGAACATTGCTGAAAAATTACATGTGCAAGTAGAGGAGAAATGGAATTTCTATCGACTACAATATGAACAAGTGATAGAAGAAGTTGTGAAGCGCGGCTACAACTCGGAAAAATTAGCTGAAACATATAGTGCACTTGTTCAAAAAGGAAAACAATTAGCTGCAGACGTTAATACGTTAAAAGCAAGTGAAGAAACACGTAAGCAGATTGCTGCGAACATGAAAAGCGTAGAAGAAAAAATAGAAGAACTTCAGAAACAAAAACGAGAAGTGGAAACAATGCAGCACCGTACAGAAATGGAGTGTATGCAACTTCGTACGTCATATGAACATGATAAACGAAATATTCCAGAAAACTTACAAACAGTACAAGCTTGGAAAGCACAGTTTGACCAAGCTATGCAGGAACTTAGGTTAATGGAGGACGAATGGAAGAAAGTGCAGGAAGCGTATCAGCATTGGCAAAATGAAAATATACGTATTCAAGCAGAACAAAAAGGTGCTTCTAATCAATTTGAAAGTGCAAAATTAAAGAAAGAAGAGACTTTCGCACGCTTTATGAAAGAGCTAGAACAAAGCGGGTTTACAGACGAATTCACGTATAAAGAAGCCAAATTAAGCGATCACGAGATGGAAATGTTACAAAAAGAAATTCAAGGTTATTATTCATCGCTTGAAGTGCTTGCAAAACAAATTGAAGAGTTACAAGCTGAATTAAAGGATAAAGAGTATATGGATATTACAGCGTTAGGTGAACACATAACAGAATTACAAATTAATCTCGATATCATTAAAGAAAAACGTCAACGTGCGCAAAATGCGGTAACATATATTTCTGATTTACATGAAAACATTAGACGTATTGATGAGCAAATTCATGAGGAAGAAAAAGCCTTCCAAGAACTTGTTGACTTATATGAAGTAATGAAAGGTGATAACGAGAGCCGTATATCATTTGAACGTTACATCTTAATTGAGTATTTAGAACAAATTGTTCAAATTGCAAACGAACGATTACGTAAATTATCAAACGGACAATTTTATTTAAAACGAAGTGAACGAGTTGAAAAGAGAAATCGTCAAAGTGGATTAGGCTTAGATGTGTACGATGCATACACTGGCCAAACGCGCGATGTAAAAACATTATCCGGCGGAGAGAAATTTAATGCATCACTTTGCTTAGCGCTAGGAATGGCAGATGTCATTCAAGCATATGAAGGTGGTATTTCCATCGAAACGATGTTCATCGATGAAGGGTTCGGTTCATTAGATGAAGAATCATTAACGAAAGCAGTAGACGCCTTAATTGACTTACAAAAATCAGGTCGATTTATCGGTGTCATTTCACACGTACAAGAGCTGAAAAACGCAATGCCAGCTGTATTAGAAGTAACGAAGCAGAAGGATGGGTGTAGTCAGACTAGGTTTGTGGTGAAGTAAGCTTAGAGAATGGAGTAGGGAATCTACCGATACTTTTAGTGTCATATGTATGAATCATAAAACGTCGTCTCTTCATATTAGAGGCGACGTTTTATTTTATAAAATATCTATGAATTATCTGTAGAAGGCGGCGTATTCTCCAAACGATTATAAGCTTTAAAAGCTGAAATTGCCGATATAACCCCGCCTACTAAAAATAAAGTCGATCCTCCAACTAAGATGATACGACTGACATATGTTTCCCGTGCTTCTTCGACTTCTTCTTGTAACGCTGTAGGCATATGAATCCTCCTTTATAAAAGTTGTTTTATAAATAGTATATACAAACGCCTAAAATGTGTTAAAATAACTGATGATTTTACGCAGTGAGTAATTAGATGAGTAGGATGCGAGTGGCTAAGTAAATCTTCATCACAAATTTATGTGAACTTCACATAGAGCACATATTAACATTGTATTATGTATATGTACCAAATAAATAAAGTGAATGTAAGTTCTGTTTTCAAAAATTTAAAATCCTTTTATTTCTATATGAAAGTTTTAATCAAGGGTTTTAAAAAATTTGGAAATAGATCTTATGAATATGGAATTCATATAAAAGGGGAATGTCTTATGACAACATATACGAGTGAAATGAGAAAAACTTTAGTTTCAGAAGAAGATGTAGATATTTTAAAAATTATGGCGCATCCAATCAGACTGCAAATTGTAAATGAATTAAGTACGAGAAAAACTTGTAATGTAACACAATTAACAGAGTTACTGAATATTCCGCAATCTACTGTTTCACAACATTTATCAAAAATGAAGGGTAAAGTGTTACGAGCAGAGAGAAGAGGTTTAGAAATTTATTATCATATTAACAATTTAAAAGCGAGTAAGATTGTTAATGTTTTAGGGTATATAAACTAGTGAAATATTTTTATATAAAATAGCCCCTGCTGTTGAGCAGAGGCTATTTTGTGTTGTTTTATGTATTTGTATTTAAAACTTTATAGTTTTTATGATTTACAATTGTTCGATCAAATTCAAAAGTACCACCGCTTACATTTGTAATTTCAACTAAGACCGATTCAGTATAAAGTTTTAATACAGATCCTGTAATCTTTAAATTATTTCGTTGAAAAAGTATAGTATCCCCTACGTTTGCTTTCATAGTACCTCCTTATTAAAGACAGAAATATTTTTTTATTATATATATTAAACCACGGATAGATATATTAGTGAATATTTAGTTTTATTTATTGGGAAAAAATTTGTTCTCTAATAGAAGAGTATAAAGTACTCTTATGTTAAAAGTTATATTTTATTTAAGTTTATCCCGCTATTTGCTGGGCAGTAAGACCCCCACCTCAAAATTCAGTGGAAGCAAAGAAGTTAGGTGGGGGCCCTGCTGCCCATAAAAGCCCGATTGGTGAGGGTTGATTAAAGTTTCACTTTATTATAAGTAAATTGTTTTCAGCATTAGCGAAACAATATTTCTATGTAAATACTGCAGAGAAGCAAATTATTCAAAAAACAGACACTATGTAGCCCAAAACGTAAAGTAGATAAGTAAAGTTTTTTTCAGGAGTATAAGAAAAATATACGTTTATTAATAAGATCTCTAATTGGTAGAATTCCAATTAAAAACATAGAAAAACTTTAATATAAAAAGGTAATCAATTACAAATGGAGAAGTAATATATACGAAAGGAGAGATTTATATGAATAAAGGGAAAAAACAAGTTAGTCAACTTAGTTTTCTGGTGAATTTTATGAACGACAAGGGGAGTCTTGTGAAAATTTAATAGTATTATAGTATCCCCTTGTGAAAAAATGGTTGGGGGAATATATAAATGATAACAGAAATGAATATTAAAGTAGTTTGTGAAGAATCGTTTTCAAAAAGAGAAATAAAAATTTTAGAGACGTTTCTTTCAACTTTATCGGGGCATTCTAATGCTCTCGTTACAAAAGAGGGGATGTTTTTAAACCCATTAAGTAAAGAGAAGAGTGTGATTTATTATCACAACTTTGTATTTGTAAAATCACTTACAGAAGAAATGTGTGCAGAATTAAAAGAAGTTTTAACAAGACGTATTAAAAATGCTTTCATTATGATGGAATTTGTAGAGCCAATTGTTACATTTGAAGAAACAATTATAAACGTATAAAAAAAGTCAGGCTTATGAATTGAGCTAATAAAACCGTCTCTTTAATAAATAGTAAAGAGACGGTTTTATTGTTTCACTTTTTAAAAAAGAGTTCAAAAATAAATGTAAATCGATCTTATACAAAAACTACTTATTAAATAAGTGTTACGTATTTAATAAGTAGTTTTTGTATTTCATCCTTCGTTTTTTGTAACTGATTCTACGTTTTTGACGCTCTGTCTTGTAAGTGCTTACATAAACGAAAACATCTTATACAATGAAGGTGTCAAATCAAAAGAGGTGACCAAAATGAACATAAAAAAAGTAAATTTAGCGAATAGCATTGAAATAGAAAGAGGAGGCGGAAAGGTATGAAAAAATCAACTGTTAATCCATGGTTTGTTGTCCTTGGCACAGTTATAGTACAAATGGGGCTTGGGACGATATATACATGGAGTTTATTCAATCAGCCCTTAGTTAGTAAATACGGTTGGAGTCTTAACGCTGTTGCGATAACTTTCTCAATTACTAGTCTTTCTTTAGCATTTTCAACTTTATTTGCGAGTAAATTGCAAGAAAAATGGGGACTTCGTAAACTTATTATGATAGCTGGATTAGCATTAGGACTAGGATTAATACTTAGCTCACAAGCGTCCTCATTAATATTACTTTATGTACTAGCGGGAGTTGTTGTAGGTTATGCAGATGGTACAGCATATATCACTTCACTATCAAATTTAATAAAGTGGTTTCCAGAGCGTAAAGGTTTAATTGCTGGTATTTCTGTCTCTGCATATGGTTCAGGTAGCTTAATCTTTAAATACGTTAACGCACAGTTGATTGAATCAGTTGGTGTATCGCAAGCATTTATATACTGGGGTTTAATTGTTACAGCTATGATTGTAATTGGTGCTTGTTTAATCCATCAAGCTGCAGATCAAGGAGCAGTTCATGAAACAAAAACTAAGGAATACACAACGAAAGAAATGTTAGGCACAAAACAAGTATACTTATTATTTATCATGTTATTTACATCATGTATGAGTGGCTTATACTTAATTGGTATGGTAAAAGACATTGGTGTTCAACTTGTAGGACTTAGCGCAGCAACAGCAGCTAATGCGGTGGCTATGGTTGCAATCTTCAATACATTAGGTCGTATCATTTTAGGACCGTTATCGGATAAAATTGGGCGTTTAAAAATCGTTACTGGTACTTTTGTTGTTATGGCGAGTTCAGTCTTAGTTCTAAGTTTTGTAGATTTAAATTATGGTATTTACTTCGTATGTGTAGCAAGTGTAGCGTTTTGCTTTGGTGGAAATATCACTATTTTCCCAGCTATTGTTGGTGATTTCTTCGGTATGAAAAACCATAGTAAGAACTACGGAATTGTGTATCAAGGATTTGGATTTGGGGCGCTTGCAGGTTCCTTTATCGGTGCACTTCTAGGTGGATTCAAACCAACGTTCATGGTGATCGGTGTATTATGTGTCGTGTCATTCATTATCGCAATTTTAATTCAAGCACCTAAACAGAAAAAAGAACAAGAAGAAGAGTATCGCAGCGTAGCATAAGTATACAAATCTTCTATAACACTATGATTACGAAAAAGCATCCTATTCTATTAATTAGGATGCTTTTTTATGAGTTATTTTAACAAGGTTAAATTACTTTTGTGATTTTTATAGATGTAAAAGTGAGTGGAATACCCATTTGGAATATAATAAATTGATACATCATATTCGAAATATATATTAAATCTTAAATGATAAAGAAGACATTCATTAGTATTTGTAAGATATATTTTCAGAAAAATATTGAGAAAATATATACTTGAGTTTTTCATAAAGCATTGTAAATGAACGTATCTCTAGTTTATCTTCTTCAATTTTAAAAAGAGGAGTTTGAATTTTATTTATAATATAAGTACATTTAATGCGTTTAGGTATGATTTTATTAAGAAGCATTAAAATACTTTATCTGAAAAATAAAAAAAGATTGACAAGTTTATTGAGAAACATTATCATTTCGGTGTAAGATAGTAAATGAAAAACATTATCAATAAAATGGATTTTAAAGTAATGCGCACTTGACCAATTAGTTTAGTAAGTGTATTATTTTTTACAACATTACTGATAATGAAAATCAATATCAGTAATGTTGCTTAATGAAATTAATGTTTATGTGAAAGGATAGAGAAAATGAACTTAGGGGAATTTGATGGGCAAACAGTTTTAGTAACAGGTGCAGCACAAGGCATAGGCAGTGTTGTTGCCAAAATGTTTTTAGAAAGAGGAGCCACAGTTATTGCGGTTGATCAAAATGAAGAGGGGTTAAATGTACTCTTAAATCAAAATGAATTAAATAAAACACGTATGAAAACGTTTCGTTTAGATGTGAGTAATAGCGCTGCTGTTGAAGACATGGTAAATCATATTGCAAATGAAATAGCGCCAATAGATATTTTAATAAATGTTGCAGGGGTTTTACGTATGGGACCAATTCATTCGTTAAGTGATGAAGATTGGAATAAAACATTCTCTGTAAATACTACAGGGGTTTTCAATATGTCCCGAGCGGTAAGTAAAAATATGATGTTAAGAAAATCAGGGGCAATTGTTACAGTCGGTTCAAATGCGGCAAATACGCCGAGAATGGAGATGGCTGCGTATGCTGCGTCAAAGGCTGCAACGACGATGTTTATGAAATGTTTAGGACTAGAGCTTGCGGCATACAATATACGCTGCAACTTAGTTTCTCCAGGTTCTACTGAAACTGAGATGCAAAGATTACTATGGGCTGATGAGAATGGAGCTAAAAATATAATTGCTGGTTCTCAAAATACATATAGACTCGGAATTCCATTACAAAAAATTGCACAACCTTCAGAAGTTGCTGAAGCCGTGTTATTTTTAGCCTCAGATAGAGCAAGTCATATTACAATGCACAATTTATGTGTCGATGGCGGTGCTACGTTAGGAGTTTAATCAAAATTCAGGAGGTTATTATATTATGAATGAACATATAGCTGTAAAGGAATTGTCAGAAAAACTTTTAGAAGATTATAAGACTGAATCTTCATTCTTTTTTGCTTCACCAACTCGAACGATATTAGCAGAAGGAGAGTTTACTACAGTAAAGCATCGTGAAATTGAAAATTTCCCAGAGCTTGTGCAAGCGACATTAAGTAATGCGAAACAAGCCGGAAATCCAAATCCTATCGTTGTGGGTGCTTTGCCATTCGATCGTAGAAAAGAAGTCCAACTTATCGTACCAGAATATAGTAGGATTTCTGAGCGTTTACAATTGGATACAACAAATCAGCTTGAAACAAATGAGAACGTAACATTTGAAATGACGCCAATGCCAGACCCTGAAGTTTATATGAATGGTGTGAAGCAAGGAATTAAAAAAATACAGGACGGTGATTTAAAGAAAATCGTTCTATCTAGATCGTTAGATGTTAAATCTTCGGAAAAGATTGATAAGCAAAAACTTCTGCGAGAATTAGCAGAGCATAATAAGCATGGTTATACATTTGCTGTGAATTTACCGAAAGATGAAAAAGAGAACAGTAAGACGCTAATTGGAGCAAGTCCTGAATTACTTGTTTCACGTAATGGTATGCAAGTTATTTCTAACCCGTTAGCTGGTTCAAGGCCACGTAGTGAGGACCCAGTAGAAGATAAAAGAAGAGCAGAGGAATTACTTTCTTCTCCAAAAGATTTACATGAACATGCGGTAGTAGTGGAAGCGGTTGCCGCTGCACTTCGTCCGTATTGTCATACATTACATGTTCCAGAAAAGCCATCAGTTATTCATAGTGAAGCGATGTGGCATTTGTCTACAGAAGTGAAAGGTGAACTGAAGGATCCAAATACTTCTTCTTTACAATTAGCAATTGCCCTTCATCCTACGCCAGCAGTTTGCGGAACTCCGATGGAAAAAGCAAGAGAGGCTATACAGCATATTGAGCCATTTGACCGCGAGTTCTTTACAGGAATGCTAGGATGGAGCGATTTAAATGGAGATGGAGAATGGATTGTTACAATTCGTTGTGCTGAAGTACAAGAAAATACACTGCGTTTATATGCAGGAGCTGGAGTTGTTGCTGAGTCAAAACCAGAAGATGAGTTAGCAGAAACATCAGCTAAGTTCCAAACAATGCTAAAAGCTTTAGGGTTAAGAGATAGTTCACTTAATGAAAAATAGGGGGAAGAAAGAATGCTAGTAGGTTATACAGAATGGCCCAAAGAATTTGCCGATCGTTACCGAGAAGAAGGATGTTGGCTTGGTGAAACATTTGGAGGAGTGTTAAGAGAGCGGGCTGAGAAATATGGAGATCAAATCGCGGTTGTAAGTGGTAAGAAGCATATAACATATAGTGAACTTAATAAAAAGGTAGATCGTTTAGCAGCAGGTTTACTGAATTTAGGAATAAAGAAAGAGGACAGAGTTGTAATCCAGTTACCTAACATTATCGAGTTTTTCGAAATATGTTTTGCACTATTTCGAATTGGAGCGCTTCCTGTCTTTGCACTGCCGTCACATCGAAGCAGTGAAATTAGTTATTTTTGTGATTTTGGCGAGGCGAGCGCTTACGTTATTTCAGATAAGGCTCTCGGTTTTGATTATCGAAAACTAGCAAGAGAAGTGAAAGAGAAAGTGCCAAATTTACAACATGTAATTGTAGTGGGAGAAGAAGAAGAGTTTGTGAACATAAATGATCTGTATATGGATCCCGTCTCATTACCAGAAGTTCAGCCAAGTGATGTTGCGTTTCTCCAATTATCAGGAGGCACAACAGGTCTTTCTAAATTAATTCCTAGAACACATGATGACTATATTTATAGTTTACGTGTTAGCGCTAAAATTTGTAATTTGAATGCAGAAAGCGTCTATATGGCAGTTCTTCCAGTAGCACACAATTACCCAATGAGTTCTCCAGGGACATTTGGAACTTTCTATGCGGGTGGAAAAGTGGTATTGGCAACTGGTGGTAGTCCAGATGAGGCATTTGCTCTTATCGAAAAAGAAAAAGTTACAATTACAGCGCTCGTTCCGCCATTAGCAATGATTTGGCTTGATGCTGCATCTTCTCGTAATACCGATTTATCGAGCCTAGAGGTTATTCAAGTAGGTGGTGCTAAGTTTAGTGCTGAGGTAGCAAGACGTATACGCCCTACATTTGGATGTACGTTACAGCAAGTATTCGGTATGGCGGAAGGATTAGTGAACTATACAAGATTAGACGATCCGGAAGAAATTATTATTCATACACAAGGTAGACCAATGTCTGCACTCGATGAAGTACGAGTTGTTGATGAAAATGACAACGATGTACAACCGGGCGAAGTAGGTAGTTTATTAACACGAGGTCCATATACAATTCGTGGTTACTATAAAGCCGAAGAGCATAATGCACGATCATTTACAAAGGATGGATTTTATCGCACAGGTGATCTTGTAAAAGTAAATGAACAAGGATACATCATTGTAGAAGGAAGAGATAAAGATCAAATTAACCGTGGTGGTGAGAAAGTTGCTGCAGAAGAAGTTGAAAATCATCTATTAGCACACGATGCGGTCCATGACGTAGCAATTGTATCTATGCCTGACGATTATTTAGGTGAACGCACCTGTGCTTTTGTTATAGCTCGCGGACAAGTTCCGGCAGTAAGTGAATTAAAAATGTTTTTAAGAGAACGTGGTATAGCGGCTTATAAAATTCCAGATCGAATTGAATTTATTGAATCATTTCCGCAAACAGGAGTCGGAAAAGTCAGCAAAAAAGAACTACGTAAAGTCATTGCTGAAAAACTTATTACAGTAAAACAATAATAAAAACCGGAAGGAAGTGATTAGATGGCTATTCCATCTATTTCAGTATATAAAATGCCAATTGAATCAGAACTACCGAAAAATAAAGTGAATTGGACACCAGATCCGAAACGTGCAGTACTTTTAATTCATGACATGCAAGAATATTTTCTTGATGCATATAGCGATAAAGAATCACCAAAAGTAGAACTTGTTTCAAATATTAAAATGATAAGAGAAAAATGTAAGGAACTTGGTATACCAGTTGTTTATACAGCACAACCTGGTGGGCAAACGTTAGAACAACGAGGTTTATTACAAGACTTTTGGGGTGACGGTATACCTGCTGGACCAGATAAAAAGAAAATTGTTGATGAACTTACTCCTGATGAAGATGATATATTCCTAACAAAATGGAGATATAGTGCATTTAAAAAGACAAATCTATTAGAAATTTTAAATGAACAAGGAAGAGATCAACTCATTATTTGCGGTATTTATGCGCATATTGGCTGTCTTTTAACAGCTTGTGAAGCATTTATGGATGGTATAGAGCCGTTCTTTGTAGCAGATGCAGTTGCTGATTTTTCACTAGAGCATCATAAACAAGCATTGGAGTATGCATCTAATAGATGTGCAGTAACGACATCAACAAACCTACTGTTAAAAGATTTACAAAGTGTAAAAGGTGATGAGGGTGAAGGAATCACTATACAGGAAGTGCATGAACTAGTTGCACAACTACTTCGTGAGCCAGTAGAGAGTATTGATATTGATGAGGACTTATTAAATAGAGGGCTTGATTCGGTCAGAATTATGAGTTTAGTAGAGAAGTGGCGTCGTGAAGGGAAAGAAATCACTTTTGCAGATTTAGCAGAACGTCCAACTGTTGCAGGTTGGTACAGTTTACTATCTTCACAAACAGCACAGGTGCTGTAACAAATAGACTACATAATAAAGGGGTAGTAAAGAATGCCTAACAGTCAAAAGATTCGTCATTCGTTATCATCTGCGCAGTCTGGTATGTGGTTTGCGCAACAATTAGATCCGCTTAATCCAATTTATAATACTGGGGAATATGTAGAAATAAACGGAAATATTCATCAAGACATTTTTGAATTAGCTGTACGTAAAGTTGTAATGGAAACAGAAGCACTTCATGTTCGCTTCGAAGAGGATGAAATTGGCCCATGGCAAGTTATTGAAGAATCACAGTTTCATATGCATTTTATTGACGTTCGTAAAGAAGAAAATCCTGAAGAAGCTGCTAAAGTATGGATGAAAAATGATTTATCTATGCCAGTCGATTTGAAAAAAGATACTTTATTTACTGAAGCACTTATTCAAGTTGAAAATAATCGTTTCTTTTGGTATCAGCGCATCCATCACATTGTGATGGATGGCTATGGATTTTCACTTCTTAGCCAAAAAGTAGCGAATGAGTATACATCACTTATAGAAGAAACAAACAAGAATGAAAAACCATTTGGTTCTCTTGCAAAAGTCGTGCAAGAAGATATTGAGTATCGTGAGTCTAAACAATTTCAGGGAGATCGTACTTTTTGGTTAGAAAAGTTTGCAGATGCCCCAGAAGTTGTAAGTTTGGCAGAACGAGCACCGAGAACATCAAATGGATTTTCACGAGAAACAGCTTATTTATCTAGTTCTAGCACGAAAACTTTACTAGAAGATATCAATATTTCGTTAACAAGTTGGCCGGAATTCATTGTGGCTGTAACAAGTATTTATATGCATAAATTAACAGGTGAAAATGATATTGTTTTAGGTTTACCGATGATGGGACGTCTAGGTTCTGTATCTATTCATACACCAAGTATGGTAATGAATTTAGTTCCACTTCGTATTACAGTAACTCCAAATATAACTCTTGCGGAATTATTGCAGCAAGTTTCTAAAGAAATCCGAGATGTACGTCGCCATTATAAATACCGTCATGAGGAATTAAGAAGAGATTTAAAGTTACTAGGTGAAAATCAAAGGTTGTTTGGACCGTTAGTGAATGTTATGCCTTTTGATTACGGGCTTAATTTTGCTGGAAATCGTGGTATTACGCATAACTTATCAGCAGGACCTGTCGATGATTTATCGATAAATGTATATAAACGTTTTGATCAAAATGAGATAATGATTCATTTTGATGCAAATCCTGAAGTATATAATAACGCGGAGCTAGCATTGCATAAAGAAAGATTTATGAATCTATTTGAATTAGTAATAAATAATTATGAGAAAAACGAGTCGATTGGAAAAATAAACATTACTCTGCCTGAAGAAAATCATAAAGTTTTATTGGAATGGAATGAAACGAAGGAAGACGATGAATTAATCAGTCTGCCTATATCATTTGAAAAACAAGTGAAAAAAAATCCCAATAAACTAGCGATTACTTGTGACGGTGTAATCCTTACGTATAAAGAGCTAAATGAACGAGCGAATGAACTAGCACATTATTTAGTAGAAGAAGGAATACGACCAAATCAGTTTGTAGCTTTAGTATTCCCTAGATCAATAGAAATGGTAGTTAGTATGCTAGCAGTCTTAAAGGCTGGTGCAGCGTATTTACCAATAGATCCAGAATACCCAGCAGATAGAGTTACTTATATAGTAAATGATGCAAAACCAGTTTGTATCATAACACATTCATCTGTTTCATCTAAGTTAGTTATAGAAAAGGATATGAAAAAAATTGTATTAGATGACGAAGAAACGAAACTAGCGTTACATACATATTCTCGTATGAATATAGCATGTAAGAATGATGTATCACTGTTAAATCCAGCCTATACAATATATACTTCAGGCTCAACAGGAAACCCAAAAGGTGTAATTGTTCCTATGAGAGGTTTAAGTAACTTTTTAATGGCTATGCAACAAAAGTTTTCATTAAATGAAAATGATCATTTATTAGCAGTTACAACGTTTGCATTTGATATTTCTGCACTAGAAATTTATTTACCTCTTATTAGTGGTGCAAGTTTAACAATTGCGCAAAAAGAAGACATACAAGAGCCTTCTGCATTAACGACACTTTTACATGGAGAAAGAGTGACCATTATGCAGGCTACACCGACGCTTTGGCAGGCGTTAGTAACTGATTATCCAGAGAAGCTACAAGGGCTAAGCATACTTGTTGGTGGTGAAGCTCTTCCAGCGCATTTAGCAAATAAATTACGAGAATTAGGTTGCTCAATAACTAATTTATATGGACCAACTGAAACGACGATTTGGTCTACTTTCATGAACATTGATGAAGGTGAAAAGGGCATACCTCCTATTGGAAAACCAATTTGCAATACAGAAGTGTATGTATTGGATGCAGGGTTACAACCAGTGCCACCTGGAGTTATTGGGGAATTATATATTGCAGGGGAAGGACTTGCAAGCGGATATTTTGGAAAACCTGAGTTAACAGCTGAACGGTTTGTTGCAAATCCTTATGGAGAATCAGGGAAGCGCATGTACCGTACAGGAGATCTTGTGAAATGGCGTAGTGATGGTGCGTTAGAGTACATTAGTCGCGCAGATCATCAAATTAAAATTCGTGGATTCCGAATTGAATTAGCTGAAATTGAAACGGTATTACAACGACATGAAAATATTCAACAAGCGGTAGTAATGGTACGAGAAGATCGTGCAAATGATAAACGCATCATTGCGTATATCGTTGCAGAAGAAAAGGAACCGATTAATCTTTCAGAAATTCGTTCTTATGTTTCAGAAAGTTTAGCGAATTATATGATACCATCGACATTTGTTGTGCTAGAAGTATTACCATTAACGCCAAATGGTAAGGTTGACAGAAAGAAATTACCTGCTCCTGATTTTAATGGAATGAACAATGAGAGAGTTGCTAGAAATCCGAAAGAAGAAATATTATGTGATTTATTTGCAGAAGTACTTGGTGTTTCTCGAATTAGCATTGATGATAATTTCTTTGAAATGGGTGGACATTCACTTCTCGCATCTCGTTTAATGGCAAGAATTCGTGAAACGTTAAGTGTGGAATTAGGAATTGGGAAACTATTTGAATCACCAACTGTTGCCGAACTGGCGGAACAATTAAACCATGCAAAAAGCGCAAGACCAGCTATTCAGAAAGCAAGTAGGCCAAATGAAGTTCCACTTTCATTTGCACAGCGCAGGTTATGGTTCTTAAATTGTTTAGAAGGTCCAAGTCCTACTTATAATATTCCGCTAGTCATTCGTATGAATGGAATATTGAATCGGGAAGCATTACAAGGTGCTTTTTATGATGTAGTTGAGAAACATGAAACACTTAGAACAATTTTCCCTAACGTATTAGGTAGTTCCTATCAGAAAATTTTAGATATGGAAAACTTAAATTTAGAAATGGTTATAACTAATACATGTAAAGATGAATTAGAAAGTGTACTTTCAGGGGCGGTAAGATATAGCTTTAACCTCGATTTTGAGCCGGCAGTTCGTTTGCAACTTTTTACAATGAGTGAAAACGAACATGTATTATTAATTCTATTACATCATATTGTAGGTGATGGCTGGTCATTACAGCCGTTAACGAGAGATTTTACAGCGGCGTATAAAGCGCGATGTCAAGGTGACAGAGTTCAGCTGGAGACACTACCAGTTCAATACGCAGATTATGCACTTTGGCAACAGCAATTGCTAGGTGATGAAACGACACAAGAGAGTCTTATTTCAACACAATTAGATTTTTGGAAAGAAGAACTTAAAGGTTTACCAGACCAAATGGAGTTACCTACAGATTTCCAGCGTCCAATTGAGACGAGTTACCGCGGGGAAACAATTCATTTTCATATAGATGAAGGTATGCATAGTAGGTTAGTAGAGCTTGCACGTAAAAATGGAGTTAGTTTGTTTATGGTATTGCAAGCAGGGCTTAGTGCACTATTTACAAGATTAGGTGCAGGCACTGATATACCAATTGGAAGTCCGATTGCTGGAAGAAATGATGATGTACTTTCAGATATTGTTGGTTTATTTGTAAATACATTAGTGTTACGTACAAATACTTCAGGAGATCCAAGTTTTAAAGAATTATTAAATAGAGTGAAGCAGGTAAATCTTGCAGCTTATGAAAATCAAGATGTTCCATTTGAAAGGCTTGTTGAAGTATTAAATCCAGTACGTACTCGAAACAGCCATCCGTTGTTTCAAGTTATGTTAGCTTTTCAAAATACACCAGAAGCAACGTTTCATGTACCAGATTTAGAAGCGAGCCTTGAAATTCAAAGCGTTGGTTCTGCAAAATTTGATTTAACATTTGAAATTAGTGAGAGTAACGGGGTTGATGGTACTCCGAACGGTTTACATGGATTACTAGAGTTTAGTACCGATTTATATAAACGTGAAACGGTTCAAAAACTAATAGAACGATTCATTTTGTTATTAGATGATGCAACTACAAATCCAGATCAATCCATTGGCAGATTAGAAATATTAACTTTAGCAGAGAAAAATACAGTGTTAGAAAAGTGGAATGGTGGTTTTCAAATTGCACCAGAAATGACATTGCCACAATTGTTTGAAAAGCAGGCTCATATAAATCCAAATTCTATTGCTGTTGTCTTTGAAGATAAGAAATTAACTTATGAAGAGTTAAATAGAAAAGCAAATAAAATAGCTCGATTCCTAATAGCAAAAGGGATTGGTCCTGATCAACTCGTTGCTTTAGCGATGCCAAGATCATTAAACATGGTTGTAAGCTTATTAGCTGTTCTTAAAGCTGGTGCTGGATACCTTCCGTTAGATCCAGATTACCCAGCAGACCGTATTTCATTTATGCTACACGATGCGAAACCATCATGTGTTTTAACGAATTCAGAAGTGGAAATTGAATGTAATGAGGCACTAAAAGTTTTAGTTGATGATGTGAAAGTAATAGCAGAGGTTGAGAAATATAGTGAAGACAATATTGATGAAGTGGAACGAATTAAGCCATTATCTCCATCACATATTGCTTACGTTATTTATACGTCAGGGTCAACGGGCAGACCGAAAGGCGTTATGATACCTCATCAAAATGTAGTGAGACTTTTAGGAGCAACTGATCATTGGTTCCAGTTTGACGGAAACGATGTTTGGACGATGTTCCATTCATATGCTTTTGATTTCTCGGTTTGGGAAATTTGGGGACCTTTATTATACGGAGGGCGTTTAGTTGTAGTTCCACATACTGTAAGTCGCTCGCCGAAAGAATTTTTACAGCTTCTTGTTAAAGAAAAGGTTACGGTTTTAAACCAAACTCCATCAGCGTTCTACCAATTGATGCAAGCAGATCGTGAAAATGAAGAGATTGGCCAAAAATTATCTTTACGATATGTTGTTTTTGGAGGAGAAGCACTTGAGCTAAGTCGCTTAGAAGATTGGTATAGTCGACATCCTCATAACGCACCAAAGCTTATTAATATGTATGGTATTACAGAGACGACAGTACATGTTAGTTATATTGAATTAGATGAAACTATCGTCTCTTTACGGGCAAATAGTTTAATTGGGTGCAGTATACCTGACCTTAAAGTGTATGTGTTAGACAACTATTTACAACCAGTCCCACCTGGAGTAGTTGGAGAAATGTATGTTGCAGGTGCAGGACTTGCGCGTGGATATTTAGGAAGAGCAGGATTAACGGCTGAACGCTTTATCGCAGATCCATTTGGCAAGCCAGGTACAAGAATGTATCGTACAGGAGACTTAGCTCGCTGGCGTAATGATGGGACGCTAGATTATATAGGACGTGCAGATCATCAAATCAAAATTCGTGGATTCCGAATTGAATTAGGAGAAATAGAAGCAGTCATAATGAAGCACCCTAAAGCTGAGCAAGTAGCCGTTATTGTACGTGAAGATCAACCAGGGGATAAACGGTTAGTTTCTTATATCGTTGCATCAAATAATGAAGCAATTGATACGAATGAAATGCGTCAGTTTGCTAGTGGTAGTTTACCAGATTATATGGTTCCATACGCTTTTGTAGTAGTAAATGAGTTACCTTTAACTCCAAACGGTAAATTAGATAGAAAGGCATTGCCAGCTCCAGCATTTATCGCATCATCTTCTAGTCGTGGTCCAAGAACACCGCAAGAAGAAATGTTATGTGACTTGTTTACAGAAGTGCTAAGTGTACCTCAAATTGGAATTGATGACGGATTCTTTGATCTTGGTGGTCATTCACTCCTTGCAGTGCAGCTTATGAGCCGCATGAAAGAGGCGCTTGGAGTGGAACTAAACATTGGTACTTTATTTGCAGCACCGACTGTTGCAGGGTTAGCTGAAAGACTTGAGATGGGGAATGGTCAAAGTGCACTTGATGTGTTGCTTCCATTACGAGCAAGCGGGGATCAATTACCACTATTTTGTGTACATCCAGCAGGTGGATTAAGTTGGTGCTATGCAGGACTTATGAAATCTTTAGGAACAGATTATCCAATTTATGGTGTGCAAGCACGTGGTATTGCTAAAAATGAAGAACTTCCAAAAAGTTTAGAGGAGATGGCGGCGGATTACTTGAAACACGTTCGTGAAGTACAGCCTCATGGACCATATCGTTTATTAGGTTGGTCGCTTGGAGGAAATGTTGTGCATGCAATGGCGGCGCAATTACAAAATGAAGGGGAAGAAGTAGAATTACTTGTTATGCTTGACTCTTATCCTGGACACTTCTTACCGAATACGGAAGCGCCTACTGAAGAGGAAGCGTTAATCGCATTACTTGCTTTAGGCGGATATGACCCAGATAACATGGATGGTAAACCACTTACAATGGAAAGTGCAGTTGAAATCCTTCGTAAAGATGGAAGTGCATTAGCAAGTCTTGAAGAAGAGACTATATTGAACTTGAAAGAAACATATGTAAATTCAGTAGGGTTGTTAGGGAAATATGTACCGAAAGTTTATAACGGAGATATCCTGTTCTTTAGATCTACTGTTATACCAGACTGGTTTGATCCTATTTCTCCAAATACGTGGCTAAATTATTTAGACGGGCAAATTGTGCAGCACGATATTGATTGTAGACATAAAGATCTATGTCAGCCAGGTCCGCTTACGGAAATTGGACAAGTATTAGCGAAATATTTGCAGAATAAGAAAGGGGTAAGTAGAGTATGACGAATCCATTTGAAAATGATAATTACACATATAAAGTATTAATAAATGAGGAGGGCCAGTATTCTCTCTGGCCTGCTTTTCTCGATGTACCTATTGGCTGGAATATCGTATATGAAGAAGCTAGTAGGCAGAGCTGCTTAGAATATGTTGAATATAACTGGAAAGATTTGAATCCAAAAAGTAATCAAGTTCGCGAAAAAACATTAGCAGGAAAACGATAATGAAAGAAAAACTAAATCCAAAAGTAGTTGTAAGTATCGTTTATATAACTGCGATGTTTATGGCTGCGATGGACGCAACGATTGTAAATGTAGCACTGCAATCGATAAGTAGAGAACTACAAGTACCTGCATCTGCAATGGGGACGGTTAATGTTGGGTATTTAGTTAGTTTAGCTGTTTTCCTTCCGATTTCTGGTTGGTTAGGAGATCGATTTGGTACGAAAAGAGTATTTTTAATTGCTCTTTTCGTATTTACAATTGCCTCTGCTTTATGCGGAATGGCTAACGATATTACTTCATTGAATATTTTCCGTATTATTCAAGGTGCTGGTGGAGGGCTTTTAACACCAGTTGGAATGGCAATGTTATTTCGAACATTTTCACTAGAGGAAAGACCGAAGATTTCTCGGTTCATTATACTTCCAATTGCTGTAGCACCAGCAATTGGTCCTATCATCGGTGGTTTCTTTGTAGATCAAATGTCTTGGCGTTGGGCATTTTATATTAATCTACCGTTTGGAATCGTTGCATTGCTATTTGGACTTCTATTTTTAGCAGAGCATGTTGAAAAATCAGCTGGTCGCTTTGATTCGCTCGGCTTTATTTTATCAGCACCAGGATTTGCGATGCTCATATATGCGCTCAGCCAGGGACCATCAAAAGGGTGGATTTCTCCAGAAATTATGAGTACTGGGATAGCTGGGGGTGTATTCATTACATTGTTTATAATCGTAGAACTGAAAGTAAAGCAACCGATGTTAGATTTACGTTTATTAAAAGAACCAGTGTTTAGAAAGATGAGTCTTATATCATTATTTTCATCAGCTGGTTTACTAGGAATGTTATTTGTTTTTCCACTTATGTATCAAAATGTGATAGGAGTTTCCGCGCTGGAATCAGGACTTACGACATTTCCAGAGGCGATTGGATTAATGATTTCTTCACAAATTGTGCCATGGTCATATAAAAAATTAGGAGCGCGAAAGGTAATTTCTATTGGATTAATTTGTACCGTGGTTATCTTTGTTTTATTAAGTTTTGTAAATCACGATACGAATCCGTGGCAAATCCGCGCATTATTGTTTGGTATCGGTATTTTCTTAGGTCAATCTGTCGGTGCGGTTCAATTTTCTGCCTTTAACAATATCACGCCGCCTTCTATGGGGAGAGCTACTACTATATTCAATGTGCAAAATCGATTAGGTTCAGCAATAGGAGTAGCTGTTTTAGCTAGTATACTAGCTGGTTTTGGAAGTAATAACGCTCAATCCGATTTTTTACCATATCAAGCAGCATTAATTGGATCAGCAATATTTTTGCTCATTGCACTACTATTTTCTTTACGTATTTCCGATAAAGAGGTAATGTCAAAGAAGAAAGAAAAAACATTATCTGTATCAGAAAAAGAGAAAGTACTTGTCAATGAATAACAATATACGCATGCTTTCTTATGAAAATTGATATTCGTTGAATAAAGGAGAGTTTACATGATAGAAAGTAAAGTTGTAGATTCTATTCCAACTTTGAATGAGAATGATTGTCAAATATGGTGGGCAAGAATTTCGGATTTACAATCATGGCATTACAATTTACTAAATGATATAGAGCGAGAGAAAGCAAATTCGTATCATCATTCGGCAGATCGAGCTCGTTTTATAATAGGTTGCGTAATAAGTAGATTAGTTCTCGGTAAGATACTTTCTATGTCACCAGTCCAAGTACCAATTGATCGAATGTGCTCAGTATGTAAAGTGCAGCATGGAAGACCACAATTACCAGAAGGTATGCCGCAATTATCCGTTTCGCATTCAGGTGAGTGGGTTGTCGTTGCTTTTACAAAATCTGCACCTGTTGGCATAGATGTAGAACAAATGAATCCAAATGTAGATGTTATGAAAATGGCAGAAGGTGTATTAACAGACATTGAAATAGCGCAAGTTATGAAACTGCCAAATGAACAGAAAATAGAAGGATTTTTAACATATTGGACTCGAAAAGAAGCGGTGCTGAAAGCGACAGGTGAAGGACTAATGATTCCGCCAGTACATATTACAGTATCAGCTCCAAACGATCCTCCAAACTTGTTGGTTTTTAAGGATAGACAAGAGTTATTAAATAATACAATGATGGAAGATGTAAAGCCTAGTTTAGATTATAGGGCCTCTGTTGCAATATTCAGTAAGGAAGTAACTGAAATTACGCAATTAGATGCGGCAGCACTTTTAAATCTTAAATAAAAAAATTATAGAAGAGGTGTTCCTCATGTTAGTAGCGGAAAATAGAAAGAATGAATTCACTTATAACGTACAAGCAATTAAAAATATTTTATTTTCTGGAGATACATCATCCATTCATGCTTTAGAAAAGCTTTTAAATGATACAGTTCAGTTTGATGTTCTTGAACAAGAGGCACTTGGTAGACAGTACATTCCGAAAGAAGCAAAGAATTTCTTTGATAAAGATGGAACATTTCTTTACCGTGTATCTAATGTTAGTTATAAAGGCAAGGTGTTATCTGAAAATCTAATTTTTGCAGACACTTCGTTTTTACCGGACGCAATAAAGAGTGAATTAGAGAGTGGAAATATTCCTGTTGAAAAGCTTATAGAAAAGATGGAAGTAAGAAGAAATGTATTATATGAAGGATATCAGCCATCTGGAAATATTATTGAATTGTTTGATGGATGTTCTGTTACAGCGAATGTGTATCCAACTAGAAAGTATCAAATTGTAAGTAAATGCAAATGTGTATTTTATATTTGTGAAGTGTATCATGCAGAGAATATAAAGCAATTGCTTAAATAAAAACAAGAAACCAGCCTATAAAATGGCTGGTTTCTTGTTTATTTAACAGCTTCTTTTAATTCTTTACCTGCTTTAAATGCAGGAACTTTACCAGCGGCGATTTGAATTTCTTCGCCAGTTTGCGGATTACGTCCTGTACGAGCAGATCTTTCGCGCACTTCAAAAGTTCCAAAACCGATTAGTTGAACTTTATCTCCAGATTGTAATGCATTAGCAATTGTGTCAAATACGGATTGTACAGCTGCAGAAGCGTCCTTTTGAGAAATATCAGCTGATTGAGCTACGTTTTTAATTAATTCTGTTTTGTTCATGTTTTCACCTCATAAAAAAATTTTTGGAATGAATGTTTTAGTATAATAGATAGTAAAGATAAAGCTATCACTATGATTAGATAGAATACTATATAATTATGTTAATTTCGTTGCAAGAGACTGAATCCCTTCTATTATTTAGGGATTAATTAAGAATCGATGCATATAAAAAGCTTTAATATGAGGATGAGGGGGAGTATATGAATGATTTTTCGTGAAAAAAATGAGAAGGAAAGTATATTAATTCGTCAACATGATCATGGTTTTTTAGCTGGAGAGATTGCAAAACATATAAAAGAAGACTTTTTTGAAAGTAAAACATATTTAAAAGAAACAGTTGATGCAATATATGAGCATGACAGAGGATGGATAGAGCTTGATAAAGTACCAATTTTGAATGATGCTAAAAATATTCCATATACATTTATGGATTGTCCAAGCCCATTACGTTTTGTTTTTTATACGATTGGTTTGAATGAAATTGAAAATTCTAATCCATACGGGGCATTGCTTTGTAGTAAACATTTTTTATCATTTCCACTAAACGAGGAAGATGAAGAGATGATGTCATTTTATAAACATGAATTAGAACGACAAAAAAGAATCTTGAAAACGTTAACAAAGGAACAGTTTGCGATGTTCGATAAACATTATAGATTATTAAAGTTTTGTGATGAACTTTCTTTATACGTATGTATGAATAAGCCTGGTGTCAAAAAGAAAGATGAAATTGATTTATTTAAAGATGGTTTTGAAGGAACAGAAATGTTTAATGGTAAAGAGGAGAAACTTATTCAAGCTGAATGGGTGGACGAGGAAACAATTCGGATTACACCATTTCCATTTCAAACGGAATTTTATACGTATGTAAAATATAAAACGATAAATGAGCATGAAATGAAAGAAAAAGGGATTGCAAAGGCTGATAGAGAATCAGAAATGAAGAAACAAACCATTCGTTTCATACAATAAGGAGGTAATATAAATTGAAAGATTATATATTAAAACAGTGTGATTATCATGCTTGGGCTAATACAAGATTATTCAATCGATTAAAAGAGTTACCAAACTATGAGACAATTTTTAAGGAGCAGATACAGAGTGTATTTCCATCCATTAAGGATACTTTTGTGCATATTTATATTACAGATCAAGTGTGGTTACATATATTGCATGGTAAAAGTATGAATGAAGCAATACAAGACCGAGAAGATTTACGAAAACAAATTGAAACTAAATCGTTACATGAATTAGAAAAAATGTTTGAAAACATGGCAAATCAATATAAAGATTTTTTAATTACAATACAAGATGTGAATGCTGTATTTGTTATTGAGAATCCATATGTAGGGAAATTAGAAACTTCGATTTTAGAATTAGTGCAACATGTCGTAAATCATGGTACATATCATAGAGGAAATATAACAGCGATGATCCGTCAACTTGGTCATTCGTCGACAATGATGGATTTTGTACTGTATTTACATATGGTTAAAAAGCAGGGAGAGTAATATAGTTTGTAAGAAGGAGAGGCTTTAATTATAGAAGTCTCTCCTTCTATTTTATTCCGCATTCATGGTAGATCGATTGATTAAAGTTTTCTTAAGAAGCTTTATTTTCTTGTAATTGCTTAGCGTATTGTACAGCCTTATATGCATTGACTCTACCGTTTTTCCAGTACGTACCTGTACCACTAATTTTATCAGAAGTTGACTCAATAATTTGGCGAATTTGTGTATTACTATATCCTTGATTTGCTAAAAGAGCAGCGACTCCTGCAACATGAGGTGTTGCCATAGATGTACCACTTAATGATTGATACGTGCTTCCTTTATATGTTGAATATATATTTGAACCTGGTGCTGCAACATCTACCCAGCTACCATAAGTAGAGAATGAAGATTTTCTATCTGATTGATCTGTAGAACCAACTGCAATTACTTCGCTGTAATAAGCAGGGTAATTAGCTTTTGTATTTCCAGCATTTCCAGCAGCTGCAACTATAACAGAGCCTTTATTCCATGCATATTGAACGGCTTGTTGTAATGCAGTACCACCATTTGGAGCTCCTAAACTTAAACTAATTACTTTTGCACCCGAATCAGCAGCTTCTCGAATACCTTGCGCTACAGCATCAAGAGTACCACTTCCTTGATTATCTAATACGCGGACAGCATAAATTGAAGTTTGTGGGGCAACACCAGCAATTCCGACGCTGTTATTCGTAAGTGCTCCAGTAATTCCAGCGCAATGTGTACCATGACCATTACCATCATCAGATGTATTGTCGTTATCAACATAATCATGCCCGTAAATTACTTTCGAAGCCAGATCAGGGTGTGAGCCTTGAACTCCTGTATCAATAATAGCTACTTTTACACCAGGATCACTTCGTTGGCTATCCCAAGCTTGTGGAGCTTGAATCTTTTGTAATCCATATTGATTATTAAAATATGGGTCGTTTGGAGTCCAAAAGGCGTGAACGTAATAATTTGGTTCTGCATATTCCACATCTGGATTATTTTTATAACTCTTTATTTTTTCTTTTACAGTACCTTTTGAAAATTGTACGACTTCAAAACCTAACTTATCATCTTTAGATAAGACATTAGCTCCGACAGATTTATGAAAAGATTGCACATTACTTAAAGATGCATTTTGTTTGAACTTAACGATTAATTGGTTAGGAACGTAATCAGTAGATGATGTTTCAGCACTTGAAGTATTCGTGTTAAAGAAGAAACCACCAATAATAAATGATAAAACAGATAGGAAAACAATGATTTTGTTTTTCAAAAGATTTTTCCTCCCTTTTCTTGGATGAGTTTTTCAGCGACACTTTAATGTCGCATTCCTTTTCAACTATATAGTTAGACCATACGATTTATGACATTTATGTGAAAAACTTTTGGAGGAATAAAAAGGAGTAAATATTGATATAAATATATTTTTAATGATAGTAATTAAGTAAAAGAGGGGATGAAAAAAGGAATGCTCATCATGTATGAGTCATTCCTTTTTTCATAGATTAACTTGCCTGTTTTTTATTATTTTCTTTCAATTTCTCTGCTTGTAAAAAGCGATTCGTTTCAGCAACAACAATACTACTTAATCCAATCAGACCAATCAAGTTTGGAATTGCCATAAGTCCATTTGCAATATCAGCAAATGTCCATACGATTCCTAGCTTTAAATTAGCACCAATTGCAATCATGAAAATAAAGATTGCTTTATAATATTTAACTGCACTTTCTCCGAATAAATAAGCTACACATTTTTCTCCATAATACGACCAGCCTAAAATAGTAGAGTAGGCAAATAAAATAATTGCGATACCGAGAATCATACTACCAGCAGTACCGAATACAGATTGGAATGCAAGTGTTGTAGCTTCAACACCAGTTTTACCTGATTTCCAAGCGCCTGTAGTAATTAATACTAGTCCTGTAATTGTACATACAATAAACGTATCTAGAAAAGTACCAGTCATTGAAACTAAAGCTTGCTTTGCAGGCGAATCGGTTTTTGCCGCCGCCGCCGCAATTGGTGCACTCCCTAAACCAGCTTCGTTCGCAAATACACCACGCGCCATTCCGATTTGGATAGCTGATGCAACTGTTGCCCCAATAAAACCACCAGCAGCTGCTGTACCATTAAATGCACCAGAAAAAATAAGTGAAAATGCTTCTGGAATTTGGTCGTAGTGATAGAAAATAATTATAAGACCAGCAATTATATAAAAGAAAGCTTTAATAGGAACGACATATCCCGTCACTTTCCCGATTTTTTTTACACCGCCTAAAATAACAATTGCGATTAAAAATGACATTACTATACCAGTTAAAGCAGGAGGGAAAGAGAAATTAATTCGCATTGCCTCTGCAACTGAGTTAGATTGCACCATATTACCAATACCGAAAGAAGCAGTTGTACCAAATATAGCGAATAATATAGCAAGCCATTTCTTACCTAAACCACGCTCTAAATAATACATTGGTCCACCTGAATATTCACCATTTTCATTACTAACACGATATTTCACTGCAAGTATTGCCTCTGCATATTTTGTTGCCATACCGAATAAAGCGGTAATCCACATCCAAAATATTGCACCAGGACCACCAATTGTAACCGCTGTTGCAACACCGGCTATATTACCCATACCAATCGTTGCGGCCATAGCTGTCATGAGTGCTTGGAAGTGACTAATATCTCCAGAAGAAGAAGTATCTTCTGATTTTTTAAACGCTAGTTTGTGAGCGTATAATAGTTTACTAAACTGTAAACCTTTCAAACGCACTGTGAGAATGATACCTGTTCCAACGAGTAGCAACAAAGTTGGTAATCCCCACACGTATTGATTTAGTTGTTCTAATACTTTACTTACTGTCTCCATCTTTATTCTCCTTTTTTAGAAAAAATAAAAACCACTTCAAGTAAATGAAATGGTCTCTGGAGAAACAAGGGATAGAAAAATAAACCGATACAATCGGCTTTTTCTTTCGCTTGTCTCTGTCCTTTTACCTGAGAGATTATCCGCTAAAGTAGCGGATTTGCTCCTTCGGTGCTCGTTTTCCTCCGCGCTCTATGAAAGCGAGAGGGAGTCTCTCCAGAGATTCGTCCCCATGCAGTTCTACTTGTAACCAAGACCTGAGAGTTTCAAAGTTGGTATAACAACTTTTTGCCCCGTCGGTAGATCAATAGACCTTCTCCTGAATGGTTCATCCGAATTATAAAATTTATAAACACATTGATTGTAAATCAATAAAAACATTATAGACATACAAATTGTGAATTGCAATCATTTTTTATTTTAAAATAGTAAATAGTTTTATTTTTTTGTAAGTCCTAATTTATCTTCAACTTCATTTAAAGTAGATAAAGCGATGACAATATGTTGATCCGCAAGTCCTAAAGCTTGTTTTGTTTTTTCAATAGTTTCATTGGTTGAAGTAGAGTTATTTGCTCCGTCTATAATCAAATTTGCTGCATTTTTCATGAAATTTGATGCGGATTTAAACTGAGTTGTGAATTGAAGTAGTTGTTTTTGTATATCTATATCTGTTATGTTTTCTTCAATTTTAAGCGTGTCTATTTCGTTCATAATTGTTTCGTACTGTTTGGAAACAGCACTCATTGTAACTAATAGTTTATTTCGATCTACTGAATCTCCATTCGTGTTAATCTCTTCCCAGGCAGGTAACCAATCTTTTTCGATGATGTCATTATAATGAGTAGTCAATTCATGAATTTTAGGTTGTAATTTCGTTTTGAAAGTTTTTGTCTCCGCTGTTTCTACAGTTGCTTTTTCGTTGTTATTTTTAACATTAGTAACATAGAAAATCGTACCGAAAATGATGAAAATAGAAATAACAACTGTCCATTTAGTAAAAAGTAATTTCTGCAATATGTAACGCCTCCAAAATTTAAAAACTTATAATTATAATATATAACAATAATGTTGTTTAAAGTAGAGAAAATAGGTTAGAAATAATTTAAATTACTTATTTTATATACATGAATAATTAAATTTAATAAAATGATGAAAGCTATATGCGAGAAAAGAGGGTTTTTAGTGAAAATGAATAGAAGAAAACTGGTTTTAAGTATTTCAATGGCTATGTTATTAGTTGGTTTATTTGCACTCATATATGTAGACAAAGAATCTAAAATTAAAGATTTTCCAGTGCCAATGTCAGCAATCCATATTAACGATGATAATGAAGAGGACTATCAATATATAAGTGTAATGCCTATTACAAAAGCAAATGGATGGGAGAACTTAGGGGAAAACGGGCATACTGTTAGTTTTAAAAAAGGGGAAAGGAAGGTAGCAGTAGTACATTATCCGGGAGAAATTACGTATTATTTATTTGAGAAAAAGATGAATAAGGGAGATTAGCTAAAGATGTAATTCATTAAGAGTTACATCTTTTTTTATTCTGAATCATTTGAAATTAAATTCGATAGATGTTTTGATAGATGTAGTGATAAATATGATTAGTTCTATATGTCTATAAAGAGTATTAGGGTGATTATAAAAATATTATGTGAACTAATTATTGTGAGAAGAAGATAAATTATATGCTAAAGGGGGAATTAAAAATGTTACTAAAAACGATCTACTGTAAGGTGGAAGAAGAGAAAAAGAAATTGTTTTCAAATGCGCAAGAAAAATGGAGTGATATACGGCATCTAGATGGTTTTCATGGACAATTTGGTGGATGGTATGAAGATGAGGCATGTGTATTTACTTTATGGGAAGATAGAAGTACATATCAATCATTTATGAATGGTGCTCACGATACAATTTATTTAAATAGTAATCAAGAGGATACGTTTCTTTCGTGTGAAATTGAATTATTTCAAACGTTGTATGATATAACTGATACGCATTTGAAAGACGTTGTTACAGAAGGATCATTCGTAAGAGTTGCTATATGTGATGTAAAGGTGGAAAAGGAAAAGTATTTTTTACAGAAGCAAGAAACAATTTGGAATAAAGGAATGGAAAAAGCAAAAGGAATGTTAGGTGGAGTAGTTGGGAAGTCTTTAAAAAATGAAAATCGTTACATAGTGTTAACGTATTGGAAAGATGAACAGACGCATCAACATTATGTGAAAGAGATTTTCCCAGATTTATATAAATTAGCTAATATTCATGAAGATATAGAAGAGATAAAAGGAAAACAAGCTGTATGTAAGGAAGAATGGCTTGTATATTAAACGCTGAAAAAGTGTATAAATGAATGTATAATAAAGATATTTTCTTATAAACAAGTAATTAATAGAAGACGTTATATACCCTTTCATGTTAATATATTTAAGTTATAATAGGAGGCTTACCCTTTTGTATTGTACGGTAGAAGCAGTGTGAGCTTGAAATTTTTTTAGAAAAGGATGTGCCTAATTTGCGTATCAATAAATTTATTAGTGAAGCTGGAAAAGCGTCTCGACGTGGAGCGGATAAACTAATTAATGAGAGAAGAGTAATTATTAACGGTAAGGTTGCAAAAATTGGTGACCAAGTGAACCCAGGTGATGATGTACGAGTAAATGGAGAGCAGCTTCGAATTGCTCGAGATCACGTATATATCGCTTTAAATAAACCAGTAGGTATTACATGTACGAGTGAAAAATCAGTAAAAGGTAATATTATCGATTTAGTGAACCATCCTTTACGAATTAGTCACATTGGACGTCTTGATAAAGACTCAGACGGTTTAATTTTGTTAACGAATGATGGTGATATTGTTAATGAAATTTTACGTGCTGAAAACAAACATGAGAAAGAATATATTGTTTCAGTAGATAAGCCAATTACACCTGATTTCTTAGAGAAAATGGCAGCGGGTGTTAAAATTTTAGGAACAAAAACGCTTCCTTGTGAGGTTACACAGTTATCAAAATATGAGTTCCAAATTATTTTAACACAAGGGCTAAATCGTCAAATTCGCCGTATGTGTGAAGCTTTAGGTTATCAAGTATACACGTTAAAACGTACGAGAATTATGAATATTGAATTGAATAATTTACCAGTTGGGCAGTGGAGAGATTTAACAAAGAAAGAGAAAAGACGTCTATTTGCAGACTTAAATTACGAACCACAAGATTGGTAAAATTGTGAAGTGAAACCAAAAAAATTTGGTTTCACTTTTTTAATTAAATAAATAATTTTTTTAAACACTTGCAAAAATAAAATGAATAAGATATATTAAATAACAATAAATGGATGTTTTACAAAAAGCAAAGAAAAGGACACGAGTTATTTTCCCCGGTTATACAGAGAAGGAAGGAAAGCTGAGAACTTCCTAACGCAGAAAAATAACTTACCACCTTAGAGCTGCACTAGGGAAATTAAGTATCTAGTGCCGTGTATGCGACGTTATCGCAAAAGAAGCCATTATGTTTTTTGTGATGGGAATCTGGGTGGAACCACGGATATAAGCATATTCGTCCCTATATTTAGGGATGAATATGCTTTTTTGTATTCAATTTCATAAAAAGCGAAGAAAAGGACACGAGTTATTTTCCCCGGTTATACAGAGAAGGAAGGAAAGCTGAGAACTTCCTAACGCAGAAAAATAACTTACCACCTTAGAGCTGCACTGGGGAAATTAAGTATCTAGTGCCGTATAAACGACGTTACCGTAAAAGAAGCCATTGCATTTTGTGATGGGAATCTGGGTGGAACCACGGGTAAAAGCACGCTCGTCCCTATGTTAGGGATGAGTGTGCTTTTTATTATGAAATGGAGAGATGAAAAATGAAAGAACAAATGATTGAAATTAAATTTCCAGATGGTAGCGTGAAAGAATTTGTAAATGGAGTTACTTTAGAAGAAATTGCGGGATCCATTAGCAGTAGTTTGAAAAAGAAAGCAGTCGCGGGGAAAGTAAATGATGGATTATATGATTTACGCCGAAAGATTGAAGAAAATGCGGAAGTAGAAATCATTACTATAGATTCAAATGAAGGTGTAGAAATTGCAAGACACTCTGCGGCACATATTTTAGCGCAAGCTGTAAAAAGATTGTATGGTGATATAAATCTTGGGGTGGGGCCTGTTATTGAAAATGGATTTTATTATGATATGGATCTTCCAAGTAGTGTAAACGTAGAAGATTTACGGAAAATAGAAAAAGAAATGAAAAAGATTATAAATGAAAATATAAAGATAGAACGAGTTGAGGTTTCTCGAGAAGAAGCAGCAAAACTGTTTCAAGAAATGAACGATCGCTTGAAATTAGAACTTTTAGAAGCAATTCCTAGTGGGGAAAGTGTAACACTATATAAACAAGGTGAATTTGTAGATTTATGTAGAGGGCCACATTTACCATTTACAGGTTATTTGAAAGCATTTCAATTAACTCACGTTTCCGGTGCATATTGGCGAGGTGATAGTAATAACCAAGTGCTTCAGCGCATATATGGTGTTGCATTCTCTTCTCAAAAAGAATTAGAAGAGTATTTACATTTCGTTGAAGAAGCAGCAAAAAGAAATCATCGTAAGTTAGGCAGTGAGCTTGAGTTATTTATGTTTTCTGAAGAGGCTCCGGGAATGCCATTTTATTTACCGAAAGGACAAATGATTCGTAACGAATTGGAAGCATTTTTAAGAGAAATTCAAAAAGAGTACAATTATCAAGAAGTACGCACTCCGTTCATGATGAACCAAGAAGTATGGGAGAGATCAGGGCACTGGGGACATTATAAAGATAATATGTATTTCTCTGAAGTAGATAATAAAAGTTTTGCATTAAAACCGATGAACTGCCCAGGGCACATGCTTATGTTTAAAAACAAATTGCATTCTTATCGTGAATTACCGATTCGTATGTGTGAATTTGGTCAAGTACATCGCCATGAATTTAGTGGTGCCTTAAACGGATTATTAAGAGTACGTACTTTCTGCCAAGATGATGCACATTTATTTGTAACTCCAAAACAAATTGAAGATGAAATTAAATCAGTAATGGCGCAAATTGATTACGTATATAAAACTTTTGGATTCGAATATGAAGTAGAGCTTTCTACTCGTCCAGAAGACTCAATGGGTGATGATAAATTATGGGAGCAAGCAGAAGCAGCATTAGAAAATGTATTACAATCGCTAAATTATAAATATAGACTAAATGAAGGTGACGGTGCATTTTACGGGCCGAAAATTGATTTTCATATTAAAGATGCTTTAAATAGAAGTCACCAGTGCGGAACAATCCAGCTTGATTTCCAAATGCCAGAGAAATTTGATTTAAATTATATAGATGAAAATAATGAAAAGAAAAGACCAGTTGTTATTCACAGGGCAGTTTTAGGGTCATTAGATCGCTTCTTAGCAATATTAATTGAGCACTTTGGAGGTGCGTTCCCGGCATGGGTGGCACCAGTTCAAGTGAAAGTAATTCCAGTTTCAAATGCAGTACATGAACAATATGCCAATGAGATTGCACTTAAATTAGCACAAGCTGGAGTTCGTGTTGAACAAGATGCACGAGATGAAAAATTAGGATATAAAATAAGAGAAGCACAAATGCAAAAAGTACCGTATGTTCTTGTTATTGGAGATAAGGAAATGGAAAACGGAGCTGTAAATGTACGTAAATATGGGGAAGAGAAGTCAGAAGTTATTGCACTAGATGTATTTGTGGCAACTATTGAAGAAGAAATAAAGAATAGAAAATATTGATAAAAAAGAAAACACACTATTAGAAATTAGTGTGTTTTCTTTTTTATCTTACAAAAATGTAAGGTAAATGTAAGCGAAATCGAGGGAACGAGTTGTAGAAAAATGAGAATATGAAGTAGGAAATAGGTTCATGTTACAGGTGTAACTCTTATTGAATGAATAATTAAAAAATCTTAAGGATTTACATGACAAAATAATAAGAAATATGTGAGAAATTAATTTTATACAAAAGGGATGGAGTGAAAGAGATGTCAACAAATGTAGTTACTGTAGAAAGTGTAGAAAAAACGTATGGAAAAAGAAATGAGAATCAGTCAAAAGCATTAAGGGGTGTATCGTTAAGTATTAAAGAAGGAGAATTTGTCGGGATTATGGGTCCTTCTGGGTCTGGAAAAACGACTTTACTTAATGTGATAAGTACACTTGACCAAGCGACAGGTGGTAGTGTGACGATAGCTGGTACAAATATTACTTCTATGAAGGGCAATGCGTTATCTGATTTTCGCTCTCAAAAATTAGGTTTCATTTTTCAAGATTTTAATCTACTAGAAAACTTATCAATTTATGAAAATATAGCTTTACCACTTTCTCTGCAAGGCGTACCATCAAGTGAGATTACTGGAAAGGTAAATGACGTTGCGAAGAAATTAGGGATTACTGAAATTTTAACAAAATATCCAACTGCTGTTTCTGGTGGACAAAAGCAAAGAACAGCGGCGGCAAGAGCTTTAGTACATAATCCAGCAATTGTATTAGCAGATGAACCGACAGGTGCGCTTGATAGTAAAAACGCAAAAAGTTTATTAGAAGCAATGCAAGATTTACATGAAAATCACAATGTAAGTATTTTGATGGTTACACATGATGCATTTAGTGCAAGTTATTGTGAGCGTATTTTATTTATTCAAGATGGTCTTCTTTATAAAGAATTAAATCGTCAAGGCACTAGAGAGAATTTCTATCAAGACATTTTAGGTGTGCTCGCTCATATGGGCTCAGCTGCTGAGTCTAAGTAGGGGGCGAAACTATGTTATTTAAATTATCACGTCATAGTATGAAAAAAATGTTAAAAGATTATATGGTTTTACTTATTGGCCTCGTTATTAGTATTAGTATTTTCTATATGTTCCAAACGATGGCGATGAATAGCGAATTTACGAAAGATAATAGCCTAATTAGTAGTATTAGACTCGTCTTTTGGGTAGGTGCAATACTATTATCTTTCATTACTGTATTTTATATTATATATGCCAACTCTTTCTTACTCACGTTAAGAAGAAAAGAACTCGGTATGTACATGATGCTTGGTGCAAAAAAGAAAAAAGTAGCACAGTTATTATTTATTGAAACATTCGGTATGGGTATTGTCAGTATTATTATCGGTATTTTAGTAGGGATGTTACTTGCAAGTGTAGCAGGAAATTTTTTAATGAATGGAATGGAAATTTCAGCAAAAGGTAGTTATGCATCTGTATACACACCAGCAATTTTAGTTACAGCTATTTTCTTCTTAATACTATTTTTCATTACTGGCTTAATGAACAGTGTCCGATTGTTACGTAAAACTGAACTAGAGTTAATTCGTGAAGATGAAACACTAGATGAAGTGAAGAAAAGTAAAACTCGCATTATTATAATGACAGTACTTGGTGTATTACTAGTAAGTATAGGGTACTATTTTATGATCAATGTAAAAATATATGCTGAATTAGGTTTTATTATAGCAACCATCGTTACAACACTTGGAACATATTTTATCTTTAGTTCATTACTCCCATTTTTTGTGATGAAAATTAAGGGGAATAAAAAACGAAATGAAACTGGTCTAAATAGTTTTACATATGCACAGCTACGCTTTCGAGTAAATAGTTTATCGAGAGTATTAGGTACTGTAGCGATGTTAATTGCATTAGGCGCAGGTGCGATGACGGCAGGTATGGCTTTCCAAAAAAATGTAGGTATTATGACAGACTTTTCTCGTGTATATGATGTTGTAATTCATGATCCGAATGATCAAGACAAAGCTGCCTTAAAAGAAATGGAAATTGTTGAAGAAAGCAAGTACAAATATAAAGTAGATGGAGAAGCGGTTTATTATTTACGTAACGACTTAACTGCGAAACCACCACTTGTTTCAGACCATTTTGATACAAAAACGTTAAAAGAGCCTGTTCGTAAACGTGTGACTGAACCTTTAACAGAACCTGTATATTCAGCTTTAGAGGCTCCTGAATTAGCAAAATTCCCTCGTATGCCAAAGGATTGGGAAGACGCAGTTGTAAGAGAGATACAAATTACGCATAATCAATTTAACGGAAAACCAGTAAGAATTGCAGACGAAGAGCATTATAAAGGAATTCAAGGAACAGAACACACTGTAACATTAGCAAAAGTAGATGATATGAAAAAATATAAACCGTTATTGATCGAAATAGACAAGAGACAAAAAGCACAAATTGAAAAAGCAACAGGTGAAAAGGTAGACTTATTTACGAAAATGACAATTTATCAGTTTATGAACAGCTTCATGAGCGGAACAATGTTTATGGGATTTTTCCTCGGAATTGCCTTTTTAGCAATGATGGCAAGTTCCCTTATGTTCAAGATATTAACAGGTGCTTCTCGCGACGTACGCCGTTATGAAATGTTACGAAAAATTGGTGTGAGACGCAGTATGTTAACGAAAAGTATATATAAAGAAATTTCATATTTATTTATCTTCCCAGCAATCATTGGCATTTCTCACGTTTTAGTAGGGCTTAACTTATTCAGCTTTATATTAGTTGACCCGTTTGTAAAAGTGTGGGTGCCAATTGGGATATTCTTAGTCATTTATTTCATCTATTACTGGATAACTGTTCAACTTTATAAAGGTATGGTAATGCCGAAAGAAGAGGTAGCTAAATAGTTTATCCCGCTATTTGCCAGGCAGCCCGATTGGTGAGGGCTGATTAAAGTTTTATTTTATGAAAAGAGTCCTTGTTTTGAAAATAGGGGCTCTTTTTTATGTTTTTCATAAAGAAGGAAAAGATTGGATAATGGTCGAAAAATATAATGTAACTTCCAAGAAATGACTAAAATAATACTATTTTGTCGAGAGGAAGGATACGAAGTATGAAAGAAATGCTACAGTTATTTCGCAACAAAGTGTATGCACGTTTTTTCTAGCAAATATTTTAGAGCGACTCGGTTCTATGATTGCTGGAATTTCTTTAATGTTTTACTTGTTAGATCAATACGGAAAACAACCAGTTTACGCAACGATGACAAAAATTATGATTGCATTACCTGCATTAATCTTTTTTCTATTAGTAGGGACAGTAGTGGATCGATTTGATAGACAACGTATTTGTACAGTAAGTAACATATGTTGTTCGCTCTGTAATATTGGAATCCTAATTTCGCTTTATTACGGGATGATTATACTTGTCTTTATATTTTTATTTTTGGAAAATGCATGTATACAATTTTTCTCTCCATCAGAACAATCGATGATACAGGGAGTAGTTGAATCAGACCAATATGGTGCAGCAGCGGGTATTAATCAAATGGTAAATAGTTTGTATGCTTTGTTTGGTGTAGGAATTGCAACGATGGTGTACTGGACTTTTGGAATTTACGGGAGCATTTTAGTAAATATACTTACTTTTATTACGAGTGGTATTTTGATTCAAACGATCTCCATTCCAGAAAAAGTTCGTTTACCAAATGGTAGAACAAAATGGAAAGAAGTTAATTTGAAGATGTTAATAACAGAGTTTAAAGAAGGGATTAGGTATATATACCAAAATGAAACTTTAAAAAAATTACTTTTGGGATTTATCGTGTTTGGTTGATTATTTTTTGTTACGTGTTTATTCCAAGCTATTTTACTAAGTGGGAAAAAGAGAATTCAAGGTGTGGTTAAAGAGGTTTATTTTTTCTGAATATTCTTTTTAAAGGGGGTAATAGTTATGTTGATGCGAACTGCTAAGTGGTGTGGGATTACTTGTTTACAATTATTCGCTGCAATTCTATGTATAATCTGTTTAGGTGCGCTTCCTCGATTATTTAAGGGATTACAAATTGATTTAATTGGTTTTTGGCACACGATTGTGTTTATTGGAGGAAAGTTACTCCAACCTTGGGAAATTACATATGGATTTCGAGATTCGAGGAAATTATTTCCGCAAATATGGATTCATTATTTAGAGACAATGTTTGTATTTATTTCGGCATTTTTACTGTCATTACTTATTGCGTATGTTCTCGTTGTGTGGGTATTACAACGGTCTCAATCAAAGCAACGAATGTGGAATGGGATTTTTGTCGTACTTGAAAGCATCCCAGATATTTTAATAATTTTATTATCGCAACTTCTAGTCGTAATAATCTTTCAAAAGACAGGCTTTATGCCAGTGAAACTAGCGGGGATTGGGGAGGAAAGGGCTCACCTATTGCCAATAATATGTCTAACTTTGCCTACAACACTATTATTTATTAAGCTACTACTATTACGTTTCAGAGAAGAATTAGAGAAAGATTATAGTATATTTGCTAAAAGTAAAGGGCTTAGTTTACGACATATTTTAACAAATCATATTTCAAGAAATGTTTTGTTAACAACAATCTATTATGCAAAAACAAATATTTTATTTATGTTATCAAATTTATATATTATTGAATGGATATTTAATACGTACGGTATGTTTGTTTTTGTAAAAGAAAATTCAAAATTAGAAATATTTACAGTAAGTTTAATTATATTATACGTACCGCTTTTTATACTATTTCGTTTATTACATACGTTTTTACAAAATGTAATAAAGGAGCGTGTTTAGCATGTGGCAAGTTGTAAAAAGAGATGTGAGATTTTGGTTTGGTGTTACTTTTTTAAGCGTACTTATGATTGTTAGTATTGGAAATACTTTATTTTTCGATGGGAATATCCGTGAACTTACGATGATGTATAACGAAAAAGGAGAACTAGAGGCTGCTCCATTTTCACCGTCGAATAAATTTTGGTTCGGTAGTGATGAGAAAGGACGCGATCTTTTCCAGCTAATAATAGAAGGAGCGAAATGGACAGTTGGTGCGAGCGTAATTATAGCGATTCTACGAGTTATAGTTGGAGGAGGTATTGGTTTGCTTCTTGGTATGTATAGCAAACGTTCTTTTCCAGTTATAGCATCTTTTTTTGATCCGTTCAGCATTGTACCTATGGTTATGATTTCTTTTTTTGTGTTAAAGGAAGGTTTAGTGTTTGAAAATGGGACAGTACCAGAGCCGTTTCATTTAAGGGTAATATTTCAAATGGTTATCCTTACATGTTTAGCGGTACCAACAATTATGTTATATACAGCGCAGGAAGTCCGTCGGATAAAAAGAGAAGAATTTATGATGGCAGCAACTGTGCTTGGGGGCAGTAAATGGCATAGAGTGAAAAATCACGTATGGCCACACGTATTACCATCATTTTTTTTACTTGTTGCTCAACAATTTGTGAGTACTTTATTACTTCTCTTGCATCTTGGCTTGTTAGAGTTATTTTTTGGTGGAACAATTATCTTTGGTACAGAGGCAGATAGTGTAACAAAAGAATGGACCGGCCTAATTGGTCAAAACTTCCGTCATTTAACTACTCATACATGGATTGTACTTATACCGATTGCTTTTTATAGTATGACAATTTTAGCTGGAAATCTAATTAGTAATGGCATGCAAGATGCGATTAAGTTAGGAAATGTGAGAAAGCTAGAGAGGGAAAGTAAAGAATTACAAGTAGAGAAACAAGTACAACCAACTATGAATGACTTTTCTTTTTATAGAGAGATACAAAAATAAAAAAGATAGCTGAAGACAAATTGTTTTCAGCTATCTTTTTTCGATTAAAGTGGAGGTAAATCAATCTTACCTTCTTCAAATAATTCTTTTATCATATGCTTCGTATAACCAGCGGCTTGACCAAATGTGATTTTTGCTGGCATTGGTGCTTCGTTAGCATCTACAACTACATCAATAATACACGGTTTATTTTGTTTTACTGCATTTTCGAAAGCGGGAAGGAGTTCATCTAAATTCTCAACACGGTATCCAATACCTCCACACGCCTCTGCATATTTTGCAAAATCAGGGTTCGTTAAATCTGTTTCGAATTCGATATTACCCATAACTTCTTGCTCGAATTTAATCATCGCAATTTTATTATTGTTTAATACGACGACAACGATTGGCAATTTATATTTTACAGCTGTTACGAAGTCATTCATCGTCATTCCAAATCCGCCATCACCACAAACTGCAAATACTTGTTTATCCGGGAATGCAATTTTTCCAGCAAGAGCACCAGGTAAACCGCAACCAAGTGTTGCGAGCCAGCTAGAAATGACAAATTGCTGGTTTGTCATACGGAAGTGTCTTGCGGTCCATACTGTTACATTTCCGACATCGACTGATAGAATTGCGTCATCATGTGCTACTTGCTGCAGAGCATGCATAACGCGTTGTGGTTTAATTGGAATGGAAGAGTCTTCTTCTTGATCGTGTAATTTTTCTTCCCACTTTTTCATCATTTCTTGGTGATGTTCTAAGAAGGAATGGTCTGTGTGTTCTTCAACATTTTCAATTAACCATCGTAATGTTTTATCAGCATCACCAGCTAAACCAATATCTGTCGCATAACGTTTCCCGATTTGGGCAGGATCTGTATCGATATGAATTGTTTTTGCTTTTTCAGGTAAGAAGCCGGTGAACGGATAAGAAGTACCGACCATAATTAAAGTATCTGCATGCTTCATTGCTTCATAAGAAGGTTTCGTTCCAATTAATCCTAATCCACCAATACAAAGAGGGTGTTCATCAGGAATAATTCCTTTAGCTGGTAATGTAAGTACGATTGGAGCACCAATATGTTCTGCCAATGCAAGTAAAGATTCTCTCGCATGTTTTGTTCCTTTTCCAGCTAAAATCACAGGCCTTTTCGCTTCATTTATTGCGAGTTTCGCTGCATCTAAATCGTTTTTTTGTGGAAACAACTCAGGCAAAGTAAAAGAAGTATTTGTAACACGGGCACCATTTTTTACTTCGAATTTAGGGACATCATCTGGAATTGTAAGAACGGATACACCTTTTTTCGTATAAGCCATTCGAATTGCTTGATTCACTACGGCAGGTAGTTGCTCTGCTGACATAATACGCTGGTTATAAACCGCAACATCATCAAACATTCTTTCTAAATTTACTTCTTGGAAAAAGTCCGTTCCAAGTAAATCGGTTTCTACTTGACCTGAAATTGCTAGAACAGGGGCTTTATCGAGTTTCGCATCATATAAACCATTTAATAAATGAATAGCACCAGGTCCTGCAATTGCCATACAAACGCCAAGTTTTCCTGTTAATTTCGCATAGGCAGCCGCTGCTAATGCACCAGCTTCTTCATGGCGAACTTGAATGAATTTAATTTTATCTTGTTTTTTTCTTAAAGCTTCAATGATAGAATTAATGGAATCTCCAGGCATGCCGTATATGTGTTCTACTCCCCAGTCAATTAATAAATCAACTAATGCTTCACCGGCTGTTTTCCCAAACATAATTGTTCCTCCTTATAATAGGTAGATAACATTATGTTTTGGAAAAATAGGAAAAATATACAAATAAGAAAATTTATCTGGTTATTTGTAATCCAAGAATCAGTGTGGGAGGAACAAAAGTTTCACTTTAGCAACTTTAATGATGACCAGCGAATAAAGTGAACACTGTTATTAGTAAAAAACCACTAGTTGCCCACATTAGAAATGTAAGGAAAGAGAGCTGTTTCTTAGCTTTCCAAAGCATTTCATGAATTGTGACATATCCAAGTGAACCAATAGCACTTCCCATAATGAGGCCTTGCAGGTGAAGAGCTTTTCCTTCCATCAAAATGCCAAAAACTGTGCCAGTACCGAGAATAAGAGAAAGTAATAAAGTCGTTAATAAAAAGGAAATATATTTATGTTTTGTAAAAAGAAATGGAATAATTAAAGCTAATCCTTCTGGAATATGGTGAACGACGATTGCTATTAAAAAGGGAATGGCAGAGTCATTATGATTTATAAAAGCTGTACCTAACGCAAATCCACTCGGTATATTATGAATAAATATAGCGAAAGAGAGAAAAAGAAAGGTTTGCCATGCTTGTTGATCTTTTTTATGTATCATTGGATGGTGACAATAGTTATCTAATAAGCCCATAACTAAAATACCGATAGCTATACCAAGTATAGGTCCAATCATTTCATAGCTTGAAAATGTTTCAGGAATAATTTCAAGTGACAATAACCCAAACAAAATACCGCCACATAATGCGTATAAACGATGCATCTTTTCTTCAATGAGTTGGCGTGTTGCTACTCCAACAGCACCGCCTAATAGTAATCCACCGAACGAAAAAAATGTTACAATCATTGGGATCCATAAACGTTCCATAGTATCACACTCCGATTCTATTCCCTTATTTTTAGCTTACGAAAAGAAAAGTTAGATTAGTCCAAGTAATTGTGTTTGAGTATAGAGAAAAAAGTAGTGATTCGTTATAATCTATATATTAAACTTAAGTGAGGAAATGAAAAGGGGAATTGGTTATGCAACAAATTAAAAAAATAGGAAACTCATTTTGGTATATGACACCTGTTTCTGAAACAGATAGACCTATATTAGGAATGGTTGTTGGAAAAGAAAAAACGTTAATGATCGATGCAGGGAATTCAGAAGAACATGCACAATTATTTTTAGAAATGTTAAAAGAACAAAATGTATCAAATCCTGATTTTGTAGCACTAACGCATTGGCATTGGGATCATATTTTTGGATTATCTGTATTACGGAATGCATTAACTATTTCGCACGCTGAAACGAAAAAAGAAATGCAGACAATAGTATCTTATGAATGGACAGATGAAGCGTTGGATGCACGCGTAAAAGAGGGTACTGAAATTGAATTTTGTGCGGATTGCATCAAGAAAGAGTTTGAAGAAAAAGCGAGAAATATTAACATTATTCCTCCGGCCTTAACGTTCCAGGATCAAATGGAATTAGATCTTGGTGAGGTGACATGCGTGTTAAAACATGTGGGCGGAGATCATGCACATGATTCAGTTGTTATGTACATAAAAGAAGAAAAGATATTGTTTTTAGGGGACTGTATATATGCAGATATTTTTTCCTCGAAGTGGAACTATACGACGAAAAGAACGTTTGCATTAATAGATGAATTAGAAAAATTTGATGCTGAGACATATATTCTTTCTCATGGGGAAGCGATAAATCGAGAGGAGTTTTTACAAGAGATTCGCATGTTAAAAGCAGTAGGAACTTATACAGAAGCTCATAAGGGCGATGAAGAGAAGATAAAGGCAGCGTACAAACAAGAACTAGATAGAGAATTAAATGAAGATGAGTTAGAAAAAATAACGTATTTTGTCAATGGTTATGAAATGAATAATCTGTAAGACACTACATTAATCAAATATAATTAAATTGCACAAAAAGAGTATTGAAATTTAATTCAATACTCTTTTAAATATTAAGTCCCAAGCAATTTCTAAATTTTTTGGCTGGTTCATCATCTGGATTTATACCACTTTCAAAACTGGTAGTGAAAGGTAACCACTGCCAATCTTCGCATCCTACAAAAGCTACTCTTGACCAATTCTCAATGAATTCAATGAAATTATTCGCAATCTTATACCCATGTCCTTCTCCATCGTCGTGGCTTAGGTAAATTATTGGAGCATCTATATCATCTTTCATATCAAATGCTAAATAATCTCCATTTCCCACTTCACAAAATGCTAATTTGTTGTGCCAAACTACATCATATTCATCATCTAAATTTGAAAAAAACTCGTCAACCAAGTCTTTACGTTCTTTTTCGAATTTAGAAAGACTTTCTAAACTCCAGTGGGGTGTTCCGCAAAAAATATCAGTAAATTCATTTGGTAGCTCTACATCGTCAGGTAAAAACCAGCGTAAGCTAAAATTTCCTGAGAACTCTAAAAGTACTTCTTTGAAGCTATTTGGTAGTTTAATATCCAGTTTTTCTTCTACTTGGATTATTTGTTCAAGGGAAGATGGTTCATCTATACAAACTTCTTGAACTTCACCACCTATGTATTTAATTCTAGAAGTTATAATTTCTATTCGTTCTTTTAGTAACTCATAATCCATCTTATCACCTCATGTTATATTAATTAAAGTATATCATTCTTAATAAATTTTTTTCGTGTTATTGAGGTTTCAAGTAGCAGCTTTTTTAGCTAATTTAGTAATATATTCAAAGAAAACATCGTGTTTTACATCGTAAACGACATTTACAGGTCGTCCATCAGCAGTTTCCTCTGTACGTCCTTGGCTTGGTCCGTATGTATGAACAATACTATTAATTGTTTCAGTTTTTGCAAGGTTAGTGTTTCCGACAAGCGCGGTAGTTAGTACATCCCATAAATAGTAGGTAGAGTTCGTTGAGAAGTGAACGAGAGGGGGAACCATTGCATAGCATTGACCAAGGAAATCCATACCAATATACTTTCGTTCTTTTGCCCATTGTTCACGTATGTTTATAGTTAACGGAACTTGGTTTGTACTTTCTAGTGTCACTAAGTCGATTTTAATTTTTGCATCCCATACACGAGCCACTGCTTCAGGGTCCCAAAACGAATTCCACTCAGCTGTTCCATCATGCTCTGGTTCATGTACATTGCCTGCTGTAAGAAATGTACCACCCATCCAAACGAGACGTTCAATTTTATCTTCGATGATGGGAGTTTCATATAATGCACGAGCAAGGTCAGTTAGGGGCCCGGTAAATAATAAAGTTGTTTTTCCTTCCGTTTGTAGGAGTGTTTCTATTAAATGGTGATGTGCAGGCTTTGCCACCACGGGTGTTACAACTTTTCCAGACTCATTTAAAATTGGTAAAGCATCTACATAAAATGCATGCATCCGCCAGTCTTTCGGAAACGGGTTTTGCCCGCGAGAGTTTGAAGCGGCTACGGCAATATTACCTTTGCCGAAACGATCGATAATTTTACGACTGGCAGACATTGCGGGTTCTAAATAGCAGTCTGCTGGGATAACAGATACACCGGTAAGTTCAACGTTTTCCATTTGAAGTAATAAAAATAATGAAATTAAATCATCCACGCCGCCATCATGATTGAAGTACACTTTTTTCTTCATTGTAATCTCCATCCTATATGATTTAGTTAGAAATTAAATATGAATTGAGGAGAAGTCATCAATAATTTCCACAACTTCAATTTCGCCATTAATCAGTAGCTCAGGAAGCTCATTTCTAATATTTCCTTTCCAATACTCTCTAGCTTGTTCGATTTTTTGAGAAAAAGGAATGCCATCTTCTTTCGGTAAAAGATTACCGTCACCTTCAAAAGAACTTCCGATTACTCGTAGTTTAACAATCTGTAAAACTTCTCGATTGTAAGAATCAAATAGCGCTCTCCATTTCAAAGCATCCTCATAGCTTTTAGCAGCGTATAAACAAGATAACCTGGAAGGGTATTCAGGGAATTCTTGTAGTCTAACCATTTCTACTATTGTTTCTCTAACTGCTCTAATTGTTTGATCCATATAACTCATAACTACTTTAGCATTTTCATTATTTATATGTAATTCGTCATTTTTATAGTGATTATTTAAAATTTGTATGCCATCTTCACCATTAGCATTTAATTGTTCTCTTTCAAAAAAGAAGTGATATAGAGTATTGTGTTGATTTTTGTTAAAAGGAATCATTTGTCCGATATGCATTTTTTTCCTTGTTACGATGTGATATGCGTAAAATTCTGCTTCATTCATGGTTATCCTCCTAGTAATAATGTAATGCAATGTTAAATTTAGTAATTCAACATTGAAATATATAAAACCTTTATAAGTAAAAGTGAGAATTTGAGTTGAAAGTAAAGAAAATACATGAAAACGTTTTAAATTTGTTCACAAAATGTTCACTTACGAAGGGGGTTCCAATGTCGATATAATGACAAAGACTCAAAGAGAGAGGATGATGAAATTTGCCAACAACAAGAAAGGAAAACCTCCAATTTGGCATGATGATGTGCCTTGGAATGGTTATCGTAATGACGTTTTACAATTTACTAATGAATGAAACAGGAGGATCAATTTATATTAAAGAGATTGCATTAGAACTATTAATTGGCTTTATTATTGCGCTATTAATTGAAATGTGTATAGTTGGACCTTGTGCGAAAAAAATTGTATTCATGTTGCCATTTGATAAATCTAAGAAAATAAATATTATCGTTGCAATGGCGACAACTATGGTAATTGGAATGGTGTTCTTTATGTCATTTTTTGGTATGGCTATGATGCATTTACATGGTGGACTACAAGGAGATTCATTTGTTTCAATTTATTTTTCGATTTTTATTAAAAATTTCATAATGGCATATCCATTACAATTAATTATTATGGGACCGCTTGTACGTTTCTTATTTGCAAAGTTTGTTATGAAAAAGAAATCTTTTAATGTAGCGTAATTTTTATTTATAAAACATTATATATAAATAAAAAACACATCTCGCATTTTTGAGGTGTGTTTTTTTCATTCCAAGTTATTTTCATAGTGATGTGACATTTGTCCTTTTGCCATTATAGGATGATGGTTTTTAATTAAGTCAGAAATAAAGGATGAGGAGATGATTTTTTGAAAGGTATTCTATTTGCTGTTTTTGCGGGGATATTTATAACACTTCAAGGAACCTTTAATGCGAAACTTAGTTCACATATCGGTATATGGTCGACGAGTATTATAACCCATTTAATTGGATTCCTTATTGCAACAACTGTATTTTTGTTAAAGAAAGAAGAGAAAGTAACAGATTTAAAGAGTGTGAAAAAAGTATATTTAGCAGCGGGTGCATTTGGTGGATTCATTATTTGTGCAGAAACTATGGCGATATATTCACTAGGAGTTACATTGACAGCTGGCACACTAATGGTTGCTCAATTGTTAACGGCAACAGTTATTGAAATGAAAGGACTGTTTCATATAAAAAAGATACAGATGGAGAGATATCATATTGTGGGAACAATAGTAATGATTATAGGTATTGTTGTATTTAATATGTAAATGAAAGGAGAAATGAATATGGCGGATAAATCAGGTTTAATTACGCATTATTTGAGAACCAATAAAACGCTCGAGATTTTTTCAGAAATAGATACAGCTTATTTTCAATTAAATCACTTTGAAAAAGGCGAGCTTATTTGCAATATAGATGACGAAATGGATCGTTTATATTTTGTTGTTAAAGGTAAAGTAAAAGTTTACACGATTACACCTGAAGGGAAGAAACTAATCCTTCGCTTTATCAATCCACTCGCAATTGTTGGTGATATTGAATTAATTCAAAATAGCAAAGCACATAATGTCGTTGAAGCTTGTTCAGATGTTGTAGCAATCTCTATTTCTAATACGGTTATTAGAAACAAGTTATTACATGATCCTATATTTATGAAGTTCTTGCTTGAAAACATTGCCAACACGTTAAAAATATCGACTCGTTTTACTGCTCTTAATTTACTTTATCCTGTAGAAGTACGTGTAGCTAGTTATTTGCTTTCAATTTCAACAGATAGTAACGGGAATATGTATAAAGGGGATTTGGATGCAACTTCAGTAACGAGTATTGCAGATTTTATAGGGGTAAGTTATAGGCACGTAATTCGGGTATTACAAAGATTTTATAATGAAAAACTAATTGAAAAGAGTAATGGAGTTATTGTAATTAAAGATTTTTCTAGAATGAAGGAAGTCGCTAAAGATAATATATATGAGCAATGAAAGGGAGAGGAAGATTTTGATTGGATTTAGTTTAGCTATATTAGCAGGAATATTAATTAGCGTACAATCTGTTTTTAATGCAAAAGTAAATGAAAATGTAGGACAGTGGTTAACAACTACATGTGTCCTTGGAATAGGTCTCATTAGTTCTATTCTATTTTATATCATTACAGAAAACAGTATTAACATTAAAGTGTATACTACAAATTATTTGTTTTATGTAAGTGGGTTGTTTGGTATCGGGTTAATTATTTGTATAATGGGTGCAATAAAGAGCTTAGGTCCAGCATATACGGTGCTAATTAGTCTTATTACTCAATTGGTCGTTGCGTTATGCATTGATACATTCGGATTATTTGGAATGGAGAGTGTTCCATTACAAGTAAATAAATTAGTTGGTATAGGTTTATTAATTGTGGGAGTAGGGATTTTTAAAAATCTATTTTCGAATAAGAAAGCTATTCATATAAGAAAGGATAGGGTTTAAAGAATTTAAAGGTAAAAGCTGTTAATGGTCAGAACATATACATATAAATAGTAGTAAGTGATTCAATATATGTTGCAAGATGGTGTACATGATTTGAAAATCGATGAGATTCAACATTTTAGCTCCCACGTAAAGCGCATGCAAGATTTTATCCCGCATTAACGGGCAGTAAGACCCCCACCTGAAAATTCAGCGAAAGCAAAGAAGTTAGGTGGGGAGCGGGCTGCCCGTAAAAGCCTGATTGGTGAGGGCTGATAATCAGTGGGGGATGAGCAAAGCCCCATTGATTAAAGTTTCACTTCACAATTATGTTTCTGCCTTTGATTTTATTAAAATTAACATTTATGACCTAAGTATAAATGTATTGAGCTCTTCTTTACTTTTTATTTTTTGAACCGTAAATGAACAAACTTCAACATTTTTATTAAGTTTACAATTCTCATCATTATACGCGTACTACCGTCCCAATCTTTATTTGTAGCTATATCTTTAAAGAAAGGGGAGCAGTTCAATACTTTTATTGTAGAGGACCATTTTTCTATTGATTTTGGATTATTTACGTAAAAATACATCATAGCCCCGTTATTACCAGATTTCTTTACAGTAGCATTCGAAAGATTCAGTGCGAACTTTGATTCAGCGTCAAAATATAATTCTCCTCCAGGGAAACGTTTTGACATAGCGACTACGATCTTTTTTAAATCTTCTTCTTTAAAGTAATAAAACACACCTGCTGATATAAAAAGAATACCGTCGTTTGGATTATATTTTATATCGTCAAACCAAGAAGTATCAAAAAATGATTTAGCAATGCTAATGTTTCTAGGGGTATCTTCAATTAAAGTTTTGCGAAAAGAGATTGCATCGGGCAAATCAAGATTGTACCAATGTATTGTACCGTTATCGATTCTTGAAAAAGTAGTGTCTAGTCCGGAACCGATGTTTACAATAGTAGCATTCGGGTGTTTTATTATAAATTGTTTTATCGTATCGTCAATTTTTCGTGCACGGGTAATGTATGTGATACATCCGTATTCGCCAAATGTATTTGCTATTGTTGAGAAGTCAAAATCACATTCTTTAATTATTCGAATAGCTTCTATATCATCTAAAATATCCTTATTTTTCTCACTGCCATATGCTCTTCCCCATAGTGGAATAAGCATTGTACCTTGTACAGATTGCAAATCTAATTCTTTAACCATGAAACATCCTCCGTTTAATAATAAACAATATATTTAGTCGTTATTTAACATTTTTGAGAGCATTGTATTTGTTTTATATAGTCCATAAGTTAAATCCCGCCTATCTTCTTCAGATAACTTTTCGAGGTTTACTGTGAAATTATTATATATTTGTTTCCATCTCTCATAATGTACTTTTTCAGCTTTTTCTGTCAGAGAGATTAATATAGCTCTTTTGTCTACCAAATCTTGCTTTTTTATGATGTATCCGTTTTGTTCTAAGTTACGCACTGTTACACTTAATTGTTGTTTAGGGATGTTTAAATAACTAGCAATCATTTTTAAGTTTACAGGCACCTTTTGCTGGGCGATATACTCTACTACGTGTTGTTCTAAATGTGTAAATTCTAAGGATTTCTCCGATAGTAATTTAAAAGTACCTGACATATTTAATAATAAATTCATGTATTCGTTTAATAATTCGTTTTGGTTCATTGTTTTTGATTCCTTTATGAATTTAGTTATTATTTTATTACTAAATTTACTATAAATCAATTGAAATTACTCTTTATAGTAAATGAACGTTTACTAATAACTGTTTTTTTTGAATTTATGTGGAATGAATTATGGAGGTGCGAGAAGTGGTTTTAGGGAACGAGAATATAACCGAATATAAAATATTACTAAACATATATAACTAATGAATACAATGTCTTTTTCAGTTATTAAGTTGTAAAAGATTTTATGATAAAATCTTTTACATAATTTAATAAAGGGGTAGTTTTCAATGGGTTATTTCTCAAATGGTTTATTAGTTTTGTTTGTGCTAATCGTATGCAGTTGTATATTTTTTGGTTGATAATATAATGAGATTCTTATATAAAAGAAGTTATCTTAAGTGAGATAACTTCTTTTTATTTTATGTTGAGAAGGAATTCTATCTTTCTTATTGAAGTTTGTTCTAGTTATTTTTACATCGATCAGATTTGTGTAATGGGAATTTTATGAAATATAAACAAGCCAGAGAATAGGGAGTATTTACATGGAAAATAGTATACGCTACACAAGTGAACAACCTACAGATTTTAATGGATTATTATCCTTATACGAATCTTTAGAATGGAATTCTCTTAAATTAACGGTTAACGAGTTAGAACGAATGTGTAAGCAAAGTTGGTATGCAATTTATGTTTTTGATGATAAGAGGTTAGTAGGGATGGGGCGTGTCATATCAGATGGAGTCATAACAGGCATTATTTGTGGAGTTGGTGTATTGCCAAAATATCAGTCTAGTGGCATCGGAAAAGAAATAGTGAAACGATTAATCCAGCACTGTGAACAAAACAAGGTTATTCCACAACTTATGTGTGTAGAAAAATTGCAATCTTACTATGAATCTATAGGGTTTGAGGCATTCTCTATTGGTATGACAAAACATATTATAAGATAGAGGTGCTTTATTCCGCTATTTGCCGGGCAGTAAAACCCCCACTGATTAAAGTTTCACTTTATATTTTCAGTTTACTCGTACATATTTTCAAACTTCAACATAAAGGAGAGTGGCTGTATGGAGATTGCTAAAGGGATAGAAATGTTACAACTTGAATTTCAAGAATTTGTTATTCATCCAATTCTTTTATGGGATGATGAAATGGCAGTTCCCAGGACAAATTGAAGATATACAAGTAGAGATGGAAAAGGTTGGGGTATCATTTGATAAGTTAAAAGTCGTGATTTTGACGCATCAGGATATTGATCATATAGGTAGTCTTCCGGAATTGTTGCAGCGCTGTCGAAGTAATATTAAAGTTTATGCGCACGAACTAGATAAGCCATATATCGAGGGGGATTTACCTTTATTGAAGGACGGAAATATAGAGAACCGACCAAAAGGAAAAGTGAGTGATACTGTGATTGATGGGCAAGAACTTCCGTATTGCGGTGGAATACTAATTCTTCATACTCCAGGTCATATTAGTTTATATTTGAAACAAAGCAAAATTCTTGTCGCTGGAGACTCGATGTATAGTGTGAATGGAGTGTTAGGAGGAGTTCATGCCCCAACAACTTTAAATATTATGGAAGCACGGCAGTCTTTGAAGAAGTATTTAAATCTAGATATTGAATCTGTAGTTTGTTACCATGGGGGATTAAGCATGGGGAATATAAAAATTCAACTTCAAAATTTGTAAAAGTTAAAGTGAAATTTTTTGTTAAACAGCATTGAAGTATAATCTGATTATTAGTATATAAATAAATTATAAAAGAGCATGTTTGAAAAAATTCAAACATGCTCTTTTATTAAAGCAAATCAGTTTAATATGAATGACCTAATCCGTTCCAATAAAAAGAAACGATTTCTTGTGATAATTCATCTATATTTGCAAGAATAGGATTGTAATTTTCATCTTTAAAATTCCCAATTGATAATAAAGATACGAAAGCATGAGCCGCAAATTTAGCGTTTCCTTTCGGGATTTCTCCGATGTGCATCGCATTATCGAGTGCTTTTTCTAGTACTTCATACATATTATCTTCAGCATTTTTTAATTCTTTCAATTGTTCTTCAGATAACGACAGTTTTGCATCTTTCATAAAATTTTTCATATCAATATCCATCGTTGCGTGTAAGTAAACTTTAGCGAAGTCTAATAATCTTTCTTCTAACGTTTTGTTTGTAGAGAGTATTTGAAACATATTCTCACGTATACGTACCATCATTTCGATCATAGTAGCAGTAAATAAATCGGCTTTTGTTGAATAGTAATAGTAGACAGTTGCTTTCGTAACACCACAAACTTTTGCGACCTCATCCATAGAAACGACTTGATAATTTTGTGTAAGAAATAAGCGGGTTGCTACTTCTAAAATGGTTTCTTTTGTAGATTTTGTATTTTTATTTTGACGCGGTCTTCCGAGAGGACGTTGTTTTTGTTCCAAATACATTCGCTCCTGACATTTATGATTGAGATAATTATAACATAATTTTCAATCATTCTTGATTAATTAACCGACCAGTATATATAATTAATAATGGAGGAAAAAAGGAAGGTGGGTTTTTATGAAAAAGCACCCGTTACATATGTTAGGGAGGCTTGTAGCAGGGAGAAATACGCAGTGGATCACTTTATTGGTGTGGATTTTTATTACATTATTACTTTCATTTACGTTACCACAAGTAAACAGTACGAAAGAACCGAATCCGAAAAATTTACCTGAAACAGCTATGTCACAGCAAGCGGAAGCGCTTATGAAAAAAGAGTTTCCGAATAATGCAGGGAATCCGTTGTTAGTAGTATGGTATAGAGATGGTGGATTACAGTCACAGGATTATAAACTCATACAAGATGTTTATAAGGAGTTAAAAGCTAGTCCTTTAAAAGAACAATCAACGTTACCACCATTTGATACAATCCCAGAGCAAGTATTATCAAAAAGTGCGTCAAAAGATGGTACATCATTTGTTACACCGGTATTTTTTAATAAATCTGCTGGTACGGATATATTAAAAGGAAATCTTGAAGAGTTTAGAAAAATAGTGAATAGTAAGGTGGATGAAGATCCATTTAAACAAAAAATAAGTGAATCTGGTTTACATGTTCGATTATCAGGACCTGTAGGTATTCAAACGGATGCAGTTAGTTTATTTAGTCAAGCAGATGTGAAATTGTTAGTGGCTACTGTACTACTAGTGTTAGTTTTGTTAATTTTACTGTATCGTTCACCAATTTTAGCGATTTTACCTATACTTGTTGTTGGCTTTGCATACGGTATTATTAGTCCTACACTCGGTTTTTTAGCTGATCACGGATGGATTAAAGTAGATGCCCAAGCGATATCAATTATGACAGTATTATTGTTTGGCGCTGGAACGGACTATTGTCTATTTTTAATTTCGAGATATAGAGAGTACTTGTTAGAAGAAGAAAGTAAATATAAAGCATTGCAACTTGCGATTAAAGCATCTGGCGGTGCAATAATAATGAGTGCGTTAACTGTTGTACTTGGATTAGGAACATTACTACTTGCTCATTATGGTGCCTTTCATCGATTTGCAGTACCATTTAGTGTTGCTGTATTTATAATGGGAATCGCGGCTTTAACAATTTTACCAGCACTATTATTAATTTTCGGTAGAATTGCATTTTTCCCGTTTATACCGAGAACAACTTCAATGAATGAGGAGTTTGCAAGAAAGAAAAAGAGGGCTGTAAAAGTTAAAAAATCAAAAGGCTCCTTTAGTAAAAAACTTGGAGATATTGTAGCACGAAGACCATGGACAATAATTATGCTAACTGTATTTGTATTAGGCGGATTGGCTTCATTCGTACCACGTATTCAATACACATATGACTTATTAGAGTCGTTTCCAAAGGATATGCCTTCTCGTGAAGGGTTTACGTTAATTAGTGATCATTTCTCAGCTGGTGAACTAGCACCAATAAAAGTTGTTGTTGATACGAAAGGCAAAGAGCTTCCTGTTAAACAAGAACTAGAGAAATTTTCTTTCGTAAATACAGTGAAAGAGCCAAAAGAGGGAAAAGAAAATAAGCAAATACAAATGTATGAAGTTTCTTTAGCGGAAAATCCATACGCAATTGAAGCATTAGATCAAATTCCTAAATTGAAAAACAGTGTAGAAAAAGTATTAAAAGATGCTGGGATTAGTAATGCTGAAGAGCAATTGTGGATTGGTGGAGAAACAGCTTCATTATATGATACAAAGCAAATTACTGAACGTGATGAATCAGTAATTATTCCAGTAATGATTAGCATTATCGCTTTACTATTACTTGTCTATTTACGATCGGTTGTTGCAATGGTTTATTTAATTGTAACTGTTGTCTTATCATTCTTCTCAGCGTTAGGAGCAGGATGGATATTACTTCATTACGGTATGGGAGCGCCGGCCATTCAAGGTGCGATACCATTGTACGCATTCGTATTTTTAGTTGCTTTAGGTGAAGATTATAATATCTTTATGGTTTCAGAAATATGGAAAAACAGAAAGACACAAAATCACTTGGATGCAGTAAAAAATGGTGTAATACAAACAGGTAGTGTTATTACATCGGCAGGTTTAATTTTAGCAGGAACTTTTGCAGTGTTAGGTACACTTCCAATTCAAGTATTAGTTCAATTTGGTATTGTAACTGCAATTGGAGTATTATTAGATACGTTTATCGTAAGACCGTTACTTGTACCCGCGATTACAGTAGTTTTAGGCCGATTTGCTTTTTGGCCAGGTAAACTTTCAAGAAAGAGTGAAGAAACACAAAAGGTGGATGCATAGTTAAAAAAGCCAAGGATATTTTCCTTGGCTTTTTTCAATGTAGTTAATTAATTTTTTGAAGTCAAATCATCAGCTGCAGCGTGATCAGCATCTTCAATTGTTGTTTCGGGCATCCCGTATAAGCCGTTCATTGCTTGTTCTTCGATAGTAAGATTTGCAGTATTATTATTTTGAATAGATGTAGTGTTTTCAGTAACATTTTCTTTTTTATTCATATTTTTGTTATTCATGTATGGATCCTCCAAATTTCATTTGATTTATCTATAGTATGTGGATGGATTTCCAGAAATATGTGAATTTATTCTTACATATGTTATATAATTAAATAAATAATTAGGGTGAATTGTAAACTGTTAGGAGTGAACAATTATGGTGAAAGCAAGGGAATTAGCCTTCTAAAATAAAAAGAAAATTTTAGGAGGCTATTAGAATGAAGTTTCATGTAATTGATAGAGAAGATTGGAATAGAGAGCGGTATTTTGAGCATTATTTAAAGTTGAAATGTACATTTAGTATGACTGTGAATGTTGATATCACGATGTTATTAGGGGAAGTATATCAAAAGGGAATAAAATTTTATCCCGTTTTTATATATTTAATTTCTAGAGTAGTAAATAATCATAAAAAATTTCGAACATGTTTTAACGATGAAGGAGTTTTAGGCTATTGGGAGGAAATGATACCGAGTTATACAATCTTTCATAAAGATGATAAGTCTTTTTCAAGTATATGGACGGATTATTCAAGTGATTTCCGCACTTTCTATAATAATTATGAAGACGATATGAGATGCTATGCTAATGTTCATGGTCTTTTCACGAAAGAAAATATTCCGCCTAATGTATTTCCGATTTCTAGCATACCTTGGATTAGTTTTACTGGATTTAATCTTAATATTAATAATGATGAAAATTTTCTATTGCCAATTATAACTTGTGGGAAATATTTTAACGAAGGAAACAAGGTTATGCTACCAGTTTCATTACAAGTACATCATTCGGTTTGTGATGGATATGATGGGAGTCAATTTATAGAAGACTTACAGCAGTTAAGTAATACTTGCAACGAGTGGCTTAAGTAATATCTAATTTTTAATTATATAAAGTGAAACTTTAATCAGTGGGGTGTCAGCCCCCGCTGATTATTAGCCCGACCCCCACCTAATTTCTTTGCTTTCGCTGAATTTTGAGGTGGGGGTCCTACTGCCCGGCAAATAGCGGGATAAAATTGAAAATGAATAAAAGAAGAGAACATGTTTATATTACATGGTCTCTTTTTATTATTCATTAATACTAAGCAATCGTGGAAAATGTAGGGTGATTTGTAGTTTAATAGTAAAGAGGGTGATTAGTGTTAATTTTCTTTGTTTTTAAAAAATTAAGAATATAAATGTTTTAATAGGGGGTAATAAAGTGAATTGATAATTATGCCATTCACAAAAATGGTTGGTTTGTAATAATGAAGGGGAAAACGAAAATGACGAAAATATCTATAGAAAAAGCTACAATTTTAGATGCTGAGAAATTAACAGAAATAATGAAAAGAACATTTGATGCAGAAGCAAAACAATGGCTATACGGCCAAGATGATGTCATTGATTATAACATTCAACCGCCAGGATATTCTTCAGTTGAAATGATGGAATATTCCATTGAAGAATTGGATTCTTTCAAAGTTGTAATGGATAAAGAAATAATCGGAGGGATAATAGTTACGATTTCTGGTAAGTCGTACGGTCGAATTGATCGTATTTTTGTAGATCCTGTTTATCAAGGAAAAGGAATTGGATCATATGTTATGAAATTAATAGAAAAGGAATATCCGAACATAAAGATTTGGGATCTCGAAACATCTAGTAGACAAATTAACAATCATCACTTTTATAAAAAGATGGGTTACCAAATGATTTTTGAATCGGAAGATGAGTATTGTTACGTGAAAAGAATAAAAACAAGCTCAAACAAAGCGAGTGTAGTTACAAATAAAGATATGAAAAATAGTCAATACGAAAACTGTAATTTAGCAAATACAGAGTATTATCAAGTGAATTTAAAAAACAGTTCATTTGTTGGTAGCAATATAATGAATATGAATATGAGTAATTGTAATGTAAGTCAATCCAAGTTTAGAAATATAAATTTTAGAAGGTCATCATATGCAGATTTAAATCTTTCTGGCAGTAAATTTAATTTGGTGACTTTAGGTGGAGTGCAATTTAAAAATACAAGTCTCGGAGATGAGAAGGAACCTATTGTATTCGATAAATGTGATTTGGAAGGTAGCACTATAAGTAATAGTAATCTGAAAAATATTGAAATAGAAAATTGTGATATAGTCGGCATGAAACTAAATGGTATTCTGATTGAAAATTTGCTTGATTTATATAACAAGGTGAAAAGTTAACCAAATCCATATAGTCGTTAATATTTTTGGAAATTAAGTATTATATCGAAATAATTATGTAAAAATGACATAAAGAAATACGGGCGAGAAGGTCATTCGTGAACGTTTCTAGAATACACACAAATATATTGTTATTTATATGGAGGAGAGAAAGATGGGAATCAACGTTAGAGCAGTAGAAATACAAGATGCTAGAGCAATTCATCGTATATGTATACAGGATGACGTTTTACCGTATATGGTTTTCTTACCTAGCATGCGTGTAGAAGCTATGGAAAATAGAATTCGAAATTTAGCACCAAATCAATTTGAATTTGTTGCAGAATATGATGGAGAAGTTGTTGGGTTTGTAGGTTTAACACAAAGTCCGGGCCGAAGATCTCATTCAGGCGATTTATTCATTGGAGTAGACAGTGAATATCATAATAAAGGAATTGGGAGAGCACTTCTTACGAAGATGCTTGATCTGGCTGATAATTGGTTAATGTTAGAGAGAGTAGAACTAGGTGTGTTAGAAACGAATCCAAAAGCAAAAGCTTTATATGAAAAATTTGGATTTGTAGAAGAGGGAGTAAAGATAGGGAATTTGAAAGCTCATGGAAAGTTTATTAATGAAATTATGATGAGTCGTTTTAGACCGAATGGTTTAATTGTACATAATGAATAGTTAAAAGCATGACAGTATACTGTCATGCTTTTTTATTAGAACTTGGCTGCAATAAAAATAATACTAAACCAATAAAAATAACGGTAATTCCTAGTCCTTGTTGTAAAGAAATGGTCTCATGTAATATAAAGTACGCTAGTATACAAGTGCCAATTGTTTCACCTAAAATACTCATTGAAATTACAGTAGCACTCATCCATTTTAATAACCAATTAAAAATGGTTTGTCCTAAAATTGTAGCAATGAAAGCTAATCCAATAAAACACAACCAAGTTTGTGTAGAATAATGGATGAAAGATTCTTGTTGCGTGAAAGCAAATATGCCAAGAAAGCCAGCACTACTTCCATAACTAATTACTGAATAGGGTATAAGTGACAAATCTTTACGAACGTGTTGGCTAATGAAAAAATAAGCAGTAATGATACCGGCAGCAATAAATGCTAAAATATCTCCATATAAAGCTTCTCCACTAATTTGGAAGTCTTGCCAGCCAATGATGATACTACCTGAAATAGCGATGAGGCAACCAATAACCGCTCCTTTCGTAAATCTTTCCTTAAATAAAAAATAACCACCAATCATTGAGAACAAAGGTTGTAACGTTACGATAACTGTAGAGCTTGCTACAGAAGTATATTGTAATGATTCAAACCATAGTACATAATGTGCAGCTAAAAATAGCCCAGATATGAATCCGAATGTCCATTGTTTTTTCGTTAAAGTTTTTAGCTCATTTCGACTATTTTTATTAAATAGTAATAACGGTAACAGGATTAGTGTGGCAAAGAATAATCGGTAAAAAGCAATGATTGTCGCAGGAGCATCTGCCAATTTTACAAAGATTGCTGAAGTTGATAAGGCGAATACACCAAAAAATAAGATGAAATATGAAAGAATAGGTGATTTCAAAGTTTGTCCCTCCGATAGAGTGTTTATTATAATAAACTTAATACGATATAATGTACAAAGGTAAGTATATAAGTCCCGGAGATAATAGGAAAGGATTATTTGCCTTTGTTTAGTATGTCAGCACAAAGACAATGAAATATGCATTATGATGGATGAAAGGAAGTTTTACTATGATACATGATAGGCTTGGACAAACAGTATTAAGTTATCGTAAGAAAAATAATATGACAATTCGTGAATTCGCTGATTATGCAGGGATTAGTACATCACTAATTAGCCAAATTGAAAGAGGACATGCTAATCCTTCTTTAAATGTTTTGGAGTTAATTGCAAAAGCATTAAATGTACCGCTGTTTACACTTTTTATTAATGATATCGATACAGATTCGCTCATTTCTAAGAAAAAAGATCGAAAAAAAGTATATCGGGAAAACAATGATCACATTGTATATGATGTATTAACACCTGATTTTATGAAAGCACGTATTGAAATGTTAATGATGGATTTAAATAAACGAGCAAACACAACAGAAAGCCATTATTCCCATGAAGATAAGGAAGAGATTGCTGTTATTATGAAAGGGGAAGTGTATGTGGAATTGGAGGGAAAAGAATATTATTTAGAAGAAGGCGATGTTGTACGTATTCCACCGAATGTGAAGCATCGATTTTTGAATAAAAGTGATGAATCGAATCACATTTTATTTGTACTGACACCATCTTTAGGATGAAAATATAGTGATTTTTAATAGGGGAGAAAGAAAATGGAAAAAAGTATTTTGAAAGGCGGTCTTTCAATTATTTCTCAATGTAAAAAAGAAACAAATGATATTTGGCATGCACATTTTGGAGCAGCTGCAATTGCTAGTTATTTTTTTATGAAAGATAATAATATTGATGAAGAAACAGCTCGTAATATGTATTCGCAAACAAGGATGATGCTGAACAAGAAAAAAATTGGTGAGATGATTGATGATAAAAAAGAAATAGATTTTAAAATTGCGGAAAATATGATTATAAAATCTTTAGAACAAACGATTGATGAGCTTCATTGGGTGGGGCATAACGTCATTTATGCGTCATTAAGTTTATTAGCTATGAAAGAGCTACAAAAATGGGGTGATAATCAAGCAATTAAAGGGATTACTACTCTTATTTTATCATTTCGAAAAACAATTCCAGGTAGATCGTGGATTGGTTATACGACGAAAGAAGTAAAACAATTAAGTTTTGAAGAGGAGATACAAAGTGAATTGAGTAATCCAACACAAGTATCTCAGTTCATTTTAAATGAGTTATCGAAATTTAATAGTATTTATCGAGCGGAATCACATCATGATTTAATTGGGCATTTGCTTACATACTCCCACGCAATTAATATAATGTACGATTTAGGACATATAGATATATTTCAACGAGGGATACGTCCGCTGTTAAAACTAGTATACGTACTAAGAGCTAGCCAAAAGCTCAAGCTGAATACGGAAATAACTTTACACTCACCTATAGATCGATTACCTTTAATTCAATCTAAACGTGCAAATATTTTACCAACTGAAAATATATTTTGGATAAAAGACTATAGTGAATTCGATTGGGATTTTGGTCATGTATTTAAATTCTCATATAGTTATTTTAATCATATACAGAGAGCTCCAAATTATAAAGATATCACATTAGAAAAATTCCGTTATGTTATTCATTCTTAATGAACGTTAATGATCTGTAAAAGGAAGCTTAATCTAGTTTCTTTTTTTGTTAGTAGTATATTATTTTTTCAAATATGTAAGATTTTACATGCGTATTTTACTTTTACTAATTATGTAAGTAGGCTATACTGAAATACATACATTTTATTTTTGGAGAGATGTAAAACGACATGGAACTAGCGAAATTGGAAAAAGTAATTGAAATAAAAAAAGAAGAACTTTTATATTTAGTATCGGATTATGGAATTCAACATGAAAAAGTATTGGCATTGAGTCAAGAACTAGACAAATTAATCAATTACTTTATGTTTTTAAAATAAAGAGAACTATGACGGGGTTTGTAAATGTTATAGTTCTTTTTTATTAGGTAATTTGAAAATATATTAAAATATATTGTCTAATTTCTTACAGAATGCGCAACTTGCTAGTCGAATATAAGGACTTTTGGTTATAATAAAAAGGAATTATTAATTGTATCGGTTAGGAGCGCAGCACATATGAAAACAGTTGTTGTTATCGGTGGAGGTATAACGGGACTTTCTACTATGTTTTATTTAGAAAAATTAAAAAAGGATTATAATATCGATTTAAATTTAATTCTTATTGAGAAAGAAGAGTATTTAGGTGGTAAAATCCATAGTGTGGAAAAAAAGGATTTCATTATGGAGTCAGGGGCGGATTCAATAGTTGCTCGTAATGAACATGTTATGCCACTTGTAAAAGATTTAAATTTAGAAAATGAAATGGTATATAATGAAACGGGTATTTCTTACATATATTCTGAAAACATGTTACATCCGATTCCTTCTGATACTATATTTGGGATACCGATGAGCGCCCGGTCGTTGTTTAGCAGTACGCTAGTCTCAACGAAGGGGAAAATCGTAGCTTTAAAAGATTTCATAACGAAAAATAAAGAGTTTACGAAAGATACATCACTTGCTCTATTTTTAGAAAGCTTTTTAGGGAAAGAGTTAGTGGAAAGACAAATTGCTCCTGTGCTTTCAGGCGTATATTCTGGTAAATTGAATGAGCTTACAATGGCATCTACATTACCGTATTTACTGGATTATAAAAATAAGTATGGAAGTATTATTAAAGGTTTTGAAGAGAATAAAAAACAATTTCAATCAGCAGGAAATAAAAAATTCGTATCATTTAAGGGTGGACTATCTACGATAATTAATCGCTTAGAAGAAGTGCTGACTGAAACTGTCGTAAAAAAAGGTGCTATAACGACGGCTGTAAGTAAACAAGAAGATCGATATGAGATTTCTTTTGCAAATCATGAAACAATACAAGCAGATTATGTTGTTTTAGCAGCTCCACATGATATAGCGCAAACTTTATTACAGTCTAATGAGTTAAATGAGCAGTTTAATACATTTAAAAACTCATCTCTTATTAGTATTTATTTAGGATTTGACATACTAGATGAACAACTACCAGCTGACGGTACGGGGTTTATTGTAACGGAAAACAGTGATTTACATTGTGATGCTTGTACATGGACAAGTCGAAAGTGGAAACATACATCGGGTAAACAAAAATTATTAGTTAGAATGTTTTATAAGAGTACCAATCCGGTATATGAAACAATCAAGGATTACAATGAAGAAGAATTAGTACGAGTCGCTTTATATGATATTGAAAAGAGTCTCGGGATTAAAGGTGAACCAGAAGTAGTTGAAGTTACAAATTGGAAAGATTTAATGCCGAAATATCATTTAGAACATAATCAAGCGGTTCAAGCATTACAAGAAAAAATGATGAATCTTTATCCAAATGTATATTTAGCTGGTGCCTCATATTATGGTGTTGGAATTGGTGCGTGTATTGGAAATGGAAAGAATATAGCCAATGAAATAATGGATACATTAAATAAATAATACTGTAGAATAAATAAAAACTGTCCCTTCAGCAAAATGGAGGAACAGTTTTTATTTATTTTATTTGAATGGAAATTGTATTGTTTTTTACATTGTTTTCTTTTATTGTTAATATTATTTCTCCAGACTCTTTAAATGAATACGGTGATAGTTGATAAATATCTTTTATATCAAGTTTTTCTTGTAATTTATTTACCGGTATTGATACGATATTTGGCTTCCATGTTTCTTGTTTTCCTGAAGGATATTCTATAAGTATTACCGGATTTTTTAACTGCATTTTTTTCCAAGAGACGAAATATAGTTGTACTTCTGTATCTTTTTTTAATAATTCTTCGGAGAAATAACCGAATTCGCCTACATTACCGAAAACAGTATAGTTTTGATTTTTTAATTTAATATCTAAATAACTAGGTTGATATGTTACTGCATGATAAGTTCCATATGAAAGTGAGAGTATGGCAGCGATTAAAATACCGATTGAAAATGTCTTAAAGCTATTGCCTTTAAAGCTAGTCATCATGAATGAGTTTGGTGTGAATTTTTTTGCGAATAAAAAAATAAGTAATATGAGTAAGAGGGATAAGCCGATGAATATATACATAGATTTTTACACCTCCATAGCGTAAAATGGATTAACTATATTTTACCATAAATGTATGGGTTAGGGTGGTTGTTTAGAAGGAAAAAATGAAGGAACAAATTCTTTACAGTTCTTTATAATTTAAAATTTGATTTATGGAAATTATAGCGTCATGTTTGAGTCGCAATCAGAAGGTATCCAATTCGTGTATATAGAATAAAGAGGGAATGCGCCATTAGAAATGTTTGACTTATGGAACAATAAGGACTTTACTAATTATACATATTTTTTCTGATATAATGAATGAGTAGAGAGAAAGGAGTGATCCTATGGCATTTCCTATATTAGAAACAGAACGCTTACGTTTAGTTGAAATAGAACAATCTTATTGTCAAAAAATATATGAAATCTTTTCATTGGATGAAGTGACGTGTTATTACGGTATGAATTCTTTTACGGAGTTTGGACAAGCTTCACGTATGATCGAATCTTTTTCAAAAAATTACTTTGAGAAAAAGGCAATACGATGGGGAATTGTGTTAAAAGAAACGAACGTTTTAATAGGAACAATTGGACTAAACAATTTACAATTATGGAGTAAACGATCTGAGATTGGATATGATCTGCATCCTCGTTATTGGGGAAATGGTTACGCTTCGGAAGCAGCTCGAGAAATTATTGATTATGGATTTAAAGATTTAGGTTTGTTTAGAATTGGAGCTATTACATATCCTGAAAATGATACTTCTTGTAGAATGTTATCTAAAATTGGCTTCCAAAAGGAAGGTCTATTGCGTGGATATATTCATCAAGGAAATAAGCAACACGATGCATTATTGTATTCTATAGTACGAACTGATATTGAGAACATAAATTTATAATAAAAAAAACCTCTTAATTAAAAGAGGTTTTTTTTATTATAAATTAACCTAATTTAGGTAATAAACGTTCTCCGCTTTTCATGCTACTTTTACATAAAGGGCATTTAGGCTCTTCTTCAAATGAAAAGTTCTTTCTCATCCATCCTAAACAATCCTCTGATTCACATTCCCAAACAGGGGTTTGTTCTGGTGGTACTTCTGCTACATCGTTCTTTCGATTGCGATACATGTAACCACTCCTTTTATGTAAAAAATTTTAGTTATATATTAAAAAGGTTGTTAACCTTGCTGGTAACAACCTTTTTATTGTTTGAATTATAGCTTTACAACGTTTTTAGCTTGAGGTCCGCGGTTACCTTCTTCAACTTCGAAGCTAACTTCTTGACCTTCGTCAAGAGACTTGAAACCGTCGCCAGTGATAGCTGAGAAGTGAACGAATACATCGTTACCGTCTGCAACTTCGATGAAACCGAAACCTTTTTCGCTGTTAAACCATTTTACTTTACCTGTTAATGTCATGGTAATGCCTCCTAAAAGTAGAAAAATTACAATATGATCGGCCTTATTTGAATGAAAATAAAAGTTCACATATTATCAAAAACCCATAAGGAATACAAAATGTCCTGATTGATACTTGATAATATGCAAAGAAAATATAGTGTTAAATTGACCTTAATTACTATCTTACAACAAATGGTTGGAAATAGCAAGTGCTGGTAATACCACTGAGTAATCTGGGTGATAATAGTAAAGGCACAAAGGCACCTCTTTTATTTATATATTATTCCTAATTTGGATTTATGCAAAATCATGTAAGAAAAACTTAGAGTAAATATTAATATTGCATTTTTTATGGTAAAATATGGTTGTTAACTGTTAGTAGTTAAATATTATAAAAGGAGAAAAGAAAGTGAAAAATAATTCATTTATAATAATTGAAGCAGCAAAAGCAGGGAGAAAAAAGGTGCATCCAGTCTTTGCTGTAATATTAGCCATTATATTTTTGACTTTAGGCGAACTTTTTATGTTATTTATGTTATTTTTACCAAAAGCTGAAACGATATTCATGAAAGGTATTTATGACAATGTTAGAATGGTGTTAACGTTTGGCGGAGCTATATTTATTTTATTTATATGGGTTCGTTTTGTAGAAAAAAGACCTTTTTCATCCATTGGCTTTTGGAAAGAGAAATGGATGAGAAAGTATTTAAAAGGTGCGTTAATAGGGTTTGTATTTATTTCAACGCCAGTTATTCTACTATTATTAATGGGGAGTGTGAAATTGCAAGTACAACATATTACCTCAACAGTAATAGTAGGAATAGTAGGATCTCTAGTTGCATTTTTAATACAAGGGGCAACGGAAGAAATTATTGTACGAGGTTGGTTATTCCCGGTTCTTTCTGTTAGAAGTCGTATATGGGTTGGAATAATTGTAACTTCATTTTTATTTGGATTTCTTCATCTACTTAATCCGGGAATTACAATATTATCTATATCGAATATAATATTAGTGGGTGTTTTCGCAGCTTTATACGTATTGAAAGAAGATGGTCTGTGGGGAATATGTGCATGGCACTCAATTTGGAACTGGGCTCAATATAATGTATATGGCTTTGCAGTTAGTGGCACAACTGTATATTCTACTCCAATTTTTAAGTCTATAACAAATGGACCAGAAACATTGCATGGAGGCACGTTCGGAATTGAAGGTAGTATCATTACAACAATCATGCTCACTATCGCTTCAATTGTTTTATGGAGAAAGTTATGGGGAAGAAAAGCGAAACAACGAAATTTTAGTTAATGAAAGAGGGGGAAACTATGGGGATAATAGCATTTGAGGGAGCAAGCGCTGTTGGTAAAAGTACCACGTGCCGTGAATTAGAAAAGAATTATGGTGCTTATATAATACCTGAAGTGAATTCTTTATTTGAAAGGCCAAAAAATGAACATAGAACATGGTATTTTGAAAAACAAGTTGAGCGCTGGAATATAGCTGTTCAGAAGTCAGAGCAATATGAATTAGTAATACTCGATGGGGATATATATCAACCACTTAGTTATAATTGGTGCTTTCATTTTGATATATTTAATCAGCCATTATCTTTAATAGAAAATTTTTATAAAGAAAAGATGATAAATAGGGAAATTGGTTTTCCGGATCAATATTTTTATTTATATACGAACGATGCAGAACTTAGAAAGCGGAAAGTATCTGATGAGACGAAAAGAAGAAGAAACTTTGAAAAACATTTACATATATCAAAATCGTTTCAGCGTTATTATGAAAATTTAAATACTGTTACAGATGGGTATTGTAAATTAATTGAGGCGAAAAGTGTAAGAAATAATGAATTAGAAATAGTGAGAAACTCAAAAAAATTGGATGTGTGTGAAGAAAGACGTTTTGATGTTTCGAGGTTAGATGCTATTACGAAGTGGTTAAAAGAAAATCGTGCATAAAGTAAAAACAACGAGTGTTGTAGAACGCGCTCGTTGTTTTTTTGTTTCTTTATAAATATAAAGGAAAAATTTGTAGAATATTTTCATTATTTAACAGAATAATCTTTCAATTTTAAAGAAAAAGAAATACAATATGAGGAAGTATATATAAATAATATGATAGGGGATGCGATGCGATATTTTGAATGAAGTAACAGTTTTTATATAAGAAATAATTAGGTAGTCAGAACAGAGATATTTGGGAGGAAACAAGCGAGATGAAAACATTTTTGAAAATAATAGGTGTTATAGCTGGTATGGCGGTAATCGGAGTAGGTTTAACATATGGTATGCTGCATTATTTAAATAATAGTAAACCAGCTGCGAAAAAGGCATCACCAGCTGCTCCAGCAGTAGAAGTATTAGCTGATAGTAACGTAAAAGCAGAAGATGCAAAGATTTTAGAAAATGGCAATTATTCATTGCCAAATAGTGGTTTTAATAAAAATTTTAAATGGACAGATGAGAACATACAGACAGCATTACATGAAATGGCACATCAAAAAGCGAAAGCTGATCAAAAGTGGGGTTATATTTTTATTACACAAGAGCGGATTGAAAGCTTAATTGATATTGTAAAGAGTAATGATCTTGTGCAGGGAAGTACATATGTAGAAATTTTAGAACGATGGAAACAAGGAAAATATGAAAAGGTTGATGGGGATCACAATAAGATTTGGAAATTACAAAGTGGGAATTTAGGAGAAGGAAAAGGAGTAATGTCGGAAGCTGAGCAAAAAGAATTAATTAATCAAGTGTTTATGAACAAAGGTACATATTCAGGTAGTAAATTAATTGCAGGTGGCGGACAGACTAATAAATAATATACTAATTAATGTAAGAGAGTAATTGCTTATTAGGCAATTACTCTTTTTAAATGTACTTCTTAATATCTTAATCTCGTTCAAGTAAGGAAAGAAACGACTGTAACACCGGGGAAATCCATCTGGATTTATGATAGATTACATGACTTTGAATAACGGATGGAGTTTCGATAGGCTGAAAACATAGTTGTTCTTTTTGACAACTTTCCTGTACAACGATATAAGGAAGAATTGAAATGCCTAACTCACACATGACGGATTGTTTAATGACTTCAACATTGGAAGTTTCAAATGTTTTAGCTGGAATATTTCCGCTTTGACGTAAAAAACGATCTACCATTGTCCTATAGCCGCAGCTTTGTTCTGTAAAAATGAACTGGGTTTCCTGTAATAACTGGAATGGATTTGTATGTGCAGCGGAATAAGCTGGTAAAATCCATCCAAATGTTTCATTACTAAAAGTACGCGTAATAAAATCATTATGTTCTATACTTTCTCCAATTATGAAGACAACGTCTGTTTCTCCTTCACGTAATTTTTGTAATGCTTGTTCATTTGTGTTCGTTTCAAGTACGATATTTACTTTCGGATTTTTCTGTTTGTAAGTACGTAATAATTGTGGTAATCGGTATACCGCTAATGATTCATTAGATGTAATACTTAATGTACCTTCTAAATAATCTGTATTTTGGGGGATTTCTTGCGCTTTTTCATATATTGAAAGTAATTCTAATGCATAAGGATGAAATTGATGACCGGCTTTTGTAAGTAGCACTTTTTTCCCTAACCGATCGAAAAGAGGAATATGTAAATCGTTCTCTAAAGCTTTCATATGTGCTGTAACAGTAGATTGCGCATAACCTAGCGCGTGCGCAGCTTTAGAAAAATTACCATACTTCACAATGGCGCAAAATGTTTTAACATGTCTCATTTCCATAAGCGATCCCTCTTTTATTATCATGATTTGTGAATGATTATATCATGTATTTTAATTTTCCAAATGATTAAATTCTGTATAAAATGAAATTGTAGAAATATTCATTCAGGTAATATTGGAGGAGAAAAGATGATCAAAAAGGGCTATCATGTAGCTGTTGTTGGGGCTACAGGTGCGGTAGGGCAAAAAATTATTGAACTGTTAGAGAATGAAATGAAGTTTAATATAGTTGAAGTTACATTGCTTTCGTCAAAACGATCCGCTGGTAAGAAAGTAAGATTCAAAGGACGAGAGATAATTATACAAGAGGCAAAAACAACTAGCTTTGAAGGTGTAGATATTGCCTTTTTTAGCGCTGGGGGAGAAGTATCTAGACAATTTGTAACTCATGCAGTTTCTAGTGGTGCGATTGTAATTGATAACACAAGTGAGTACCGAATGGCACAAGGTGTACCGCTCGTTGTTCCTGAAGTGAATGCGCACACTTTAAAACAGCATAAAGGTATCATTGCAGTTCCAAATTGTTCAGCATTACAGATGGTAACAGCACTTCAGCCGATTCGAAAATCATTTGGTTTAGAAAGAATTATCGTTTCAACATATCAAGCTGTATCGGGTTCTGGCATTCATGCGATTCATGAATTACGAGAGCAGGCTAAGTCTATACTTGCAGGTGAAGAAGTGAAGAGTGATATATTACCGGTGAAAAAAGATAAAAAACATTATCCAATAGCATTTAATGTACTGCCTCAAGTAGATATATTTACAGACAATGATTTTACTTTTGAAGAAGTCAAAATGATTCAAGAAACGAAGAAAATATTAGAAGATGAAAACTTGAAAATGGCAGCTACTTGTGTACGTGTTCCAGTTGTATCGGGGCATTCAGAATCGGTTTATATAGAACTGGAAAAAGAAGCAAGCGTTGCGGAAATCAAGGGAATACTAATGGATGCACCAGGTGTTATTTTGCAGGATAACCCTAGTGAACAGCTGTATCCAATGCCATTATATGCAGAAGGGAAAATAGATACATTTGTCGGAAGAATACGTAAAGATCCTGATACGCCAAACGGATTCCACCTCTGGATTGTTTCCGATAACCTATTAAAAGGTGCGGCTTGGAATTCAGTTCAAATTGCAGAGACTTTAGTGGAAAAGGGGATACTTTAATATAGTTTAAAAAACTGGGGAATCGTTAATGACTCCCCAGTTTGTATTTCATAATTGTTTTCTTTATTTCGGCCGACTTTAATTAAAATTAGTCGTTATTGAATTTTTATAAATGTCTACTTTATGTGCAGTGAAGCGTAAGGTTTTAGATTCTGCATGAATTGTAAGATTAATAATAATCGATAACGGCATTTCGACCGTTTTCACAATATCTTCTATAGCAATATACTTATTTTTTGCTTCCTTATAATAAACAACAGAACGAATTACGGCCTCGTCACCTTCAATATCAATTTCACACATCATAGGGAATTTTTCACCATTATGTAAGAATAATTCGCCTAGTACGATTGAACCGTTTAATTCTTCTGTAAAATTAGTAGTTGCCGCTGGTTTTACCCATGTTTCGTCATGTTCTTCGTGTTCCTCTTCATCTATTCCCCATTCCCAAATGGGGTTTTGTTTTAGGTCCTCAATAGTTAATTTATCAATTGGTTTGCAACTACTCATACATAAATTCTCCTTTTATTTTGATAAATAAGTTTTTTGATTTCATGAATTAGATGATTGCTTATAAGTGGGTTTAACAAAGTATTTTGCTCATTTGATATCCAAACTACTTTATTTTGAAATAAAGCTATTACAGCAATATTAACAAAACTTTAATTGTCTAGTAAATAATTATTAGTGGAGATATTAAAATGGGATGGTGTTAAAGAAAGATAGTAAAAAACATCAAGGATGAATGAAATCCATTTGGTACGATATGGATATATCCAATGTGAGGGGGAGTTTGATGTATCAAGTAAAGGGGTATTTTTCATCATTAAAAGGAAGTTATTATGAGATTGGAAAGCAACAAGGGGAATTCGTGAAACAAAATCCGTATCTCATCCCGCAATTTATACACGAAGAAAATGTAATATCTAATAACCATTGGACAGAATCGAGAAATATACTAAACAAACATTGTCCAGGCATAAATGAAGAAATTGAGGGGTTTTGTGAAGTGTTAAAAATTCCTTCAAAAAATATGATGTATTACTATCAAACACTATTGAAAGCAGGTTGTAGTCATTGTGCAGTATTACCTAAAAAGACCGATTTAGAGCACACATATGTATTAAGGAATTATGATTTGTCACCAGTAATAGATGATATGCGTTTTTGTTCAACTCATGTTGAAGGTGGGTATGCACATAGTGGCTTTTCTACTCAATATTTTGGCCGAACGGAAGGGATAAACGAGCATGGATTAGCTGTTACATTTTCAGCATGTGGTCAACCAGTAGGAAATATTGCAGGTTTAAGAAAGCCAATGGTGAGTGGTTTACAATGTTTTGCGGTAATTCGATTGTTGTTGGAGAAATGTAAAAATGTGCAGGAAGCTAAGTTACTAATAGAAGAAATCCCAATTGCTAGTAATATTAATTTAATAATAGCTGATCCTTTAAATGCAGCATATATTGAAATATTTGACGGTCATAAATCCACAATAATGATTGATGATGAAAAACAAGCTTTTATTGTATCAACAAACCATGCAGTTAGTTCATCAATTCAGAAATTAAATAATAGGAAATTAGAACAATCAACAAAGAGATATTACCTTTTACATGAGCATTTAAATAGATGTGAACAAGTAAGCATAGAGTCTTTAAAAAAGTTAGTAGAAGAAGAATATCCTGCTGGACTTACTGTGCATAACTATGAAGAATGGTTTGGAACTTTACATTCTGTATTATTCGATTTACATGATCGTACAATGAAGATTTGTTTCGGATCACCACTTTTAAACGACTGGTATTCATTGAAAGTTGGAGGAAGTATGCCGTTTTCTGAGGTGAACGTGAACTTTAAAAATAAAACTTATACTGACTTTTGGAAGGAAGATAAGAATGAATTGATACCTAAAAGATAAATGGGATAAGATGGTGATGTAAAGAGTGCATTTATACTGGAGGGATTATCAATACTAAAGGTTATGTTACCATTTGTTCTTATCTTTTTTCTTGTCATTGCGATGTATATTGCTTATCAAAAGAGAAAAAAGTCTGGGATAAAAGGATTGAAAAGTGCGGTAACTTCTATTTGCTTCTTTTCACTTGCAATCTTAAATATGTTTGCATATTGGTTTCATTTTGGCGGTGCTTTTACTTGGTTATTTTCAATTGTATTATTGCTAGTTGGTGCATATTTTACTAAATATATTCCAATATCTAAAAAGGTACATTAAAGTTTATAAGAGTTAAATATAATGTTTACTTTGTTTTGAAAAGAGATTATTCTACTAAATTGTTGTGAAACGGTTTCATAGGATAATCTCTTTTGTTTAGTTTTGGAAAGAACGTACTGTGATTTTTAGTTGCTCAATAAATTCTCGAGTTGCAGCACACATATATTTATCTTTTCTATAAATTAGCCCTATTTCAATTATTGGAGTAGGGTTTTCTATTTTAATAGCTTGAATGTTTTTATTTTGTAAAAAGTCTATATATGGTTTGGGTAACACTGTAATTCCCATTCCTTTGGAAACCATTTGGATTAAAGATTCCATCGTACTAATTTCTAAAATTGGCCTTGGTTTAAAGTTTAACTTTTGACAATGAGATGTAATTAGTTCGGTTAAAAAGAAATTTTTAGGTAAAAGAATTAAAGGGTAGTTCTGTAATTCAGCAATAGATACATGATTACGTTCAGCTAATCGATGACCAGTGGGCACGACCAATGTAAGATCGCTTTTGTATAGAGGGATGGAGATAATCTCTTTATCTTGCACCGGGAGAAATGTAATTCCAATATCTAGTTCGTTTTGTAATAATTTTTCACGAATATCTCCTGTACGAAGCCCTAATACAGAAAGCTCTATACTGGGATATAAATTATTAAAATTTAAAATAGCTGGTGGTAGTAAATAATTTACGACGGTTAACAAAGCCCCTATTGTTAAGGAACCTTGCTGTAATCCGTTTAGGTCTTGAATAGCTGAACGAGCTTGTTCGACTTCATGAAAAATGGTTTTACTATGTGATAATAAAATCTTCCCTGCTTCAGTTAATGATATTTTTTTACCAATTCGATCGAAAAGTGGCATTCCTACTTCATGCTCTAATGCACGTATTTGTTGACTTAGTGAAGGCTGTGAAATATTTAATTTTTCAGCCGCTTTTGTGAAATGTAATTCTTTTGAAACAGCTAAAAAGTATTCAAGTTGTCGTAATTCGATTGGAATCACCTCAAGTATAATGATAGGTTATACCTATCATTATTATATAAATAATTGAATTGAACAATGATTTTAGAGGTTTTATAATCATCTTTATGTAACAGAGGGGGGTGTAAAAATTAATCGAGAGAAAATACATGTAACACCTTTAAAGGAGGAAATAGAATGGCTAATGAATATCAATTATTATCTTTAAATATAGGATTACCAAAAGAGGTTACATACGGCGGAAAAGTAATTCATACAGGCATAAATAAGAAACAAGTAAAGGAACCGGTATATTTATCCTTTGTAAAATTTAATGGGGATGGACAAGCTGATTTAGTTCATCATGGAGGAGTAGATAAAGCAGTTTGTGTTTATACTGGTGATCACTATCCATATTGGGAAAAAGAATTGAATCAAGATTTTGTATATGGGGCTTTCGGAGAAAATATAACAGTTAGTGGTATGCGCGAAGAGGATGTTTGTATTGGTGATACGTTTGAGCTAGGACAGGCAATCGTACAGGTAACACAACCAAGGCAACCTTGTTTTAAATTAGCAAAAAAATATAATATTCCAAAGTTACCACTATATTTTCAAGAAACAGGATATACAGGATTTTATTTTCGTGTATTAAAAGAAGGATGGGTATCATCAGTCGATACCTTAAAAAAACTACAGTCTGATCCAAAAGGTGTTTCAGTAGCGTTTGCTAATCGTATCATGCATAAGGAAAAACAAAATATTGAAGGGGTAAAAAGGATATTAGAAGTAAATGCACTTTCATGTAGTTGGAGAAAGTCTTTTGAAAAGCGTATAAGTGGAGAAGAAATTAATACGAAGGAAAGACTTGAAGGAATAAAAGACTAAAAATATTTTATTATAAATAGTGTATTTCTATTAGTAAAAGCTAATTAGAAAGCGCTATTTTTGTATAATAAACTAATTAATATCCAGAAATCTTAATATCGTTTTATTCGACTTATTTTCAAATAGTCAAAACATAAAATTAATTAGACTTTTTTTTTATGTTTTGTGATAGTATATTGATTGGTAAGACCTCTATTTTTAAGAGTAGGTCATATAAGTATATCTAATTTAATGGAATTTAACATTTGGAGGTACAACATGGGGAATGTTGAAAAATTGGCAAGTCTTCTAATAGAAGAACCGAAAAGAGAGCAGTTATTTCCTTTATTTGAAGAAGTGTTTGGAATTACAACTCAAACATTGAATGATTTTTCGGATAAAGGATATTGGGATGATACATATAAAGCTTTATCATTTTTACAAGAAGATAAAGTGATTGCAAATGTTGCGGCATTTTCACTCCCATTATTAATTAATGGTGAAAAAATAAATGCAGCGGGTATTCAATCAGTAATGACACACCCTAATTTTCGTAGACAAGGGTTAATGACACAATTAATGGGTAAAATGATAGAAGAAATCGATAAGAAATGTGAATGTGCATTATTGTTTACGGAAAACCCTGAACTATATACAGCATTTGGATTTAAAGTTGTGCAGGAATATTTGATGACTATACCATATGATAAAAATATTAATAATAACGATTCACTACTTAAAAAGTTAGATTACTATAATATAGAGAATAGACAGTTAATACATGAAACTATTGATAGTAGCCAAAGACTTTCAAATAGTTTTTCAACTTTAAACTTCCATCCTTCATTTTATTTGAATATGTATGATTCGGAATGGAGTGAGAAATTGTATTATTCAGAGAAACTAGATGCTCTAATCGTTTATGAAGTAGAAAATGAAAAGTTAAAATTATTTGGAGTATTTGCGCCAGTACTTCCGGTTTTAGATGAATTATGTGGAGAAATCAATGAAAGGTTTACGGAAATCGAATTTTATTTTTCTCCGGATCAATTAGGGGTTGAGGATGTACAGTTTACAGAAGTACAGTCTAGCAAGTATTTAATGGTTCGAAGTGATAAAGAGTTAGATTTTAAAGGTTATAAATTCCCAGTATTAGCGGAGTTTTAAATGTCTATATAAATGCTTTATTATGGAGGAGCTATGAATATATCGTATATACCAGAACATATTGAGCAACTCACTATAATGAATGTACCTGAATACTATAAAATTAATGATAATCATGCGTTTATTGTCCGTTCGAAAGCAGAAACTGATTTTTGGCTTAAAACACATTATGGTTTTGAAGTAATGAATGGTCATGTATTTTATAATGAGATGATGACAGACTTTCAAGCTGAAGTTCAGTTACGTATGAATCCAAATTCAAAATTCGATCAAGCAGGTCTTTTTGTTATGATTTCGGAGAACTGTTGGCTAAAAACATCTTTAGAATATATCCCTGAAGGGCCATCTCACTTAGGTGCTGTCGTAACGAATAATGGATATTCTGACTGGTCAACGCAAGATTATCCAACTGAAGCAGCTAAGCAACAACTTCGTTTTCGAATTATTCGAAAAAGCGGTGATTATACAATATATGTGAAAAAGGGCCATCAATGGGAACAAATAAGAATCGCTCATTTAATGGAGGATATAGGGAAGGAGCCTGTTAAAATAGGTTTTTACACGTGTAGTCCTTCTAAAAATAAGGGATTTGAGACTGAGTTTTTACATTTTACAATTGAAGAAATATAGATGAAAAACCGTATTCTTTTTATTAAGAATGCGGTTTTTGTATTTATATAATATAAAGCACATTTATTGACTAGAAAGTCATTAATACTTATCATTTAATAATGTTAAATATTAATTTACATAATATAATAGAAGTAATAAAGAAATTACAAAATATATAGCTTAAATAAGGAAGGATATGAATTATTCAGTGGTAATTTCATGGGAAAAGGAGATTATGTATGAAATCATTTCGTAAGTTATTACAGTATTTAAAACCATACATGTTCTTCGCTATTATTGGGCCGCTATTTATGGTACTTGAGGTTGCGATGGACTTAATTCAACCGACTATTATGCAACATATCATTGATGTTGGGATTGCAAATCGGGATTTAAATTATGTAATAAAAATGGGGCTTCTTATGATAGGAGCAGCAGCACTCGGTTTAGTTGGAGGGCTTGGGTGTATGATGTATTCTACAAAAGCAGCTGTTAATTTCGCTACAGACATACGAAAAGATGTGTTTGCGAAAATAGAAACATTTTCTAGTAATAATCGGGACTCATTTGGAACAGGTAAATTATTAACGATCGTGACAAATGATATCACTTCCATTCAATCGGCAATGACGATGACATTACGTGTTCTCGTTCGTGGTCCACTGTTATTTATCGGAAGTATAATTATTGTTTTTGTAACAGCGCGAGAGTTATTTCCAATATTACTTGTAGTTGTTCCGATTTTATTACTTGCGATTATTTTAATTGCAAGTAAAGCAAGTGGTACATTTAAAAAGGTGCAAGAGGCATTAGACAAAGTGAATACAAAGCTACAAGAAAATTTATCTGGTGTGCGTGTTATAAAAGCGTATGTAAGACAAAAATACGAAATCGCTCAATTTGGAAATGTAAATACAAATTTAACGAAGATAAATATTCGAGCTGTGCAACTTATTTCTTTAATGATGCCAATCATTATGCTAGTTGTAAGTGGCGGGATTGTCGCAACATTATGGATTGGTGGAGAAAAAGTATTCGATGGAACGCTTCAAGTAGGAGCGATTTTGGCATTTATTAATTACTTGAATATCATTTTAATGTCACTTATGTCGATTAGCATGGTATTTATTCAAATTGCGCGAGCTTTTCCATCTGCGGATCGTGTACAGCAAGTGTTAAATACCGAGGTTGATATTATAAGCGAAGCGAATGCGATCGAACCTGAGAAAATTGAAGGAAATATCGAATTTAAAAATGTTAGTTATAGCTATACGAAAAATAATGAATACGTTTTAAAAGATATTTCGTTTAGCATACAAAAAGGTGAAAAAGTAGGGATTATTGGATCAACTGGAAGTGGTAAATCTACCTTAGCGAAACTGTTACCACGTCTATATGATGTGGATCATGGTGAAATATGTATAGATGGAATAGATGTTAAAAAATATGATTTGCAAAAACTCCGTGCTTCAATAGGGTTTGTACCTCAGAAGGCGTTGTTGTTCTCAGGCAGTATAGAAGAAAATTTACGTTATGGTAAAGAAGATGCAACACATGACGAGCTGGAAGTAGCAGCTGCATCAGCTTGTGCGACTGAGTTTATCAATAAGCTCGAAGAATCTTATCAATATAATTTAACACAAGGCGCGACAAATCTATCAGGTGGACAAAAACAACGTGTATCAATTGCAAGGGCACTTGTGAGAAAGCCACCGATTCTCATATTAGATGATTCTACATCAGCAGTTGATGCAAAATCAGAGGCTACTATTCAAATAGCTTTAAAAACAAAATATAAAGGCACAACAACTTTATTAATTGCGTCTAAAATTTCTTCCATAATGGATGCGGATAAAATACTTGTATTAGATAATGGTGAATTAGTTGGCAATGGTACACATGAACAATTGTTAGAACAAAGTGAGGTTTATCAGGAAATTTATCTTTCCCAAGGTGGTAATTTAGATAAAGAAGGTGGGGAAGAACATGCGTAATTTTCAAGGGCAATTTGCTAATAAAGGTGGACGAAACACCCCAAAGATGGGAAAAGCTAAAAATGCTCAAGGAACTGTAATGCGGGTATGGAACTATATGGGCTATCAAAAAGCTGCTCTTATGTTTGTTATATTTCTAGTCGTTGTTACTACATTACTTGGATTATTAGGTCCCTATTTTATGGGAGTTATTATAGATCAATATATTGTACCGAAAGATTTAAGTGGTACAGCAAGAATGTGTATGTTACTTATCGCGATTTATGGTGTAACTGTACTTTTAACATGGTTACAAACGTTTGTCATGATTAACGTTGCATTAAAAACAATTCAAAAAATACGACAAGATATTTTTGAGAAAATCCAAACGCTTTCTTTACGGTTCTTTGATGTGCGTTCTCAAGGTGATTTAATGAGCCGTGTGACAAATGATATAGATAATTTGAATCAAGCTTTGACACAAAGCGTTGTACAAATTATTTCATCAGCATTAACTTTTATAGGTGTAACGATTGCAATGTTCGCCTTAAATTGGATTTTAGCAATTGTAACTTTAATTACAGTACCTATTATGTTTTACGTTACAAAAAAACTAGTTGCATATAGTGGTAAAAACTTTGCGAAGCGTCAAAAAGATTTAGGTGAATTAAATGGATTTATTGAGGAAGCAATTACAGGTGCGGATGTTACAACGTTGTACGGAAAAGAAAAAGAAACTGTACAAAATTTCAATAAAATTAATGAACAGCTAAGAGTTTCAGCTACGAAGGCTGATACATTTTCAGCTTTTATTTTTCCAAGTATGAACTTTATTAATAATTTAGGTATGGGCCTTGTCATTGGGACTGGATCAGTTATGGTCTTAAACGGAATGACAACAGTAGGAGTTATTGCGGCTTTTATTAATTATTCTCGTCAATTCTCAAGACCGCTAAGTCAATTTGCGACTTTAATGAATACAATTCAAGCGGCAGTTGCTGGTGGAGAACGTGTTTTTGAAATTATGGATGAGGTACCAGAAATTCAAAATAAAAAAGACGCATTCGTTGTACAAAATTTACAAGGGCATGTTGCACTTGAGAATGTTTCATTTGGCTACGCAGAAAATAAAACGATTTTAAAAGAAGTGAGTCTTAAAGCGCAGCCAGGAGAGACAATTGCTTTAGTTGGTCCGACTGGATCAGGGAAAACAACAATCATTAATTTGTTAACTCGCTTTTACGATATACAGCAAGGACAAATTCATATTGATGGAAAAGATATAAAAGATTATGATATTAATTCTTTACGAAGTAAAATAGGAGTAGTTTTACAGGATACGTATTTATTTGCTGGTTCGATTATGGATAATATCCGTTATGGACGCTTAGATGCTAGTGATGAAGAAGTTATCACTGCAGCTAAGGCAGCATCTGCACATTCTTTTATTAAGCATTTGCCAAATCAATATGAAACAGAAATTGCTTCAGAAGGATCGAATTTAAGTCAAGGACAAAAACAACTTCTTGCGATTGCACGAGCAATTTTAGCAGATGCAGATATATTAATTCTCGATGAAGCGACATCAAATATTGATACAAGAACAGAATTACAAATACAAGCAGGACTAAATAATTTAATGAGAGGTCGCACAAGTTTTGTGATCGCTCATCGACTTAAAACAATTGAAAAAGCAGATCAAATTCTTGTTATAAAAGATGGAAATATTTTAGAAAGAGGGAATCATGAATCTCTCATGGAAGATAAAGGGTTTTATTTTGATTTGTATACGAGTCAGTTTAAAATTTAATATAAAAAATGAGGTTTCTCTAGAAAAGAGAAGCCTCATTTTTTATATTTGTAAATTTTATGAATCACTTTTCTAACCCAATTAATTATCCGACCTGAAAAATACTTATACTTGCAGATACATTTGTTAAAGAGCCACCATCACTATTTGAGAGAGTGATAGTACCTGCTGAAGAGGTGTTATTTATTAAAGTCAAGGTTGAAGGAACAATTGTTACGGTAAAAGCAGCAGTACCTTGATTGATTGTATGTGGTGACCCCGTACCAAAACGCCCACCTGGAATTGGTGTACCATTTAGTTCGAGGGAGAATTGGTTTTCGCGAGAAGCTTGTAATTGAAACTCTGCTACATATGTTCCTAGTGTATTAATTATAATATTTCCAGTACCTGTGATGTGACTAAGAGCAGTTCCTGTTATAGGTCCATTTGTGTTAAAAGTAACACTACTTCCCACTGCGATTGATTGGTTAGTAGTATCAAAAACATATAGATAGTTTGTTAATCCTACACTAGCCGCCCCGGTAGGCCCGGTGGAACCGGTAGAGCCAGTATGTCCAGTAGCCCCAGTAGGCCCGGTGGAACCAGTGAAACCGGTGAAACCAATGGAGCCAGTAGCCCCGGTAGGTCCAGTGGAGCCAGTAAGTCCAGTGGAACCAGTAGAACCAGTAGAACCGGTAGGCCCAGTAGCCCCAGTGGAACCGGTAGAGCCAGTAGCCCCAGTAGGTCCAGTGGAACCGTTAGAACCGGTAGTCCCGGTAGGTCCAGTGGAACCAGTAGAACCAGTAGAACCAGTAGAACCAGTAGAACCAGTAGAACCAGTAGAACCAATAGAACCGGTAGAACCGGTAGGCCCAGTAGGTCCAGTAGGAGAATGTGGGAGAATAATACGGTTAATATCTAAAAGTGAAAAGTTAATGAACATATCTTTGTTTTGATAATCTATCGAAATCACCTCACTAGCATGTTTAAAGAAATAGTAAAGTAATAATTTTTATAGGTATTTCATTTCTATATTATTAATGCAACTTATTTTGGAAACAGTAAATAGCTATCATGACTATAGGGTATTAATTTTTAACCTAAATTTTAATAAAACCTTTATTAAAGATAAAGAGCGCTTTTAAAGGCGCTCTGAGACAAGTTTCATGTTGAAAAAGGGAATTGAGGATATTATGTGCATACTGTTTTAGAATGTTGTAAATTTTTAATTAAAAATAAAAAAATCTTATAAAAATTTAAAATCTGTATTATTAGATAGTTACCATACAATAAAATATGCTTGTTTGATATAAATGTGTGTCAAATTTACCAAAATATATTTTGGCATACATAAGAAAATTAAAATACTTTTTTAGCAAATAATAGCGGCTTCAGTGACAGATGGTAGAAATAATTTACGTGGTATTGTAATAATCTCAAGCGCAATTTGCGTTGAATATAGGAGTATTTGATTTAAATCTAAAGCGAGTGTTAAAAGTATTATGAAGCTTGTAAGAATTACAAAACTACCCCAAAAAAAACTTTTTGAAGTGTTTCGGAAATCTTTTATTAAGGAAAAGAAAGAAAAAGATGCGGTAACAATAAGAATGAAAAATTTATACTTATCAGACATTATAACCCTCCCAAAGAACAGTAGTTTATATTATACTGTATTTTTCAATATTATTATAAAAAGATTTTAAAGTGAATAATAAGAAAAAATAAAGCCATAACTTAAAACATTAGTTTAGGTTCTATTATTTGAATTCTTTGTTTTAGAAGGTATATAATCTGAAATTTAAAATTTTCCAAATGAATTACCATTTTTTATTTCTGATCCAACATCAGGTGCTCAATGAAATGGTATGAAAGATTATAGGCTGGTGATACGATATTAAATAAGAGGAATCTGCGTGCAGCGAGAGTCCTAGCTCGGATTTCTACTAGAGAAACATATTTAGTTGGAGTTGGTATGTTAATAAAAAACGGATGGATGTGGAAACTAAATATTCATGACATTAAGGATAAAGGTCGGGAAATATAATTTGGTATTCTGGGAATAACCGGAGGTCCGTAGTTAAAGTTGCATAGAATTTGTATTTTGTTTCTAATTTTTCAATTGTTGTTAAGTGATGAGAACCTAGTCCACGCTGTACACTGTGTTGAGAAAGAGTCGGTCCAATTTGTAATTTTCGTTTTTTCATTGCATCGTTCCATGGACTATAAAAAAATTTAAAAATAAAAGCAGGTTCTATGTAAATGCTATAAGGATAATGCGAACCATGTCTTCCGACTCTATAGTTCCCGTGCGAATTATTGTGAATTAATCTACCGTTAAGATATAGTTGATTTGGATTAGGGTGAATTATTATGCCGTGATAACGTTGTTTAACAAGCGGAGAACTATATCTTGGATTAGTGTAGTCATGAGTCGGTTCATCAATCATCATAATCATTCTTATGGAAAACATATTGCCGCCCATGGTGTTAAGTGATTTAAAAAATTGTTCTTTATTATAACAGCATAGGAATTCTGTCGTATTTAATACCATTTTCCATCCTGTAAGTTCTCTTTCAATTTCCATAACTTCTTGATCAACTAAATAAGCATCAAATTCGAGTGATTTTGAGTTTCGTATTTCCCAATTAGGAGCGAAAATTTTACAGATTTCAACTGACCGATCAGTGGATCCACGGTTAATAAGAATGCCGTGATCAAATAGCTTTGTATGGTGCATTAACCACCATGGAAGTAAATATTCTTCATTGTAAAAATGAGAAATTAGAGTAGTCTTAATCAAAATCACCTCCGTATTTAACCTGCTTCTTATTTAATATGATATGGAAGGAAACCAATTGTTAGAAGGTTTCCACTTAAAAGTTTTAAAACATATAGGGTATGTGGATAGATTAGTATATAAAGTAGTCTGATTGATGAAGAGTGGTATTAAAAAGTGCAAAATCTAAAATGAGCATTGAATTAGTGTATAACGATTGAAACGGCACTGAAAACTAATAAAACGGCCATAATGATGTTAAATAATTGGTTATGTTTCACTAATAATTTTTGGAATATTGAACCAAATAAACTCCAACTAAATGTACTCATTAAACCGACTACACCTAAAAATAATGAAAAAAGTATAAAACTTGAATATGAATTGTAGTAAGGGATTATGAAAGTCGATACTACAGTCAGTCCGAATAATATCCCTTTAGGATTAACGAATTGAAGAGAAATCCCCACTGTGAATAAATTTTTATTATCTTTTTCACCGGGATTCGTACTGCTTTTACTAGTAAGTATTTTAATAGCTAAATATAACATATACGCTACACCTAAAATTTTTAAAGGGAATTCGATTATGGGTAAGATATTAAGTAGTAAAACATTAAAGAAACTACATAAAGAAGTGAGGATGAAAAAACCGAAAGATACTCCAAAGCAAAACTTCATGCTCTGTTTTAATCCGTGTTGATTTGCGTATGTCATCGCTAAAAAATTGTTAGGGCCGGGTGTGAAGCTACTTATAAAAACAAATAATAAAAAAGAAAATATAGGCATGTGAAAACCCCCTAATCATTTGTGTATGTTATAATGATCAAAAAGAACAATATAAAGTATGTTTTTTATTATACAAAATGGTCGTTATATTGTATATAGTATGGGAGTGTTTTTTTATGGAAGAAATTCAACTAATACTGGCGAAAAATTTAAAAACTATAAGAGAAAAAGAAAAATTAAGTTTGGAAAAAGTTGCCCAATTAACAGGTGTGAGTAAAACGATGATTGGACAAATTGAAAGAGGCGAATCAAGCCCGACACTAACAACAATATGGAAGATTGCAAATGGCTTGAAAGTTTCTTTTACCTCTTTAATCAACAATCCTCAGCCTGATACGAAAGTGATCTTAAGAAAAGATATTCAAGCATTGTCTGAAGACAATGGAAAATATAAAGTGTATCCTTCTTTTCCTTTTCAAGATGATAGACATTTTGAAATGTATACAGTAGAAATAGAAACAGAAGGGAAATTAAGTTCAGAAGGGCATAAAGAAGGCGCAGAAGAATTTATTACGGTATTTGAAGGTGAATTGACAGTAGAAGTGAATAACTGTCAATATACATTAAATAGTGGAGATTCAATTCGTTTTAAGGCCGATAGATCACACTCTTATCATAATTTAGGAGAATCTTTGACTCGATTAAGCATGACAATTTATTATCCAACTGCATGAGTGTGCATTTATAGTAACAAAAGATAAAACCATCTATAAGAGATGGTTTTTATTTTTTATCACTCACAAAAAAAGACACTCATCTGAGTGTCAACATAGTATTGCTCTCGCGTATAGGATTGGAGTATGTTTCTCAAATACGTATTGAGATGGTTCGTAAAAGAGAAACTGTTTTCATATTTAATGTAACATCGGTGGAAGTCAGTGTAAATTGATAATATATATACGGAAAATTTAGTATAGATAGTTTCTACTATGAATATAGTGCAATTTGTTCTTTAATGCGTCATCACTTTTATGAAATAATTGGGAAATTTTTGTTATGACAGACTTAGTATTTAATAATGTTTATTAGAAAAAGAATGAATCATTTTTTAATCGATTCGTATAATTGTTAGAGAGGCACCTGTTGAACCACCTCCAACCAAATTAACGATGGATAATACGCCGAATAATTGAAGTGAAATTGTATTACCGGCAATTAAATTAGTAATTAAATTATTATTATAATTTGAAGTTGATATAGCGGGAGAAAAAATAGAACCAGGAAGTGGAGTAGAAGCGTTTAATAGTAGTCTTGTTCCAGCGAGTAGAGCAGTTGTCGTATTAACTTGATAGGTTAAATAATATCTTCCGGTTACAGGAATTGTAAATATATCGTTTGAGGCGTTAACTGTAAAATTACCGAGGCTTTGGTTATTAGAAAGAGGAATATTAGTTCCACCTAATATCACAGAGATGGGACCACCTAATGTATTATTAGCGAACATAGAGTTTGTTGTAACTATTGACCCAGTACTTCCGGTAGGTCCAGTACTTCCGGTAGGTCCAGTACTTCCGGTAGGTCCAGTACTTCCGGTAGGTCCAGTACTTCCGGTAGGTCCAGTACTTCCGGTAGGTCCAGTACTTCCGGTAGGTCCA